>JAGBFG010000046.1 GCA_017936565.1 Clostridia bacterium
GACGATTATCGGTATATACGTTGCCGGATTCAATTTATCACCTCCAAGCCAGTCAATCATTTCCTTTTTTCTTTATCCATTTGAGCAAAAAGCTTGGTATAGGGCGCAAGCATACCTTCGTTCATCTTGTTCCCCATTTTTTGAAGGATTTTTTCGTTTGAGAGGAGCAGTCCAACCAAATACATCTTCAAGGACGTAAGCTTTTTCTTTTGCGGAAAATCGTAGATGCCCTGCTTTTTGTAAAACTTATGGTCTGCTTTCATCATTCCGCGCATCTGGTAGATCAAATCACGGAAAATCTTCATTCCGCCAACACCCCAGAAGTTCTGCGGCGCGCTATGACCGGTTTCAAGAGCAAACGTCAGGCTCTTTGCGAGATCGTCAATGCAGGCATCCGTGGCCCCCTCATCCGTAGCCACTCCCGCAAGGAAATTTCCTCCCGTTTCGCTGCGGGCTTCGATTACGGTGCGAAGATTATTCTCTGCCGCATAGTTACCCGATACAAGATATCCAACAGGCATTCCGACAGTTACCGTTCTGTGACCGTTACAGAAGTTACGGTCATCGTACATCTTGAAGCGAGAGCCCATAGAGTGATCCGAAATCGTGAAGGCGTAGACGATAGAATCTGCCTTTTGTATATTCTCGCGTAAAAAGGTATCAAAGCCGTCCTTATATACGCACCTTTCCGAAACGGCGCAACGGAAGCATCCAAGGCACCCGCCGGAAAGCGGATATTCCGAAATATTTACAATACGGCTCTCAAAAGGGAGCTGCTTTTGAAAGCGAGCAATCATTTTCGCTAAGTTCGACGAAGAATCGGTATTATCCGTGAGGATTACGATATCCTTGTCCCTTCGCTTGTCATCCGTGCGGCTTTCGGGAACCGTGGCAGCCTCATACGAATAGGGCAGCAGCTGCTTAGGCGGTTTTATGCAGATATCCTCCTCTGCCGACCACAAAAAGCGCGTAAAGAATTTTTCCGCATCTGCCTGCCCCTTCGGTGTCAGGAGATCCTCCATATCGGCAGAAAGACCTCGAATGTATTTCATACCAAGATCAAGCGCGTTTTCCTCTATGTATTTGTGCGCCGTTATGTCGTAAAAATGCTTGGAGGTTGATATCTGAGTGGCAAGCTTGCCTTGCAGATTTACGCCATTTGCCTTTGTCAGCTCGATGAAGCGATGAAGCTGGGACGGGGCAAGAAAGGTATATACGGGATAGGAAAACAAAACCGCGTCAGAGGACTCCATAAGCTGCTTCGCTTCCGTAAAATCCTTCTCCAATGCTTTTATCTTTTGACCTGCGTGAAGCACCTCAAAGGTATGCTCGGGAAACTTTCTTTCAAGATACAAAATCGTCTGCAGCGTGATACTGTATTTTCCTTTGGGGCTTCCGTTTATAACTGCTATTTTCATATCTCATACTCCTTGAAGTGTATATATCACACATTTATTATATATATATCATAAAAAAGCCGCGAAATCTACGATTTCGTTTTGCGAACCCTGTTCGCTCCCATCGGCTTAGCCGATGCGGCTTATTCCTGATGGTATCCACTCTTCGCCTTTGGCGAAGTACCGCACGCTGTGCGCTCTTGGCGGCTTTGCCGCCTGTGGATATTATATCATAAAAAAGCCGCGAAATCTTCGATTCCGTTTTGCGAACCCTGTTCGCTCCCATCGGCTTAGCCGATGCGGCTTATTCCTGATGGTTTCCACTCTTCGCCTTTGGCGAAGTACCGCACGCTGTGCGCTCTTGGCGGCTTTGCCGCCTGTGGATATTATATCACACTTTTACGAATATTTCAATCTTTTCGCTCATCTCTGCCTATTGCAAAAATAAAGGGCTGACCTTTTGGTCAGCCCCACGGCGATTTGTGCCACCAAAGGCGCAATTTGCCGAAATTTTCGCAGAAAATTTGCAGGTCAGGTTATAATTTCCGTGAAATTGTAACACACGGAGCCGAAAAGCAACTGTTTGTGTTGCTTTCGGTGCTTCGCAAACAGGGAAGCTGACCCTTGTGCTTATTTTTTCTTTTCCTTTTCCTTGGCTCTCTTGTCGTTGATGATCTTCATATGCTCCTCGGTAATAAGCTCAACACCGTTTTCCTTCGCCCAGGAAACGCATCCTTTAAGGACAAGCGGCAGGAACACTCTCGGTACTGCGAGAACGGTCAAAAGCGCCTCGTCGGTGAACTTGACCTTGTCATCCACTCTGTCTGCCGCATAGCGCACCGATTCAAGAGAGGCTTGACGCATTTGAAGAAGCTCGGCTCTCATTCTCGTTTTTCTGTGAAACCAGAAATTCTTGGAGTCGCGGTAGCCGTAGTCAACGGGAAGAGGGGGGAAGTCCTTTGCCCTGACACCGTTAATGATGGCATCGGCATATTTCTTCTTCATCAGAATTTTGTCTATGCGAAGAATGAAGTGCGCGCCGAACTTTGAGGTAATACCGTTGAAATCATTGTAGGGCGGCTCGTAGCCGTTAAGCTCCCCGGGAAGAAACTTGTCCGCGCCCTCAAGCTCGCGTACCCAAGTGCACTCAATAGCCTCAATGGCGTCGGTCAATACCATAGGACGCGCCTCGCCCGTTTCCTCTTCAAGCAGGCTCTTTTCAAGCTTGAAGTTGCATTTCGGCATCTTTTCCTCGGGCTTGTCGCCGGGCCAGGAAAGCTTTACCGCTTCCTTGAAGGTTGCGGGCTTATCGTCAATGAAGTTAAGTGCGCATTTTCCGTTTCTTAAAATGTTCTGCGCGGTATTAGAGGAATTGCGACAGCACAGAAGCATTGCGTAATAGTCCTTGCCTGCCACATAATAGGGTTGAACAAGCGAATAAGGACCAAGGGTCGTAGAGCCGTCCTCGCAAAGCGTCGAGATAATGACGGTGGGCATCGGGAAATAGAGAGAGGTCTGATAAAAATTATCCACGATGCGAAGATTTTCGAAGCTGCTCATAGGAATACTCCTTTGTATCTTTTTCTGATGTCTGACCGAGGACTCGGTCAGACCCTTTTGTGTTAAAGCACAAGAGAGGGCGCGGTGTAAACTCTCGCGGCAAGCTCTTGATTGAGCATATAAAGACTCTTGGGATCAGAGCCGAAGAGCTCCATCTTGGTGATAAGGTCGTTGGCGTTTGTTTCCTCCTCGCCCTGTTCCTTTACAAACCAGTCAAGGAACTGCATGGTGCGGAAATCCTTTGCCTCGTATGCGGCGGCATAAATATCGTTTATAAGGGAAGTGACGTAAATCTCGTGCTCAAGCCCTGCTTTGAGAACGTCCATATGGCAGGTGATGGCTTTGCTCGGCTTGTCAATCGCTTCAAGCGTTACCTTTTGATTTTCGTTTTGCAGATACTGATAGAAGAGCATTGCGTGGTCGCGCTCCTCCTGCGCTTGAACCTTGTACCAGTTGGCAAAGCCGTCAAGCCCCGCATCCTCAAAATAGTTGGAAAAATCAAGGTAAAGATATGCGGAATAAAATTCCTTGTTGATTTGCTGATTTAATAAATCACATACGTTTTCTTTCATAGCGTAAACCCTTTCTTTCATCATTTTTTAAGGTGTTTAGCACCTTCTGTCATAAATAGTATACAATATTTGAAAGCAAAAAGCAATAGTAAAAAACGAAAAAATTTCTCTTCTCCAAAATCCAATATTTTTTTGAAAAGGTATAGATTTTTCAAAAAGAAAGTGCTATAATATGTAATCGATGAAAAAGAGCCCAACCATAAGGATACTATGAGAGCACATAAATACCCTCACATCTATCTTTGCGATTTTCCTCTCGTGTAATCAAAAATCATTTGAAAGAAGGCGTATGATATGACTCAAACGGCAAGTATCTTTTTAAGCTTGTCTATTGCTTTGCTCGCAGGGCTTCTTTTGTCAAGGCTTGCAAAGATCGTAAAGCTTCCCGCGGTTACCGCGTATTTAATCTCAGGTGTTTTGATAGGACCCTTTGTTCTCGGGGCGCTGCATATTCCGGGAATCGGTATTACGGCAGACCAGATTGAAGGCTTCGGTCTTATCTCTGATCTCGCCCTTGGCTTTATCGCGTTCTCTATGGGGAACGAGTTTCGGATTACCCAGTTAAAGAGGATAGGCAAGCAAGCAACCGTGATAGGTGTGCTGCAAGCCTTAATCACCACCGTTGTGGTTGACGTTGCTCTTGTCGCGCTTCATTTTGCTATGCGCGAAACGCTTACCCTGCCTGCCGCCATCGTTCTTGGATCGGTTGCCACCGCAACGGCGCCCGCTGCCACCCTGATGGTCGTTAAGCAGTATAAGGCAAAGGGACCTGTCACAGACGTTCTTTTGCCCGTCGTCGCGCTTGATGACGCGGTTGGCCTTGTGGTTTTCGCTATTTCCTTCGGCGTTGCAAGATCTATGGGTACAGCAGGCGTCAGTCCGCTTGCTATCATTTTTGAGCCGCTGCTCGAAATTGTCCTTTCTCTCTTGCTCGGCTTTGTGATGGGGTTGCTCTTTACGTTTTGCGAAAGGTTCTTCCACTCCCGCTCCAAGCGTATGGCGGTTTCGGTCACCTTCGTTATGCTGACCGTTGCCGTTTCAAGCTTGAAGTTTACGCTATTCGGTATACATATCGCCTTTTCATCGTTGCTCGCTTGTATGATGCTCGGCAGTGTGTTCTGCAACGCGTGTGAGGTCTCCGAGGAGCTGATGGAAAGAGCAGACAGATGGACAACCCCCGTGCTTATTCTGTTCTTCGTTATCAGCGGCGCTGAGCTTGATCTTTCCGTATTTGCCAGCCTTGCGGTTGTCCTTGTCGGTGTCGTTTACATTCTTTCGCGCTCGCTCGGTAAATATTACGGCGCGAATATCAGCGCGAGAATGATGGACTCTGACCCCAATATCGTAAAATATCTCGGCATCACCCTGCTTCCGCAGGCGGGCGTGGCGCTCGGTATGGCGATCAAAGCCATGGAGCTTGGCTCGGATGGCGCAATCGTGCGCAACATCACGCTGTTTGCCGTCTTGATTTATGAGCTTGTAGGTCCCTTCCTGACCAAGATTGCCTTGACTAAGGCGGGAGATATCAAGGAAGAGGGGCGTCGAAGCGCAAGGGAAGAGCATCTTGCCCAAAAAGCAGGGAAGTGACTGCTTCTTTTTGAAAGTAAAAAGCGATGAGATTTTCTCATCGCTTTTTTTGATTGTCCTTTTTTATGCTTTCAATAAGCTTGCTTCCTTTGGCGCGTAACAGCTCCTTGTTCTTTTTGATGAAAATTTGCAGCTGCTTTTTGTGGGCGCATAGCTTTTCGTTGCAGTTCTTGCAGGAAACACAGGCGTTAGTGTTCTCGGCAAAGCGCTCGGGATGACGGCGAAGCGTTATTTCCCAACGCAAAAGCAGAAGCAGCGACATACCAAGGAGCGACCATGTATAGTAGTGAGGAATAAAGATGAAGGGGGTAAACATCATTGCAAAATCCCAGTTGTAAATACGGCAGTCGGTGCAGCATCTGTTTTTCATAAACCAAGTCTGGAACGGGCAGAAAAACAAAATGCATATCATATCGCAAACACCGTAGGCAAGGCTGATCAAAACGAGAATGTCAACGGTTATCACCCTCGTGTAATAAAGAACGCCGATGATGGCGTTCAAAACAATCCATACAAGCGCTACTACAAATGTTCGCTTCCAGGATTGAAGCTGTGGCTTTTCTTCTCCGGTTGGTAAATAATTTCTCGCGAACTGCTTTTGACAGCCCGGGCTTTCTAATTTAGATGGAAAAAAGCGCAAAATCATTTCCACGGTGAAAAGCACCCAGATTACAATGAGAATCCATGGCAGCTTTTTGTAATCAATAAACAGCTCTCCCGAACCGTTGATGCAAGCAAGAATATAAAAAAACAGCGCCGCAAGGAAGAGAATAGAGCGAATGATTAGCTTGGACTAATGCATATAGGATGTTTTGGATACCTTTTTCATCTTTTTTCGTTCCTTTCTGCCTTTGGCATGTTTTTTTGAGTATATAGGGGTATTATACCTAGTTTGTAACAAAATGTCAATACGCGCGCATTATTTTAGCGTGTCTTCCTTGCCGCGATAGACCACAAGCTTGCAAAACAAGAATTCCAAAACGAAGTTTATAAGCATTGTCACAATAAAGATTAAAAAATCATTGACGCCGCAATTCTCTGCCAATTCACCAAGATAGATAGACAGGGGGGTAAACACCAGGTAAAACCCAAAAAGCTTTACCATTGCTATGGGTACATTTGCCGCGGACTTGAAGGTATAGCGGCGATTCAGCGTAAAATTCCAAAGAATGGAAAGCACAAGAGAAATTAAGTACGGAATCCAATAGTCCTTGATAAAAATTTCAAGTAAAGCAAACGAGCTCATTTGAATGATGCCTGCGGATATGGAAAACAGTGTGAACTTTATTGCCTGTAAAAGATTCTTTCTTTCGTCCTTCATCGTAATCTCTCCCGTGTTGTATGAATTTGTCTTGTTTTTTGATGCGCTTATGCCTGGTTTTTGATTTTTTTAGCGTTGCTTATTCCTTCCGCGCATAGCTCAAGGCTGTCGCTGATAACGGTAAGACTGCGATAGAATTCGGTGCGCTGCTTCTCGGTCAAATCAATGCAGATTTCATCCAGCACACAATTGATTTTATCCGTAATCTTCCGTCCCGCTTCTTCGCCTTTCTCGGTTAAATAAAGAGGGCTGTTATATCTTTTGGCGCATTTAGACTCGCGAAGGATAAAACCCCCTTCTTCCAGAAAGTCCAAGGCGCGCGAAATGGTTGCCTTGTCCTCCTCGCACCGCTCGCAAAGATCGGTTGCAGTCAGCAACTTTGATGAATAAAGATAGTACAAACAAGAAACGTGGACACTGCGAAGCCCGTATTCTGCCATTTCCTGATTTTTTATCCGTTTGATATTCCTGCTTATCTTCGCAATCAGGGCAGTAAACATCTGAAAACGCTCTTTCATTTTTTTCTCCTTTTTGAGCAGTAAGATCTTTAATCAATGGTCGTATCAATCTTGAATCTCATAATCTTGCGAAGCGTGTTTTTGGGGAATTCCTCGCTCCGTACTCTGAGCACCGTTATTTTCTTATAGGGAACAGCCGTCTTGTTGTATTCGTCAATATATGCGTGAAAATAAGCCATGGCATCGGTAATGCCGTTCTTTTCAATAAATTCCTTATCCGGAAAAATCTCCGCAACGATGGCGTTATGCTCCATTCCTCTTTTGCTCTTTCCCTCGTATACAACGATATCCTGAACGCCGGGAACGGAAATAAGCTCGTTCTCAATTTCCTCGGGATATACGTTCTTTCCGTTTGAAAGAATGATAAGATTTTTCTTTCTCCCCGTGATAAAGAGAACGCCGCCCTTGGTCAGCTTGCCGTAATCGCCCGTTCTGAAATATCCTTCCTCATCAAAGGCTTCTGTTGTTGCTTGCTCGTTCTTGTAATACCCAAGCATAACGTTAGGACCCTTGACGCAGATTTCACCCTCGCCGTCCTCGTTGGGCTCAACGATTTTTACGACATCCATATCCAGCACGTTGCCAACGCTTCCTTTGACAACGTTGCGGCTTCTGTTTACCGAAATAATGGGAGCGCACTCGGTAATGCCGTATCCGTTCAGAACAGAGATGCCAATTCCCTCAAAGAAGGAAATAATATCCTGGTTAATGGGAGCGCCGCCCGTTATAATGGTTTTGATCTCGCCGCCGAACGCCTCTCTTATCTGCGCAAATACCTTCTTTCTGATATCCATAAGACCAAAGGTAGCTTTTCTGGTAAAGCCGCTGAGCTTCATCATATTTTTGACGAGCGCTTCCTTGCCTTGATTTCTTAAATTTGCCTGTATTCTGCGATAGAAGGTTTCAAGATAGAGGGGAACTAAAATAAGATGCCCCGGCTTTTCGGATTTCAGTTCCTTTACAACGTACTTGATGCCGTCGGAAATATACACCTCGGCGCCAATCATCACGTGAGCGATCAGCATAACGGAAGAACCGTATGTATGGTGGGGCGGAAGAACCGAAACCGTGTTTTGCGAAAAGTCAACATAGGGAATAACGTCTGCCATATCACGAATAATCGCGTCGGTAGAAAGCATAACGCCCTTGCCCTTTCCCGTGGTGCCGGATGTGTAGACAAGAAGGGAAAGCTGTTTGTTATCAAACGTCACCTCGCAATAAGGCTTTGGGTTCTTGGAGAATTTCGCGCGCCCCCTTTCTATCATAGCGTCAAGGCTCTGCTTGCCAAGAGCTCCCAAGAGAACAACGGGCGTTTTCAATCCGCAAAGGGAAGCAATTTCCTTGCCCTTGGAGGCATTCTCCTCGTCAATAAACAAATAGTCTATGTCCGCGCTCTTGGCTGTGTCTGCCAGATCTGCGGCGCTCCAATCCTTATCAAGCGGAACAAGAACTGCGCCAATGAGAAGAGTAGCGTAGTAGGTCACAATAAATTGGTAGGACATTTTTCCAACCACGACAACGTGCCTGTTCTGCATACCGCGAGCGAGCATTTCAGATGCCAAGGCTCTGACGTCATCTCTGAACGCAATATAGCTGACAGATACCTTTTCCTTGTCGCTTGGCTTTATTCTGTAAGAAAAGGCAGTTTTCTCGCCATAGGTCTCGGCGGCGTATTCTACAATGTGGCGAATACTCTCAAACTCTTTTTTAGGGTGCATCTGATGCTTGTTCATAAATTCTTTAATTTCAATACCTTTCAAAGCAATAACTTGTTGAGATTTCAACAAGATGATAAGAGTATATCACAAACTTGTTGAAATGTCAACAAGCTTTTTGAAAGTTCTCATTTTTGCGCCTTTGCTTGCGCAAAATGAAAAGGGCTGTCCTTTAAGACAACCCTTATCTTTATATTTTCAATTAAAATCAGAGTCACCGTGATGCCCTTCGCCGTTGGGGTCTTGCCAATGTTCATCGTCATCTTCCCAAGGGAAGCCCTCGTTATTATCGTGGGAAGGGGAGCTTTGCGTACCGCCGTTCCCATCGGAGCCTTGCCCGTGTTGGCGGTCATTCTCGTCCTCTTCGGGATTTTGGCTTGGTTGAGAGCCTTCGCCGTTTTCACCAGAGGGGTTGAAATTCGGCAGATTGCTATCTGCCTTTACCACCTCGCCCGTTTTACAGTCCACTTCAAATTCATAGGGAAGGATAGTATCCTTCAACCAGAGAGAAACCTTGTAGACCATTTTTCTTTCGCCGTTTTCGCGCTGATATGCTGCCCTTACAAGATACCATCTGACGTCATCCTCGCTGACATTTATCGCCGCAAGAAGCAAATCCAAGGCTTCATCCTGCTTGACAAAGCCGCCAACGCTTCCGCTGGAAACATCTTTATCAAAGGCGTCACCCTCGTCTTCCTTTTTCGGTCTTGTGGAATATATCAGATTGAGCTCCTTAATAGACATATCGGCAAAATCGGGAGCGTCCTCTTCGTCATAATCATCCATATCCTCAACCATTTTATCAACAAGGTACATTTTGCCGACGGAAACGCCGTTATCCTCGGCTCTTTGCTTTAACTCCTCGCTCACCTTTACGCTCTGCGCGATGATGGAGCATTCCATTCCCGTGTTTTGAAACACGGTGTTTATCTTGCCCGTAATATCACTTAAAAGCGTATTTGTCTTTTCATCATTCTTCGCATCCACGCTTATTAAAATGGAATTGGAGTCCTCGGTAAGATACCCGTTTACGTACATAGAGCCGACAATAGCGGAAAGAGCAGTGTCCATATCTACGCTTTCCAACTTCAAGCTCGCGAGTATGGCTTCCGCGTCCTCGTTTTTCGCCAAGCATTTTACAACGCGGTTTTGGTTATCCATTTGAAGCTCGATGCTCGGATTTACGTCAAGGTAAACGAAGGTTTCCGCATCGCCAAGCGTAGCGACTTCGCCACGCGGAACAAATAAACCGACCCCGAGCCCCGAAAGAAAGAGCATAAGGCAAACGGCGCAAGCCGCTACTCGTTTGAGCATCATATTAAATTGCGGGCGACTTGCGGGCGACTGTATAACCTTTTCGGCAGGAACCGAGGCAGGAAGCTGCGCTTCCTTTTCACAGGAAGCCAAAATCTTCGATTGAAGAGAGGGCGTCTCGGATGCGAAAGCCGCGGTAATTTTATTTTTTAAGCTCCGTTTTTTCACCTGTTACTCCTCCTTTTCCTTGATCTGCGCTTGCAGCCTTTTCATAGCGCGATTGTATTTAGAAAGCACCGTGGATAGCGGCTTGTCTAAAAGCTTGGCAATTTCTCTGTGTTTAAGACCTGAAACAATATGTAGGGTAATAATCTCTCGTTCTTCCTCGGTCAAAAGACGCAGTATCTGCCGCAGAAACTCGCTGTTAATGATGTTTTCGGCAAAAGCTCCGCCGTCTGACTCAATCTCAGGCGTTTTGTCAAGCGAAACAAATCTTTGCTTTTTACGATACTGTCGGCGGATAAGGTTCATTTCAATTGTAAAGATCCACGCAAGCGGCTTGCCTTGTGGCTTATACTGCTTCGCGCTTTTCCATATCTGCACGAACGTGTCTTGGGTAATATCCTCCGCATCCTCTTTGCTTGCGGTTTTGGAGAGGGCATACGCGTAAATGTCCGTTCCTATTAGCTCGTAGAGGGGACCCATAGCGGAAACCTCGCCGCAAGACATTTTTGCGATGAGCTTTTCTGTCTTGGCGTCTCTACTGATGACCGCTTCTTCTGTCAGAGCGCATACGGTAAGCACGGCTGTTATCCCCTTTCATCCTTCATAATGATCCATTTGATTGTAGCATAAAAGGGGATAAAAAGCAATGCTTTTTCTTATTTTATCTTTTATTCAGCCGCTTTTTCCTCTGTTTCAATGACGCTTCCGTTCAGCTCGGCTTCTAAAATCGCTCCGCTGAATGCCTCAACAACAAGCGTATACACGTCACCCTCAACGGTTTCAACGGTAACGGAGAAGATAGCGCCGTTTTCCGTTCTGTGGAGCTCAACGTCCGTCTTCTTCAAGCTCTTTTCCGAAATAGCAAGCTCCGCTAATACGCTCTTCAAAATTTCGCCGCGGTTCAAGGGCTTATTTTGGCTCTCTTCGTCTTTGTGCTCATCCTTGTGCTCGTCCTTGCCAAAGATGCCGTTCATAATATGATCCTTAAAGCCCTCTATATCAATCTCGTGCTTGTTGCAGAAATCGTCAATAAAGCTCTCGGGGTCAAACTCCTCATATTCCTCGCTCTCGGTTTCAAGGATTTCTCCGCTCTTGGCGTCAACGGTTATTTCATATTCCATACCGTCATAAACGAACTCTACCTCGTAGAGCATCTTGCCATCGTCTCTGGTGATACGGACATGGGGCATAGTGACGTCGTTGGGCGTAATTTCAAGGCTTTCAAGCGCGGTGTTAAGCGCCTCTTCCTTGCCAACGTAAGCGTCCTTTACAGCCTTTCCGACCTTCTTGAAGTGCTCCTTCAATTCGTCCGAGGTCTCTTCCAGCATAATGCCCAGATCATTCACCTTAAGAGAAGCAAGCTCTTCCTCGGAAAGCTCGGGAAATTCCTCTCTGATTTTTTCAATCAGGTGCGCCTTTCCTTCGGAAATGTTATACTTTTTGGCTATTTTACCGATTTCCTCTTCTACCTTTTCTTCCAGCTCGTCAAGCTCTTGCTCAATCACCGATGCCTTCTTGCCGTGCTTCTCAAAAGCCTTGTTTATCTTTTCATTTACCTTTTCGGAAATCTCAATCATTTTTTTCTCAACGGAAATGAGAACAGAGCTTTCCTCACCTTCCAGATAGCCCTTTTCTTCCATCTTGTCAACAATGTCTTCTACAACCTCTTCGTAGTTCACACCTTCAAGAACAAGCTCCTTTACAACCTCTTCACCGTCCTCGTTGGTGGCTTCAACCGCGATAACCGTGTCATCCTCTCTGACGTATATACGGACACCGGGGTTGACATCAAGCGTGAATACCGCGGCAGCGTTTGCCTTTTCCGCGGCAAGCCCGTCGCCCGTGCTTGCGATATCGCACCCAACCAGAGAGGCTGCCAAAAGTACGATTACCAGTGTAAATGCTACTAATACCTTTTTCATGATTATGTTTCCTTTCTTTGTGTCCTTTTGGACCTTTTCACTTAAATAATCAACCAAGAGGGCGTTTTATCGCAAGAAAAAAGAAAAAAATCAAAATTTTTTTCAAACGCCGCTTCTCCCTTGACAAAAGCGGCAAAAAAAGGTATAATTTTCCATATATCATTTTTATATGAACGGAAAGGAAGCATCAATGGAATTTCACATCAATCATCCCATTATTTTCGTCATTGTTGCTGTGATTGTAGCCGCGGTGTTGGCGCAATCGGTTTATTTTTTAGTGAAGGCTGTGAAGCGCGCTAAGGAAAAAGGTATGGATATGACGAAAATCAAAAAAACGGTACGCTCTGCCGCTATTTTTACGATTGCCCCTGCGGTTTCTATCGTCATTGCCGTCATCTCACTTTCTCAGTCCTTGGGCATTCCGCTTCCTTGGCTTCGGCTTTCGGTTGTCGGCTCCTTGTCTTATGAGGCGATTGCCGCCGCAAACGCGGCGTCGGGTATGGGGAAAAGCCTTGCTGACTTTGTTGGAAATATGGACGCTTCGTCCTATATCTCCATTACCATTGTTATGACGGTCTCCATTATGGTCGGTATTTGGCTTGTGCCTGTTTTGAGCAAGGAAATCAAAAACGGTCTTGTCAGCTTTGAAAAGAAGGACGCCAAATGGAGCGGTCTTTTGCAAAACGCGCTGTTTTTGGGTATGATTTCTGCCTTCGTCGGTTACGTCTTCTGCGATATAGGCAGACTCTGGCAGTCCGAGGGCGGCATCTTTACCAACAGCAAGGGCGAGCAGTTCACCGCAACCTCGGGGCTTGTTCCTGTTCTGGTTATGCTCATTTCCGCCTTGCTTATGGTCCTTTGCGGGCTTCTGATGAAAAAATTGAAATGGAAATGGCTCAATGATTATGCCTTGCCATTGAGTATGGTTATCGGTATGGCTGTTGCCATTCCCCTGACTTCTTGGTTAGGAGGTGCCTTATAATGAAAAACAACGAAAAATTGTCTTATATAGATTCAGTCCATAGAGACGGTACTATATGGAATTTGGCAATGATGGTTATTCTCTTGCTCTTTCCTGTGGCCCTTTGCTTCATCTTTGATGCCACTCCCAGCTGGGCGGGTGTCTGGCGGGGGCTTTTGGCAACTGCGCCTATGTATTGGGCGGTTGGCGTTGTTGAAACCGTCACATACATTCCGATGCTTGGCGTTGGCGGCTCGTATCTTTCCTTTGTAACGGGGAACATCTCCAACCTGAAGCTCCCCTGCGCCTTGAACGCTATGGAAAACGCAGAGGTGAAAGCCCAAAGCGAAGAGGGCGAAATCATTTCTACCGTTGCCATTGCCGTTTCTTCCATTGTCACCACCGTCATTATTATCTTGGGCGTTGTCCTGATAGTACCCCTGAACCCCATTTTGTCCTCGCCTGTTATCAAGCCCGCCTTTGACCAGATGCTTCCCGCGCTCTTTGGGGCGCTTGGCGTTGTCTTTGTGTCGAAGAATATCAAATTAGCAGCAGCGCCTGTCATTCTCATGCTGCTTCTCTTTGTGTTTGTACCCGCTCTTAACGCAGGCACCGTTGGCATTATGGTTCCTGTTGGTGTTATATTCACCCTGATTTATGCCAGAATATTGTATAAAAGGAATTGGATTTAAGCAAATGATAGGATTTTATATCGCTCTTGCGTGCTTGGGACTGCTTTTGGCGTTTCTCTGTTTGATTTTGATAAGAGCCGCCGCCTTCAAGCCCAAGGCAGAGCAAGCAAGAGCCTTTCCAAAAGAGGTCTTTGACGCGCAAGAGGCAGTCGACAGCCTGCAAAAACTGGTACGCTGCAAAACAGTCTCCCGTATCAATAGGGAAGAGGAAGAGGACGGGGAGTTTGAAAAATTATACGCGCTTTTACCCGAATTATATCCCTATGTATATAAGACCTGTGAAGAGATGCGCCTGCCTGATCGCGCATTGCTCTTTCGTTGGAAGGGCAAAGCCGAAGGAAAGCCATCTGTCCTGATGGCGCATTTTGACGTGGTGCCTGTGGACGAGGCGCTATGGGAAAAGCCGCCCTTTGAGGGCGTGATTGAAGACGGATGCCTGTGGGGCAGAGGAACGCTTGACACAAAGGTCACCTTCAACGGTATCTTAACGGCGGCGAACACGCTGATAAAAGAGGGATTCGTCCCCGAAAACGATATCTACCTCGCCTTTTCGGGTGGGGAAGAGATAAACGGCAAGGGCGCCTGCCATATCGTCGACTACTTTAAGGAAAAGGGCATTGAGCTCTCTATGGTGGTGGACGAGGGGGGCGCTGTGGTGGAAAAGGTGTTCCCGGGGGTAAAGAAGCCCTGCGCTATGGTGGGTATTGCCGAAAAGGGTATGCTCAATCTTGCCTATCGAACCGCCTCTTCGGGCGGTCACGCATCCGCTCCCAAGCCGCACACACCTGTTGGCGTGCTTGCAAGAGCCTGCTGCAAGGTGGAAAACTACCCGTTTGCCGCGCATATCACAAAGCCCGTGGCGGAAATGTTTGACACTCTTGGTCGCCACTCTTCCTTTGTCTACCGTATTATTTTTGCAAACCTTTGGTGTTTTAAGCCCCTTTTGGACCTGTTGGCGAAAAAAAGCGGCGGCGAAATGAACGCCTTGCTTCGCACCACCGTCGCCTTCACCCAGATGGAAGGAAGCCAAGCACCCAACGTCATTCCCCCTTCCGCCTCGATGCTTTCCAATATACGCATTAACCCTGCGGATACGATGGAAAGCGTTGTTGCCCACATTCAAAAAACAGTTGACGACGAGGCTGTTACATTAGAGGTCATGGGCGGTATGAACCCCAGCCGTATTTCGCAAACCGATTGCGAGGGCTATCGTCGAGTGGAAAATGCCATTTCGGGCACCTGGCAGGGCTGTATTGTGACGCCCTATTTAATGGTGCAATGCTCGGACAGCCGCCATTACGGCGCCATTTCCGATAAGGTATACCGTTTTTCCGCTATGGATTTAACGAGCGAGGAACGCGCCACCATTCACGGCAACAATGAAAAAATCCGCTTGGAAACGGTGGGTAAGGCGGTGGAATTTTTCCTTCGTCTTATTCGTCAGTGCTGAAAAAATAATTGTTTAGAAAGGAAAGCATATGTCATTGCAGCAAAAAAAAGTGAAGGATGCCGCCCTTGGCGATATTTGTCACGGCTTTGTTTTGACCAAAAAGGAATATATCACCGATATTGACGCCACCCTCTTTTTCCTTCGTCACGAAAAAACAGAGGCTGAGCTGATTTACTCTCAAAGAGAGGATACCAACAAAACCTTTTCTATCGGTTTTACAACCTTGCCCGAGGACAGCACGGGTGTCTTTCATATATTGGAGCACAGCGTCTTGAACGGCTCAAAGAAATATCCCGTAAAGGAGCCCTTTGTGTCTATGCTGCAAAGCTCCTTGCAAACCTTTCTCAACGCGATGACCTTTCCCGACAAAACGGTCTATCCCGTTGCTTCCCGCAACGAAGAGGACTTTTTCAATTTGATGTCGGTATATTTGGATGCGGTCTTCTGCCCGAAAATATATACCCGCCCCGAAATCTTTATGCAAGAGGGCTGGCACTATGAGTTAGAAAGCCCCGATGCCACCCCCACTTATAACGGCGTCGTGTTCAGCGAAATGAAGGGGGCACTGGCGGAGGCAGAGTCGGTTATGGAAGAGGAAGAAATGGCGCTTTTATTTCCCGATACCTCTTATGGCTTTGTCAGCGGCGGACACCCTGCGTGTATCACGGATTTAACCTACGAGCAGTTTATCGCCGCCCATCAGAGATTTTACCATCCTACAAACGCAAAAATCGTTTTAGACGGCGACTTGGATATTGACAGGGCTTTAGCCTTTATAGATGAGGAATATCTCTCTCATTATACCCATCGGGAGAATGACTTTGCCTTCACCGCGCAAGAAGCGAGGACGGCTGAAAAAACCATCACCTTTGAGGCAAGAGAGGGGGAAACGCTCTCTCATATGTCCGTATCCAAAATCCTTTGCGCGTTTGACGAAATCGAAAAAACCTACGCCGCCAAGGTGTTGGCTGATTATCTGACAGGCTCCAACGAAGCCCCCTTAAAGCGTGCCTTCCTTGAAAAGGGCTTGGGGCAGGACGCTTTTCTTTCTGTCAATGACGGTATTTATCAGCCCTATCTTTCCTTTGTTGTTAGAAACACGGAAGTCGCGTCCTTTGCGAAAATCAAGGAGCAGCTATCCCTTTTTGCCAATGAGCATAGCAAGAACGGCTTGGATAAAAAAGCACTTTCCGCTTCCTTGGAAAGATTTGCCTTTCATAATAAGGAAATGGAAAGCCACGTCGGCTTGACGCTTTCCTTGAAAATGTACGACTCTTGGCTCTACGGCGGAAATCCCACGGCTCATATAGACAACGCTCATATTTTTGAGAGCCTGCGCCAACGGGTGAACGAGGGCTATTTTGAAGCGCTCCTGGTAGAAATGCTGGGGAATAAGGATGATAAATGCTATCTGTATGCCAACCCCTCTGTAACCAAGGGAGAGGAAAATGAAAGGTCTGAAAAGGAAAAGTGCGCCGCTGCCGCAAGGAATTGGACGAAGGAAGAAAGGGAAAGTGTCTATGCTTCCTTTTGCCGTATGACCGAATGGCAGCAAAGCGAGGATACCCCCGAGCTTCTTGCAACGCTTCCTACCTTGAATATTGCGGATATTCCCGAGAAAATAAGCACCCCGCCCACCACCGAGAAGACCTTGTCGGACAGAAGGGTGTTAGAGGTTTCCAATAAAACCAACGGCATTGTCTATCTCAACCTGTTCTTTGATATTTCCGACCTTTCACTTGAAGAATTGCGGATGTTGACTATATTGACCGAGGGGGTCGGTGCGCTTTCCACGCTCCATTATTCTGCCGCGGAATTGCAAACGGAAATCAAGGCAACCCTTGGCGGCATCAGCGCGGACTTAAGCTATATTTCTAAAACGAGCGACACCCGAAATACCACGCCCTACCTCTTGGTTTCCGTCAAAATGTTAGAGGAAAACGCTGAAAAGGGTATGGCACTGATAAAAGAAATTCTCTTGAACGGGCGCTACGATGAAACGGATAAAATTCACGAGATGCTGCTTCAAAGCGAATATTTCTTAAAGCAGTCTATGATTGGAAGCGGGCATACGCTCGCCGTCACAAAAGCCTTGGCTCCCTTTACCAAGGAGGGCTACTTCAAGGAGATGCTGGAAGGGGAAAGCTATATCAACTGGTTTTCTTCCTTTTTACAGGATTTCAGTGAGAATGCCGCTTCCATTTCTCTTGCGCTGGATGGCGTAAAGCAGAAAACCTTTGCCCAAAACAGACTCTTTGTGGGATATAGCGGGCTTCTGCGCGAGGATACTCTTGCCGACTTTATTGCAGGATTACCCTCTGCCTCTATTGGCGGCGTAACGGAATTTGCCGCGCTTGCGGCAGGGAAATGCGCCATTGAAATTCCCGCAGGCGTCGGATTTTCGGCTGTGGGTCAAAATCTCTATGCCTTGGGCGCAGAGTATAGCGGCGAGTGGGTGGTCTTGTCCTCTATGATGACATACTCGTATCTTTGGAATGCCGTCAGAGTGAAGGGCGGCGCTTACGGAACAGGTATGAGCGTGCGTCCAAACGGAGACGTGTTCTGCTACTCCTACCGTGATCCTAATTTGAAAAACACAGCCACCGTGTTCAAGGGTATGGCAGACTTTTTGGCAGATACGCTCGCCAAGGGCATCCAGCTTGACGATATAATCATTGGTGCTGTGAATAAAACCGATCCGCTTTTGTCCGCGGGTGGCGTATGTCTTTTGGCTTGCTCAAGATACTTGAAGGGCATGGACGAAGAGGCGGCAAGCAAAACGAGAAAAGAAATTTTGCGCACCACGCCCGAGGGCTTAAAAAGGCTGCTGCCACTTTTGCGGCGGCTGGAAGAAGAGAGCAATCTTTGCGCGGTTGGCGATAAAAACGCCATCGCCTTTGCCAAATAAAAAATCAAAAAACGGACTGCTTCTGACGAAACAGCCCGTTTTTTTATTTGTTGGCAGGGAAGTTGTATTCCCCTTGCGGTAAATAGTGCTCCTCGCCCCCATAAAGCAGATAAAAGGGGGTATCGGAAACGATGCGAATACGCTTTTTGTCAAAGTCCACTACCGTGTTTTTCCAAGCCGCCCTGACGTATTCTATACCGTCAGGTAAAAAGGGCGCAATGGTAAGACTGTGGGGAGTGGGGCGAATACCCGCGATATAGCGGAACAAAAACTTGTCTATGTCGCAAAAATTGGGATAGTTCCAAAGCCTTGTGCGAGGAGCGTCTTCCTTGCCGAGCAGCTCTTGCAGGATCATACCGAAAGCTGCTTCTATTTTGTTATGCTCGCCAAGGGCGGTGAGCAAAAAGCCGAGCCCAATCATACCAACGTCAAAGCGGTTGTTACCTTCACGGATAACGGCAAGCAGATCCTCTAACATCTCTTCCGTTTCGTCCTCTTCCTCTAAACGCATAGCAAGGGTACAGGCAAGGGCGTTTTGCGACGCACAAATCAGATGCCCGTTTTCAATAAACCTGTCGCGGAAGGCAGAGCGGATACGCGAAGCGAGCTTCTCATATTCCTTGGCGGATTCATCCATCAAGGGCGCGGTCCTCGCCATAACCTCGGCGAAGCGGTAGTAAAGAGCGGTTCCGGGAAGCTCAGGGGGACAGTAGGCAGCGTCACTCCTGTTGTGTATGTCGTTTTCCCCAAAGTGTAAAATGCCATCCTCTTCCAAGTGGGAAAGGAACTGCATATATGCCTTCATTCCGTCCCATGACAAGGAAAGCAGGGCGCTGTCACCCGTATATAAATAGTATTCGTAAGGCAGAAGAATAAGCGCTGTTCCGTCAGCGGCGCTGCCACTGCCCTCATACTTGCTCGGTGCGGGCAAGAGGGCGGGAAATTGCCCGTCTCTTTTTTGGGCGTCCAAAATATCGGAAAGCCATTTCTGATAGGCAGCCTTCATCTCATAATTGTAAAGGGAAGCGCCCGAGGTCGCAAAGCCGATGGCGCATCTGCCGTTTTCCTCTTTGTCGGGCAAAAAGGTGGGAGAGCCCTGAAAGGCAAAGCGGATAGAACGGCGGGTTGCCTCGTGCCAGGTGTTTAAGGTGTCGTTTGAACAGGAGAAAAAGCCAACGGACGCAAGGTCTGTATGCAAGGCAAAGGCAGAAAGCTCTTTTATCTTGGGAGATTCTTCATCTTCACCCTCTTTTTTGATTTGAACGTAGCGGAAGCTGTGCTTGGAAAAGGTGGGAGAAAAGGTGTTAACCCCGCTTTTTCCCAAAATAAAGCAATCGCTTTCCTTGTCAAATAAGGGCGTACCGTTTTTTTGCATTCTTTTGGCGTAAAGAAGAAGGATTTTATCGCCTTTTTTTCCTTCTACCGACAAGCGTACCTTTCCTGTTACGGTGTATGTGAAATCAAAAATCCCCGCTTTTATTTCCTTCGGGGGCAGAGAAATTTTTTCTTCCGTCACGGGCAGAGCGCGGAAGGGAAGCAAAAGTCCCCCCATTCCCGTGGTGATTTTGGCGTTGTCCCAAGCGGCATCGTTAAAGGACGGCAGATAATAATCGCGGTTTTCCTTTTCGGCATCGTACCCCTCGCTATGAGAGGAAGCGGCGAAAAAGGGTGTCTTGTCCGTCACGCACCAAGAGGAATCGCTGTGTAAGGCGAAGGGCGCGCCGTTTTTCATTACGCCCTTTACCTCAATGCAAAAGCGGCTGCCTGTCGGTATGGTTACCGAAAGCAGATTGTCGCCCTTGGATAAAAGACTCGTAATATCATAACAACGGCAGCAAATAGCAAACTCCGCGTCACTTTCTGTAAAATCGGGTGAAAAGCCCTTGGGAAGCATCCCGTTTACGCGAAATTCTCCCATAGGAAAAGCAGAGCAAAAAAGCTTTGCTTCCTTTACCTCGTCCGCCAGCGAAAAAGCGCGACGAAAAAAGAAGCAGGCACTTTTTGTTGCCTTCTCGTATTCTCCCGTAATCCATATTGCCTTTTCTAACATTGCCCCTCCACAGAAAGAACGTGTTTTTTTCATTTTATCACGCAAAGGGGCTCTTTGTCAATATTTAGCCTCTATAAACGCAAAAATATTAAAGAAATATTAAAGAAAAATTTTTCAAAAAGATAGACAGATAAGAATTTTTATGCTATAATGTTATAATCACCAAACTGAAAAGGATTGTAAGCAAATAAAAGGAAAGGGGGCATAGGTATGGCAGAGTTAGACGATTTTTGGGACATCGCTTCCTTGATGCCCAAAAAGAAAAAGAGTGTCATAGCCGCCCCTGTCCAAGAGCCCGTTTCCTTTCCCTCGCCTCAAGCTTTTTCTGATACCGAGAAGACAGTAAAGGCAGAAGAGAATATATCGCTTAAAGAAAGAGAGGTCACGCTCATCGAGGAGTATGAAATAACCTCTCACCCCTTTTTAAGAGGGGCGCGCGTGTATTCCGTTACCTCGCCCTTTCATTTTTATCACGGCTTTCAGGAAGCGGCGGCTCTCTCTCTTTCTTCCTTGGGAAAAAATCCCCCCTGTGCGTTTGAGCCCTTTTTCAGCTATTCGCCCCAATATGCGCAGCTTTCGCAAAAGCAAATGTCCTATTACCTGTATTTCCGCGATTGCGCTTATGAGGGAAGGTATATCAAGACGACAAAAAATTATCTGCTTCTTTTTATATACGAAATTCTCAATTCCCCCAACCTCATTCCCAAGGAAGAGGGAGCCTTGCTGCTTGCAAGGCTGTGGGCGGCTTACAGAGGGGCTTTTCCGCAAGTGGACAAGTATATGCGAGAGTGGCTTGTGGATTACTGCCTTTTATACCGTGTTCCTTTTCCGTATAAGGAGATTATGTCCTTTTTGCCCGCGCTTTTGGAAGAGGGCGCTTGGAAGGAGTTTTATTTGGGCTTTATTGGTGAAGCGAGTCAAGATACGAAAGCCGCCATCCGTTATTTTTCCAAGTACGACCCCTATACAACGCGTATGTCCCAAAGAGAAGAGCTTTTTTCTATGCTGCACCATATTGAAAAGGCGCTTATTCCCGTGTTTCCCGTTTTGCTGCAAATAGCATCCAGGGAAAAAAATATGGTTTCCCTTAAAAGCAGAGAGGTGTTTTTGGGTGCCGTTTGGGCGGGAGCCTTGCGCTATCGGATAGAGGTTTCTTATCAGCCCCATTTCGCGGCCTTGCGGCTCGCAGAGGAATTGACTGCCGCCGTGAAATACGCGGAAAACTGCTTGCGTATGCGCCTGCATATCAAAAGTCGCTTAATGGTGCGCGAGGTTCCGCCCGCCGTCAAGGAACTGATAGACGGTTATTTTGAAAAAGCGTTTCCCCGTAAGGAAGAGCCTTTGCCCCGTCCTGTTTATGAAGCGCAGTATGACGCGGAAAGCTGTGCTTTTTCCGCAACGGAAGCCGAAAAAATTGAAAATGACTCCTGGCAGAATACAAGGCTCTTGGTTTCAGAGGAAGAGCTTGCGGAAGTCTTTGCCTCTTGCGACGACGAGGAAGAAGCGCCCCCTGAGCCAGAAAGGGGAGCGCCCCTATCAGACGCAGCTTTGCGCTTTCTTTCTGCGCTTTGGCAGGGAGAGGGGGCTTTGGCAAATGAGATTGCCAAGGAAGCCAATACCCAAAAAGAAGCCTTGGCAGAGGAAATAAACGATTATTTCAGCGATACGATGGGGGACATCGTTTTAGATATGACGGCGGAAGGGATTTTTCCCATCGCCGATTACAATGAGGAGATAGCGGGCTTTTTGAGAGCCTATATGTGATATGATTGAAAACGACGTAAAAATCCCAAAACGCATCTTGAACAACTTGGTTTCCTCTCTGTCGGCAGGGGTTGTGCCGAGAGTCGGCGCTCCCTATATTGCCATTGGGCGCACAGAGGAGATAGCCGCTCTTTTAGACTCCTTGCAAAGCGTCGCTGACGGGGGCGCTGCCGTCCGATTTTTGATTGGGCGGTATGGAAGCGGTAAAACCTTCTTAATGCAGCTCATCCGCGGCTATGCCTTGGAAAAGGGCTTTTTGTGCGCTGACGTTGACCTTTCCGCTGACCAGCGGCGTCTTTGCGGCTCCCACGGCGCTGGGGTTGCCACCTACCGAGAGCTTATGCGCAATCTTTCTTCAAAGGCTTCCCCCGAGGGCGGAGCGCTTCCCTTGGTGCTTTCGCGGTACTATAATCATCTTTTATGTGAATTGGCGGAAGCAGATATTCTTCCCGAAAGCCCCGCCTTTTCCCAAGCGCTTCGCAAAAGGGTGATGGAAAAAACAGGAGAGCTTGAAGGCCGTGTGGGCGGATTTGATTTTTCCCGTGTGCTTTCGGAATATTTTATGGCGTGCGGCAACGAGGATGAAGAGAAAAAATCCGCTTGCCTGCGTTGGCTTTGCGGAGAGTTTTCCACCAAAACAGAAGCAAAGCAGGCGCTACGGTTTCCCATAACCTCTGTTATTACGGACGAAAACTGGTATGACTTCATCAAGCTGTGGGCTATTTTCTCTCGCAAGGTCGGCTATACGGGGCTTGTCGTTTATATGGATGAATGTATCGTGCTCTATAAAATTGTCAACCGTGTTTCCCGTGAGTCCAATTACGAAAAACTCTTGACCATCTTCAATGACGCCTTGCAGGGAAGAGCGGAGGGGCTTGGTATCATCTTTGGCGGAACGCCGCAGTTTTTAGAGGATACGCAAAGAGGTCTTTTCAGCTATGAAGCCCTGCGAAGCCGTTTGTCTGACAGCCGTTTCTCCAAGGGAGAGTATATTAACTACGCGTCCCCCGTTTTGCGCTTGCGCTCTCTTTCTGAAAACGAGCTCTTTGCGCTTTTATCCCGCCTGACGAAAATTTATTCTCAAAAAACAGGAAAAGAGCCCCGTATCACCGAGCAAGAGCAAAAGCGCTTTCTCTCTGTTTGCTTGGATAGGGCAGGCTCTTGTGAGCTTTTAACGCCAAGAGAAATGATACTCGATTATATGGCGGTGCTCTCTATTTTAGACAACCGCCCCGACGTTGATTTTGAAGCCTTAATGGCGTCAGAGGAAAAAAAATATAAAAGCCCCTCGCAAGAGAAAGAAGAGAAAAATACAGGCTCGGGTGCTTTTGGCGGCTTTTCCTTGCAGGACATTGTCATATAAAGCCCGAAAAGAAAGGTACGGTTAAAAATATGTCAGAAGCAGAGGCTCTTTTTTCACGGTATGCCTTTTTCATTCGTGAGTTTATATACAGTCACGGCTGGAAGACGCTCAACGCCGTGCAGCTGGAAGCGGGAAGGGTGATTTTTGAAGAAGAGGAAAACCTGCTTTTGTCCTCTCCCACCGCTTCGGGCAAGACAGAGGCTGTCTTTTTTCCCATATTGACACAAATGTATGAAGCGCCCAAAGAGGTAGAAGGGGTCGAGGTTTTGTATATTGCCCCCTTAAAAAGCTTAATCAACGACCAGTATGTTCGTCTGGAAGAGCTGCTTTATCCAAGCCATATCCCTCTTTTTCGCTGGCACGGGGACGTTGCCTCTTCCCAAAAAAAGAAATTGCTGGATAACCCTCGGGGCGTCTTGCAAATAACACCTGAATCCTTGGAAAGCCTCTTTATTCACCGCTATCACGAATTGCCAAGACTGTTTGGCGGTCTGCGCTACGTGATTTTGGACGAAATGCATACGATGATAGGAACAGACCGAGGCAATCAGGTCCTGTGCCTGCTTTCCCGTCTGTCACGGCTGACAAAAAATTATCCCCGTCGTATCGGTCTTTCCGCTACCATTGGCAACAGGGAAGCGGCAATGGAATGGATCGAAAACGGAAGCGGTCATAAAACCGTGTGTCCCATTATCCAAAAGGGGCAGCTTTCCTGGCGCTTGGGCTTTGCCCATTTTTATACCGAAGAGGGCGCCAAAAGCAAGCTCGAAGCGCCAAAAGGGGCAGAAATCCCCTCTGTGTTTGACCAAGGCTTCTCCTTTATTTATGAGGCGGTACGGCAAAAGAAATGCCTTGTCTTTTCCAATTCAAGAGAAGAAACCGAGCTTGTTACCGCTTCCCTGCGGCAGATAGCAAAGAGCCTTAACGAAAAGGACCGTTTTTATATTCATCACGGTAACCTTTCCGCCGCCATTCGCAATGACGCGGAGCAAAAAATGAAGGACGAAGAGGAAAATATTGTCACCTGCGCCACAGTCAGTATGGAGCTTGGCATTGATATTGGAAAGCTTGAACGGGTGGTGCAGTTAAATTCTCCCCATTCCGTTTCCGCGCTTTTACAAAGGCTTGGACGCTCGGGCAGAAGGGAAATGCCCCCTGAAATGCTGATGGTTTTCAGGGAAGACACCCCCCTGCCAAGCGCCACCCTGCCCGAGCTTTTTCCTTGGGAGCTTTTAAGAGGCATCGCGCTTGTCCAGCTGTATAGCGAGGAGCGCTTCATCGAAACCCCAACCCCCAAGAAAATGCCTCTCTCCTTGGCGTTTCATCAAACGTTGAGCATCTTGGCTTCCTGCGGAGAGCTTTCCCCAAGGGAATTGGCAGACAGAGTCCTTTCCTTGCCCCCCTTGCAGCATATAGAGAGGGAAGCCTATCGGGCGTTGCTCGTTTCTATGGTAAAGGGCAATTATTTGGAGCTGATGGACGAGGGCGGGCTCATTGTAGGCTTGGCGGGCGAAAAATTGGTGACCAATTTCCGCTTTTACGCCGTTTTTCAGGAAGCGGAGGAGTTTTCCGTGCGCTCAGCGGCGGGAGAAATCGGCACCATTGCCAACCCCTTGCCCCCCGGAGAGCGGTTTGCGCTGGCAGGGCGTGTTTGGGAGGTTTTAGAGGCAGACGTTGCCAAAAGGCTTCTCTTCGTCAAGGGAGTGGAAGGAAAAATGGCTGTTTCCTGGCCAGGCGGTGTTGGTGAAATTCACACGCGCGTTTTGCAAAGAATGCTGCAAGTCTTGCTTGAAGATACCAAGTATCCCTATTTGATGCCAAAGGCGCAAGAGCGACTGGATAAGGCAAGGGAATTGGCAAGAAGGACATCTCTTGCCGACTCTGTCTTTATTCCCCTCGGCGAAACGACAGCGGCGCTCTTTCCTTGGCTTGGAACGCGCTCCTTCCAGACCCTGCGCCGTTATCTTTCTGCCAATGCCGCGCGTCTTGGTATCAGTCATATCGAATATCAGGGCTGCTGCTATATGACCTTTCATATCGACTATGGCAAAAGAGATGCCTTTTTGCAAACGCTTTGTCGGGACATCAGGGAAAACGGCATAGACCTTGCTTCCTTGGTAGGCGATAGTGAGCGTCCCACCTATGATAAATACGACGTCTATCTTGAAACCTCTCTTTTACGGGAAGCCTTTGTCAAGGACAGGCTTCTTGCCGATGAAATTGTGGAATACATCGCGAAGCGAAACGGTGTTCCGTACCGAAAAGACTAATAAAAAAGGAACGTTTTATGAAAGAAAATCTGTACAATAAAATAGCCCCCTTTTACGCTTCCTTGAATAAGGATGCTCCCTATGAGGAAATGGCGGAATACGTAGCAAAAAAAATGACGGCTTGCGGCTTTCCCCAAGTCTCTTCCTTGTTGGATTTGGGCTGTGGAAGCGGAAACTTAACCTTTCCCCTGCTTCGCCGCGGGTATGATATGATAGGCGTGGACATTTCAGAGGATATGCTTGCCGAGGCGAGAAATCAGGAAAGGGGAAGCGATGTGCTTTGGCTGTGTCAGGATATGACGGAGCTTGATTTGTATGGTACGGTAGAGGGTGTCGTTTCTTCAATGGATACGGTCAATCATCTCACGGAAGGGGAAAACGTAAAGCGCGCCTTTTCCTTGGTGCATACCTTTTTAGTGCCGGGCGGTCTTTTTATCTTTGATATCAATACCCCCTATAAATTTGAGTATATCTACGGCGAAAACGCCTATATTTTAGAAGAGGAAAACGCCTTTTGCGCTTGGCAAAATCTCTACCGTAAAAAGAACAGGCTGTGCGATTTCTACGTCACCGTCTTTGAAAAGCAGGGAAAGCATTATCAGCGCTATGACACCCTTACACAGGAAAGATGCTATTCCTTAGAGGAAATAGAGACGCTTTTGGCGCAAACGGGCTTTACCGTTCTGTCTGTTTGCGATGGGTATACGGATACTCCCGTAAAGCCGCAAAGCGAGAGGGCTGTGTTCACCGCCCGCGCCGATAAATAAAAAAGACCATACTCGTGAAAGGAAGTTCTGTAAGAACAAGCTGCTTTATGAAAAAATCAATCATTTACCGCGGTATGACGCACGACGGCTCTGCCCGCGTTTTAGCCATTGATTCTACCGCCATTGTCAATCAGATGATTGCCCTGCATCACCCCTCGCGTACCGCCTCTGCCGCCCTTGGAAGACTTTTAACTGCCTCTTCTATGCTTGGCAGTATGATGGGAGAGAAGAATGAAACCTTAACCGTTGGCATTCACGGGGATGGGGTGCTTGGGAAGCTCTTGTCCGTTTCCGATTATTACGGCAACGTCAGAGGGTATATCCAAAACCCCACCGCCGACGTGCCCCGCAAAGCAAACGGAAAACTGGACGTGGGGGGTGCTGTTGGAGAGGGAACACTTTATGTTATTCGGGATAACGGAATAGACCCACAGCCGCATATCGGCACCATTACGCTCAAAACGGGTGAAATCGCTGAGGATATTGCTGCCTATTATGCCGAAAGCGAGCAAATTCCAACCCTTTGCGCCTTGGGCGTTCTGATGGGAGAGGGAAAAGAGGGAGAAAGCGTCTGCTTGGCGGCGGGCGGCGTAATTATTCAGCTGTTGCCCTTTGCCGATGAGCAAACGGTTGACGTTTTGGAGAAAAATGCCCAAAACCTTGCGCACATTTCCGACTGCTTCCATAGAGGAATGACGCCCGCAGAGGTTGCCGCCATTGCCACAGAGGGTGTCGCCTTTGATGCCTTTGATGAAATCACCGTGGATTACGTCTGCACTTGTAGCCGCGCCCGTATGAAAAGCCAGATTAAAAAGCTCGGCAGAAAAGAAATTTCAAATATGCTCGATGAGCAGGAAAAGGAAGGCAAGGAAAGAAGCCTTGAAGCCGTTTGCCAGTTCTGTAATACGGCGTATACCTTCACGGAAAAGGATTTGTTAGGTTAATTGCTTTTGCTATAAAGAAAAGCCCCAAGCTCGATTGTGAAAGAACTTTCGATTTTTGGGGCTTTTTTGCGTTTTTCGGACATCTGCCTGCATAGAATAAAAGTAGAATAGAAGCCGCCTCTATGGCGTATGATAGTTTAGAAAGAGAACAGAAATGGAGAAGTGTATGTATGTCCGAGCTTGCAAAAAAAACTGAATTTCCTTCCTTGGTTGCGCCATGTGGCGCCTTTGAGCCTGTTTTAGACCGTCTGACCTTGGAAATCCATCACGGCAGAATTTATAAAGAGGCGTTTTCGCAGATAGCAAGGGATAAAAAATATCATCAGCTACTGTGCGAAGAAAAGGAAATGCCCTTTTCCTCTTCGTCCTGCCGTCTGGAAGCGGGAAGGGTGTATGACTGTCACCAATTCTATTTTAACGGCATCACGCCCCCCTCACTTCTCGGCTTGCGCTTGCCGCAGGGGAAAATCCTTGCGCAAATACAAAAGGATTTTATAAGCTTTGAGTCGTTCTTTTCAGCCGTGCAGGAGCTGACACAGCGTGTAAACGAGGTCGGGTTTCTCTGGTGCGTCTATACAAAGCGCGGAATGGGTCTACGCTTTCTGCCCGACCATCAAACGCCCCCTTCCTATGAGCGCCCGCTCTTTTGTATTGATTTGTGGGAGCACGCTTATTTTTTGCGTTATCACGAGAGGAAGGACGCATACATATACGGATTTTTTCGCATAATAGATTGGACAGTGGTTCAGAATAGACTTGAAAAAATAAAAAAATAAGGCGAAAGCATACGTATAAGAATGATGAAGTGGAAAAACAAAGAGACGGTTCAAAATATCCTGTATTTACTGTTCGGCAGTATTTTATATGCCCTCGGCTTTCAGTTGTTTTTAGCCCCTGCCTCTGTCATCATCGGTGGTGCTACGGGTGTTGCCACTGTCGCGCATATACTTTTTTCCTTGCCTGTGGGCGTTGTGGCTTTTGCGGTCAATTTACCGCTTTTGATTTGGTGCGTTTATGAAAACGGCTTTCGTTCCGTTATGCACGCGGTTCCCGGCATCATCTTAACATCCCTTTTTTTAGATTTTTTTTCCTTTTTACCCCCCATAGAGCAGGACCCCTTTGTTTGCGCCGCCTTGGGTGGCGCGGTTGCAGGCTGGGGAATTGGACTTCTTTTGCTGCGCGGCTATACCACAGGGGGAAGCGAGCTGGCGGCAACCCTGCTGCATCAGCATTTTCCCTCTGTTTCGGTTGGAAAATGGGTGTTTATTATTGATATAGCCATCATTGCGGGTGCGGCATTTGCGATGAATAAAATCGACGCCTTGTTTTATTCTCTTGTCGTCAGCGTTTCCTTTGCCATAGTGCTTGATTTGGCAGTCGGGGGCGCTGAAAGAGGAAAAATCGCCTTTATCGTTTCCAAAAGGGCTTCCGAAATATCGCAGGCTATACAGATAAATATGCATAGAGGCGTGACGGAGCTTGGGGGAGAGAGAAGGGTTGCGGAGCAAAAAACGGAACAAAAAATTTTGCTCTGCGCCGTCAAGCGCCGAGAGCTGTATCACTTGAAGGAATTGGTCAGAGAAGCGGACGAAGAGGCCTTTGTCATTATCACCGCCGCGGAGGAAATCGTGGGTGGCGGCTTTGGAAAGCCTGCCGCTCTACCGCAAGCATACGCAAAAAAGCGCGATAAAAAAGCAAAATGAGGAAAAGCAGAAGAATAAATGCTTTTCTTCATTTTTTTTATTTGCTTTTTTTCTCTCGGTATGCTACAATAGTAGTATCAAGAGAAAAGGAAATAAAGGGATGGACGTGATGGAACGGTATAAGGACTGCCACCTTTGCCCCCGCGCTTGCGGCGTTGACCGCACGGTAGGGAAAAGGGGATATTGCCGCGCCTCTTCCACAGCGCATGTGGCGTACCATATGCTGCACAAGTGGGAAGAGCCCTGCCTTGTAGGCGAAAATGGCTCGGGAACAATCTTTTTTGCAGGCTGTGGCTTGGGCTGTGTCTATTGCCAGAACAGCGCCATCTCTCAAAAGGAATGCGGAAGACCGTATTCTTCCGATGCGCTTGCCACCTTGTTTTTGTCACTTGAAAGGAAGGGCGCTGCCAATATCAATCTGGTGACAGCGGCGCATTATGCTCCCCATCTTGTTATCGCCATTCAAAAGGCAAGAGATGAGGGCTTGTCCCTTCCCATCGTTTATAATACCTCTGGCTTTGAGGCAGAGGAAACCCTTTGTATGTTAAAGGATTATATAGACGTTTATCTGACCGATATGCGCTATGGCAGCGCCAAAACGGCAAAAAGATATTCAGGGGCAGAAGCATATCCCACCGTTGCCCTTTCCGCACTTTCTCAAATGGTGAAGCAGGTAGGCGGGCTTTCCTATAACGAAAGGGGAGAGCTGGTAAAAGGGGTTGTCGTGCGCTTTTTGCTCTTGCCCACCCATTTGATTGAAGCAAAGCAAAATCTCAAAAGGGTTTTTTCCCTCTTTGGAAATTCTGTCATATACAGCTTAATGAGTCAGTACACACCGATGAAGGACCTTCCCGCATTCCCTGAGCTTTCGGAGCGCGTTTCTGCCTACGAATATGCTTCCTTTGTTTCTTATGCAAGGGACCTTGGTATCACCAATGCCTTTGTGCAAGAGGGAGAGGCGGCTTCCTCTTCCTTTATTCCGCCCTTTGAATGCGCCCTTCACGAAGGAGATACATAATGTCCTTGCCCTTGTCCTACCGTATATATCGCTTTTTCCTTCCCCTGCGGAACGCGCTCTTTCCCGCTCTATGCTCTCTTTGCAAGGAGCCGTTAGAAAAGCAGGAGCCGCTATGTCCGAAGTGTCTTGGGGAGTATAGAGCCTCGCGTTTAAGAGATTGCGGACAATGCGGCAAGCAGTTAGATACCTGCACCTGCTCTTCCGATATGTTAAGAAAAGCAAGAGTCAAGCGTCATGTAAAGCTGTTCCGTTACCGTCCCGGGCACGAGAAGGATGCGGAAAGCAGAATTGTTTTCGCCCTGAAGCACCATAATTTAGAATTGCTTTTTACCTTTATGGGAAAAGAGCTTTTTGACTGCTTTTCAAGCATAATGCCCGAGGAAAATTATGTGGTTACCTACGTGCCGCGCACACCGAGGCAGGAAATCGAAAATGGGTATGACCACGCAAGATTTCTTGCTATGACCTTCTCTGAGGCAAGCGGATACGATTTTCAAAAAACGCTTCTTCGCAAAAATCGATCAGCCAAGGAGCAAAAGAGAATGGAAACGGTGTCCTTGCGCTTGAAAAACGTCAAGGACGGCTTTGCTCTTTGCAAAGGGGCTGACTTGAAGGGAAAAAGAGTGATTTTGATAGACGATATCGTCACAACAGGCGCCTCTGTCGCCGAATGTGCAAAGGTTCTAAGAAGAGAGGGCGGCGCAAAAGAGGTGATAGTGGCATCCTTGGCTGTGGTGCCGCACAATATAAATCCCCTCTTTACCGATTTTAAGCATAAAAACACCTGAAAAATATCAGGAAAAGGAAGGTATACATATGAAGCAAAACAAAATGTGGGCAATTCTCGTGCATCTCAGTATGAGTATGTGGGCAAGGAAGTATGACGACCTGTATGAAAATTTCAGTGAAGAAATGTGGGACTATATTGTAGAGGAATCTGCCAAAACAGGACTTAACACCATCGTTCTTGATATCGGAGATGGAGTAGAGTTTGCCTCTCACCCTGAAATTGCCGCCAAAAATGCTTGGTCTTGCGCCCGTGTGAAAAAAGAAATAGAAAGGTGCCGCGCTCTTGGCATCACCTTAATTCCCAAGCTCAATTTCGCCACCGTTCACGATGCGTGGCTTGGTGAATATCATTTGATGGTTTCCACCAAAGCCTATTATAGCGTCTGTAAGGACTTAATCGGGGAGGTCTATGGGCTTTTTGAAAATCCCCCCTATATCCATATCGGTATGGACGAGGAAGACGCCAAGCATTGTAACAGCACTATATATCCCAACATCTTTCGTCAGGGCGAGCTTTATTGGCACGATATTCGTTTTTTGGCGGACTGCGTTTTAGAAACGGGCGCAAAGCCTTGGGTCTGGGCTTGCCCCCTGTTCGATCATCCCGAGGAATATAAAAAATATTTTGGTGCGGATGAGATGATCATTTCTCCCTGGTATTACAACGCCTTCCGCAAGGAGCATTGGACCCCCGTTTCCTCGCGCGCCGAGTATGTGACCTATTACAACGAGGGCGACTATGCCAAAATGAACATTCAGTTCGTGGAAGAGGACCCCTTCCTTGTAAACTTCCGCAACGTCGCGCTCCCTCTTATGAAGGAGGGGTATCGGTATGTGCCGAGCGCTTCCGTTTTCAACAGGTGCGAGTACAATCACGCGGATTTGATGGAATATTTCCGTGACGGCGCGCCCGACGGGCAAATTCTCGGCTATATCACAGCCCCTTGGTTTGCCGCAATACCCGAGAAAAAGCCCTTCTTTGAAGAAACCTTCCGCTTGATGCGGGAAGCAAAGGAAAGAATGTACGGATAAAAATAACGCCTTGACAGATAAAAGCCTGTCAGGGCGCTTTTTATGTCTTTTCGGTTCAGTCCTCCGCCGAGGACTCATAAACGTACATATCTATGTCGATTTCCGTTCTTGTCGCGTGGCAAAAATCAATGAATTCAAGAGAGGGCGCAAGAGCAGGGGCAATGTCCCCCGCAAAGACCTGCGGCACAACAGACAAATAGAAACAAACGTCGTTTCTTTCCCGAATTTCATTTAAGACGTGAGTCTTGTCAAAAAGCGGGGCAAGGGTCCTTTGCATTTGATATGAAACAATAGGGTTATACGCCTCACATCTGCCGAAATTCCAAGATGCGAAGCCGTATGCCTTCCCGTCAGGTCGCTTATCCGTTCCCTTATGGTATTTGTCGGGCTTGAGCTGCAAGAGGGAAGTGATGGCGTCGGGGTCAAAATCACCCACTATCTTAAAATAGGTATAACAGCTGTTTTTGGTCGTCATATTGCGTTTCCTTTTCAAAAAAAGAAGATATTTTCTTTTATTTTAACATAACCGATATAAAAAAGCAAGGGCTTTTCCTTGTACCACTATTAAGCTCATAAGGCGCCGTTTCCCTCTTTTTTGGCTCATTTCTTGACAAAATGGCGTCTTTGTGCTATACTGACTTGGAGTAAAAAAGAAAAGAGGAGAATAAAAGCTAAAATGTCTAATATTTGGCACGATATTTCCCCCAAGCGCATCACCCCTGAGGATTTCATTTGCGTCGTGGAAATTTCCAAAGGAAGCAAGAAAAAATACGAGTTAGATAAAGAAACAGGTCTTATTATTTTGGACCGTATTTTGTATACATCGACCCACTATCCCGCCAATTACGGCTTTATCCCCCGTACCTACGGCGATGACGAGGACCCCTTGGACGTGTTGCTTCTATGCTCGGAGAGCTTGGAGCCTATGTCCTTGGTACGCGCGTATCCCGTTGGTATGATTTCTATGATTGATAACGGCAGAAATGACGAAAAAATCATTGCCATACCCTTTAACGACCCCAACTATAACCAATACCAGAACATTGATGAATTGCCCTCGCACATTTTTGAGGAAATGCGGCACTTTTTCTCTGTTTATAAGAGCTTGGAGCACAAGGATACCGCGGTAAACGAGGTCAGTCCTAAGGAAGAGGCTTTGAAAGTTATCAAAAACGCGCTTAACAACTATGTGGACCGTTTCTGTAAATAACCTCTGACGTGACAAATCAATATTGACGAGGAGAAACTATAATGAACTGGGATTTTACACTCGCGAATTACGGCGTGGTTTGGAGCTTTTTGGTTCAGCTTGGACTGCTTTTAATCTTTTTGCTTATAGGAAATATTTTAAGAAACGTCGTGCCCTTCTTTCGGAAATGTCTGATTCCTTCCGCACTGATTGGCGGCACGCTGCTTCTTATTACGGATATCATCTGCAAGCAATGCGGTTTTGTTTTGGTTGACAATAGGATTATGCAGGTCATTACCTATCACGGCTTGGGTATCGGCTTTGCCGCGATGACCCTGAAAACCGAAAGAACCACCGTAAAAGCGAAAAAGACGCAGATAGTCGAGTTTGGCGCCTTGCAGGGCGGTGGCTATATGCTGCAAGCCTTTGTGGGCTTGGGTATCACTATTGTGATGTTCTTGTTTACGCAGGGCGGCGATAATGTCATTTCTTATATCTGCGGTCTGATTTTGCCCCTTGCCTATGGGCAGGGCCCCGGAAACGCCTTGACTTGGGATATCAACTTTTCCAATATGGCAAGCACGTTCTTCTCAGGAAACGGCAGCTTTGGTCTTTCCTTGGCGTCTATCGGCTTTATCGTGGCTTCGATTTTCGGAATTATCTACATCAACTATTACAAGAGAAAGGGTCTGTTGGTTGTGCGTACTCTCAAAGGCAACGGAGAGGAAGACGCAAATATTTACTGCGAGAAAAATGAAATTCCCGACAACGAGTCCGTCGATAAGTTTTCCATTCAAATGGGCTTTGTCGTTTTAGCTTACGCCCTCGCCTTCGGCTTTATGTGCCTGCTTGGCATCATATCCAAATTTACCAACAGCATTGCCTGGGGCTTTAACTTTATGTGGGCAGCGCTTGCCGCTATACTGATTAAGGTCGTTCTTAATAAATTGAAAAAGCGTCGTCTGATGACAAGAAGCTATATCAACAACTATCAGATGGATAGAATTTCAGGCTTCTTTTTCGATTTGATGATTGTGGCGGGCGTTGCCGCTATTGAAATCAACGATATCAAGAACTATATTGTTCCCATTATCGTTTTGTCTGTTGTGGGTGGTATTATTACCTACGTATATATTCGCAAGGTCGCAAAGGAGTGCTTCAAGGGCTTTGAGCACGAATTTTTCCTGATGTGCTTCGGTACGTTAACGGGTACCGCATCCAACGGAATGATTTTGATGAAGGAGGTTGACCCTGAGCTTAGAACCCCCACCGCCTCTCTTTACGTTCTGTCAAACTTTCCCGCTATGGTTATGATAGCGCCCTTGCTCTTCCTGCTGAATTTCGCAAGCTCCTCTTTCCAAAACGCCCTTATTGCCTGCGGCATCTTCTTCCTGTTGTGGAGCGCCTATACCGTCTTTATTTTCAGGCGGCGTATCTTCAAAAAGAAATATAAAAACGTAGAAGAAAATATCTGGGTCGATGAGGACGAACCCTCATAAAACGGGGAAGAGTATATTCCATAAAAAAACAACAAAAAGGGGCTGAGTCATTGACTCAGCCCCACGGCAATTTGTGCCAACAAAGGCGCAAATTGCCGAAGCTTTTGCAAAAAATTTGCAGGTTGCGTTACAATTTCACAGAAATTGTAACGCACAGGAGACGAAAAGCAACTGTTTTGTGTTGCTCTTTGGTGCTTCACGAACAGTGAAGTAGCCCCCTTATTTATGTATTTAAGGAATAAGAAGTCTTAAAGCTCTGCAAAGAGCCCTTCCAGACTTTCAAGATAAACAGAAGCCTTTTTGAAGAGAAAGCGCGTTGCCTTAATAACCTTTCCGCGACTGACGTTGTTCATCTTCAGCGTCAGCTCGTACATATCCTCGTCCTCTACGTGGCAAAGGTCAAGAGCGTGAATAAACTGGTCTACCGAGCCTTCCTTTCCTTCACCTTCCAGCATCTTAAAGGTGTTATCAACACATTTCGCCTTTTTGGTGCCTTGGGCGTAGTCAAATACAAGCATCAGGCTAACGTCTTTTTTGTCAACGTCATAGCGCAGCTCAAACGCGCCACGCTGTCCGAGAAGCGCCTGACTTCTTTCTCCAAGCGTCTCTGAAACAACCTTGATATAAGAAAGATCTACGGCTCTTTTGGAAGAAATCGTTGAGCCCCCGAAAAATTGCATGCCCTTGGTCTCTTGAAACATCTCGTGCAAAAGCTTTTTAAGCGCCGCTTTTTTAGAAAAACACATAAAATATCTCCTAATAAAGTTTTAATATATCTCGCCCCACAACTATATCACATTTTTGATATAAAATCAATAGTTTTATGGGGAATGATAGCGGTAATCCTGGAATGCGATGAGAAAACCGTCCGCCGATGGGTGGAAAATCCGCTTTTCTAAAAAATTTTTTCGGAAAATGTCCGCAAATGTCCTTGAATGTCCGGATGGAAGTGTGCTATGATTACAATAGCAAAAAGCGCATACAAGGAGAGGCGGACACCGCCCCTCCTTTTGTTTTGCCCGAAAGGAGAACACGTGAGCTTCAAAGAGAGCGAGCATCCCAGGGATGCGGATGGAAAATTTACGGATGGAGCGTCAAGCGGCGGAGAGAAAAGTTTAGAGGAAATTGCAAAAGATATTTTTCCGCACTTGACAGAAGAGAGAAAACTTGTTAAAATAGATTTGCAGTTCTTCACAGAAAAAGAAACAGATCTACCAAAGCAAGAAAGTGCTTCTATAAAAAGATCTATAAGAAAGCTTCGACGCCGAATTTTAGAACACAAAGAAAAGGTTGAGCACCCAGAACAGCATTCTGTAGATTGGGAGGAGCTATCTGAAAAGAGAAGACAGAAGCGATTAGAGTACTGGCAAACAGAGATTAAAGAGTTTGAAAAGTCAATACAGAGAAGAATCGATGAACTTAAGAAGCGAGGAGAAAACACCGATGAGTAAAGAAAGCATAGAAAAAGGTCGGTTAACGCATATCGTGTTTAGATTGCTACAAAATGCCAACAAGGTTTTGGATATGAAAGACAAAGAAAAAAATAGCGAGTATGTGGACGGTCTTGTTGACGCCTATTATGAAGTTCTTTGCACGATCCAAAGTGAGCTATTGTTTGCAGGGCAAGACCTTTCTGAGTTTGGTCTAGACATTGACCTTGAAAAAATTTTCTTTTAAACCACCCACCCGGGTGGTTTTCTTATACCCAAAAACCAAATAGACCAAGCCACAGGCCGAAAGACCTGGGGCTTTTTTGTTGCCTAAAAACGACCAAAAGAAGAAAGGAGAGAGAGCGTGGCAGCAAAAGAGATTTTTCCGCACTTGACAACTTTTTACTTTTTGAAAATTCTTCGTAGAAAAGTACGGTCTGTGTCACAAAACCCATAGATTTTTCAAGTAATGCGCTGTTCATTCTTTTCACCTCTCTTTGTAACCATTACAGCACACGTTTTAATAAAATCAATGCTTTTCGACCAACGGAAGAAAAGCTACCTTTTCTTTTTTTCTTTTCTCTTTTATCTTTTCTTTTTGGTGCGGGTGGTGGGATTTGCCTTGCCTGCGGGCAAGGCTTTCCGCGGCTCTGACAGTCCCCCGGACTGTCATTCAGTACCGCTCCCCTTCAAATCCCACCAGCAACTCAAAAGAAACAAAAAAACAGAATCACAAGGATTCTGTCTTTTTGTTTGTGAAAGAGCAGTAAAAAGGTGTGTAAATACAGGTAAGAACAGTAATAAGGTGTGTGATTTCATTCTATTACTTTATACTATTTGTTTTGCAATGGATAAAACAAATAGTATAATTCGAAAACTATTTTACGAATATAGCGTTGTCAAAAGAAAATCCACTTTTGGTTTTATGTATACCATAGGCAGTTTGCTTTATAAGAGAGAACAATTTTTCGCTGTCAATACCGACACAGTTCGGGAGCGAAAGCAAGAGTTTATCTGCAGACGGATGAAAAGCTGCGGTTGTAACAAAAATACCGCGCGTTCCTCTAAACGCATTCATCGCGCCGTAGAATTCTCGGACTTCTTTCTCTGTGACCGGAATGTTTTTACGATTTTTTGCTTGAATTATGATTTTATCAATGAATCCAAGCTCTTCCTCGGTTTCTATAATGATGTCCACACCGCCGTCATCGCATCCGCCAATCACCTCGCAAGATAGTACATCGCGCCCGTTGATTAAGTAATATTTTTCAAGCATGTTGGCAACGAACTTTTCAAAGAAATCGCCACCTAGATCGTGAATTCTAGACAGTAAAAGGGGAACGAACTCCTCTTCTGGCAGGGGAGTTGACGCATATCTTACGGACGTCTCTTTCTTTACAAAAGACAGAACGCCATCCTTTTCTTGGATATTACCCTTGTTTTTTTCTTCTGCGATAATTTGCCCTGCAATTTGTCTAAGAGAATGATCATCTTTTATAGATGCTGTTTTGTCGGTTCCAAACTTTTTTTGCAAAAGGAGATAGAGGTCTGCTTTTTTCACGCTTTTTCTTCCCAGCAAACGAAGAATTTCAGAACGGCATTCGGCTTCTTTGACAATGACTAGTTCTTCTTTAGCCAACGAGTAACGCTTATCCTTGTTAATAACTACATTCCCCTGTGAGACCAAATCCGTCAGGGCTGTTCCGATATAACTGCGAATACAATTCACCTTTCCGGATGCACCGTGCGCATTGGAAATCTCCTGCTTGGAAAAGCCGTAACATAGCAAAGTACCATTTATTACTTCATTTCGGGTACATGCCGATGAGGAAGAAAGAAATTGCACAATCGCACATACGATTTTCTTTTTGTCTTCTGCGCTGATTTTCATGATTGTTTCCTTTCAAGAGTGTTTTCATCTTCTCATTATAGCACATTTTTGCGCACAGGTCAAGATGTCGATTGTATATCATCAGACCGAAGGTCTGGATATCATCAAGCCGCAGGGAGATGCACGCTAAAGCGTGATGATATGCCATTGCTTTCGCAATGGATAAACAAAAAAGGAACTTTTGGTAGACAAAAGTTCCTTTTTTGTTGGTGCGGGTGGTGGGATTTGAACCCACACTCTTGCGAACTGGTTCCTAAGACCAGCGTGTCTGCCGTTCCACCACACCCGCAAAAAAATGATACTATGGAATTGGCAATCGCAAAAAGAATTATAACATAAAGCAAAAGAAAAGTCCATACCTTTTTGGATTTTTCTTTTTATTTTTTGAAAAAGTCGGTTTTCGTTCTGAAAATGTCACAAGATGCCCAAAAAGGCGCGACGGACCTCTTCAATGTCCTTCATAATATAGGTGGGCTTGGTATCGCTCTCTTCGGCGTCCTTGACCGTTCCTTCGCCTGAAAGCACCAAGACGGTATCAATACCCGCATTTGCTCCCGCGGCAATATCGGTGTAAACACGATCCCCAATCATAAGCGCATCGTCCTTTGTTAAGCCCTCTTTTTCTAACGCTAAATAAATCATTTCGGGCTGCGGCTTGCCGATGAAGCGAGGCATTCTGCCCGTGGCGTTTCTTAAAATCTGGGAAATGGACCCGCAATCGGGAACAGAGCCATACCAAGTGGGGCAGACGATATCGGGATTTGTGGCAATATAATCCACACCGCGCAAAAGTAAAATGCAAGCGTCCTCTAATTTTTGGAAGGTCAACTCGGTATCGTTTCCCATCACAATGGCTGCAACGTCGTCCTCAGGTCTTGTGGTGACAATAAAGCCGCTTTCCTCTAACTGCTTGCAAAAGGAGCGCGTGCCAAAGGCATAGAGCTTCTTGCTGAGGTATCCTTCTTTTTTTAGAAAGTCAACAGTGGCGTTTGTTGAGGTTACAAAGTCTTCCTCTTTTGCTTCAATACCCATTGTGCGCAGCTTTTCTATATAAGCAGAAACACTTTTTGAGGAATTATTCGTTAAATAGATGGCTCTTGCGCCCTTTTCCTCTAACGCGCGTAAAAAGGGAAGGGTGGCGGGAAAAAGCGTTTTGTCCAAATAAATAGTGCCGTCCATATCCAGCAAAAACAGTTTTTTCTCTGAAATGGGTTTCATAATCTGCCCCTTATATCTCTAATCTATTATTATATGTATTGTAGCATAAAAAAGAAGAAAAAGCAAGAAAAAAACAAAAAAATCGTTCTGCTTAAAATGACAAAAAAAGAAGTCCTTGCGTGATATGATGAATGTGGTAATCACCGTTTCTATATGAAAAAGGGGGGCGGATATAGCGTGCAGGTTCTATACATAGATACCTTGTTTTTTGTAAACTTCGCGATGGATTTCCTTGTCTTGTATTTGTCTGGCTCTTTTCTCCATTTGCGAAAAAAGCTTTCCTTGTTTCTTATCGCTTCCTTCTTGGGTGGCGTGTATGCGGTTGCGGCGGTCTTGTTTGATTTTCCCTCGTGGTTGAGTCTTTTGCTTTCTCCCGTCGTGGCAGTTTTGCTGATTGCCGTTGCCTTTCGACATACGGGAAGCTACAAGGTTTTCTTTTCCGCTGTGGTTTTATTTATGCTTTTCTCTATGCTTCTCGGGGGAACGGTATCGGCGCTGTATACGTTTTTAGAAGGAATTTTTGACGTCAGGCAAACAGAGAAGCTCTTGCTTTCTGACGTGGTGCTGATTTTAGGCTTTGTCACCTTTTGCATCGTCTCTCTGACCTTGCGCTTTTTTGGTGGAATGCCAAAGGAGAAATTTGCGACGGTTGTGGTAGAAATGTTTGGTAAGTCCATAGCGGTTTCCGCTTTGGTTGACAGCGGATGTCTTTTGACAGACCCCATTTCAGGACGCCCCGCCATTGTGGTGTGCTTAGAGGCAGTTTCTCCCATTTTACCGAGCGAGGTGATACTGTGCGCCCGTTCTCACAAAACGGGTATGCCGAGTAATCCCCGTATCGCCAGAAAATGTCGGCTTCTGCCCGCAAAAAGTCTTGGAAGCAGGAGCCTGCTTCTAAGCGTGCGTCCCGATAAGGTGTATATACAAATAGGCAAAGAGAAAAAGGAATGTGAGGCGCTTTTGGCGCTGTATGCCGTCGGGAAAAAGCATTTCGGGGGACGTGACGGGCTTCTCCCATCCTCGCTTCTTTTACAACACACATAGACGAAAGGAAACCGCTATGAAAAAAATAATACATATCGTAAAAAAATGGCTCTGCAACCTATTCCTTCGCTTTTTTGGTGGCGACGAGGTTTACTATATCAACGGAGCCGATGTCCTGCCCCAGCCACTCAGCGCGGAAGAAGAGGCACTGGCTTTGGCAGAAGCGCCTGAAAACGAAAGCATGCGCGCGTATCTTGTGGAGCATAATTTGAGGCTGGTTGTGTATATATCCAAAAAATTTGAAAGCGTCGGGGTGAGCATTGAAGAGCTTATTTCTATCGGTACGGTGGGGCTGATGAAGGCGATTGACACCTTCCACGCAGACAGAAATATCAAACTCGCCACCTATGCTTCCCGTTGTATTGAAAATGAAATTCTGATGTTTGTGAGGAAAAACACAGGCAGAAAAAGAGAAATCTCCATAGATGAGCCGTTAAACGTAGATTGGGACGGAAATGAGCTATTGCTTTCCGATGTTCTGGGGAGCGATGCCGACACGGTTGGCAGAACCCTGGAAGAGGAAGAGGAGAAGCGGGCGGTAAGAGACCTTGTGCGCTCTTTATCGCCAAGAGAAAGAGAAATCATTGAGCTGCGCTACGGGCTTTATGGCAAAGAGGAGCTGACACAAAAGGAAGTGGCGGATATTCTACATATTTCTCAATCTTATATTTCCCGCTTGGAAAAGAAAATCATCAGCCGCCTGCGTAAAGAAATGGAGGTTTGCTATTAAAGAGATTTTTATCAAAAAAACTGTAAAAAGAGAAAGAATATATTGATTTTCTTGGAAAATTGTGCTATAATATCTTGCATAAAAAGGAAGAAAGTAAAAAATCTTGTTTGTTTTGCTTATAAAAGTTTTTTGCATAAAACGGAAAAAAAGGTAAAATAATCCTCTCAAAAGGAGGATTTTCCTATGAAAAAAACAAGATTTTCTTTGAAACAGACAACCAAAAACAACCAAGGCTTGCTTCGCAGGAAAGACATTAAAAGAACCCTTATCTTTGCCCTGCCCCTTTTTGCTTTTGCCCTTTGCGGATTGTATGCGGTGGTGCAAAGCGGGCTTGCGGCGTTGGTTTCCTTTATTCCACCCTTGAAGAATGAAGAAATTGCTTCCTTTGCGACATCGGCGATTTCCTTTGGCTTTTCGCTTTTGTTTTTATCGCCCTTTTGGGAGGGAATTGTCTCCTTTTGTCAAACCGCCGTTTTGACGGATGAGGCGGATTTTTCCTCGCTCTTTGCCTTTTTTGTCAACAAAAGGCTGTTTCGCTTCGCCATTCGGCGCGGCTTTGGGCGTGTCTTTCGATTGGCGCTCTTTTCGGGCTTTTCCGTCTTTGTGGCGTATCTTGGTATATGGGCTTCAAGCGTCTCTTCCGCGCCAAGAGGTGCCTTAATTTTGAGTTTAAGCGCGGCTTTTCTGCTTTTTCTCCTTTTTTTCTTCTTGCATTTGGGGAAGGATTATTTTTTATGGAACCATCTTTTATCCAAGGAGAGAAAGGAAACGGCAGGGGAAATTTCGCCCGCTCTTTGCAAATACAGCGCGCTTTGCCGCGCCTCTGCCAATCAGATGCGCTCCCATTACGGTAAGGTTTTGGGGTTGACGCTTCGTTTTATGCCCTTGTTTATCCTTTCGCTCGTATTTTTGGGCATTCCCCTTATTTTTGTTTTGCCGCGCTTTATGTTGCTTCGCGCTTCTTTGGCATCTTGTATATTAAAGGAATAATTTTCTGTTTGGAGGATTCAGATATGTGTCACTGCAATGAATGTAGCAAAAAGGAAAAATATTTTATCACGACAGCTATCGCATATAGCTCCCGTAAGCCCCATTTTGGGAACACGTATGAAATCATTATGTCTGATGCGATGGCTCGCTTTCAGCGTCAGATGGGGAAGGACGTTTTCTTTCTGACAGGAACGGACGAGCACGGGCAAAAGATTGAAAATCTTGCTAAGGAAGCAGGTATCTCTCCCCAGGAGTATGTAGACGGTGTTTCCGGGGAAATCAAGAGAATTTGGGACCTGATGGGTGCCTCATACGATAAATTTATTCGCACAACGGACGATTATCACGTAAAAAGCGTACAGCATATTTTCCGGAAGCTGTATGAGCAGGGAGATATCTACAAGGGCTCTTATGAGGGCTGGTACTGCACACCGTGCGAATCCTTTTTTACGGACATTCAGGCAGAGGGGGGTGTTTGCCCTGACTGCGGCAGACCCTTGGAGAGAACCCAAGAGGAAGCATATTTCTTCGCTATGAGCAAATATGCGTCCCGTCTGATTGCCTATATTGAGGAGCACCCCGAATTTATTGAGCCTGAATCCCGCAAAAAAGAAATGATAAACAATTTCTTGAAGGCTGGGCTTCAAGACCTTTGTGTGTCCCGCAGCTCCTTCAAATGGGGCGTTCCCGTTACATTTGACGACAGGCACGTCATCTATGTTTGGATTGATGCGCTTTCCAACTATATCACCGCTCTTGGCTTTGATCCCGACCTTTCCGAGCAGCCCGAGCTCTATCAGAAGTGCTGGCCTGCTGACGTTCATATTATCGGTAAGGATATTTTGCGCTTTCACACGATTTATTGGCCGATTCTTCTGATGGCGTTGGGACAGCCCCTGCCCAAGAAGGTCTTTGGTCACCCTTGGTTCAATTCGGGAATTGACAAAATGTCCAAATCCCGCGGAAACGTGATTTACGCTGACGATATGGCAGAGTATTTCGGTGTTGACGGCGTCAGATACTATGCGCTTTCCGAAATGCCCTATAACGCTGACGGCTCTATCACCTATGAAAACGTCATCAACAGATACAATACTGACCTTGCCAATAACCTTGGCAACCTTGTCAGCCGCACCCACGCAATGACCGTCAAATATTTTGGCGGTGTCATTCCTGCGCCAACCGAGGAAGAGGCGCTTGACGGGGAAATCAAAGAGGCGTTTGCCAAGGCAGTTGCCCTTTCCCGTCAGAATATGGAGTCCTTCCACGTGGCGGACGCCTTGTCGGCTATCTTTGAGATGCTGCGCCGCGCCAATAAATATATCGATGAAACAACGCCGTGGCTCTTAGCAAAGGACGAGGGCAAAAAAGCGCGTCTTGGTACGGTGCTTTATCATTTGCTCGAATGTATCAGAGGGGCAGCGGTGCTCTTGACTCCCTTCATTCCCCAGACGGCAGAAAAGATTTTCACCCTGCTGGCTACCGATAAAACCGCGTATGAAACGGTTGGCGCCTTCGGTGCTTTGGAAAGCGGAAAGGTGCTTGGGCAGAGTGTTGTTCTCTTTGCCCGTATTGATGAAGCCAAATTTTTTGAAGCCTTGAAGGCAAAGGAAGAAGCGGCATCTGCCGCAACGCAGGAAGAGCCCGCCATTGAGCACGAGGCAGAAATCAAGATTGACAGCTTTGCCGCGGTAGAGCTGCGAACTGCCCAGATTCTTGCTTGCGAAAAAATCCCGAAGGCAAAGAAGCTTCTCAAATTGCAGGTGAATTTGGGATATGAGCAAAGACAAATCGTTTCGGGCATCGCAAAATTCTATGAGCCCGAGGATTTGATTGGCAAAAAGGTTGTTATCGTTGCCAATTTAGCCCCTGCCACCCTTTGCGGCATTGAAAGCAACGGTATGCTTTTGGCATCGGGCGAGGATAACGTGCGCGTTGTCTTTTTGGACCCTGAAACGCCCAACGGAGAGCGTGTCCACTAATGCGCTATTTTGATTCACACGCGCATTATTGGGATGACCGCTTCAAAACGGAATTAGAGGGAAGTGTAGACGATTTTTTGGACGCGCTTTTGGAAAAGGACGTCGCGGGTATTGTCAATGTCGGCACCTCTCCTGAAACCTCTCTTCTTTCCATTGCTCAAGCGAAGCGTCACCAAGGAATGTTTGCCGCTGCGGGCATTCATCCGAGTGATGCTGCCTCTCTTCCTTCCCTGAAAGAGGCGCTTTGCGAAATCCGCGCTCTTTTTGATGACAGGGAAAACAAGCTCGTGGCAGTAGGGGAGATTGGTCTTGACTATCATTTTCTGCCCTTTGATAAGCAAATGCAGACTGACTGCTTTGCCTCGCAAATGGCGCTGGCTGAGGACCTTGCCTTGCCTGTTATTATTCACGACAGAGAAGCACACGGAGACTGTCTGGGTATGGTGCGCCGTTTTCCCCGTGTTACAGGTGTTTTTCACAGTTATAGCGGAAGTATTCCTATGGCAGAAGAGCTTGTTTCCTTGGGGTATATGATTTCCTTTTCGGGAACGGTCAGCTTCAAGAACGCCCGACACGTCAAGGAGGTTGCCTCATCTCTTCCCAAAGAGGCAGTCTTGGTTGAAACCGACTGCCCCTATTTAGCCCCGCACCCCCACCGAGGAAAGCTCAACCATTCGGGGCTGTTGCCTTGCACCCTGCAAGCGCTTGCCGAGGTTTGGGGCATATCGGCAGATGAGTGCGCTTTCATCACTCATCAAAACGCTCTTCGCCTTTTCCGCTTGCCCCTTGCCACTTGATTGGCGCAAAGAGGGAAGCGAACAGCAGGCGGCTTTGCATAGGCCAATTTTTTTCATCCCGTAAAATAAAAGAACAAAAGCCTTCTTGTTGCTTTGCTTCGAGAACGGCTTTTTCTTTTTCTCCGTCAAAGAAGCAAACCTCTATTTCTTCCTTTCCTTTTTTATGGTGCTCTGTCAGGGTGAAATATGCCATACCGTCTTCCTTGCGTTGTATGCGTCCGTTTCCTTGCCGCAGCCTTTTCAGATAGCGGGGCAAAAGCTCTGGGGAAACGCAATCTCCGTTTACCAAAAGGGGTCTGTCTAAGGATAAAAAGCAAGTTTCCCTTTTTCCTGCAAGGGCATCTATATGGATTTCTGTCCTTTCTCCTCTTTTCTCCATATCCAAAACGAATGTATCCTTTTCCTTTTGGTATAAGCATCCTTCCGCATAAGGAAGAAGCTCCTCGGGGCACTTCTTGCCGTAGAAAAGCGGCATAACACCGCGCTTTATCCCTTCCTTTGCGAAGCGTATCCATTCTTCCTTATATAATGACCCACCAAGCGCGATGAAGCTGAAAAAGGGAAGCAGGGCAAGAAAAGAGGGCAATGGCAGGAGATGCTCCAAAACGCATATGGTAGATGCGGGGATTCTTTCGGGAAAGGAAACGGAAAGAACCTGCCCTGGATACAGCCTTCCCGTTTGACAAAAGGCGGGATTTTGCAGTTTAAGGGTGTCGATGTCCGTGTTGTATTTTTCTGCTATAAGCTCTTCTGTTTCGCCCCCGTAAACGGTATGAAAGGATGAGGGGAGTGAAATAAGTAGGGTTTCTCCTTCTGCCAGAGAATAAGGAGGGAGAAGGCTGTTGTCCTCTATGATTTTGGATTGAGAAATATGGTGCTTGGCAGCAATACTGCCAACGCTTTCCCCATATTTGACGGTGTGTAAAAGCATACGGTTCCTCCATTTTGTTTTTCTAACAGTGTATGAATATTCTTGGTAATATGAGAACAAAATAGGAGAAGAAGCAATCCAAAAGTAAGAAAGGATGTCAAATATGCAAAAACCAATCATAGAATCTGTTTGGGCTGAGGAAATTCTGGATTCCCGCGGAAATCCAACGGTACAGGCAGAGGTGCTCTTATCGGATGGAAGCCACGGTATTGCAGCCGCCCCGTCAGGCGCCTCAACTGGCAAGTATGAGGCGTATGAATTAAGAGATAAAGAGGGCAGATACGGCGGAAAAGGCGTGCTTCGCGCGGTGAGAAACGTGAATGAGGAAATTGCCAAGGCGCTGATAGGGAAGGACGCGTCCTGCCAAAAGGATATAGACAAAACGCTTTTGGCGCTTGACGGAACAGAACAAAAAAGGAATATGGGGGCAAACGCCCTTCTTGCCGTTTCTATGGCAACCTCTCGCGCCGCAGCTTCTCATTTCAAGATGCCGCTCTGGCGGTATCTTGGCGGAATAACAGGGCAGAGAATGCCTGTTCCCATGATGAATATCATCAACGGTGGCGCCCATTCTGCCAACGCTTTGGACGTGCAGGAATTTATGATTGTTCCCGTCGGTGCTGAAAATTTTGCGGAAGGTGTGCGAATGGGAAGCGAAATTTATCATACGCTTGGCGCTATGTTAAAGAGCGCGGGGTATTCTGTCGGACTTGGGGACGAGGGCGGCTACGCGCCCGAGCTTTCTTCTGCCGAGGAAGCGATGGAATGGATGATGAAGGCGATAGAGAAGGCAGGGTATACCGATAAAGAGGTCAAAATTTCGCTTGATATTGCCGCATCCGAATGGTATGACGAGAATGGCTACACCCTGAAAAAAAGCGGCGCGCGTCTTTCCTCGGAGGAGCTTGTCAATCTGGTTGAATCCTGGGTGCAGTCCTTTCCCATTTTCTCGGTAGAGGATGCTCTTAGCGAGGACGATTGGGATGGCTGGCGTATGATTACGGAAGAGATTGGGGATGATGTGTGTCTTGTCGGCGACGACCTTTTTGTCACAAACCCTGTTCGTCTGCAAATCGGTATGCACAAGATGTGCGCCAACGCCATTTTAATCAAGCCCAATCAAATCGGTACGGTAACGGAAACCTTGGACGTTATTGCTATGGCAAGGGATGGCGGCTATCGGCATATTTTGTCGCATCGCTCGGGCGATACAGAGGATAGCTATATTGCGGATTTGGCTGTCGCTACCTCTGCTTCCTTTATCAAAACGGGAGCGCCCTGCCGCTCGGAACGGGTTTCTAAGTACAACCGCCTGACCGTTATAGAACGGGAAATGGGAGCCGATGCGCTTTACGGACAATGGCATTCGGCATTTCTGCCATAAAAAACTTTTGTTTCCTGTACCGAAATTGAAAAAAAGTCCAAAAGTGTAAAAAAAATCAAAATTATACTTGACAAATAAAAGATAGTGTGGTAATATATACGGGTATCAAGCAGGTTTGATACACAGGTTCCTGTAGCTCAGTTGGCAGAGCACTTGACTTTTAATCAAGGTGTCCGGAGTTCGAATCCCCGCAGGAGCACCACAGAGGAAGCCGCAGTTTCAAGCTGCGGCTTTTTTTGCCAATTTTTTTATTAAGCATCAGTAAAGAGTTGCCAAAGCAACGGAAGGAGATTACGATGAATCGCGAAACCTCGCTTGCCGCTTTTTTAGACACCGCAACCTCTTCTTACCTTGCGGTAGCGGAAATCACCGAATTATTATTGACAGAGGGGTATACCCCCCTGCAAGAAGCAGAGGAATGGAATCTTTCCCAAGGCGGAAAGTATTTTCTTTCGCGAAATGACGCATCCCTTTTTGCCTTTCGCTTGCCCAAAAAGAAAGCCGTTGGCTTTCAAATCGCCGCGGCGCACACCGATTCTCCCGCCTTTCAGTATAAGAAGTCCTTTACAGCATCGGGATATACCCGCCTTTCCGTAGAACGGTATGGCGGCGCGCGCAACGTCACGTGGCTAGATAGGCCCCTGTCTGTGTCGGGTCGTGTTTTCGTGAAAAAGGAAGGGAAGCTCCTTTCCTATATAGTGGACGTCAAGGAGCCTGTTGCTATCATTCCCTCCGTGGCAGGGCATCTGATGAAGGAAACAGGGGACAACCCTGCGGTAGATATGCTTCCTTTCTGCGCCACCGATAAAGAGGGGGACGCGGTGCTTTATCATATCGCCGAAGCCCTTAAAATAGACCCGTCGGATATCGTAAGCCACGACCTGTATATGTATCCTTACGAAAAAGCGGTCCTGTGGGGCAAGGAAAGCTGCTATATTTCTTCCCCAAGGCTTGACGATTTGCAGTCTGTATACGGATTATTACAGGGCTTTCTTTCGGCAGAGGACAACCAAAAAGCCATTCCTCTTTTGGCTCTTTTCGACAGCGAAGAGGTGGGAAGCAGAACAATGCATGGGGCGGATTCGTCCTTCCTGAACAGCGTGCTTGAAAGAATTGCGTTAGCTCTCGGTGAAAATCCCCACTGCCTTTTGGCAAACAGCTTCCTTGTCAGCGCTGACAACGCGCACGCTCGCCACCCCAACCACCCCGAGCTTTCAGATACCAACGGACTGACGCCTGTCTTAAACGAAGGCATTGTTATCAAGCATAACGCGAATAAGCGGTACACAACAGACGGACTTTCCGAGGGGCTTTTTTCCTTGCTTTGTGAGCAAGCAGGCGTGCCCTTGCAGCATTATGCCAACCGTCCCGACCTTCTTGGCGGCTCAACCCTTGGGGCGTTGGCAATATCCCATACCTCTGTATATAGCCTTGATATAGGTCTTGCGCAGCTCGCTATGCACTCTGCTATGGAAACGGCGGGAACAAAGGATACCCTTTATTTAGAAAAGGCTATGGCGCTCTTTTTTGCCCGTTCTCTTTACCGTGACAAAGAGGGCATAGGCTGGGCATAAAGCAATACATATAAGGAGAGAAGTATCATTCATATGAAACTTGCGGTCTTGGACGCGGCAACGCTGGGAAGCGATATGGATTTGTCTCTTTTTTCGGAATTCGGCGAGCTTGTTTGTTATCCGAAAACCTCTGCCGAAGAAATGGAAGAGCACATTAGGGATGCCGATGTCTTGATTTTGAATAAGGTGCGCTGTAACGCAGAAACCCTGGCAACAGGGAAGAATATCAAGCTGATTTGTGTTGCCGCGACGGGATATGACAATATAGACATTGCCTATTGTCGTTCCCGCGGGATTGCCGTTTGCAACGTGGTGGGCTATTCCACAGCAAGCGTGGCGCAAATTACCGTTTCTATGGCGCTTTCTCTTTGGAATCATATCGCTGAATATGATGCGTATACCAAGTCGGGCGCATACTCACGCGGGAAGGACGCCAACCGCGTTACCCCTGTCTATCACGAATTGGCAGGGAAAACGTGGGGGATTCTGGGCGGCGGAAATATAGGAAAGCAGGTGGCGAAAGTCGCATCTGCGCTTGGCTGTCGGGTGCTTGTTACAAGACAAAAGCGGGATGAAGAATACCCGACGGTTTCCTTTGAAGCGTTGTGCCGTGAGTCCGATATCTTGTCCTTGCACGTTCCCTTGACGGATAAAACCCGTCACATCGTTGACGCTGAGCACCTCGCTATGATGAGAAAAGAAGCCATTTTAATCAACGTTGCAAGAGGGGCGGTTACGGATGAAGAGGCGGTGGCTTCTGCCGTTTTAGAGGGCAAAATTGCCGCCTTTGGCTGTGACGTCTATGACGGTGAGCCTATGAGCGAAAATCATCCGTTCCAAAGGCTTCTTTCCTTGCCGCAGGTGGTTTTGACGCCACATATGGCTTGGGGCGCCTATGAAGCAAGGCGGCGGTGCTTGGAAGAAATGAAAAACAATATTTCTGCTTTTTTACGGGGCGAGCGTCGCTTCCGTGTGGATTAAGACAGAAGAAAGAAGGGTGGGGTTGACTTGTTGGTAAAAGATTTGCGCCATTTGCCTTCCACAAAGGCGGCGGTGCTTGAAGCGGAGTTCGCGTTGCTTACCGCCCGCGCAAAAGGCATTCGCTTGATAAAATTCCTGCACGACAGTGACCGTGTCAGCTTGCTTGTGCGGCGGCAGATCCGCGTGCGCAAAAGAGAAGGCAAGGTGGATTTTTTGATAGCGGGTGAAAAATTCAAGGAATGCGATATCAGAACGGAATATTTACTCAATAAATACCCCGAGGAAGCGGCGGATGAGGATTTGGGCAAGCAAAATAAAAACATCACGATTGCGGGGCTTTTGTGATGCCCCTCTTTGCCGTCCAATTTCAATAAAGGTATGAAAGCTGTCGGGAAAAGGCTTCGCTCTAAACACAAAAGGTCGGGCTTTTTCCGTAAAGCTGTGTGCAAGGAACGGTTCAGAATATAAAAAAAGAGCAAATCATACAAGTTTTGCCCTTAAAACAGGGGTAAAATGCTAAAAAATGCGAAAATTTTGTTTTTTTTGAAAAAACCTATTGCAAAAATAAAAATTTGTGTTATAATAAGATGAATTGTAATGATTAGGAGAGGTAAAAGCTATGAAACAAGGAATTCATCCTGAATACAAACCCGCAGTCATTCGTTGTGCTTGCGGTGCTACGGTAGAAACTCATTCTGTGCTTGGCGATTTGAATGTTGAAATTTGCTCCAAGTGCCATCCTTTTTATACTGGCAAGCAGAAATTTGTGGATGCCGGCGGACGTGTTGATAAATTCAAGAAGCGTCTTGCAGCCGGAAAGTAATTTTCCGAGAATGATGGTGTGCGGTTGTCCGCACACCATTTTGTTTTCATTCCATACTGAAAGGAGAAACGAAGGTGGAAAATCAAACGCCTCAAAGAGCGCTGATGGTGGCATTGGCGCGCAAGTCAAGCGAGGTCCCCTCTTGCGAAAAAAGCTTGGACGAATTAGAGCGCCTGCTTGAAACGGCAGGGGCAGAGGCGGTTGCCCGTGTGTTGCAGGTAAAGAGCGACCCTGACCCCGCCACCCTGATAGGCAGCGGAAAATTAGCGGAAATTTCCGATTTTTGCAAAGTCAACGATATTTCCCTGGTGGTTTTCGATACGGAGCTTTCTCCCTCGCAAATTCGCAATTTGGAAAACGGGCTTGAAAATGCTCTTGTGATAGACAGGAGCATTTTGATTTTAGATATTTTTGCCCTGCACGCGAAAACAGGGGAAGGAAAGCTGCAGGTTGAGCTTGCACAGTTAAAATATACTGCCCCGCGCTTAACGGGCTATGGCAAGGAGCTTTCAAGGCAGGGTGGTACCGTTGGTACCAGAGGTCCCGGTGAATCCAAGCTCGAGCAAGACAGGCGGCACATACACCGTCGTATTACCGCCTTGGAGCGCGCCTTGGAGGAAATGGAAAAAAACAGAGCGACAGTGCGCGCAGCCCGCGATAAAACGGGAATGAAAAAGGTAGCAATCGTCGGCTATACCAACGCGGGCAAATCCACCCTCTTGAACCTGCTCACGGATGCGGGGGTTTTGTCAGAGGATAAGCTTTTCGCAACCCTTGACCCCACCACCAGAAAGCTGCTCCTGCCTTCGGGAGAAACCATCCTTTTAACCGATACCGTTGGACTCATTCGCAAATTGCCGCATCATCTGGTGGAAGCATTTCGTTCCACGCTGGACGAGGCGCGGTATGCTGATGCCTTGGTTATTGTCGCGGATATTTCCGATGAGGAATGTCAAGAGCATCTGACCGTCACCTACGACACGCTAAGGGCGCTCGGCGCGGAAGGGAAGCCGACCTTGCTTGTATATAACAAGTGCGACGCTGTTTTTGACTCTCCCTTTTATCCTATGGAAAAGGACGCCGTTTCCATTTCAGCCAAAATGGGTGTTGGAATAGACGCTTTCCTTGAAAAGCTCTCCAAGCTCTTGCAGGATGGGAAAAAGGACGTGTATTTGTATATCCCCTACGATAAGGCTAAGGAGCTGGACGGGGTTTATCGGAATGCCACAGTAAAGAACGTGTCCTATGAAGAGGATTTTATCCGTGTTCTTGCCAATATGGACCAAAAGGGACAGGGTATGTACCGCGCCTATATCAGAGAGGACTGAAATAAAAGCCAAAGGAAGTAAAGTATGCTGAAAGAGTATAAAACCGTTGCCAAGGAAGCGGGATATGTATATGAGGAAAAGAAGTCCATCTTTATCGCGCATACCGCCCCTGTTTCAACGGAGAATGAGGCGTTGGATTTTATAAAAAGAATGAAAAAGCAGTATGCTGATGCCCGTCATAACGTATACGCCTATTTGCTCAGAGAAGACTCTAAAAACAGATACAGCGATGATAAGGAGCCCCAAGGAAGCGCGGGCTTGCCCGTGCTTGATACCATTAGAAAAAGCGACCTGACGGATACTGTTTTGGTCGTCACCCGTTATTTTGGCGGCGTGCTTCTGGGGGTAGGGGGCTTGGTGCGCGCTTATACCGCCGCGGCTGCGGGCGCTATTCAGAGCGCAGGTATTCTCGTTTACCGAGAGCAAAAGCTTTTTGAGGTGATTTTAAGCTACCCCGACTACCAGAAGGTGAGCGCTGAGCTTGATAAAAGAGATATTCTCGTAAAGGATACTTCCTTTTCAGATGCCGTCACGCTTTCCTTGTCGGTTTCTGCCGAGAAATATGAACAGGCTGTTCTGTTTTTGCAGGATAAAACAGCAGGAAAGGCAGAAATACGAGAAGGAAAGATCGTTTTCAGCGCCGTATAGCGAAAAAAATAATATTTTTGAAAGAAAAAAAGTAATTTGCCGATTTTTTGCGTATTTTCATAGTAGTAAGAAAAAAGGAGGAGCGGGATGAAAACAGCGGAGCTATTTCAAAAAAGAGAAGAGGAAATGCTTTCTGCCTATGCTTTTCCCAGTTCAAAAACAAAGGGGCGCGTGAAGCCAACCGAGTCTTGCCCCTATCGAACCGAATTTCAAAGGGACAGGGACCGCATCATTCACTGTAAATCCTTTCGCCGTCTGATGCACAAAACCCAAGTCTTCTTCGCTCCCGAGGATGAGCAGTTCCGTACGCGTATGACGCATACCTTAGAGGTCACGCAAATTGCCAGAAGCATTGCGCGGGCGCTGCGTCTGAACGAGGATTTGACAGAGGCGATTGCCATGGGGCACGATTTGGGGCACACGCCCTTTGGTCACCAAGGCGAAGAGGCAATGCGGACCTGCTATTCTCCCGATTTTGCCCATTATAAGCAGTCTCTACGTGTCGTTGATTTTTTGGAGCACGACGGAGAAGGGCTTAATTTAACCTACGAGGTAAGAGACGGTATCGTCAATCATACAGGAAAAAATCTTGCCTGCACATTAGAGGGCGTTGTCGTGAAATACGCGGACCGTATCGCGTATATCAATCACGATTTGGATGATGCCTTCTTTGCGGGTATTCTCTCCAATGACTGCTTGCCAAAGGATCTGCTTGATGTGTTCGGGCAGACTTACAGCGACAGAGTGGACGCTATGGTAGGGGCTGTGATTGAAGCCAGTATGGATAAGGGCGCCATCTCTATGACAGCAGAGGTGGGAGAGGCGATGCTTGAAATGAGGCAGTTCCTGATGGACAATGTCTATCACAATTCTCCCGCCAAAACAGAAGAAAGACGGGCAAGCGAATTGCTTTGCCGTCTGTTTGAGCATTTTGAGCAAAATCCCCAAGAAATGCCGCCCTTCTATTACAGCTATTGTGAGAAGGAAGGGGTCAGGCGTATGGTTTGCGACTATATCGCGGGTATGACGGACCGTTATGCCATTGATACATATCGCCGTCTTTTCATTCCGCAGGTCTGGAAGGGCAAAAAGCTTTGACGGAGTATTCCTCAAAAAGAAAATAACATCTTGACGGTAGGCACCGTCTGTCAGCGTCGTGAAGCCACGGTGAAATGTGGTGTAGCAGAAAGGAAGGGTCAGAAATATGATTGAGCGCCAAACGGTTGAAGAGGTCCTGGCAAGGACCGATATGGTCAGCTTAGTGTCAGCGTATGTCACGTTAAAGCGGGCTGGAAGCAATATGTCGGGTCTTTGTCCCTTTCATAGTGAACGCTCACCGTCCTTTACTGTTTTTCCTGCCGACAATTCCTTCTATTGCTTTGGCTGCGGCGTTGGCGGAAACGCGATCACCTTTATGCGCAAAATTGAAAATCTGGATTTTGCGGATGCCGTTACGATACTTGCCAACCGCGCGGGTATAACCGTACGGGAAGAAAACGGGTTGCCTACTCCTCGCGTCGATAAAAAACGATATTTTCAGATGAATAAGATTGCGGCAAGGTTCTTTCACCAGTCCTTGTTTGCAGACACGCCCAAGGCAAAAGCGGCGCTTGCCTATTTTACCGAGGAAAGAAAGCTTTCAAGCGCTATCATCAAGCATTTCGGTCTTGGCTATGCCCCCGATAATTTCTCCTTTGTCAATTATATGAAAAAGGCGGGGTATACTGATGAAGAGCTGATAAAGGGATATTTGTGCCATAAAAACGAAAAGGGAAATATGTACCCTGCCTTCCGCAACCGTGTGATGTTTCCTATTATCGACGTGGCTGAAAACGTGATCGCATTCGGCGGGCGCGTGATGGACGATAGCAAGCCCAAATATAAAAATTCCTCTGATACACCCGTCTATGAAAAAAGAAAAAATCTGTTTGCCTTGAATTTCTCGCATAAAAACGCGGCAGAACGCTTGATTTTGTGCGAAGGGTATATGGATGTTATAGCCTTGCACGCGGCAGGCTTTCCCTATGCCGTTGCCACTCTTGGCACCGCTATCACCTCGGAGCAGGCGCGCCTTATGGCAAGATACACCAAAAGGGTTATTATCTCCTACGATAGTGACGAGGCAGGGCAAACGGCGGCTGACAAGGCGATGCGGCTATTAGAAGCCGTTGGTCTTTCCGCATCGGTCTTGAAAATTCCCGATGCCAAGGACCCTGATGAGTATATCCGTAAATTTGGAACAGAGCGCTTCAAGGCGGTACTGGACCAAAGCAAGAGCAAGTTTGAATTTTACTATGAAAAGATAACCGAAAAGTACGAGCTATCCATTCCGCAGCAGAAAATTGAAGCCCTGCAAAAGCTGTGTGACTTTATTGCCACCGTTCCTTCCGCTGTTGAGCGGGAGATTTATATGCAGGAAACGGCAAAAAGGCTGGATGTGGCATATAAGGGCGTA
>JAGBFG010000047.1 GCA_017936565.1 Clostridia bacterium
ACTTCGCCAAAGGCGAAGCGTGGATACCATCAGGAATAAGCCGCATCGGCTAAGCCGATGGGAGCGAACAGGGTTCGCAAAACGAAATCGAAGATTTCGCGGCTTTTTTATGATATAATAACGGCAGAAAGGCGGTGTTATTATGGCAGATTCGAAACTTCGTGACCTATCCACAGACTTTGCTGTTAAAATCATTAAAATGTGCGACGGCATAAAAGGTCACTATTCTCTTGTCAATCAGTTAGAGCGTTCCTCCACCTCCATCGGCGCAAATATTCACGAAGCGAATTATGCTCATAGCAAAGCCGACTTTATTGCTAAATTTCAAATTGCACTGAAAGAGTGCTACGAAACAGAGTATTGGCTTGAATTGCTTGTAAAATCTGAATTACTTGACCGCGAGATTGCAAAAGAACTTTATAATCAGTGCGGAACGATTCGCAGAATGCTGATTGCTTCAATTAATACCGCGAAAGAGAATATAAAATGAGAAAGGTAAATATTTTACAATTTATTGCTTCCATCTGTTTGTTGATCGGAAGTATTATCAATCTGTTAAATCTATTGATAGAGATTCCTTTTGCACTCTATTTCTGTACGGGTCCGCTTTTATTATTATCGGTGATCTTATTTGGCGTTGCCATTGTCAGACAGATAAAAAACAAAAAGGAATAATTGTTGTTTCTATTATTGGACACCTTTTTGCTGTTTTTTCCTACATTTAGACACCTTTTCGCACGTTTTAGGCAGAAAAAAGCAAGTCGTAAGACTTGCTTTTTTCTATCCAATCCGAAGGATTGGCATGTAATCTCACCGCAGGTGAGTATGAAATCGATGTAGGCGTATGGCATTACGCGTCAGCGTGCATATAGGAACGCCTTTGGCGTTCCTCTTCCTTCGGATTGATGCCATACATCACTTCGTGATGATTCCATACGGCACTTCGTGCCAATTCCATACCGCAACAAGTTGCGGATGATATACAAGGCTTGCGCCTTGATTTATTTTCAAAAGGGTGGTACAATAAACTTACCGATAAATAAGAATTTGGATTACCACTATTTGACTCTTTATCCAATCTTATGCTTGGAATACCGCCAGCGTTTATTTCCCTGCCCTACAAAAACACCTCTACTGTTGGTTGATTTCTCCCCATTCAACCAACGGTATGTAGACGCAGGACGTGAGAGCCTTTATAATGGAAGCGAAAGGAGAACGGGATGAATCAAATAAAGATTGGTAAATTTATTGCCGAGCGCAGAAAGAAAGCGAATTTATCGCAAATGCAGTTGGCAGAAAAGCTTAACATCACCGACAGAGCTATATCAAAATGGGAAACAGGCAAATCACTTCCCGACTCGTCTATTATGCTTTTGCTTTGCGATATTTTGAACATTACCGTAAATGATTTATTATGTGGGGAGGTCATTACAATGGACAATTACAACAAAGAATTAGAAAAAAACCTGCTTGAAATAGTCAAGCAAAAGGAAGAGAGCGACAAAAGACTGCTTCGCGCGGAATTGGTTATGGGTATATGCTGCCTTTTGCCGCTTATCGCTTCTGTTATCATCGCGCTGACCGTACCGATGGAAGGCTGGCTTGGCGGGGTAATTGTGGGAGTAAGCTTAATTCCGATTTTAATTGCGACGCCGTTTGCGCTGAAAATTGAGCAAAAGGCAGGATATTATGAATGCCAAAAATGCAAGCACCGATATGTTCCAAAGTATAGCCATGTGTTTTTTGCAATGCACGTTAACCGCACAAGGTATATGCGCTGCCCTAAGTGCGAAAAGAGGTCCTGGCAGAAAAAGGTGATAAGCAAGGAATAAAGCCCATTTTCAAGGGGAAATCTTTCTGACAAAGGCTTCCCTTTTTTGATATAAAAATAGTTAATCAATTTGGTTTTTCCCTATTGACAAAACGCTTTGCCCGTGATACGATAGCCGTAGAGCCTGCTCTTCAAGAAGGGGCTTATTCTTTAAGTATAAATAGGAGTAATGGTTTATGCGGTACAAAGGAATTGTTATCTATCCCGAAGAGCTTTCGGATTATTGGTTAGACAGAGTCGCCGACAGCGGAATGAACTTTTTAGGCATTCATCCGATGGGCGGAAATTTACAGGGAAAGCCCATTGCAGAGGCTATTGAGTGGGTTCAAAGACCCGAAACGCAAAGACTGCTTGAAAGAGCGGAGTCTCTCGGCATTGCGGTGGAATATGAGATGCACGCGCTTTCGTGGCTGATGGAGAGAGAGCTTTTTGCTGAGCATCCCGACTGGTTCCGTATGGATGAAAATGGAGAGCGCACCAACGACTACAACTGCTGCGCTTCCAGCGAAGAGGGCTTGGCGCACCTTACCGAGAGAGCGGCAAAGCTCGCGTCTATATTCAAAACCCCGACAGGCCGTTATCATTTCTGGACCGATGACGTTCCGAAGCCCAAATGCCACTGTCCCAAATGCCGTGAAATTTCCGCGGCAGATGAAACAATGAAGATTTACAATGCCATAAACCGCGGCATACAGAGCGTCGACCCCAATGGGTGCCAATCCTACCTTGCTTACGATAACGTAATTGACGGACCTGACACCGTAAAGCCCGACAAGGGAATTTATCTTGAATTTGCGCCAATGCTGCGCAACACGCAACGCACCATTTGTGACCCCGAAAGCGAAATGAACAAAAGAGCCGTAGCACCCATCAGAAGGCTTATCGAGCTGTTTGGCACAAAGGATGCGCAGGTTTTGGAATATTGGCTTGACAATTCGTGGTTCTCTGATTGGAAAATGCCTATTCGCCGCTTTGCTTTTTCGCCCGACATCGTTGCGATTGATTCCGCCTATTATGAAAAATGCGGCTTTGAAACCATAACCACCTTCGGCATCTATCTTGGCGAGGATTATTACAAGTCCTTTGGCGAACACTTTGATGTACATTCCTATTCAAAGGCAGTCGGCAAGTTAAGCGATTAACCACCGCCGTATAACTGTTTTTTAACAAAAAGGAGCTTTGGCAAGCAAAGCTCCTTTTTGTATGTTGGAGTATCAGGCAGTAAAGCGCAGGCTTGCTTCTTTTTATTGTAAAAAGCGCAGGGGCGGCTTTCCGATGTAGTGAAGGTGATACTTCTTGACGAGCGAAAGAGCGACTTCGAGCGATGCGCCATCATACGCGCTTTGCGCGTCGTGCGCGTCAAAGCCAAAGGTGACGGGCGCGCCTTCCTCACCCATTATTTGAAGCAGCTTCTCGTTGGGGTAATAGCGACCTGTGCGAATGCCGAGAAAATTGATTTCAAGCGGAGTTTTATGTACTTTTGCCGCTTGGCAGATTTTGCGGAACTCGCTTTGATAAAGCGCCTCGTTTCCCACAAAATGCAGCACATCGGGATGCGCGACATATGTAAAAATTTCTTGCGCTATACCCTCGACGACGGCAGCGGTATAGGCTCTTAATCTTTCCTCATCTTCCGTTTTTACGGAAGCGTGATAGATATCGGGAGTGTCCTCAGGACAGTAAAAATGCTCTCCCATAATCAAATATTCCGCTCCGTATGCTTTTGTGTTTTCAAGCATCCGGGAGAAATTTCCCGGGTAATATTCCATTTCAAATCCAAGATAAAGCTGAATTTTCCCCTTGTACTTTTCCTTTAATTCGTCTACGGTTTGTCTATAAAGGGACACATCCTCGACATACATACGGAAGGGGGACTGCTTGCCGTTTGAAAGCACCAAGGGGAAATGCTCCGAAAAGCCCATATATTTCACGCCGCCTGAGATGGCGCGCTTGACATACTCTTCCATATCTCCTTCGGCGTGATGGCACAAATAGGTATGCGTATGAAAATTGTAATCCATTTTCTTTCTTCCCTTGCTTTTATTAGTGAAAAAAGTTTTTTGAAAGCTTCCGCATATAGTATAGCACATCTATATACCGTTTGCGCAAAAATTTACTTGTTTTTTCAAAAAAAATATGCTACAATAGAAGCAACGATAAGATGATAAGGATATATTATATGGCTGATATCAAACAAACCGTTGCCAAAAACCTCACAGAATTGAGACAAGCGCATAATATGACACAGCTTGAGCTTGCTCAAAGGCTGAATTATTCGGACAAGGCAATCTCCAAGTGGGAGCGGGGAGAATCCATACCCGACCTATCTGTTTTAGCGGAGATTGCGGACTTGTTCGGCGTTTCTCTTGACTATTTGATTCAAGAGGACCATACCGCCGCAACGCCCCTTCACCCCAAAAGAAGCTCCAAATACAACCATACCGTTATGACGCTTATCGCCTTGCTTTCCGTCTGGTTTTTAGCAACGCTTGCGTTTGTTTTGGTTTCCCTTCTTTTGAAGGACGCGCCTAATCTTTGGCTTTGCTTTGTATACGCTGTTCCTGTGACGGCAATCATTTGGCTTGTGCTGAACTTTGTTTGGCATAAGGGAAAGCAGAAGACGCTTATCATCTCTATTTTATTGTGGTCTGTTCTTGCTACCGTGCAGATTTCCTTTCTACCTTACGGTACAAACGTCTGGCTTATTTATTTGCTTGGCATTCCCACTCAAATCATTCTTATCCTTTTGGCATTTATCAGAAAGAAGCGCTCATAAGAAATTTGGAGAAAAGAAGCGTTTTTTGTCACTCTACTGACAGTAGAGTGACTTTTTTTATCTCTACTTTTTTCATTTTCTTTTTATACCTTGAAAAAGCAAGTGTAGAGAAAGGAATACTTTTTTTATGGTATGATAAGATATACCCAAAAAAGGAGATTTGCTATGCAAAAATTCAAAATCGTGGCGGACTCTTCCGCCGATATAAAAGTCCTTGATGGCTGCGCTTTTGCCGCCGCTCCCTTAAAAATCATTACATCTGAGAAGGAATACAGGGACGACGCCCTTTTGGATGTCGCGCAAATGGTTGAGGATCTTTCTGCTTACAAGGGGAAATCCCACACGTCCTGCCCGAACACAGAGGACTGGCTTCGCGCCTTTGAAGACGCGGAATATATTTTTGTCGTTACCATTACATCCCACCTGTCCGGTAGCTTTAACACCGCATCCACGGCAAAGGACTTATATTGCTCTATGTACCCCGAAAGAAAGGTTTTCGTGATTGATTCCCTTTCAACAGGACCTGAGATGTGCCTGATTATTGAAAAAATTGCCGATTTTATAGCTCAAGGTCTTTTCTTTGAGCAGATTTGCGAAAGGATAACAGAGTATCAAAAAAGAACGGCGCTGCTCTTTATGTTGAAGTCTGTAAAAAATTTGGCAAACAACGGCAGAATTAATCCCTTGGTTGCCAAGGTTGTCGGGTTTCTCGGTATACGCATTGTGGGCAAGGCAAGCAACGAGGGAGAATTACAGACCCTGGATAAGTGCAGAGGCGAGGAAAAGGCACTCGACGCTCTTGTTGCCAGAATGAAGGAGATGGGGTATGACGGCGGACGCGTTCTGATTGCCCATTGCCTCAATCCTTCTGAGGCTGAGAAGCTGAAAGCGAGACTGCAAAAGAAAATGGGAGATATTCCTGTTTCCATTTATGCTTGCGGCGGTCTTTGCAGCTTTTATGCGGAAAAGGGCGGTCTTCTCATCGGATTTGAACGGAATATATAAGAACAAAGAAAAAAGACTGCCCCTTGTCTTGCAAAAAGCAGTCTGAAAAGCTCTTTTTCAAAAACATTCATTTGCATACTTCTTATTTGTTTTTCAACAAAAGAATTATTTTGATGTTTTCTCAAAAAATCTTTTTTATCCAAGCTCTGTCCAAAAGGCAGGGCTTTTCTTCCCTCTTTTCATTTTTCCAACTTCAAAAGAGGACTTTTTTTCCAACCGTTATCACGGATTTTTCGCACTCTTGGCGCTTTTCTTTTCCCTCATAGATAAAACTACTTGGAAAAGCCAAACGGACTTGCCGTTCAAAAAACCAACTTACTTGTTGGTTTTGATAGAGTTCTCATAGGACTCGATCATTTTCTTCACCATCTGACCGCCAACAGAACCTGCTTGACGGGAGGTGAGTTCGCCGTTGTAACCCTCTTTCAAGTTTACGCCGACTTCAGAAGCAGCTTCCATCTTGAATTTATCAAGAGCAGCTTTTGCTTCAGGAACGATGACATTGTTTCTTGCCATTTCTTTTTCTCCTGTTTTTTTATCTATATTCATCGAGGCGAACAGAAAAGCTCGCCTCGCGGCGTAAAACGGCTTTTCAACCCACCGTTTTGTTTACTTTTCTCATTGCCTCTGTTACTATTGTGTGTTGATATTCACAAATTATTAATGGAAAATTCTATAAATTGAAATAAAAAATTTATACGGCGTTTTGCTATAAAAAAAGGAAAACGGGCTGCCTTGAAGTAAGACAGCCCGCGTCATTTACACCTCGGTTGCACCGCAACCGAGGTGTTTTTTTAGATAAGCGTGACTTTTTTCATTTTTTGGGGAACGGTGGGGCGGTCAGAATAGTCGGTTCTGACGGATGCTATCTCGTCGACCACGTCCATTCCTTCGACGACCTTACCGAAGGCGGCGTAGGCACCGTCTAAGTGGGGAGCGTCCTTATGCATAATGAAGAACTGAGAGGAGGCAGAGTCCTTCATCATAGAGCGCGCCATAGAAATGACGCCGCGGGTATGCTTTATGGGGTTATACCAACCGTTTTGCTTGAACTCGCCCTTTATTTTTTCATCGGCGCCGCCCATACCTGTACCTGTGGGGTCGCCGCCCTGAATCATAAAGCCCGCGATGACGCGGTGGAAAATGAGCCCGTCATAAAATCCGCTTTTTACCAATTTTTCAAAATTAGCGACGGTAATGGGGGCTGCTTCCTTATCAAGCTCCAGGGTGATGGTCTTGCCGTTTTCCATTTCGATTTTTACCATTTTTATATCCTTCCTTCTTTACGGTTTCCTTTTTCGTTTAGTGTATCACTTTTTCGGGGCTTTGTCAAGACAGAGCCCCAAGAAACAAGAAACAATTTATAAAAGGGTTGACGAAAAAGAGAGATTTTGTTACAATAGATGTATAGAACAATAGCAGGCGAGGGGGCGTTATTTTGAAATTTTTACATATGGCTGACTGTCACTTGGATTCCGCGATGGAGGCGCATTTGCCTGCCAAGGCGGCGCAAAAGCGAAGAGGAGAGCTGCGGCTGACCTTTTATGAGACGCTCTGCCGCATAGAAGAGGAGCATATTGACGCGGTTCTTTTGGCGGGAGATATTTTTGACACGCCCTCGCCCTCCAAGGAAACCGTCAAATACGTGCTTGACTGCTTAGCCCAACACAAGGACACCCCTTTTATCATCATAGAGGGCAATCACGACAAGGGCGCTTGGGCGAAAGAGGACATGCCTTCAAACGTCCGTTTGGCAACGGGCGAGACGTTTGAGAGCTTTGTTTTTGGCGAGTGCGCCATTCACGCTTTATCTTACCCTTATTCCCCTCATAGCTTTGACAATATTCCCTATCAGTCTGACAAAAAGAACGTATATCTTTTACACGGGACCTTTGTTTCCTCTTATCAGGACGAGGCTTCTATTCCCATTTCCGCCTTTTCTGCTATCAAGCCCGACTACGTGGCGCTCGGGCACTATCATTCTTACACGCATACCGTCCTTTCTGACACGCTTTCCTACTGCTACGCGGGCACCCCTGAGGGAAGAGGATTTGATGAAACGGGGGCTTGCGGCGTTATCCTTTGGGATAGCGAGAGCGGAAAACATACCTTTATTCCCACCGCGCGCCGCACCTTGCACACGGTTTCTCTTTCCATTGACGGCTTACAAAGCCAGATAGAGTTAGAGGGCGCCATTTTGAACGCCACCGCCGACATACCTGAAAGGGATATGGTGCGGCTGGTTTTAACGGGTCATTTTTCCGAGCATATGTATTTACAAAAAAACATAGCGCAGGTAAAGACGCTTTTAGATGACCGATTTTATTTTGCGAGGGTGAAGGACGAGAGCTCTCTGTTCATTTCCTACGAGGACTATCGGCACGATGTTTCCTTAAAAGGTGAGTTTGTCCGTTTGGTTCTTGGCTCTTCCCTTCCTCAAACGGAAAAGGAACAGATACTGCTATATGGGCTTCGCGCTATGAAGGGCGAAATGCCAGACCAAGAATAAGGGGGAAAGGGTATGAAAATTTTAAGCTGTACGATTGAAAATTTCGGCTGTCTTTCCCAAGCGCATTTTGATTTTTCGGACGGTCTGAACACCGTTTGCGAGAGAAACGGGTTTGGGAAAACCACCCTTGCCGTTTTTATCAAGGCGATGCTATACGGGCTTCCCTCTTCCACCAAGCGCGACATTACGGAAAACGAAAGACGGCATTACAAGCCCTGGCAGGGCGGAAAATATGGGGGCTCCTTGGTGTTTGAGGCAGAGGGGCAGCTTTTCCGCATTGAGAGATTTTTCGGTGCGAAGGAAAAGGATGACACTCTTACCGTATACGACCTTTCCACCAACAAGCCGACGGAAAAATGGGGAAAGAGCGTGGGTGACGCCCTTTTTGACATTGACGCTGACGGATTTGAGCGAAGCATTTACATTTCTCAGCGCGCGCCGCACGCTGATTTGAACGTTCCCACCTTACAGGGAAAGCTCGGCTCTCTGATAGAAAGCTCCGACGATTTGGGTGAATACCAGAACGCCTTTGACCTGCTTCAAAAGCGCGAGCGAAGCTACAAGACCACGGGAGAGCGCGGCACCATTTACGACATAAAGAGAGAGATTGCTCAAAAGGACGCTGAAATTCTTGTCTGCCGCGAGGCAAAGGAGCAAGGAGAGCTTTGCCGAAGGGACATTTTGCGCGAGGAAGAGCAAAAGAGAGCGCTACAAGACAAGGCAAGAGAAATCAAGGCGGAAAACGAAAAACGGTTGGCGCGCAATCAGGAAAGAGCGCGCCGCAAGGATGCGCAAGAGAATTACAGGCGTATGCAAGGGCTCATAGAGGACGCCGAGGCGCAAAGGCAAGAAATTCTTGCTTTCTTTGGGGGTGAGGCACCACGCCAAGAGCATCTTACCCGAATGGAAGAAACGGTTTCTTTATACGAGAGCCTTTTGACAAAAAAGGAAGCGCTGTCCTTTCCCCAAAGCAAGCAGGAGAAAAAAGAGGCGCTTCGCCAGAAATACAAGGGAAATCCCCCCTCACAAGCCAAGATAGCCTCTTTACAGGAGCTACTTGACATTACAGAGCAAAAGAGGCAAAGGATGGAGCTTTGCGCCCCACGGGATGACCAAGAGCATCAAAGAGATGCCATCCGCTATCAAGGAATGGACGCGCAAAAAAGAGAGGAAATTCTTATTGCTACCCAAGCCTGCGAGGATGCTAATACCGCCTTTGCGAAACGCATAGAAGCCCCCAATCCTTTATTTTGGGTTGGGTGCATAGGCGCTCTTCTTTTCTTTGCGCTTGCTATTGTTTTCTTTCTATTTGAAGCCCTTGTTCCTGCTATTATGGCGCTGGTTCTTTTGGTTGGCGCTTCCCTTTTGGCTGCCCTTTCCTTTAAGAACGGCAAAGGAGCGCCGAGAAATGATACTTGCTTGAAGCAGTTGGAGAAGCTTCTTCTGCCCTTTGGGGTAAAGCCGTCTGTCATTGAGGCGCGGATTTTCATTCATAATTATGACGCTTATTTACAAAGAGTGGAAAGCCGAAGGAAAGAGGAAGAGGCATATGCCAAGCTATGCCAAGAATATCAAGAGGCAGAGGCGCTCTGCCAAAAGCAGTTTTCTCTTTATGGAGATGGCGAGGCAAAAGCGATTTTAGATGCCTTGCGAGAGGACCTAACCCTATGGGAAGGGTTAGAGAGCGATGAAAAAGAGGCGCAAGGAGCCCAAAGAGATTTAGAGGGCGAGATAGAAAGGGTCAAGAACACCTTAAAGACGCTTTTTGAGGGTTATCCCAAGGGAGAGTCATATCGCGCCTTGCTCGGCGTTATCACCGCCAAGCTCGCTTCCTTACAGGCTTTGGAAAAGCAGATAGCCGAGCAAAAGGACGCTCTTGCCGTTTTCTGCCGCGAGAACGCCTTAAAGGACGAAGCTGACACAGAGGAAGCCGAGCCCCTTTTGGATGAGGCCGCACTTAGCGAGGAGATTGAACGGCTGACCGCTTCCATTGCCGCTAAAACGAAGGACGCGCTTTTATATGAGGAAAAGGCGTTTCCGTTATATATCCGCATAGAAGAAAGGGCGGCGCTTGAAGAGCGGCTTCGCGCGGCAGATGAAGCCTTTACTTTGCTTGGAAAGGCGAAGGAACTTTTAACCCAAGCAAAGGAAAGTCTTTCCTCTCGCTATTTAAGCGTGATGGAGCAAAGCTTTGCTCAGCATATGTCGCTTGTCAGCGAAAGCCCTCTTCCCTACCATTTTGACACAGAGCTGACCCTCTCTGCCGAGAAGGGCGGAGAATGGCGACAGACGCCCTATTTAAGCGCGGGCGAAGAGGATTTGGCGCTGTTCTGCGCGAGAATTGCCTTAGTGGACAGCATTTTCCAAAAGGAAAAGCCCGTTTTAATTTTAGATGACCCCTTTGTGAATTTAGACGAGGAAAATTTGCGCTCCGCTGAAAAGCTCTTGAAGGAAATAGCGAAGGAGCGGCAAATTATTTACTTTGTTTGTCGCAAGGACCATCTTCCCGCATAATATAAAATGAAACAGAAAAGCAGATGTATAAAGTACATCTGCTTTTTTGCAACCTGCGGTTGCGCTTTTTTGCCAAGGGCACTTGGTTGCTTTTCCACTGTTTCAGGTATAATATAAGTATAGAACAAACGCGCCAAGGGCGCGGTAAGGAGGGGCTATGACAATAGGTGAAAAAATTGCCGAGCTGCGCATGAGGGCGCATTTATCACAAGAGGAGCTGGCGGAAGCGATGGATGTTTCCCGTCAATCCATATCCAAGTGGGAAATGAACGACGCACTCCCGCAAATTGAAAAGGTGATAAAGCTGTGTTCCTTTTTCCGCATTTCAACCGACACGCTACTTTCCGAGGGATGCGCGCTTCCCTTTCCTCAAAAGGAAGAGGGAGAGAAGGCACCTCGTCCCTTAAAGTATTTTGGCACAGACGGATTTCGGGGCGAGGCAAACGTGGCGCTCACGTCCTTTGACGCTTACCGTGTCGGGCGGTTTCTCGGCTGGTACTTCACTTCTCCTCTTGCGCCCTTTCCGCATGGGTCAAGACGCACCAAAATCGTTATAGGAAAAGACACGCGGCGTTCCAGCTATATGCTGGAATATGCTCTTGTTGCAGGAATGACGGCATCGGGGGCTGACGTATATATGCTTCACGTGACGACCACGCCCAGCGTTTCTTACGTGACAAGACAAGAGGGCTTTGACTGCGGGATTATGATTTCCGCTTCTCACAACCCTTATTATGACAACGGCATTAAAATTATCAATCGCTTTGGGGAAAAGATGGACGATGGGGAAACCTCTTTGATTGAGGCATATTTAGACAATGACTTAAAGCGGCTTGGCTTGACGGCAGACATTCCCCTCGCCAAGAGAGAATCTATTGGCGCTATTACGGATTATATAGGGGGAAGGAACAGGTACGTTGGATATTTGATTTCCATTGCATCCCATTCGTATCGCTCCTTGCGTATTGGTCTTGACTGCGCCAACGGCGCTTCCTGGATGATTGCCAAAGCGGTTTTTGACGCGTTGGGGGCGGAAACGGTTTTACTTGGCGCTGAACCAAACGGTCTTAACATCAACCAAGGCTGCGGCTCTACCCATATTGAAGCGTTAAAGCAGTTAGTCAAGGAAAGGCGGCTTGACGTTGGCTTTGCCTTTGACGGAGATGCGGACCGCTGTATCGCGGTAGACGAAAAGGGGAATGAGGTCAACGGCGACCATATTTTATATATTCTCGGTAAACGGTTAAAGGCAAAGGGAATTTTAGACGGAAACACCGTTGTGGCAACGGTTATGTCAAACACAGGACTTCATCAGGCGCTGGAAGAGGCAGAGATTTTATGCGAGCTGACGGCAGTTGGTGACCGTTTTGTATATGAGTGCATGCAGGAAAAGGGATACCGCATTGGCGGCGAGCAATCGGGGCACATCATTCTCAAAAAATACGCAACCACGGGTGACGGCATTTTAACCGCGATTATGCTCACAGAAGAGATGCTTGACGCAAAGCTTCCCTTATCTCGCTTATATGAGGGAATGGTGCTTTTTCCTCAATGCTTGAAAAACGTTCCTGTCAGCGACAAGGACGCGATTCTTTCCCATCCTGCCCTTTGCGCCTTAAAGGGAGAGATAGAAGCAGAGATAGGGAAATTCGGCAGAGTGCTGCTGCGAAAATCGGGAACGGAGCCTGTCCTTCGCGTGATGGTGGAATGCCGCGAAAAGGAACGCTGCGAGGCATATGCAAAAAGGCTGGCAAAATGTATAGAAGAAGCCGACAAAGGCACAAAATAGGCTTTGTCATTAAAGGATGCTTTTAGTATTGCTATCGAAAAGGAGCTGTTTTTATGAAAAGCAGTATATACACAAGGGATTTATTTGACTGTCAAACGCCGTATTTAAGGGACTGGTTTTATCAATTTACGCATCCTTGGGAGATGCTTTTACAGATAGAGTCCTTTATCCGCCAAGCAGTACAAGAAGGAATTGAGGGCTTTTCCCTACACCAAGGCAGAATTCCGATGGGAGAGAGCGTTAAAATTGCCGAAAGCGCCTGTATAGAAGGGATGGCGATTTTGGGCAGCGGAACGGTAATACGCCACGGGGCATACCTGAGGGGAAACGTTATTGCGGGAGAGGGGTGCGTTATCGGTAATTCGACAGAATTAAAAAACTGCGTGCTGCTTAATCACGTACAGGTGCCACATTATAATTACGTGGGGGATTCTATTTTGGGCAATTACGCTCATATGGGGGCGGGCGCTATTCTTTCCAACGTCAAGGCTGACCGTTCCCTCGTTGTGATACACGCACAAAAGGAATATCCGACAAACCTCAAAAAAATCGGGGGAATATTAGGGGATGGCGCGGAAATCGGCTGCGGGTGCGTGCTAAATCCCGGAACGGTGGTTGGAAAGAACACCTCTGTTTACCCTTTAACCGTTTTGCGAGGCGTTTTCCCTGCTGACTGCATTGTCAAATCCGCCAAGGAAGTGGTGAAACGCAAATAAGACCATAAAAAAAAGCAAGAGAACTCTTTTCATTCTCTTGCTTTTGATTTCTTTATAACGCCTTTTTATTCGTAGACAGCTCGGCTGCCGCCGATATATTTGGGGCGGGTGCGGGCGGCAAGCAAAATGGCTTTGCCAATCATATTGACGGGAAGGCGCACAGGAACTGCCACATCTTTCAGATGCATACCGATAAGCGTTCCGCCAATGTCAAGCCCGGCGCTTGCCTTGATATGCTCAACGGCAACGGGCGCGGAAAAGCCCTCATAAACTGCCGTAGCAAAGGAGCCGCCTGCTTTGATTTGAGGACGCACCGAAACGATTTCAAGCCCGTGCTCCTTGGCGCAGGCTTTTTCAACGATTAAGGCGCGGTTTAAGTGCTCACAGCACTGCGCCGCCAGATAGATGCCCTTCTCCTGCAATATAGGGTTCACGCCCTCGAAAACCGCCTTGGCGGCTTCAAAGGTTGAGCCCTTGCCAATGGTTTCTCCTACGATTTCGGAAGAGGAGCAGCCAATGACAAAAATATCTCCCTTTTCCAAATATGCCACTTCCAGCAGCGCTCTTATCGCTTCTTGCGCCTTTTCTTTGATTTCTTCGTACATACCTCTTCTCCATTCCGCCGCAAAGGGCAAAGGAACTCAAATAAAGCAACGGGCTGCCGCACCGCAAACGCTTTGCAACAGCCCATTTATTTTTGCCAATCAGGATTTCACCATATTGGCGATTTCTTCTGCGAAGTTATCTTCTCTCTTCTGCAAGCCTTCGCCCTTGTCGTAGCGATAGAATGCAAGAATCTTGATGTCGCCACCCAACGCTTTTGCGGTTTCGGCAACATACTTGGAAACATTCATAGAATCTTCCTTAACATAGCCCTGCTCCAAGAGACAGTTGGTGTCAAAGAACTTGCCGAGCTTGCCCTTGATGATGCCTTCCAGCACGTTTGCGGGCTTGCCTGCGAACTTGGGATCCTGCTCCATTTGCTTCAAAAGGATTTCCTTCTCCTCTGCCAAAACAGACTCGGGAACATCCTCTTTTGCAACGTACTGGCAAGACATAGCGGCAACCTGCAAGGCAATGTTCTTCGCAAATTCAGCGAATTCTGCCTTTTCTGCCACAGCGGCATCCACAGCGAAGTTCACGATAACGCCGGTAGCGCCCATACCGTGAATATAGGTGGAAACGACACCGTCAACAATGATGAAGCGGCGCAAAGAAAGCTTTTCACCGATGGTGAAGGTCTTTTCCTGCAATACTGCTTCCACAGTATCGTCTGTTCCGTCAAACTTGCAAGCGGTCAGCGCCTCGATATCGGCAGGACGGTTTGCGATGATGGTTCTCAAAATGCCCTTTACAAAGGCACGGAAGGTTTCATTCTTTGCCACGAAGTTGGTCTCGGTGTTTACTTCGACCATGGCGGTTACGTTGCCCTCGGTCAAGATGTCAACCAAGCCGTCTGCTGCAATTCTGCTTGCTTTCTTTGCGGCGGATGCAACGCCCTTTTCGCGCAAAATCTTAATTGCTTTATCAAAATCGCCGTCAGCCTCTACCAACGCGTTTTTGCAGTCCATCATACCACAGCCTGTTTGTTTTCTTAATTCAGCAACATCCTTAGCGGTAATAGCCATTTTTCTTCTCCTTACTGATTTTTAATAATTATTCAGCGTCTTCTGCTGCTTCTGCAACCTCTGCTGCTTCCTCAGCAACAGGAGCCTCAGCGTCGGTCAGCTGCTCGCCGCCTTTTGCTTCAATAACAGCGTCAGCCAAAGCGCCGCCGATGAGCTTAATAGCACGAATAGCGTCGTCATTACCGGGGATGATGTAATCGGCATCCTCGGGGTCACAGTTGGTATCAACGATAGCAACAACAGGAATACCAAGCTTCTTGGCTTCCATAATGGCAATGTGCTCCTTGCGGGTATCTACCACGAAGATAGCGGCAGGAAGCGTGTCCATCTCTTTGATACCGCCATAGTTCTTTTCAAGGTCTTCCATTTCCTTGAGTCTCTTGGCGGCTTCCTTCTTGGGAAGCAAATCAAAGGTTCCGTCTGCCTGCATTCTTTCAAGCTCTTTCAGACGGTTGATGCTCTTGCGAATGGTTCTGAAGTTGGTCAGCATACCGCCGGGCCAACGAACATTCACGTAATACATGCTGCACTTCAAGGCTTCCTCACGAATGGTATCGGCAGCCTGCTTTTTGGTTCCTACAAACAGGATAGAGCCACCCTCGGCGGCAACGCCGTTCACAAAATTGTACGCCTCTTCAAACTTTTTCACGGTCTTTTGAAGGTCAATGATGTGAATCCCGTTACGCATGGTAAAGATGTACTCTGCCATTTTAGGATTCCATTTTTTTGTGGGGTGGCCAAAATGCACACCCGCTTCCAACAACTGCTTGATGGAAATTTCGAACATTGTACTGTTCCTCCTCGGTTTTTTTCTACCATAGCGACTTGCCACTCCGCAACCGTTTCCGGCACCGGCGGATTCCGACGCTATGTGATAATAATTTCTGCGTGTTTTCTGCGCAGATATGATTACTATATCACATAACTTGTATTCTTGCAAGCCCTTTTTTTATTGTTCACAAAAAAGTTTCAATTAGAGATTTCTATGGTGAAACAGAACCAAAAAGCAGTAAAATTTCTTCAACACGAGCAGGGGGGAGCGGGCGGTTTTTTAGGATGAGGCATAGGCAAGCCCTCTATATTAACCAAGATGACATCCTTGCCTATTCTTTCTATTCTTTCCCAAGGGATAACCAGCCTTTCCTTGCATCCAATCCCCATAAAGCCTGACGGCAGAGGCACGACGATGGCGGTCAGGCGTCCGTCACAGACGTTGAACTCCACCTCGGAAACACAGCCAAGGCGTCTGCCGTCGCACACATTGATGACATCCTTTTCTCTTAAATCCTCACTGTTACAGCGCTCCATACTCTATTCCTCTCCGTATAAAATGGTGTCCTTGGGACACTTAATGTCCATTTTATGCGAAAACTCGTGAAAAATTGATGAATTTTACAAAAAACTGTTTCTTTTTCCTTTCTTTTCTGCTATACTTTTTTTTGATATCATCTGAAAGGATACTTGTATGCTGAAACAAAATAAACCCGCGCTTATCTATATGGGCGCTTTGCTAAGCCTTCATTTGCTTGTTTGCTTCGGCGTTCCCCTTTACGAAGAGCTGAAATACAGCGAAAATCTCTTTGCTATCCCTCTTTACTATCTTTTGCAGCTGCTTTCCTGGCTCTCTCCTGTTTTAATGATGGGGGTTTTGGGCTACACGCTTTGTAAAAAGCAAGCCGTTTCCTCTCTTTTCCCCTTTTTCTATTATGTCTTCTTGAATTTGATTTTCCAAATTCCCGCCGCGTTTCTATCAGAAGAGGGGGTTTCCGACTCGCCCTTGTTAAACGTCTTATTGCTTTCGCTCAATTCCCTTTTCAGCTCTCTTTGCTTTTTCGGAGTTTTGGTTTTGGCATATTTGCTTTTCATTCGCAACAAGAAGCCCTTGCATTTTGACACGCTGATTGCCACACGGGATACCGCCTTTCGCTTTCTTGGCTTTACGGTACTGCTTCATACGGCGTATCAAGTGATTTTGGAAACCGTTGATTTTATTACTTACCTAAACGACAAGCTGTTTTTGGGAACCTTGGCGGATTTCACAGACTTTTTCGCCGCTTTTTTGCTGTACTGCCTTTTCGGCGCGATATCTCTTATTTTCGCAAGACTCCTACAAAACGCCTTTTTCAAAAACGACGCGCGCTAAGCCCCCTTCGCCCATATAAAAAAGCCTTCTTCTGTTTGACTGACAGGTAGAAGGCTTTTTGCTTTTGAAAAGAAAAAGGACGGAAGCGGCAAGCGCATCCGTCCTTCTTGATAAATACAATTATGCTTTTTCGCTCTCGATGAACTGCTGCAAGGTCATATTTCCCTTGGAGAGCATCAAGAACTTATCGTTATATCTGTCAACGGTAGAGGTGGCTACATAGACCATATATTCAAACAATTCTTCGGTCAATTCAACGCCACCGCGATAGCTGGCAGTCAAACGGAAGGTGATTTCACCGTCGTTGATGTCGTAATCAAAGGAGCCGTCCACCAAGCCATAGCCTGCAACCGTTACGGCAACAGCGCCTTCCACTCTCTTGTCCTCGGGCATATGGAAGGGCATCCAAGAAATATAGGAAACGATATAACGCTCGGGGTCAACCTTCATCATAAAATCAACGGGAATGTCGTCACCGTGAAGAGTGCATCTGATTTTGAGCTTGCTCTCTTCTTTGTCATACTTCCAGTTTTTGCTGTCAAGCATAGCGCAAACCTTGGCATAAACCTCTTGCGCTTTGAGCAATTTTTCATTGTTTTCCATGTTTTTTCCTCCGTTTATATAATTTTTTAGGTACGCTTATTTTTTATTGGCTTCGTAGATGGCTTGCATTTCGTCGCCCTTTAAGTGCGTTTTTGCCAAAAGGGCTTCTACCAAGGCATCCAACGCCGCGCGGTTTTCGGCAATACAGGCGCGAGCGGAAGCAAGAGCATCGGCGAGAACGCGATTGACGCCCTCACGGACCTTGCCTGCCATTTCTCCGTCCAAGGAGTCTATGACACCAAGACCGAAGGACTCATCCATACCGTAGCTGCAAATCATTTCACGCGCAAGACGCGTAGCGCTGTGCAGGTCGCCCGAGGCGCCTGTTGTCAAGCCGTTCTCATCACCGTAGCAAACCAGCTCCGCGGCACGCCCGCCGAGTGCCGTGGTGATACGGGCAAGCAGGTCGGCTTTGGTATAAACGCCTTTATTTTCGTTGTCCGCGTGCTGCATATAGCCGCCGTGGTTGCCTCTTGCGACAATGGTTAAGTAAGAGGGCGTTTCTCCCCCTGCCATACACATAAGGGCGTGACCTGCCTCGTGGCGCGCGGTGCGCAAGAGCGCATCGGCATCGTGAGCCTTGCTTTCGCCCCCGTTGAAGCTCTCAAAGGCTTCCTCAAGCATTGCGTCATCCACTTCGCCGTTTTCGGACTTAATGGCGTTACGCATAGCGTATTCAAGGACAGAGTCCAAATCTGCCAAGCTCATACCCACAGAACGCATAGCGATATTCTTCCATTCCTCCTCGGAAATACGCAAGGCGGGATGGCGGGACATATAGAGCTTCAAGAACTGCTCTCTTTCTGCTCTGTCGGGCAAATCGACCAGAAGGCGTCTGTCAAAGCGGCGCAGAAGCGCGGCATCCAAGCTGCGAGCGGAGCTTTGCTCTACGGTATAGTTGGTAGCGGCAAGCACGAAAACGGGCTTGGCGGAATTGTTCTTAAATCCGTCCATTTCCGTTAAGAACGCCGTTAAGACATCGGCGCTGGTTTCAGCAGCCGCAGAGTCGCTGTTGCGGTTTTTGCCGATGGCATCGATTTCATCGATAAAAAGAATAGAGGGAGCGTAGCGCCGTGCCGTTCTGAACAGCTTATGCACCATTTCTGCCCCTTGTCCTACGTAGCGCTGCAAGAACTGGTTGCCCTCCGCGGCAATAAACGTCACGTCAGACTCCCCTGCCATCGCCTTCGCAAGCATGGTTTTACCCGTTCCGGGGGGGCCATAAAGCAAAATACCCTTAGGGGCTTTGACGCCCTTGCGCATATATTCGGTGGGGTTTTTCAAATAGCGGACGAAGTAAGCAAGCTCATCCTTGGCGTCCTTGGCGCCGATAACATCGGCAAAGCGGGTATTCGGCTTGCTGACATCGCTTAAAATGCTGCCCGAATCCTCAGCGGAAACGGAAAGCTTCAGCTTGCAATCAAAGAGAGAAACCGTAGCAACCTTGCCATCCTCGGAGATGGTTTGGGCTGTCTTATAGAACAGAATTTTGTTCGCCTTTGCCAGACGGAGCAAATTCTTGCGGCGATAGGCGGCGGCGCAATAGGTGAATACCGTTTCAGCCACGTTTTTATCCGTTTCGGGACGGATAATGCCAACCGCGCCTGCTTTTGTAAAGGAAACCAATTCCTCCTCGTTGATTTCTCTGCCTTGGGGCTGCAAAATGCAAAGAGCAATATCGGTGCTTGCGGCGGCATACAGGAAAAAGTCGCCACCGTCGGACAAAATGTCCTCCGAGTTCAGCACGTCAAGCTCGTTGCCGTGCGGGTTGCACGTCACGTCGCACAAAATCAAAGAGATTTCGTTCTTGAAGAGAATTTCCTTTGCTTCTTCCAAGGACGAGGTGGCGTGAATCTGGATATTGCGCACCTTGCTCTTTAAGCCTTCTGCCGCCGCTTCGTCGGCAAAAAGGAGAATTTCGGGCTTGGATTCATCGACAAAGAGGGAGCGGATTTCCTCGTTATCCTTGGGGACAACCACGTCAAAGCAAACCTTTTCAAGCTTTCCAAGGTCGTCCTTGTGGTTTTCCGCGGACACCAAGCGAAGCAACTCATAAAGCTCCTCATAAATGAAGGCAGAGGCGCGCCCCGTAACCGTTCTTGCATCCGCCTTTCCGCCCTCCGCATACAAAATAGCGGCAGGAACGTTTTCGTGGATAGAGAGGGATATGGGCAAGGAGTCGGAAAGGGCTTTTGCGTTCTTCTCCAATTCCTTGGTGGTGATTTTCAGCAAATCGCCCGCAGACAGGTGGTTGAACATAACCACGTTGCCCGAGGCAAAGCGAGAACAGATTGCCGCGGGGAAATAGGGCGCATTCTTTTCAGGGTCAATATCGGTACGCAGAGCCTTGATAACCGTTTTACGCGGAATGGAAGAAAGCAAGGCGTACTGATCGTCCTCATAGAGCTGGTGACCCGCGTTGGTGGTGAAAATGAGAATGGTGTCCTTGAAGGAGACCTCTTCATCGGTGTAGTTATCGCGAAGTCTTCCCGCGTCCAAAATCTGTAAGAACAGGTTGATTACATTGACGTGGACCTTCTCAATTTCATCAAAGAGCAAAACGCTATGGGGGTTTTCTGCCACGAAGCTCGTGACATTTCCCGCTTTACCGTTTTTATATACCTTATCGCTTCCGCAAAATTCAATAGAGGCTTCCTTATCGGAATATTCACTCATATCAAAGCGGCAGAAGGGCAAGCCAAGGGTGGCGGCAACCTTTTCAGCCAAAAAGGTTTTGCCGACGCCGGGAGGGCCCGCGAACAAGAAGGTTGCGCGCGGCTTACGGCGCTGGGGCAGGGAAAGCGCTTGCAGCTCGGACTGAAAATAGCCCGATACAAACACGTTGATAGCCTGATCCTGTCCCAAAACGCTTTGCGACAAAATCTGCTGCATGTTTTTGGTGTCGCTAACAAGCTTTGCCAAGGTTTCAGCAGGCGGCTTTTGCGCGCTTCCCTCTTGCGAAGAGGGTTGGGTAAACAGGTCGTCAAAGGTTATTTTTACATCTGTGTCGGTTGCTTCGCCCGAGGGCTTGGCTCCTGCTTCCTCTTCCTCGGCGACACCCTTGCCTGCTTGGACTTGCAGGGCATCCTTCACATAGGTGGGAAGCTCATTTGCTAAACGCCCTACCAAAATATCTGCCGTCAGAACGTCCTTAAAGGACATTTCGAGATTCAAAAGCGTGGAGCGCAGAAGCAAGGCATCCATTGAAAAGTTTTCTCCGCCACCACGCAGGGCGCTACGCATTGCCAAAGCCGCGGCAGGTATCTTGCTCTTTGGCAAGGGCAACGCTTCCTTGGTTGCCTTCCATTCCTCTTGATTGCCTGCCAAAAAAGGAACGTCTCTTCCGTTTTTCTCTTTAACAGCCGTAAGCAAAGCACCATACACAAAGAAGCCCGCGCTGGCGCTTTCCTTACCTTCAAGCTTGGCTAAATCCAAGGCGAAGCTCAGCAGCGCCTCTAACAGTTCAGATTTTTTCATATTTCTTTTACATCCTTTTGTTTTTCGTTACTGCACTCTGCCCCGAAGCATTTCCTGCTTCAATGTCCACAGCTTTTCTGAAAGGTCTACGTAATAGCGATGGGGATTGTCAAAGCGCTTGACCTCATCCCACAGCAAATCCAGCTGCTCCTTACAATAGGCGCGGATTTCATCGATGGTGGGCAATTCATACACGCATTCTCCCCCTATAAACACGGGGATTTGCAAGGGTACGATGGTATAATCATACACCGTTTTATGCTTCCAGGTCGCCACGGGGTCAAAAAGCAGGATGGGCTCTTTTCCGTCAAGCACCTCGTCCTCCAAGGCAATATAGTCGGCAATCGCCTGCCCTGTTTCCTTATCAAAGATACGGTAGGGCTTTTTGTAGCCCGGGTTGGTGATTTTTTCAATGTTTTCGGAAATTTTGATTTTGGGCTTGATTTCACCCTTTTGGTTTTCAATGGCGACAAGCTTATAGACACCGCCAAACACGGGAGAGGATTTGGAGCAGATAAGTCTTTCTCCCACGCCAAAGGCGTCAATTTGCGCGCCCTGAGAGAGTAGGGTCTTTATAAGGTTTTCGTCCAAGGAGTTGGTGGCAACGATTTTACAATCGGTCAGGTCTGCCTCGTCCAACATTTTACGGATTTTCTTGGTTAAATATGCCAAGTCACCCGAATCCAACCGAATGGCGTATTTCCGAATACCCATAGGCCACAGCACCTCTTTGATGGCGCGAATGGCGTTGGGAACGCCGCTATGAAGGGCATCATACGTATCGACAAGCAGGGTTACGTTGTTGGGATACAGGCGGCAATACTCACAAAACGCGGTATATTCATCGTCAAACATCTGCACCCACGAATGCGCCATAGTGCCGCTTGTGGGAATGTTATGGTCCCGCTCTGCCATTGTGCAGGCGGTGGAGCTGCAGCCCGCGATATAGGCAGCTCTTGCACCCAGAATCGCGCCTGATGCCCCTTGCGCGCGGCGAGAGCCAAACTCCGCGACAGGTCTTCCCTGCGCGGCTCTGACAATACGGCTCGCCTTTGTAGCTATCAAGGACTGGTGATTGAAGGAAAGCAGTATAAAGGTTTCAATCAGCTGCGCCTCAATGGCGGGGGCTCTGACGGTGATGACGGGCTCACCGGGGAAAATCGGCGTTCCTTCCTTCATAGCGTATATATCGCCTGTAAAGCGGAAGGTGGAGAGATAGCTCAAAAACGCCTCGTCAAACTGCCCTTTGCTCCGCAAAAGCGCAATATCCTCTTCGGTGAAACGCAAATTTTTAATATAGTTGACTATTTGTTCAAGCCCTGCGAAGACGGCGTAGCCCGCTCCGTCGGGAATGGAACGGAAAAACACGTCAAAATAGGTGATTTCCTTTCCTCTGCCCAAGCGGAAGTAGCCGTTGCTCATCGTCAGCTCATAATAGTCGCAAAGCATCGTATAATTTTCGTTGTTCAGCATTGTATTCTCCGTTTTCTTCTCTTACTCTTATCAAAGGCTTGACACGATAAAATAGATAATGGTATACGCCATACCGACGACCATAACACCCGCCAAAACCAAGCAGGCGATACGTACAAACAGTTTGCTTTTTTCTTTCTTTTTCATAAGGAGTCCTCTCTTGCGGAATTTTGCGAATGAATTTTATTTGGCATCCAAATAAGAATTGGTTTTCAAGGCGATGGAAGAGACATTGGGGCCATTATGAATTTGCTCGGGCAATTTGGTCAGAATTTTTTCAAGACCGTTGACAACCGCAAATTCAGGATTTGAGACACGGTGACATTTCACTCCTGTGACACCGTATATCATACGGTCAATGCCTTCGAGCAACGCGCCGCCACCTGATAAAATAATGCCGTTCTTAAACGCTTCCTTTACCGACTCGGTAGGAATTTTGGAAAGAGCCTCGCAAACCACCTCTAAAACGGCGGCGCAGGGTTCTTCCAGGGCTTCAAACATCTCGTCCGAGGAAATCACGGTGCGGTGCATACTGTTATCAGAGGCGCGCCCGACAATTTCCATTTGCCGTCTTTCGCCCTCTACCCACACAGTACCTATCTTGCGCTTGATATCCTCTGCCATCTGGTACCCGACACCCAAGCGGTTTTTCCGCCGAATGTAGCTTGCGATGGCTTGGGTAAAGGCATAGCCCGCCTTGTCGATACAGAAGCGGTTGACAAGCTCCCCCTCGCTGATGATAACCACGTCGGTGGTGTAACAGCCGATATCAACGGCTATGTAGCTTTTTTCCATAGAGTAGCCCGAGCCAATAAGAGCCGCTATGGGAGAATAGACGCAATAGCACTCTCTGTACCCCGCGCGGTAGACGATTTCGGCGAACTCGCTTTCCTCCTCGGGCGTAAAGCCGCAGGGGATAGAAAGAAGAGCTCTGACGTCCCCGTCCATCGGGAAATTCTGCGTGTGACACCAGGTTAAAACCCTCTCTGCCAATGGCGCGTTTGCGAAAACACCTTCCACAAAAGGATATTGCGGAGAAAACGCCCCGGAGGATTCTGAAATTAAGCGCTTTGCGGCGTTGCCGAACTTGACCTCTTCCCCTGTGGTTCTGTCAACTGCAACCATAGCAGGCTCGCAAAGAACGTTGCCGCCCATAGACGCATTGGCACGAATCATATAGCTACCGAAATCAATACCAATTCCTTTGCGCATTGGGAATCCCTCCTTTTCTTAACCGTGATGTCTTTTCTTATAACTATTATTATATATGATATCCTTTGAAATTTCAAGTGCCTTTTTGCAATTTTATGTGTTCGCCCCTTTTTCGCCCTTACCAAGCAGAAAAGAAAGCGCAGTATACCTTAGAATATCGCGGTTGTTTTCCACCATACGCGCGACGATTTCCTTGTTTCCCACGAAAATAACCATATCTCTGGCGCGCGTGACGGCGGTATACAGCAGATGGCGATTTGCCAAAAGCGGCGGGCAGAAGCAAAGAGGCATAATGACCACGGGATATTCGCTTCCTTGGCTTTTATGAATGGTAATGGCATAGGCGTGCTCCAAGTCTTCCATATATTCCTTGGTATACACAGCCTCCTTATCCGCAAAGACAACGGACGCGCTCTCAGGGGATACTTCGACCAAGCGCCCTGTTTCTCCGTTAAAGACGCCGCTTCCCTCTTTGCCGTTTTTCTGCCATTCAAGCTCATAGTTGTTGCGCACCTGCATCACACGGTCACCCTCGCGCAGCACAATGCCGTGGTGCTTGATTTCCTTTTTTCGCTTGCTTGGCGGGTTTTGCGCCTGCTGTAAGAAGCGGTTTAACTGCTCTGTTCCCGCTATGCCCTTGCGAGAGGGGGTGATGATTTGGATTTGCTCTCTTATCTCTTCCCCATACGCCTTGGGCAGACGGTGATGTATCAAATCGGCAATAACCCTTGGAACCTGATCCTCACGGGTGGGCAGATAGAAAAAGTCCTTATCGGTTCTGTTTAAGATGGGAAGCTCTCCGCGGTTGATGCGATGGGCATTGACCACGATAAGACTTTCCTCGGACTGACGGAAAATCTCATTCAGATGCACCGTGAAGAATTTTTGGCTGTCAAGCAAATCGTGCAGCACGTTGCCCGCGCCAACAGAGGGCAGCTGGTCAGCGTCTCCAATCAAAATCAAGCGGCTTCCCTGCTTGACGGCGGATAAAAGGGCAGACATCAAAAGGCTATCCATCATTGACATTTCGTCCACGATAATGACGCCGGCATCCAAGGGGTTGGTCGCATTTCGGCGGAAGATGGGCTCTTTCTCGTCACTCTTTTCCATTTCAAGCGCGCGATGCACCGTTTTTGCCTCACACGAGGTTGCCTCGGACATACGGTTGGCGGCGCGCCCTGTTGGCGCTACTAACTGCACCGAAAAGCCCGCAAAGGAAAAGATATGCAGCAGCGCGCGAATGACGGTTGTTTTTCCTGTGCCGGGTCCGCCCGTTAAGAGCATAACCCCGTTTTGCAGGGCGGCGCGAATAGCAAGACGCTGACCGTGTGCATACGTCAGCCCCGTTTCTTCTTCTATATGGCGGATGAAAAGCGAGATTTCAGAATCGCTGTAAAGGGCGCAGGCTTTATCCAGTCTTTCTAATTTTTCCTTTATAAATTTTTCCGCAGAGGCGTAAGAAGCAAGGGAAAGCATTTGCTTTTCATCGTGCCAAGCCACAAGCATTCCTTTTCGCAGGGCGCTTTTGATGGCTTCCTCGACCTTTTCGGCAGAGACCTCTAAATAATCTACTGCCGCTTCTTTCAGCTTGGAAAACGGAAGGGCTGTGTGCCCGTTGGCTTGCGCGTTATAGGACAAAAGGTGGCAAAGCCCGCTCTCCAATCTTTCCGGGGCATCCTTTTGAAAGGCAAGGGCAAACGCCAAGCTATCCACCGACGCAAAGGAAACGCCCCCGATTTCCTGACAAACGATATAAGGGTTTTCTTTGAGAATATCCACAGCGTCACTTCCCCACTTGCGATAAATTTTACCGATAATGGATGTAGAAAGGAAGGAGCGGCATAGGAGCATCAAGGAACGCAACTCTGACTGCTCGGCAAAGGAATCGTGAATTTTGGCTGCTTTTTTCAAGGTAATACCCGAAATTTGCGCCAGCCATTCGGGGTGCTTTTCAATGACCTCGAAGGTATCCTCGCCATAGCGCGTCACAATACGGGCAGCGGTCACGGGACCGACACTCTTTATAACGCCCGAGGACAAATAGCGCAAAATGGCCTTGCTGTTGTCAGGCAAGGCCAATTCATAAGCATCAAAGGAAAACTGCAAGCCATATTCGGCGTGCTTCACCCAATTTCCGTACAAAATAACATCTTCGCCCTCAGCCACCGCCGCTATCATTCCAACGGCGGTGTGAAGCTCACCCTGCTCGGTGATGATTTCCAGAACGGTATAATCGTTTTCCTCGTTGCGATAAACGATGCCCTCAACGCTTCCCTTTAAGACAAGCGCGGTGTCCTTTTCCGTCATACCGTTTTCCTTTCTGCCAATGGCGATTTTTTATTTTTGGTTAAAACTGCAAGCCAAGCTCGCGCAACAACGCCTCGGCTAAATCTCTCTTTTCCCAAGGGGCGTCCAAATCTTCTCTACCCATATGTCCGTATGCCGCAAAGGGTTTATAGATGGGGTTACGCAAGCCGAAGTGGCGAATGATGGCAGCGGGGCGGAAGTCAAAGACCTTGGCAAGCGCCTCGCCGATTTTTTCATCGGAAATTCTGCCCGTATCAAAGGTGTCCACCATAATGGAAACGGGGCGCGCGACACCAATGGCATAAGCCAGCTGCACCTCGCATTTATCGGCAAGACCTGCCGCTACCACGTTTTTCGCGGCATAACGGGCGGCATAGCAGGCGGATCTGTCCACCTTTGTGGGATCCTTGCCCGAGAAGGCGCCGCCACCGTGACGGGAATAGCCGCCATATGTATCGACGATGATTTTTCTGCCTGTCAAGCCTGTATCGCCCGCAGGACCGCCAACGACAAAGCGCCCTGTGGGATTGACGTAAATTTTCGTATCCTTGCGCATAAAGGAAGCAGGGATAACGGGTTCAATGACTTCCTTGATGATATCCTCGCGCAGCTTGTCCATAGCAACGTCAGAGGCGTGCTGCGAGGAAACCACAACGGTATCAACGTAAGAGGGTACGCCGTCCTCATAAGCAACGGTCACCTGCGTTTTGCCATCGGGACGAAGATAAGGAAGGGTGCCGTTTTTGCGCACCTCGGTCAGCCTTTTTGCCAATTTATGCGCCAAGGAAATGGGCAGGGGCATCAGCTCCTCCGTTTCGTTGCAGGCAAAGCCGAACATCATACCCTGGTCGCCCGCGCCCGTATCCAGCTCGTCTGTCATTTCGCCCGCTTTGGCTTCCGCGCATTTATCAACGCCCAAGGCGATATCGGCAGACTGCTCGTGGATAGAGGTCATCACCGCGCAGGTATTGCAGTCAAAGCCGTACTCTGCGCAGTCATAGCCGATTTCCTTTATCGTTTCTCTGACGATGGTGGGAATATCCACGTAGGCTTCGGTGGTTATCTCTCCCATAACGGTGACAATACCCGTTGTGGCAAAGGTTTCACAAGCCACGCGAGAGGTGGGGTCTTGCGCCAGCAGGGCGTCCAGAATAGCGTCCGACACCTTGTCGCATATTTTATCGGGATGTCCTTCGGTGACAGATTCAGAAGTAAATAAAAGCTTGCTCATAATGTGTCCTTTCTTTAAGCAGAGAAAAAAACAGCCTCGGTCACCCGAGGGAAGAAGCATCTCATCTCTCGGAATTGGCACCTTGTTCTTTCAAATAGGTTGCCGGGCTTCATAGGGCCAGTCCCTCTGCCGCTCTTGATAAGATTTTATATGTGGGGAAAAAAGGTTCCCTTCTTTTATAAGACACATATATTATAGCAAAGGTTATAAAAAAAAGCAATAGCATATTCATCTTTTTTGAAAAAAACTCTTGTATTCCCCCTCTGCCTGTGTTAAAATGGCAGTAGTGCCAAAAAACACCTTGAAAGGAGAATGCTATGCCGTTGTTTTTGTTGCCCGATTTCGTGCAAGAGGCTATTGAAAGACTCAACCGCGCCGGCTTTGAGGCTTATGCGGTGGGCGGGTGCGTGCGGGATCTGCTGCGAGGGGTAGAGCCTCACGACTATGACATCACCACCTCGGCATTGCCCGAAGAAATCATCAGGGTGTTTGATACGGAGCGCACCATACCCACAGGTATTGCCCACGGCACCGTTACGCTGCTAAGCCGAGGCGGTCCTTTGGAAATCACGACCTACCGAATTGACGGCGGGTATACCGACGGAAGACACCCTGACGCGGTTTCCTTCTCCTCATCCTTCAAGGACGATGCCGCGCGCCGCGATTTTACCGTTAACGCGATGGCACTTCGCCCAAGCGGCGAGGTTTTGGACTTTTTCGGCGGGAAAGAGGACTTGGAAAAGGGGATGATTCGGGCGGTAGGAGAGCCCACTTTGCGCTTTAAAGAGGACGCTCTTCGCATTTTACGCGCTATGCGCTTCGCCTCGGTTTTGGATTTTTCCATAGAGGAAGAAACCGCAAGAGCGATGCACCAAGAAAAAGACAGGCTGACCAAGGTCAGCTTTGAGAGAATACGGGAAGAGCTTTGCCGTCTTATTTGCGGAAAGGGCGTTTTACGGGTTTTGACCGATTTTGCGGACATTCTCGCTCTGATTCTTCCTGAAATTGTCCCTTGCTTTCATTTTGAGCAAAGAAGCCGTTATCACATTTACGATGTCTATTCGCATATACTGCATTCTGTACAGGCGGTAAAGCCCGACGTCAATTTACGTATGGCTATGCTTTTACACGATATCGGAAAGCCCGCTACCTTTTCTCTTGACGAGGCGGGTGTCGGTCATTTTTACGGACACGCGGAAAAGAGCGTTGCGCTGGCAGAGGGTATTCTCAAACGGCTTCGCTTTGACAACGCAAGCGCCGCGTTTATTTTGCGTCTTTTGCGGTATCACGATATGCCCACCGAGCAGTTTTACGATCGGCTACCCCGTTTGCGTCAAAAGCACGGAGATGCGTTTTTACTTGCCTTATTAGAGGTAAAACGGGCAGACAACAAGGCGCAAGCCCCTCTTTACGCGCAAAGGCAAGAGGAGATTGACAAGGCTGAGGCTTTTTTACGTGAAGAAGCAAAAAAGGAGCCGCCCTTTACGCTTTCGTCTCTTGCGGTCAAGGGCAAGGATTTGATAGACATAGGCTTTACCCCCTCTAAGCGCTTGGGCGACGCCCTGCAATTTTTAATGGATGCTGTGATGAACAAGGGGGTTAGTAACACCAAGGAGGCGCTGCTTTTTTATTTAGAAGCCAACAAGGATGCTTACCAAATTCCGCTTGAAATAGAGCGAAAGTTTTTGATTGCTTTTCCCGACCTTGCGCTGATTTCCGCCCAAGAGGGTGTCAGAATCTTTGACATTGAGCAGACCTATTTGTATCAAGAGGACGAGGATATCACCGAGCGGATCCGAAAGCGCAAAGAAGGCGAAAGAACGGAGTATTTTCACACCAAAAAGCGCCGCATCACCCATATTACCGCCGAGGAAAAGGAAGAAAAAATCACAAAAGCCGATTACGAGGAGTTGCTCAAAGGACGCGACAAGACCAAGAGCACTATATACAAGCAGCGCTTTGCCATTCCTTATCAGGGGCGCGTTTTGGAAATCGACATTTATCCGCAATGGAAGAAGCAGGCTGTATTAGAGGTGGAAATGAAGAGCGAAAAAGAGCGCCTTTCCTTCCCTTCCTATATTTCGATTTTGCGAGAGGTCACGGGCGACAAGCGGTATAAAAACGCGTTTTTAGCAAAGGAATTTCCGTCTGAGGAAACAGACGAATAAAAAGAAGGCATTTATGAAGCACCGAAATTGGTCATCATAAATGCCTTTTATTATAAGATTTTTTCAGAAGGACTAAGGATTATTCCTCATCCTTCTTTTCGTTGTATACATCACCGAACATGGTGGCTTCCTTTTCCTTATCTCCCTCAACGGCAACCGTCTTGGTTACCTCTGCGGCAGAGGGCTTCAGAATAACATTCAGAAGAATACCGATGATAAGAGCGCAAGCAACGGAAGAAATCGTGATACCTGCAAACTTCAAGGTCAAGCCGCCGATACCCGTAACCAGAATGCCTGCTACGATGAAGAGGTTCTTGGAGTTGTCAAGGTCAACGTTCTTGAACATACGCAAGCCCGAAACGGCGATGAAGCCGTAAAGAGCGATGCTGATACCACCGACAACGCATCCGGGAATGGTCTGAATAAACAGCATAATGGGGTAAATAAAGGCAAGCACGATGCACATAATGGCGGTGGTGAAAATGGTGTGCACAGAAGCGTTACCCGTGATAGCCACACAGCCAACGGACTCACCGTAGGTGGTGTTGGGGCAGCCGCCAGCCATAGCGCCTGCGATAGAGCCAACGCCGTCACCAAGCAGAGTCTTGTCAAGACCGGGATCCTGCAGAAGATCCTTCTCGATGATGGAGGAGATGTTCTTGTGGTCTGCTACGTGCTCGGCAAATACAACCAGAGCAACGGGAGCAAAGGCAAGAAGAATTTCTACAATACCCTTACCGTCAACCTTCACGCCGCCGTTAAAGATTTCCTTGAAGGCGCCAACGATGGTGATGTTAGGCAGCCAGTTAGAGAAATCGGAAACGCTCTTGAAGGCTTCAAAGTTGATGATGTTGCAGTACTCGGAGCCGAAAACGTTGTAGCCGAGAAGGGTAATGATAAGAGCGGCAACGTAGCCCGCACCAACACCGATAACGAAGGGGATGAGCTTCATGCCCTTGGTTCCCTTCACCGAAACGATAACGGTGGTGAAGAAGGTGATAAGCGCAACCAGAATGTGCAGAAGATTGTAGTTAGCGGCATCAACGGCGGTATTACACACGTTGTTGATAGCGGAGCCGGACAGAGAAAGTCCGATGAGCGCTACCGTAGGACCGATGATAACGGGGGGCATCAGCTTGGTGATCCAATCGCTGCCAACAAACTTAATGATGATGGCAATAACGACGTACACAAGGCCCGCGAAGATAGCGCCGAGAATAACACCGCAGTATCCGTAAAGGACGCCGGTGCCCAAGGGCGCGATAAATGCAAAGGAGCTTCCAAGGAATACAGGGCTCTTAAAGCGGGTAAAGAGCAGGTACACGATAGTACCAACGCCTGCGCCCATCAGCGCGGCTGCCTGGCTGAGGTAGGGAGAGCCTACCAGAACAGGAACCAACACCGTTGCCGCGATAATGGCAAGAAGCTGCTGGAACGCGTAAATGAGGTTTTTGCCGAAAGACGGTTTTTCGTTTACATTGTAAACAAGCTTCATAATGTCCTCCAAATTTTGTTTTTTTGAAACGCCTTTTTCTCTTTCAGTCATAAAAATTTGTCCGTTGGCTAAAAGGCTTCCAAGACATTCCAATAAGAATTATACCACAGAAAGCAATTTTTGTAAAGACTATTTTTCTTTTTAGGTAAATATTTTTATTTCTGTTTTTTTCTTGACAAATGCCCACTTTGGTGGTACAATGCTTTTGATTAGTATTGAAAGGAAAAAATTATGATTCAACTCTACAACACCCTCTCATTCAAAAAGGAAGAATTTGTTCCCTTGGAGCCCGGGCACGTCAAAATGTACGCCTGCGGCCCTACGGTTTATAACTTTTTCCACGTGGGCAACGCGCGCTGCTTTACCGTTTTTGATATGCTGCGGCGCTATCTGGAATACAGAGGGTATGAGGTGACCTTTGTACAAAACTTCACCGACATTGACGACAAGGTCATTCGCCGCGCGGGTGAGGAGGGCGTCGCGTACAGCGAAATCGCCGCCCGCTATATCAAGGAATATTTTACCGATGCCGAAGGGCTTGGCATTCGCCCTGCGACCATTCATCCTTTGGCAACGGACAATATGGATATGATTCAGGAAATCGTTTCCACGCTCGTGGAAAAGGGATATGCCTACCAATCGGGGAACGATGTGTATTTCCGTACCCGCAAATTCAAGAGCTATGGCAAGCTTTCGGGCATTGCCGTAGAGGATTTGGAATCGGGCGCGAGAATTGACGTTTCCGATCAAAAGGAAGATCCCTTGGATTTCGCGCTCTGGAAGGGCGCAAAGCCGGGTGAGCCTAGCTGGTCTTCTCCCTGGGGTGATGGTCGCCCCGGTTGGCACATTGAGTGCTCGGCAATGGTTAAGCGGTATTTGGGCGAGACCATTGACATTCACTGCGGCGGACAGGATTTGATTTTCCCTCACCACGAGAATGAAATAGCCCAATCCGAATGCTGCACAGGAAAGTCCTTTGCGCGTTTCTGGATGCACAATGGCTATATCAACGTTGACAATCAGAAAATGTCCAAATCCTTAAGCAACTTTTTCACGGTCAGAGAAATTGCCGAAAAGTACGGATATATGCCCATTCGTCATTTTCTGCTCTCCTCTCACTACCGCAGTCCCATTAACTTTTCCAAGGACATTATTGAGCAGTCTGCCGCCGCTTTGGAAAGAATTTTCAACTGCGCTGACGCGCTTGCGTTTTACCTGGCGCACACCACGGTGGAAAGCAAGGAAGACGATGCCGCTTTGATTGCTGAATTTGAGGCTTGCCGCACGGCGATGATTGAAGCGATGGACGATGACCTGAACACGGGAAACGGCATTGCTTGCATTTACGATTTAATCCGCAAGCTCAACCAAGCGATGAACGGCACCGAAAAGGCTTCCGCTACTGCTATGCGCCGCGGTCAAGAGATTTTCGACGATATGACGGGGCTCTTTGGGTTTGTGCGTGAAAAGAATGAGGACGATGCCTTGGTAAAAGAAATTGAAGAGGCTATCGCCAAGCGCGCTGAGGCAAAGAAGGCGAAGAATTACGCTGAGGCAGACAAAATCCGCGCTGACCTTGCCGCAAGAGGTATCATTCTGGAAGACACCCCCCAAGGCACGAAGTACAAGATTACAGAGCAAAAATAACTAAAAAGCAAGAAAGGGGCAGTTTCCCTTTTCGTGAAGCACCGAAAAGCAACACAAAAGGGGGGCTTTTCGTCTCCCGTGCGTTACAATTTTGCGGAAATTGTAACGCAACCTAAAAATTTTCTGCGAAAATTTCGGCAATTTGCGCCTTTGTTGACACAAATTGCCGTGGGGCTGAGTCATTGACTCAGCCCCTTTTTTATTATTGTATTATATTTTTTCTATAACGTCCTTGACAATCCATTCAAGCTCATCCCACTTACGCTCTATATCCTTGGCAAGCTGAAGCTGGCAGCGCGTTCTGACAAGATTATGCTTGGGATACGCGCATCTGAAATACTTATCTCCCGTAATATAGTCATCAAGAAATCTGGACGCAAGCTCAATGGTAATAGAAAACGTTGCTTTCACGAGGTTGGAAATTTCAATCGGTTGGAGTGATTTATGCGTTTGTCCGATAAAGCCCTTCGCGAAGGCACGAAATTTCGCCGTATCAAAGAAGACCATAGATATATCGGATTCATCCTCTTTGGCTGTGTTGGCAATAAAGCGAACCGCATCCGCAAAGTCGTACATTGCCATACCTGGCATAATGGTATCAAGATCAATGACAACGATGGGCTCTTTTGTCTTTTTATCGAAGAGCACGTTGTTACACTTGGTATCGTTGTGCGTCACACGCTTGGGAATTTCTCCGTTTGAAAAACGGACGCTGAGCTCTGTCGCTATATCGCGCTTGGACGCGATATAGGCAATTTCTTCCTCAACCTCAGAGACACGCCCGCAAGCGTCCTGCGAAACATGCGCGAAGAGCGTATCAAGCCGTTTTTTCGTATTGTGAAAATCGGGAATTGTTTCATGTAAAAGAGCACCGTTAAACTCAGACAGCTGGGTTTGGAACTGCCCGAACGCCTTACCTGTTGATTCAATTACGCCTAAATCCTCGGTGGAATTGAAGGTTACCGAATCTACGTAATTAATAACACGCCAAAAGACGTCTTCCTCGCATATATAATAGTTCAAGCCCTCATCGGTGTGATGAAAATGCAGCGTGATCTGATGCGGAAACTTCTCACGGATGTACGTTGTCACCCGATCAATATTTTCCATAATTTCCACAGGATTTTTGAAAACATGGGTGTTGACCTTTTGAAACAGGTACGATTTCAGCGTCTTATCCTCCCGCATATAAGTAACCTTATAGGTCGAATTGATGTTGCCCATTGTAATGGTATCGTAGGAATAGATTTCGCCCTGCAGTCTGAATTTTTGCCCAACCTCTTTTAATACGTTAAACATAAAAATCCCTCTCTATCTTTCGTTCTACCAATTTTCGATTAAAGTCCTATACTCGTTAAGAATTCTCTCGTTGCATCCGCTTTATCGGCTGATATATTTTGGCTGTACTTTAATTCACGCATAGTCCGTTTGGCATGACCGCAAAATATCAGCTTGCACCATCGGCGCACTTGCATAAACGGAGTCAACCAACGATGCTTTTGCAGAATGGGATAATGAAACTTGATGACATCATATGAAATAAAGATTTTTGACAGAGCGTACTTAAATTTGCTACCTTTCTTTTGTTGCTGTACCGTTATGCGGTTCTCTGTTGTTCCGTAAATTCCTCCGCGAAGAATGTAGTGTTCCATTTGCTGAGAGATTGCATCGTGTGTGGCTTCTTCAAACCAAACCCGACATAGTCTTCGCGCCGCCTCGGCAAATTTCAGAAGATTGCCCTTTTCAAGCAATGCATTCCGTTTGGCAAGATCTATTCCGTCAATGCTATCTAAAATCCAAAGGTCAATAAAGGACCTGATGCCGCAGCCGCCCTGCTCAAAATGCTTCGTCATATGGGCAATGTGATAGAGGTAAAACATCTCATCCGGCATCTGATACCAAAAACGCGTTCCCTCTTTCAGTTTTGCTGCTTCCCAAACATCTTTGAGGACCTCACGAGAGCTTTGCGCTACCCCTTCATTGATCAGAGCGTAATGCAACTCCAAATGAATCAAATCGTTCAAAAACAGAGATACATCGTGCGCGTTCTTTTTTCCGTAGATATATTGATAGCTTTGGGTTAAAAGCGTGACCGCGCGATCCAAATCTTCCTCACGGATCAGAATGTCAATATCACAGCTTGTGCGCATCCAGGGTTGAGTATAATACTGACGAAGTACAGCGCCCTTCAATGGCAGAAACGGGATTTTTGCCTTTTCAAACGCTTCACACAGCATCTTAAACCCGTAATTTAACTGTTCATATCGATAAACCGCCTGAAGAATAGCGTTTTCGGTTTCACGGTCTTTTTGCTTCAAAAGCTCGTTTTGCCGCAGACCGGCTCCCAAAATATGAGAAACATCATGCCGCTTTGCCATAGCGCGCATCGCGCTCAGCCATTCTTCCAAAAAGGCGGCTTTTTCTTGGTCACTAAGTAGCTTACCACTTATCGCAGAACGCAAAAGTGCAAAAAAGAATGATCTGATTCCTTGATTCATGGCAGCTCCTTTCGTGCTTATTCCTTTTCTAAAATATCCGCAATTCTCCGACATGCAAAGCCATCACCATAAGGATTGCTTGCCTTTGCCATTGCGTCATATGCTTCTTTGCTTTCAAGAAGCAGCTTGAAGTTCTCATAAATTACTTGCTCATCCGTGCCGACCAGCTTCAAGGTGCCCGCTTTGATTCCTTCGGGACGCTCAGTTGTATCTCGCATAACGAGAACAGGCTTGCCGAGCGAGGGCGCTTCCTCTTGAATGCCGCCGCTATCGGTCAAAATCATATAGCTTTGAGCGAGGAAGTTATGAAAATCCAGCACTTCCAGCGGTTCAATGATGTGAATACGGTCACAGCCGCCAAGCTCTTCATCGGCGGCTTGACGAACCACAGGATTCATATGAATGGGATAAATGGCTTTCACATCGGGATGCTCGTCCATCACGCGACGAATCGCGCGGAACATATTGTGCATCGGCTCGCCTTGATTTTCCCTGCGGTGTGCGGTGATCATAATAAGGCGGCTATCCTTTGCCCATTCAAGCTCGGGATGCGTATAATCGGCGCGCACGGTTGTTTTGAGCGCGTCAATGGCGGTATTGCCCGTGATATAGATGGTGCTTTCGTCCTTCCCTTCCTTCACAAGGTTTTCTTTTGAAAGCTCGGTGGGAGCGAAATTGTATCTTGAAATGATGGAAACGGCTTGTCTGTTAAATTCCTCGGGATAGGGGCTGTAAATGTTATAGGTGCGAAGCCCCGCTTCCACGTGACCCACTGCAATTTGCTTGTAGAAGCAGGCAAGCGCTGTTACAAAGGTGGTTGAGGTGTCACCGTGGACAAGAACCACATCGGGCTTTACCTCATCCAACACCTCACCGAGCTTGTTCAGAATGTTCGTTGTGATATCGAAGAGCGTTTGCCCTTGCTTCATAATGGAAAGGTCGTAATCGGGAACAACCTTGAAGGTATCAAGAACCATATCCAGCATTTGACGGTGCTGCCCTGTAACGCATACTACCGTCTTGATATTTTCTCTCGTTTTCAGCTCATTGACGAGCGGACACATTTTGATAGCTTCGGGTCTTGTGCCAAAGACGAGCATGATGGTTTTCATAAATCAGGCGTCCTTTCGATTACAGTCTGTATGTACCGGGAAGATCACAACACTTACGAGTGTCAAAAACAATTTTCCCTTTAAGCTTATCCATGTTTTCCTTGATTTGATTGTGGTTTACCATGATAACGACAAGGTCGGTATCTTCAAGGAATTTATCAAAATCGTGATACTGATTCGGCACGATATCCTTTTCGAAATAGGGGTCGTAGGATTTTATGGGAGAGGCGAGGTGTCTTTCTTGACTTTCAAGGAGCTGTATTGTCGGCGATTCACGAGGATCGTCCACATTTTCCTTGTAAGAAAGACCGTACAAGCCAACACGAGAGATGTCTGTCATATTATTTTCTTTCATAATTTCATAGATCCGATTGAGAACAAAATCAGGCATACTGTCGTTTGTTTTCATAGATTCATCAATTACTTTCGCAAGACTCGGATAATCACCAACGAGGAACCATGGGTCAACAGAAATACAGTGACCGCCAACACCAGGACCGGGTTGAAGAATATTGACACGGGGATGCATATTACATATTCTAATAATTTCATATACATCCATATTATCATGACGACAAATTTTGGCAAGCTCATTGGCAAACGCAATGTTAACTGCACGGAAGGTGTTTTCGACGACCTTGGTCATTTCAGCGGTACGGATGTCGGTTACCACGATATCTCCCTGACAGAAGGACGCATACAGCGCCTTTATCTTTTCACCAATTTCGGCAGAGTCAGCGCCGATGGTACGGTTATTGTGCAAGAGCTCATAAACCATATTACCGGGAATAATTCTCTCAGGTGCGTGAACAAGATTGATGTCCTTCCCGATGACAAAGCCGTTTTCTTCGATAGCGGGGCGAACATATTTGTCAATGGTTCCGGGAGAAACGGTAGATTCAACAACAACAGTTGCGCCCTTAGGGCAAACCTCCATAACACTATTGACAGCGGAAACGACATAGCAAGCGTCCACTTTCTTGCTGAACTTATCATAAGGGGTAGGAACAGAAACGATATATGTGTCTGTTACTTGGTATTCTGTGGAAAATTTAATACCTGCTTTTACGGCGTCGGCAAAAAGCTCGTCCAAGCCATCCTCCTTAAAAGTAGTTTTCCCTGCATTCAGCGTGGCAACAAGCTCCTTATTATAGTCGGTTCCAACCACCTCTACACCGTGGGAAGCCAACATCAAGGCGGTAGGCAAGCCTATGTAGCCAAGTCCAATTACGTTAATCATTTTTTGTCTCTCCTTCATTTAATTGTACTTATTTTTCGAATAATTTTATCCAAAATCGAATGTCCCATACTACGCTTTATGGCTTTCTGCAACGATTTCTCGTCACCTTTATAATGCTTGTAAAACAAGCCGCGGTAGGCACTTTTCGGTATGCTTTTTTCCAGTTTGGGGTGTGTTTCAATCGCAAAAGCCAATGGAGTCTGCCAAACCGTGGCTTTGTTCAAAATCGAGGACAGCAATGCTTCTCCTTTTTCGGTATTTACAATCACCAAGGAACACCCTTTGTCATCATCGATTTCAGGATATAACCGTTCTATTCCCCAATAGTCGCCAACCGTCAAATCTGCGCTTGTATTAAAGTTCTTGAAACGGCAATTATAGCAGCAATCACGGAAAAACAGATTGTTTCCAAACAGCCTAAAATAATCGCTATTTTTACGCTCAATAATCTGCTCGCTACCGTCATCATATACCACTCGAATATTGCTCTTTTTCCAACCGTTTGTTTTATCTCGAAAATAAAATGATTGGATTGCTTTTCCTTGTTCTTTTTCCAATGCTTTTTTGTACAGCTCAAACACACTTGGATCTGGAACACCGCTGCAAACAAAGTCGCAGGTTATAAGCTCCTCGCGGTCACCAAATCGCGTTTTTACTGCGGCAATTTGACAAGGAGCACCTGAAACCAATACTTTTTTTCCTTGCTTTAAGGCAGCATCGATTTTTGGCCAAGCCAATGACATATCGCTTTGAACGTACTTTGAATCACGATAAAGATCCAGCGTATCAAGCGCGTCGGTAACGTCATGAACCGCTCTTAGACTTTCATCCAACCGACAGCCACAAAAAACTCCGCCCTCTTCAAGAATCTGCTCCGCAAAAAGAATCGAAGCAGCGCCCGAAGCAGATTTCAATCGTGATGCTTCTCGATTGTCAACGAGGGCGTAACACTGTCTTGGTTCTTTCTTCGCCTTTTCGGCAAGAACAGGACACACATTACGGCATTTCCCACAAGAAACACAGGTGCTTTGATCAATTTCGGGATATAAAAAACCGCCCTCTTTGGTTCTCATAGAAATACTCGCAGTCGGACAGATGGCCACGCACGAGCCGCAGCCGACGCACTGCAACGGTTCTTCAAGTATTTTCTTCATTGTTTTTCGCTCCATAGGGGGGAATAGTTTTTATCACTCTGGCAGGATTGCCCGCAATCACGCAATTCCCTTCTGGAAAGCTTTTGGCGACCACGGAATTCGCACCAACGATTGTATGATCACCAAGATGCACACCTGGGAGAATGACCGAGCCAAAGCCAATCCATGAATTCTCACCAATCACCACATCCTTCGCCTCGCTGTGCTTGCTCAGGTCATTGAAATCATGATTTGCCGTGATAATTGCCACATTGCATGCAACATAACAATTTTTTCCAAACTTTATCTTGCTCTTATCCGTTGCTTGAAAATAACAGCCTGCTTTTTGAAAAATGGTTATGTTGTCAAGATCAAACTCAATGTTTTGCCAATTACAAACCGTTGCCCTAAACGAAACCGGAAAAGGAACCCGACGATTGATGCCTACGATTTTCTGCATAAAAACCGTTTCCATAACCCATCTCCACCCGTCGGAATAAAAGAGCTTTGAAAAATATTTTCCTTTTAGATATTTAGGCTTATAAAAAAGGTATCCGATTATCATCGCAAAAAATTTTTTTACTGCACTCCAACCGGCCTTTATGTATTTCATTTTATAAGTTCCTCCATTTTTTCAAAAAAGACCTCTGAGGACTTTTCCAGTTTTTCGAGATTTGTTTTTATCTTTTCTGAATACTCATCTCTCTTTGAAATAACAGTTTTTACCTGTTCTAACATCTTTTCAACAGCTTTGCGGTCATTGAAATGACATTCAAGCAGATCCATACGACGCATAACATCGTGTATTTTTCCTTCGTATTTCTTACTGAATTCACCAAAATCCACATTAATGACAGGCGTATTATTCCGCAACGAAAGCAATGTGCCGTGAAAATAGCTTGTGATCGTCAAATCAAAAAGACCGAAAACAGCCGCCCACTCAAATGGGTTTATATCTACTATCTGAACATCTGCGCCTTTCGTCCCGTGGTAAAGCCCAACAAGGACATATTCTTTGCCGCATTCAGTTTTTAAGCGGTCTATGAGCGCTTCAGGCGCTCCCATAAGACCAATCAGTTTTTTCTCCTTAGGAATCTTAAATCTCGTATAAATGTATTCTCTAAACGCCTCGCGTGTCAGCCCGATTTCACTGTAAACATCATCGATATCTAAAAACACAGTTGGATCACAGGTAAAGGTGGGCGCACATGAAGGACAAATCTCTTTTACGAGCTCGCTTGTATAGGTGTCACGCACACCGATAAAGGAAAATCCTTGAAGCGAGTGTCCAAAATATTCTTTTTCGCGCTCGCCAACATATTCCCTTCCCATACCGAAAGCCGATGCCGCATAGCTCATTTTCACAACATCTTTTTCAAAATTGATAAGATAAGGATTGGGGAAGCCTCTCTTGCACCAATTCCACACTGCATCACTACCTACAACAAAGATATCATAATCGTCCTGGTAGGCAGACAGCACCTCGGCGGTATTTCCGTCGCTGCATATATGCTTTTGAGAGAGAGGCAAGGATTTCAAGCTTTGATGAAATTTTTTCCGTTGCCTGTTTTTCAGTAAGGTTGACAGCGGATGTCTAAGCGAACTCAGGGTCAAATGAGGTTTATAGATGTTTTCCATAATAGCGCTTGTATAATCGATTATTTCCACTTTCGCTTCGGGAAAACGCTTTTTTATTTGACGGCTCAGGGAATAACCTTGCATAAAAGCCCCGTAATTTATGCTTCTATGGAAGGTTAGAATTCCTATTTTTTTCATATCCTTACCTTTCCTTGTTGAGAAAATACCATTGATTTTTTATGGACCTAAAAATTATAATAGCAAAAACAGCAGCCCAAACACAACCCATGCATATCGCAATAAGCAAGGGATTTATAGCTGTTATTTTACACAGAAAGACCTTAGCGGAATAGAAAGCCACGCCCAGCACTGCATTTATAACAAGATAAATCCCACATTGTTTCCACGGGAAAATGCTACGGAAACGAATATTAAGTTTTTTGCATGTATAAATCAGCTGATACAATGCCATAGTGACCGTGGATAAAAGTGTAGCAACCGCAGGACCGATAAATCCAAATATAAAGAAACAAACATAGCTTAGTGAAATATTCAAAAGAAGCGATCCAACCGAACTGTAAAACACCGGCTTGGTTGTTCCTGTGGCGTTTAACATCATACCAAAATAAGTACACCTGAACAACAGGACCAAACAATATATACGGAAGACTCCAACGCCTCCGAGATACTTTTCTGAGTAAAGAATCGTAACCACCTCAGGAGCAAATACAAAGCAACCAACGGCTATGATGCACAAAAAAGCAAAGGAAATGGCGGTTGCGCTATTCCACAAATGTATCGCTTCTTCCTTTTTTTCATGCTGTAACAGCCTGACAATCTTTGGCATTAAAACCGCGGTCATGGATGTGGCAATAATCGTCACCGGTAGTTCCTTTGAGGCATTCGTATAAACTGCAAGATCCTCGGTAGACAAAAATGAAGTGATCACCAATTTGCCAAGCTCAATATTAAGTGTACCAACAGTAGACGCCAAGCCTATCGGTATTGAAAACTTAAAAATAGTAAGTATAAGCTTTTTATCGAACCCTAACTTAAAGGCAGGGCTGCTTTGCTTAACAAGAATATATGTCCATACCGTAAAGACAATCTCTGTTGCCAAAAATAGCAGCATATACTGCATAAAATCGCCATGGAAAGCTTGGACGATCAGGATTGCGCCAAGCAAGGCAATGCTGTTAGCCACCCTATATATGATCAACATCGTGGTTTTTTGATATACGATTAGAAAGTTTTCTATACTGGACATAATAATTTTGGTCCAAGGATAGAGCGCCAAGAAAAACCAAAAGCTTCTGATAAGCTCATTTTTGAAAAAGCCTTCTATCAAAGGAATGGTCAATACCAGCACTAAGCCAATGACAAAGCTCAGAAGCGTATTGAGTGCATAATAAACCGATAAAAATTTGTTTTTCTCATTTTGGTCTTGTGCCTTTGCCAAAAAATAATTTATACTGTTTGGCAATCCAAGCATAAGCAAGGAACAAACAAGATTGATTACCATAAGTATCTGCGAATAGGTTCCATACTCGATCAGAGTACGAAAGCGCGAAAGCAGCATACTTGAAACCAAACTCACCAACATAACGATGACTTTGGAAGCGGTAAGCTTTATGGCATCGTTACCGGTGCGAGATGTTTGTAAATCAGCCATTTATTAAATCCTCAATCCTTTGAATAACGGTTTTGTAATCATACCTTTCCAAAACTTCTTTTTTAGGAGAATGTGTGATGCTTTCTTTCTGCACCCATTCGTTATAGCATTCCTTTATATATTCCTTCAACTTCGGGTAATCCTCACCGTCACAAGCTGTTTCATAAGCTACACCAAAATTTCCTTCCCGAACAACTCGTGTAACCTCGCCGTTTGGCAGATCACCGTTTGTGATGGAAACGATGGGCTTGTTTATCAGCATATACTCCAAAAATTTTCCAGGAAATACCCCGTACTCGTCCGTATCATTCCAAGTAGAAAGCAATAGAAGCTGCGAAGAAAACTGCAACTTCAAGCAGTCGTCTCTCGATAACATACCGCAATCTTCCAAAACATCCTTAAGATCATACTTTCCTGCCTGCTCTTGCATCACGGAATATTCGTTTCCCGCATAAGAAACGCAGATCTTATTTTTGTTAAGCATTCCTTCGCAAACAAGCTCGTGGATGACCCGAAACAATACAGACAAATCGCGGTCTCCTCCGTAAAGCGCGCCTACGTAAGTAATCCTCATTTTCTCACTTGATACTTCTGCCTCTGCGGCAAAGACCGTATCGTCCACATCATAGCCATTGGGAATCATAAACGCCTTTTCTGCGTATTTCCCCTTGCAAATTCGTTCAAGATAACCGTTGGACACCGCCACAATAGCGTCGGCGCGCTTGCACGCCTTTTTTTCATATCTGCGAAACAGCGGTCTCCAAGGCTTGGAAATATATTTGACGATTACAGGGTCTCTGAAATCACAGATCCATTTGGTTTTCGGATGTGTTTTTTTATAATATAAGCCACACAAAAGCGAAGAAAGCGGACCAAAGGAAGAAAATACAGCGTCATATTTTGTTTCTCTTAAATGGCTATTTTCCGCAAGCAACCTCGCGAATTCCTTTCGTACGGTCTTTGCATTGCGCAGGATATTTATCGGAGTTATCAGATGATAAAGCGCTTCATATAGCTTTCCGTGTTTTCTTTTCGCCGATACGGATGCGCTCGCCGTATTGCCGCTTTTTAGCGTATCAAAGGAAAACAAATGATCACAAATATCTGAGCTGTTTTCTGCGCCATACCGCGCGAAAACATCAACGGAATAGCCAAGCTCATATAATTTTTTGGCGATCTTAGTAGGGCGCCGAGCACCAGTGATATTATTGGGATAAAAGTGTTCGCTAACAATCAAAATCTTTTTCATAAAACCTTTGGTCCTTTGTTTTTTCTTTTATGCTTTGATATTCCGCCAAGGACGCCTAAACGGAAGCATCGGAATCAAAAATTTTTGAAATATAGTGACTTCCAAAAACAAGCAAGGTGATATTGACAAATAAATCGTCAAAAAACATCATGTCAAGTCCCACCCACATAGAAAAGCAAGCTACAAGCCAAACGATACTCAGCAAACCGTTGCTTTTTTGCTTTAACTTTGTCTTTGTCTTGAAGGCGCCAAGCCAAGAAGTAAGGCCTACGAGCCCCAAAAGACCAAGCTGATAGAAAGCTTGGATCAAGGTGTTATGGCTACCCTTGCGCACGCCGTTAAAAACGCTTGTATAGCCTTGTCCAAAAAAGAAATCCATGGGGTGATCAACCATAAAGTTTATATATTCTATCCCGAGATCAGTTCGTCCTGTGGTTAACGATGACGCGTCTGTCGCTTCGCCAAACCGTATCATATATTGCAGAATAATATCATCAAGTGCTCCGCTGGCAACAAGAGCCACTGCCACTAACGCTATAACAAAGCCTGCACCTACCATCTTAGAGGGTCTGTAACGTAGCAACGCCAAAAGCCAAAGCGCCAAAACGATGAGCATACAAAGTAAAAAGCTTTTTGAGAGAGAAATCAAGCCGCAAATAACCAGCAAAATCGCAAAAACCACTTCTAAAAGTATTTTTTTTCTCCTCTTGGTTATTACCAGCAAAAGACCGCCAAACGCCGTCACAATCTGCGCAGAATAAAAATTAGGGTCAGCATAAAAGCCGCACAATCTTGTAACACCTAAATTTTCTTGCTGTAAAACCTTTACATACTGAATCATATTTGGACTTGATCCGTACAGCAAGGACACCAAGGTTGCCAAAATGATACCCACAGAAAAAAACTGGACGCAAAGCTCAAAATTGACCTTTTCCCTTATAATTTCGAACATAAACGGGAAGGCAACCAGCATAACCAAGAACATAAAATAACTTGGCGCTATCCCGTATCCGTGAATCATTTTAGAAAACAACGTAATAACAAACAGCCCCAAAACAGAGAAGACGATCTTGACATTGAATTTTGGCCGTCGAATAAAATATTTCAAGAACAAAAGGATTGTAGTAACCGAATAGAAAGAAATAGAGGACGGAGACAATTTCAATATAGGCGACCACGGCAAAAAGAACAGGATTAAAGGAAAAACCGTTTCATCGTCCGAGATAAGCATGGTGAACATATAGGTCAGCATAGCGATTGCGATGAAAACAAGACTACCCGACATCTGTGCGACGGTAGTTAACAACACATTAAACATAATTAAGATAAGCGTTTTTGTTATGTTTTTTTTCTCAATTCGCATTTTCCCGACTATCCTTCTGTTCTACATTTCACGAGAAAATCAATCCTTCCAATACCCTCTCAGGCGAACAAGGCGTCAAATTTTCCCACAATACTTTGGTTACCAAACTCTTTTTCTTTTATATGTTGCCGTACTTCATTTAATTTTTGCGGATCGGCAAGTATTTCTTCTAAGCCATGTTGGATTCCTACATCGGAATTTTCACACACAAAGCCATTTCCGCTTTGCATTATCATTTCCTCTGTCGAGGTTGTTTGCGTAGCCAAAACGGGAACACCCAGGCACGCAGCCTCATCAAACACAACGGGGGCTGCCTCATGATAGGATGGCAGCAAAAACAAATCGGCATTTGCTATATACGGATACGGATTTTTTTGATTTCCGTAAAAGAAAACCGTTTCCGTGAGCGACTTTTCCAAAACAATATTTCTCAGCTTGCTTTCCTGGTCGCCTGAACCAACAATATGGTATCGAAGCCTATAACCCTTGGCCACACAGACCGCAAGCGCCGCAAGCGCACGCTCAATTCCCTTTTCCTCGGACAAACGCGCCACGGTTACGATATTCAAAAATCCGTCTTCATATGTAACCGCGTTTTTCGCAAGCTCTCTTATCTGCTCAAAATCGTTACAATTACGCACACTCGCCGTTTTTTCGGCAAGCTCGGGCATGCAGTTTATGAATGCTCGGCGACACCCCTCGGAGCAAGCCACGATTTTATCAAATCTCGCATATATTTTTCGGCTTTGCTCGTTGTTCGCGCCGCAAAGACCAAAATCGCAGTGCAACCAAGCGATTTTTTGGAGTGCTTGTACTTTTCGCAAAACAAATTCATTGCAACCGCCATACAGGTTTTTCTGTGGGCCTTCATGCAAATACGATATTGCGCAATCATACCCTTTTATTCTTGGTTGGAACAATCCCATCAGCCGCATCACGAAAGAACGACCAAAAGCCTTTGTCAAAAAGACCCAAACGGCTCTGGCAAGGTATAGAAACGGCTTGCCTGCTGTGTCCTTTTTGGACATACCCAGATGCTTAAAGGGAGATTTCAAAATCTTGACCTTCACGTTTTCAGGAATATCCCTTTGGTATTCTTGGTTTCCAAAAAAGCTCAACAGCGTAACATCATATTTCTGATGAATCTCTTTTAATAGATTCAACAAACTTTTTTGTACGCCGCCTGTTTCAAGATTGTTGATTACAATAATGATTTTTTTCACTATATCTCTCCGCTGATTTCAACTTGCTCGTTTCGATACTTTATAACCTTTGCGGGATTGCCACCGACAACGGCATATTCGGGTACATTCTTTGTTACCACAGCTCCCGCACCAACGATTGCGCCATTACCCACATGGACGCCCGGAAGGAAAATAACGTGGCCTCCAATCCATACATCATCGCCAATCACGATAGGCTTCTCTTCCTTGAAGCCTTGCTCACACATAGGAATATCCAAACGGTCAAAGGCATGGTTACGACTGTAAAACGTGCAATGCGGTCCCATCATAACATTTTTACCGATGGTTACGCTCCCCGTCAACGAAGCATGGACGCCAATACCCGAATTATCCCCCAAAGAAACATGAGAGGAAAAAACGGCACCGTGCTCAATATTCACCTTTTTACCGCATTTTTGGAGAATGAGCTTGCCGCATATCTTTCGTAGCCACTTAGCGCCTCTTCCTAAAAATTGGTACGAAACAGGAAGGTGCTTGGCGATCAAAACATATATAATCTTCCCTATTGCAATCTTTATTTTTCTCATTTCAATTCTCCAAAGCTCACAAACTCAAATCCGTTTGCCTTGTATTTTTGGTAAACGTCCTTAGACGATACAAATTCGTATTCCTTCACTCTTTCTGTTGAGATGTTTCCGAAATACGGGCTATCTGCCACTGTTGCGGGATGAAACACCACTTCAATGAGCTGTCTGCCATCTTTTTTCAGGGCATTCATCAAAATGTCGCCCTCTGTCTTGCTGATTTTATCAAAGCTTACGACTCTTGCCGTAGGCATCTTGAATGTCTTTCTGATATTCGTAAACCAAAGATTGAAAAAATTTTTGACTAAAAATTCTCTGAGTTCAGTTTTAAGGCTTAATCCATGCTTATCAAAATATACTCGCTGAAAGGTTCTGGTCGCCTTTATACCATGCTTCTTCGCTACTTTTTCAAATACCTTAAAGGCTTTCGTGTGCAACGAGGAATTTTCGTGTGTATTCCAATAATCAGCCGTGCCACAGGTTTGTTCAAACAACGCACACTGCGCCTCAAGCTCTCTTTCCAAATCATCCGGCGAAATCAGTCGTTTGCTGTAGCGTTTTTTAAACTCACCGATTGTCCAAAAAGATCCATTTTCATTCACAAGCGTTGGAATCTCCTTTGGATCGCCTACCGGCTTACCCGTGGTCACGTTAAAGTGCACGCCCACCGAAATGTGAGGATATCTTGCGCGCAGATCCTTGGCATTGTGTAGGGTCTCCATATTTAGCATAACATTCGTCGTTGTTATGATTCCGTTTTCTATGCCTGCATCGATAGCTTTATCCACAACGTCACACATACCGTAATCATCTGCTGTTACAATTATTTTTTGCATCATATCTGCCTCACATTTTTTTGTATTCTTTATAGCCCTTCTTCATCAGCTTACATATTTTTCTAAAACCAAATTCCTTAGACAAATTGCGCATACCGTAGGCAAAATAGTACACCAGGAGATGCTTTAATACAGGGAAAGCATTGGCGATAAGAACACCCTTGTCCACAAAATATTTTTCGGTATAGCCGCAAAACCATGAGGACGCCTCTTGTTTAACCTTGGCAACAGTAACGGGAGAGGTATACATTTTCAAGCCTTTTCTTATAGCTTCTCTTATAAACAGCGAATCCTCACCTGAAGAATATTTAGCGCCTCCACCGTACAGTGTAGAAAAACTGAGACAAGCCTTTTCCACAGAGGTTCTGCGCATAGCCACGCGTGCTGTACCATAGCGCATACAATTCCACAAATGCACGCGCTTAAACCTTGTGTCCGACTTTCTTGCTGGAGTAAAGCGGTTAAGATACTCCAAATTAAAAACGATGATATCAGCCTTGGAGCATTTTTCAAAAGCTTGCTCCACAATCGTGGCATAATCGTCAACATATATCATGTCCTGATCGGAGCACATGATATACTCGCCTGTTGCGTACATCAATGCCTTGTTGCGATTCTTCCCAACGCCGCGATCTTTTGTGGATACCAGTTTTACGGTGTTGCCGTCAGGCTGCACATATTCCGCATAACCGTATGTATCGCATTGATTTGCCAAAACCGCATCGGTGTGCAAATTCATCTGTGTATACAGGCTATCATCACTTTGGTGCATACAAGCCACCAACACTTCAACCTTGCTCATTTTTATCTCCTAAATTAAAATACATATTTGCCCGATAATTTAGGCTCAGTTTTCAGATATTCCTTATAATCCTTTTCTGTATCCCAAGTTCCTGCGTGCTGTTCGCGGCGAATCTGTTCAAGGCTCGGGATTTTCATATAATCTCCAAATCTTTCACGCAAAAAATCTTCTACGCCGGCAGGCACGTTCAAAGTTACGTTTTCAAAGGGAACACGTTTGGTTTCTTCAAACCATTCTCTTTTATACGTTCCTTTTTTATATTTGGCCTTTCCAAGATAATTGCAATACAAGGTTGACTTTTTATTTCTGTATTTATAAACCTGCTTCAAGCCGTGCTTGACCAGGAACAACCGCGGAAAACACCTCAGGACTCGAAGCGCCGTTCTGAGCGCGAAACCATACCGGGAAAGATCACGAACAGACTGTGCCTTCGCCACTACGTATTTCGCCCAAATATACTGATGTCTACGTTGCAGTGTATTTTCCGGGCAGGTATGAAGAATAAAAATATCCAAATACAAATTATGTGAAATTTGATAATCCAACAGGCTTTCTTCAATATAGGTCGTATTCTTAGCACGAACCTTACCGAGCGTAACCATATTATCGAAATGTCCAAACGGTTCTAAGAAAAATTTATCCTTGTCTCCCTTTTCCTCAAACGCTTTTGCAAACTTTTCATAGTTATCGGGCGTCATAAAGAAATCCAAATCGTCGTCCCACGGGATAAAGCCACCGTGACGAATCGCACCCAAAGCAGAGCCACCCATAAGACAATACTGAATTTCGTTTTCCTCACAGAATTTATCTACATAGACAGCAATCTCCAATATTTTTTCCTGAAGCCTTTTGATCCCCCACTCATCGGGAGTGTCATTTCGCATATAGGTATACATCATTCATTTCCCTCTCATTTTTCTGATAAACGTTCGGGCGGACGGTGGAATCCACCAATAAAGCCTATGGATTATCCCACAGCCAAAGTATTTTTTGGCTGTCGTTTCATATCCGTTCATCGCCAGTTCTTCAATTATGGCATCTCTTTTCTTGGGTTTTCGGGTCGTGTGTGTCAAGCAATGGTTGGAATCCACACCGTATTGCACGGGAAATTCCTTATACACAATCTTTTCTTCTAGTGCGGAAAAAGCATCAAGACCGTTTTTCGTGTTCGTAACGATCATGGAAACACCGGCATCAACGCTCCCCTTAAAATCATATTTTTCGATGCCCCAAAAATCCGCAAGCGTAATATCCGAAACTCTATCAAGAGTTGCATAACGACAATCGTAACAGCTGTTGCGAAAGATTAGATACTTCTTAAAGGCATTATAAAAGGATGAACTTGTATAAATTCCGTTTACAACACGAGTCTTACCGTTCTTTATTACCTTGTACGAATATCCATGTGCGTGCTTATATCGGTTATCCTTAATTCGAAAGGAGAAATCCGAAATCTCGCCGCCGTGTTTTCTTTTGAGAGTATCAATATATTCATCAAACACTTTTTGAGACGGAACACCGTGACATATGATATCTGCCGTGAACAACAATTCCCGCTTAGCTTTCGACGCAGAATTGAGAAGCGCTGAAACCTGGCATGGTGTACCGCAAAAGAAGACCTTTTCTCCTTTTTCAAGCAAGCCGAGAATTTCCTCATATATCCCTTCCATATTGGATTGAATATATTTGGATTTTAAAAGCGGCTTAATTTCTTCTTCGCCCCGAACAACGCGGTGCTTTAATGTCAAGTTGTCCAAAGCCGCACCGCAAACAAAATATCCTTGCTTCAAAAAATGATTGGCCAGCAATTCAAAGATACCACCCGAGGATCCGTTGTTCTGTTTTGCGGAATCCTTTGCGTAAGCCGCAAACAAACGCTGCTCTTCCCCATGTTTTTTCTTTGTTTCAATTGGGCAAACAGAATAGCATTTCCCGCAACCCACACATTTTGAATCCTCTATGACGGAATACAGAAAGCCATCTTTTCCTACCATAGAAGAGATGCAATTAACAGGACAAGCATCTACACATGCCATACAGCCCGTACATTTTTGCTCTAAGTGGACAATGGAATCAATTCTTTTCATCACTTGTTCGCCTTTTCCCGAATTAAGGTTGAGCTTATTCCATCAGTATGGGGGAAGAAAATAACATCCACCCCAACAGCAGCAAAATCTTGTATGATTTTTTCATACATATCGCTTCCTTGCCAATCGCTGCCATGAAACAAAACATCAAATTTCAATTCCTTGTAAGCATCCATTTTGTTCATAGAGGTTTGAGGTACTACTCTATCAACGTATTTGATAGCTTCCACGATAGCGCATCTCTCTTCAAACTTGATTACGGGCGTCTTATGTTTATAGCTTTCAACAGTTTCGTCGGTAGAAACTCCTACAATTAAGTATTCGCATTGTTCTTTTGCTCTTTTAAGAATATTCAGATGTCCAATATGAAACATATCGAAAACACCCGTTGTATATCCAACCTTATACTTTTTTTCTATCATAAATTCCTCCATACTCCAGTGCATTGTCAATACAGTGATATACCAAAAAGTCCTAATAACGATCCCAAGCCGTATACTATGTGGAACGCTGGGTATAACCAAAGGGTTATTAGTCCATACTGGGGAGTTTTATTAAAAAACGAATAAAAAACATCAATCGATAAATATAGCAATATTTCAAGCATGAAAATATAGCCGATGTATGGTACTACGATAGAAAGTATCGGCATAACAATCAAAGAAAGCAGAAAAAGAAACGGAACAAAGTGCCGCACACTCATCGCCTTTGGGTTCTCTTTCAAGGTAAAAAACAATGCATTTCCGTTTTGCAATGCCATTTTCAAAATGCCCTTAAACGTATCGCGGCAATAATACTTAAACCGTATATCCTCGGCAAGCCATATTTTTCCTCCGCTTTGGCGAATTCTTGCATTCATATCATTATCTTCGCTTCGAAGCAGTTTGGGATTAAACAGTCCAACTCGCTCAAAAACCTCTCGCCTAAAAGCGCCAAACGGAACTGTATCAACAAAGCAATTGCCGTCTCCAACTCTAAAATCAGATCCGCCTACACCGAGCTTAGTCGAAAGCATTTTTGCGATTGCTTGCCCCTTAAAGCCTGTGGCCTCTGTTTCCGCTATTCCACCAACATTGTCGGCGTCTGTTGTATCCAAGTAATATACACATTTTTCTATGTAGTCAGGATAAAAATAGGAGTGTGCATCAAGCCGAATGATATATTTCCCTTTGGCTTCTTCTATTGCCATATTTAAGGCATACGGCGTTTTTCTTTTTTTATTATGAAACAATATAATAGGATACTTCCCTGTTGAAATATAGTTTTCGATGAGTGTTACTGTTCCGTCGCTCGAATTGCCGTCAACGAATATCCATTCCATATTTTCAATGGGATATGTTTGTTTTGTAAGAGAATCGATTAAATTACTAACATATCTCTCTTCATTAAAAAGGGGAATAATCACCGAAACTATTATTTCTTCTGTCATACTTCAATTTCCTCTTTTTCTTGGACTACCTCTTCGTGTTCTCCCTTATACTCCTTGCCCAATACCGCAAACACGGTCATAAACATCACTTTAATATCACCCCAAAAGCTAAACTGTTCAATTCCTTTAAGGTTATAGTACATCTTTTCGGGAAGTATCTTTTCGATATATACCTTGTCCGTATCCTCTACGCCATCAAGAAGCTTTGCTTCATCCTTATAGTAGATACTCGCAAGACTCGTAACACCTGCGGGAAGAAGCAGAGTAGCCATCATTTCATCCGTATACGCAGCAACAAATTTGGGACTCTCAGGACGCACACCAACCAACGTAACCGTGCCTTGGATAACGTCTATTAACTGCGCAATCTCATCCAATCTGCAATTACGGATAACCTTACCCACACGGGTGATACGGCTATCATTGTTCACCGTCACTTGGGATCCCTTGTCTGCGTTCTGAACCATTGTACGAAATTTATGAATACGGAAGCGCTTGCCGTATTGAGTAACTCGTTCCTGACGATAAAACACCGGGCCCTTAGAATCAATCTTGATAGCAATCGCTAAAATCAGATAAACAGGAGATAGAACAATCAGTGCAATTAAGGACACTATAAGGTCAAACGTTCTTTTGAAAAACAAGCCGACTTTTTTCTTCGCGAGAATGTCATAATATCTTCTGACTTTCTCGGTCTGCATTTCCGGCGGAAGCTGTTCCCATTTGACGATTTTCACTTATATGTACTCCTTCAAAACCTCTACGTATTGCTCAATCACATAAGCCACGTCCTCATCCGTCAGGCAGGTATGTAGCGGCAGAGTGATTTCGTTCGCGAAATGGGCATACGCATTGGGATAGTCCTTAATATCAAAGCCCAAATTCTTATATGCCGTATGCATAGGAAGCGGTTTATAATGCACATTACAAGCGACACCCCGCTCTGCCATCTTTATGATGATTTCGTTTCTCTGTTCAAGGGTAATACCGGGGATACGTGTCAAATACAAGTGCCCTGAAGATTCCCATTCGTCTGTATAATGGTCAAGCGTTTCCACACCGAGAGGCCTGAGGGCGGCATCGTACTTCATAATTATATCTTTTCTGCGACATAGCATATCGGGATAACGCTCAAACTGTTTGAGCCCGATGGCAGCCGCAACATCCGTCATATTGCACTTATAATATGTACCTACAATATCGTATTCCCACGCGCCGAGCTTGGTCTTGGCGAGAGCATCCTTGGACTGCCCGTGAAGGCTAAGTAATTGAAGCTTCTTATAAACATCCTCGTTGCTGATCCCTGGGATGGTTCTCCATGTCAAAGCGCCACCCTCTGCCGTTGTAAAATTCTTTACGGCATGAAAGCTGAAGCTTGAAAAATCGGCAACAGAGCCAATCATTTTTCCGTGCCATTTTGCGCCGAAAGCATGCGCCGTGTCTGCCATAATCGCCACTCTGCCAAGCGCAGACTGAATTTCATTACGAGGCTCAAAGAGATGCTTTTTGCGCTCTACAATTTTGAAAAGTCTGTCATAGTCACAAGGAATGCCTGCAAGGTCAACAGGGATAATCGCCTTTGTATTTTCGTTAATGGCTGCCTCTAACGCATCATAGTCCATTTCAAGACTGTCCTTTTGTGTATCTATCAGCACGATCTTCGCACCGACATGCGCAATAACGGATGCAGAAGCCGTGTAGGTATACGCACAGGTAATAACTTCATCGCCCGCACCGATTCCCATAACATAAAGGGCCATTTCCGCGCATGCCGTTTGAGAGTTGAGACATACGCATTTATCCGTACCAACCCATTCGGCAATCATCTTTTCAAGTTGCTTTGTTCTTGGCCCCGTTGTTATCCAACCAGATTTCAGCGCTTCCACAACTTCTTCAATTTCAAGATCGCTGATGTCCGGGGGACTGAAAGAAATCATTTTTTTATTCTCAACCATGATGACATTTCGCTTTCTGTACTTCCGCATATAGCGTGTGTATTTTCAAAAACCTTATTTGGAACTTCTTTTATCTTTTCAAGATAAAATACTCGCTATTCTATCATTATTATTATACATCATAACCAAATTTCTGTCAAGATAAAACGCGAAATTTCAACAATATAAATATGACATTTTGCTTTTCTCTTCGTCTTTTTTTGCGTTTTTTCTGCTTTTTATCATCTTTTTCGTCTTACAAGCCAGTATTGTCAAAAAAATAACGGAAAAAGGCGTGATAGCTCTTCAAAAAACGAAGAAAAAAAGAGGGCGAAGGTTTCTTCTTCGTCCTCTTTCTTGAATGTTTTTTTGAATGTTGTTTTATGTTTTTCTATTTCAAGACTTTGTTTTCAATCTGTTTTGACAAAGTCTTTTACTGCTTTACCGTTGCTGTATGGGGACGGTGGTCGGACGCCACGATGGGTGGAATATCGGCATCCATGACCTCAATGTCCTGCGAAACGAAAATATAATCTATCTTTTGCTCAGGTTTATCCGAGGGAAAGCTTAACTTCGGCGCATCAAAGAGGTCTGCCGTATCTTTCATTTTTGCCCTGATGGGCGCAAGAACAGGGTTTTCGGGGGTAACGTTAAAATCCCCCATCAATATACATTTTTCATCGACCAAATTAGCAGCCAGCGTCCTTGCAGCATTGTCTTGCTCATCGGGATTTAATCCAAAATGCGTAACCAAAACCGTTACGCCCCCTTCAAG
>JAGBFG010000048.1 GCA_017936565.1 Clostridia bacterium
CATTGTCTTAAAGCCGTTGACCGAAATAGCGCCCTGCCGTAAGGAAAGCGATTTATTGGGTATGATTTTTTCGGGTGACAGGGAATGCTCAAAGCCAAGCCCCGCGCATTTAGGGCAAGCGCCGATGGGGTTGTTAAAGGAAAACATACGGGGCTCAAGCTCCCCAAAGGAAATGCCGTGCTCCTCACAGGCATATTTTTGGGAAAACTCCATTTCCTCTTCCTTTTCATTCTCTCTTGGCACCGTTAATATTTTTACGCGTCCGTCGGAAAGCTTCAAGGCGCTCTCCAACGAGTCGGAAAGACGCGTCCCTATTCCCTCGCGTATGACCAAGCGGTCAAGGATAATATCGATGCTATGCTTTTGGTTTTTATCTAACTTGATTTCCTCGGACAACTCATAGATAGCGCCGTCAATCTGCGCGCGCACATATCCTTGACGTCGGGCATCCGCCAAGGTTTTTTCGTGTGTTCCCTTTTGGGCGCGGACAACGGGAGAGAGCACCATAAAGCGCACTCCCTCAGGAAGCGACAGCACCTGCTCCAAAATATGCTCTGTTGTCTGCTGGCGGATTTCCTTGTTGCAGACAGGGCAATGGGGAATACCGATTCTCGCATAAAGCAGACGCAGATAATCATAGATTTCCGTTACCGTTCCAACGGTAGAGCGGGGATTTTTGGACGTTGTTTTATGGTCTTTGGATATGGCGGGTGAGAGCCCCTCGATAAAATCCACGTCCGGCTTATCTAACTGTCCCAAGAACATGCGAGCATAAGAGGACAGGGACTCTACAAAGCGGCGATGCCCCTCTGCATAAATCGTGTCAAACGCCAAGGACGATTTTCCCGACCCCGAAAGACCCGTCATAACAATCAGCTTATCTCTTGGCACCGTCAGACTGACATTTTTCAAATTATGGGTGCGCGCACCCCGTATAACCAATTCGTTTTTCATATTATTCCTTTACTGCTTTTGGGGAACGTTATCCCTGCTCCCGCACTTCCTTGATTTTATCCCGCAGATACGCGGCGCGCTCAAACTCAAGCCTTGCGGCGGCGCGCTTCATCTCGGCAGTCAATTCCGCAATATATTTTTCCTTCTCCACCGAGGACAGCTTTTTCACCTTGGGCGGAGCGGAAGCGGCGGCTTCCTTCTTGCCTATTTCAATCAAATCTCTGACCGCTTTTTTAACAGAGGCGGGTGTGATACCGTTTTCCTTATTATACGCCTCTTGAATGGCGCGGCGGCGCGCCGTTTCCTCTATGGCGACCTTCATAGAATCCGTAACCTTATCAGCATACATCACCACGCGCCCGTTAGAGTGGCGGGCGGCACGACCAATGGTCTGAATAAGAGAGGACGCGGAGCGCAAAAAGCCCTCCTTGTCGGCGTCCAAAATCGCCACCAAGGAAACCTCGGGAATATCAAGCCCCTCTCGCAAAAGGTTGATGCCTACCAGCACATCAAAAACGCCGAGCCGCAAATCACGGATAATTTCCTGCCGCTCCATCGTTTCTACGGTGTGATGAATATACTTTACCTTAATACCGTGACCGCTGAGATAATCGGTCAGCTCCTCTGCCATTTTGACCGTCAGAGTGGTAACAAGCACCTTTTCCTCTCGGGCGGTGGTTTCTTTAATTTCGCCAATCAGATCATCCACCTGTCCTGCGATGGGGCGCACGTCAATTTTCGGGTCTAAGAGCCCTGTAGGGCGAATGATTTGCTCTGCCACGGAAGAGGAATTTTCCCGTTCATAGGGTCCCGGTGTGGCGCTGACGAATATCGTTTGTCCTATTTTTTCCTCAAACTCATCAAAGAACAGGGGGCGATTATCGTACGCCGAGGGCAAACGGAAGCCGTATTCCACCAGATTGGTTTTACGGGCGCGATCCCCGCCGCTCATTCCCTTAACCTGCGGCAAGGTCACGTGAGATTCGTCGACAAACAAGAGAAAATCTCGTGGAAAATAATCGAGCAGCGTATAGGGAGTGGAGCCGGGGGCTCTGCCCGCTAAAACCCTTGAATAGTTTTCAACGCCCGAGCAAAAGCCAACCTCTCTTAGCATTTCAATATCGTATTTGGTGCGTTCCTCTATGCGCTGGGCTTCCAAGAGCTTTCCTTCGGCTCGAAAATAGGCAGCCCTTTCCTTCATTTCCCGCTCGATTTCACGAAGCCCCGCTTCCCTGCGCTCGTCGGAAACGGCGTAGTGCGTGGCAGGAAAAATGGCGGCATAGGACAAAACCTGCAAAATTTCCCCTGTCAGGACCCGAATTTCGCTGACTCTATCCACCTCGTCACCAAAAAATTCAACACGGATAGCCGTGTCTGTGGAAGAGGCGGGGAAAATCTCCACCACGTCCCCTCTGACACGGAACTTATCACGGATAAAATTCAAATCGTTTCTTTCATATCCAACAGACACCAGGCGGCGAAGCAGGGAGTCTCTTGTCATTTGCTGCCCTGGACGGACGGAAACCAGAAGGCTCTGGTATTCTTGGGGGTCTCCCAGCGTATAGATACAGGAAACGCTGGACACCACGATAACATCCCTTCTCTCAAAAAGAGAGGATGTGGCAGAATGCCGCAATTTGTCAATTTCATCGTTGACGAGAGCGTCCTTTTCGATATAGATATCCTTTCCCGGAATATACGCCTCGGGCTGATAATAATCGTAATAGGAAATAAAATATTCCACCGCGTTTTCGGGGAAAAATTCCCGAAATTCCGAGCAAAGCTGGGCGGCAAGCGTTTTGTTGTGCGCCAAAATCAAGGTGGGGCGGTTCATCTCGGCAATGACGTTTGCCATGGTGAAGGTTTTTCCCGAGCCCGTAACGCCAAGCAGGGTCTGCATCCGCTCTCCCGCGTTCAACCCGTCAACCAACGCCTTAATGGCTTGCGGCTGGTCGCCTGTGGGACGATAATCGCTTTTTAACCGAAACAGCTTTTCTTCCACGGCTGCCCCTCCCTTCCTATCCGATTTTGTACATGCTTCTTCAAGGTAAGTATACCTTATTCCTCAAAAAAAGTCAATGTATCTTTTTGGCATTTTTCTTTATTTCAAAAAATTCAAAAAAATTCAAAAAGAAAGAACCGTATGAAATCATACGGTCCTCTCCGGGTACAAACATTTATTTTCTGGCTTTATTTATAAAAGGATTTATTTGGTCGGGATAATTAAGCCGTAATCGCCGCCTTTTCTTTGGTAAACGACACGGGTTTCACCCGCCTCGGCATCGGTAAACACGAAGAACTGATGCCCAAGCAAATTCATTTGCAAAATCGCTTCCTCTACCGACATCGGCTTCACGTCAAAGGTTTTAGTACGAATATGGAACTCCGACTCGTCTTCGCCCTCATCCTCAATATTTTCCGTATGGATTCCCGTACGCAGACGCTTTTCCAAGCGCGTTTTATTTTTGCGGATTTGCCGCTCTAAGGCATCAATGGCAGAGTCAATCGCGGTAGCAAAAGTATCACTTCCCTCTTCGCCGCGGAACATAAGCCCTTCCGCGCGAATGGTGATTTCAACCATATTCAAACCGTGTCTTTGACTGAAAGACACCGTCATCTCGGCATTTTCATCAAAGAACTTTTCAAACTTTGCAAGCTTCTTTGCTGCCATCTCTTTCGTGCTTTCATAGACAGTCATTTGTCTACCCGTCATGATCATCTTCATTCTGATTTTCTCCTTTTACCATATTGGCAAGATTTCTCTTACCACCCTTATTATATCATACATTTTGCACAATGTAAATAGAAAAATAAATGTTTTTTTGTTGAAAATGAAAAGTTTTTATGAATAAAACCGTAAAAACACATAGAAAAGAACGCTCGGCAATTTTGCCGAGCGTTCCACTTTGGAAGACAAAACCTGTGAAAAGCAGTCTTCTTTTATTCGTTTTTTTGGGGGGTAAGATAGGCGCTTGCCTTTACAGGCAAGGGGGTATCTTAATACATACCGCCCATTCCGCCACCCATTCCACCAGCGGGGGCAGGCATCGGCTTCTCTTCTTCCTTATCCGAAACGACGACCTCGGTGGTAAGAACAGTAGCTGCCACGGAAGCGGCGTTTTGCAGAGCGCTTCTGGTTACCTTGGCAGGGTCAACAATACCCACCTCCATCATATCGGCATATTCTTCCTTATACGCGTCAAAGCCGTATCCGATTTTGCCGCTGTTCTTGATTTTGTCGATGATAACAGAGCCGTCAAGACCTGCGTTTTCGGTGATTTGACGCATAGGAACCTCCAATGCCTTCATCACCAAGCGAACACCTGTCTTTTCGTCGCCCTCGGTTTCGGCCAACACCTTTTCCACGTCAGCAATGACGTTAATCAAGGCAGTTCCGCCACCTGCTACGATGCCCTCCTCAACGGCGGCCTTGGTAGCGTTCAGGGCGTCCTCAATGCGGAGCTTCTTTTCCTTCATTTCCATTTCGGTGGCGGCGCCGACCTTAATCACGGCAACGCCTCCTGCCAATTTTGCCAAGCGTTCTTGGAGCTTTTCACGGTCAAAATCAGAGGTTGTGCTTTCAATGGCAGAACGGATTTGTGCCACTCTGTTGTGAATTTCCGCGGAGTCTCCCGCGCCGTCTACGATCACGGTGTTCTCTTTGGTTACCTTCACCTGTCTTGCTTTACCCAGCTGCTCAATGGTTGCTTCCTTCAAGTCAAGACCGAGCTCATCGGTAATGACGGTACCGCCCGTCAAAACGGCGATATCGCGGAGCATTTCCTTGCGGCGATCACCAAAGCCGGGAGCCTTCACAGCCACGCAGGTAAAGGTGCCGCGCAGCTTATTGAGCACCAATGTAGTCAGTGCCTCGCCCTCTACGTCCTCAGCAACGATAACCAATTTCTTGCCCGATTGCACGATTTGCTCCAAGAGAGGAAGCAGGTCCTGAATGTTGGAAATTTTCTTATCGGTAATCAAGATGTAAGCGTCGTCAATCACGGCTTCCATCTTGTCGGTATCGGTTACCATATAGGGAGAGAGGTAGCCGCGGTCAAACTGCATACCCTCTACGACCTCGCAATAGGTTTCAGCGCTCTTGGATTCTTCCACGGTGATAACGCCGTCAGCGGTAACCTTCTCCATTGCATCGGCAATCAGAGTTCCGATGACCTCATCTCCCGCGGAGATGGTACCAACGCGCGCGATATCGGCAGTTCCGCTGACCTTTTTAGCGTGAGACATCAAGGAAGCAACAGCGGCATCGGTAGCCTTGCTGATGCCCTTTCGCAAAATCATAGGATTAGCGCCGGCAGTTACGTTCTTCATACCCTCGCAAATCATAGCCTGCGCCAAGATGGTTGCGGTGGTCGTTCCGTCGCCCGCGGCATCGTTTGTCTTGGTGGCAACCTCGCGCACGAGCTGTGCGCCCATATTTTCAGCGGCATCCTCAAGCTCGATTTCCTTGGCGATGGTTACACCGTCATTGGTGATGAGGGGCGCGCCGAATTTCTTTGCCAAAACAACGTTTCTGCCCTTAGGACCAAGGGTGATTTTAACGGCATTGGCAAGCTGGTCAATACCGCGAAGCAATGCGCTTCTGGCGTCATTGCCGTAAATAATATTCTTAGACATTCTGTTTTCCTTCTTTCTTTATTCGTGATTTATTCAACGATTGCCAAAATATCGCCTTGGCGAACGATGTTATATTCTGTTCCGTCACACTTGACCTCTGTTCCGGCATATTTGGAAGTAATGACCTTATCGCCAACCTTGACGGTCATAACCACTTCATTGCCGTCTACTATTCCGCCGGGGCCGACAGCCACAACCTCTGCCACCTGCGGTTTTTCTTTTGCGGAACCGGGAAGCAAAATGCCTGCCTTGGTGGTTTCTTCCATTTCCACCATTTTTACAACAACGCGGTCTGCAAGCGGTTTCAATTTCATATTTTTTCCTCCTATTTTTCTCACTCCGTGAGTTTTTTTACCTTTCATTTTAGCACTCATACTTTTAGAGTGCTAAAACTATTTTAGTCATTTATACACGGAAAATCAAGTGTTTTTTCCATTATTTACATATAGTTAACAATTTTTAAAAAAATAAGCAGCGCCCTTTGAAAAAATGTTTTTTCGCATAGGCAAGAGAGAATAATACGAACTCGCTCCCGAGCCTGCATTTTCAGCGCTTTCGGCACTTTTCTCATTTGCCAAGTGGTACTTGGCGGCATTCGCCAAGCACCAAAATCATCTTAAAATGCAGGCTTGTGAGTTCGGCGAATTTTAACGTGAGAAAATTCTTCGGGGAACGAGGTTAGATTTCGACGCAATATACAAATATTGCGAGAAACACAACTGACGTGCGCCGGAAAATTTACCTCGTTAAAACGAGTTCCTATCATTCTCTCTTGCCTACAAAAAGGGGGAGCTCTTTCTTTGTTTTTTCAAGAAAGCTGCTCCCGCAAAAAGCACAGAATTTTCTTTTCTTCTCTGGAAACCTTTACTTGCGAAAGCCCCAGCGCTCTTGCCGTTTTTTCTTGGGAAAAATCACGGAAATACCGCAGCAAAATAATTTTGCGCCTTAGCTCCGGCAATTTGGCAATGGCAGAGGAAAGCGCGATGCGGTCAAAGGATTTCTCGGTTTCGCCCTCGTCATAGAGGGTGTTTTCTAAGGTGCGTCCTTCTTCCTCGCGGTAAATCAATTCCGAGAGGGAGCGCATAGGACGCAAGGCGTCAAGAGCTTCGCTTGCCTCTTCCAGCGTCATTCCACAGCGCTCCGCCAAAAGAGAAATCGGGGCATCATACTCTCCTTCCTTCGCCATTTTTTCCCGCTCGGCAGCAAGCCTTGCTCCCATGCGCTTTTGCACACGGGAAACCTTGATAGGTCCGTCATCCCGCAAGAAGCGGCGGATTTCCCCGAAAATCAGGGGAACGGCATAGGTGGAAAAGGCGCAACCTCTTGCCAAATCAAAGGTGCGAATGGCTTTAAGAAGCCCTATATGCCCGATTTGTGTCAAGTCTTCAAAATCTGTTCCTCTGCCAAGAAAGCGGCTTGCAATGCTTTTAACCAAACCCGTATTGAGCAAAATCAACTGCTCACAGGCTTCTTCATTTCCCTCTTGCGCGCTTTTAATCAACCGCAGGTTATCCTGATATTTTTCGTCTGCCATCACTCTTTGACAGTCTCTTTTGCATCACCACGCGCGTTCCCTTTCCGACACGGGAATACACCTTTAACGTGTCCATAAAGGTTTCCATCACGGAGAAGCCCATTCCGCTTCTTTCCCCTTCTCTGTCCGTGGTGAACAAGGGCTGTCTTGCCTCCTTCACATCGGCAATCCCGCAACCTTTGTCGCGGACCTCGATTTGTATGATCCTGTCTGCATACAGCTTAACCGATATGTATATCACGCCCTGCGTCTGCCGATAGGCGTGAACGATACAGTTCGTAACCGCCTCGGAAACGGCGCAGCGGATATCCGACCATTCCTCAATCGTTGGGTCTAACGTGGCAACGGCAGAGGACACCATGCTTCTGGCAACCCCTTCATTGACCGACAGGGATAGCAAGCGGATGGCTACTTCATTCAAAAGCTCTTTTTTCATTGCACTTTCCTTTCCTTTTCTTTTACTTCGGGCGTTGCCTCAAAAAACAGCCCCTCTAACCGTTCTAGTCCCGCCATTTGAAAAATGCGCTGGCAGACGCGATTTTTCCCTACCCTGACGGTAAGGGTCGCCCCTGTTGCTTTGGCGCTTTGATACCGCCCAACCGCCAAGCCAAGACCCGAGCTATCCATAAAAGGCACCCTTGTAAAGTCGAGTATCACGTTTTTGGGCTTGTATTTATAAATAGCCAAGTCCAGCTCCTCCCGTAAATATGCGGCGGCATGATGGTCTATTTCCCCCGTCAGCGTGATGATAAGACTGTCTCCTTGGCAAGCATATTTGCCAAATGCCGCTATGGTTGTTTGCTTCATTCTATATGACCATAGCCTTCGCGATAGCGAACGCTTCCTTTCTTTTACTTGCTCTTTTACTTGTTCTTTTGCCTTTTCTTTTTCCGCTTTCCAAGTATATCACAGGGATAGAGGCGTTTTTTGTCATAAAAAGGGTAGAAAAAGAAAAAAGCAATCCTGAACGAAAACCCATATAGGCTTCGGTCAGGACTGCAAAAAAACAAACGGATTTCTTGCGAAATCCGTTTGTGGATTGTTTTATGCGTCTTGTTCGGTCAAGGTTTCTGCGGTATCTTCGATGATTCCGTCCGAATCCTCTTCGCCTGCATAAATGTCAACATTGCGGTAATTGGTCAAGCCCGTACCTGCGGGAATGAGCTTACCGATGATAACGTTTTCCTTCAAGCCGAGCAGCTTGTCAATCTTGCCCGCGATAGCAGCCTCTGTAAGAACCTTAGTGGTTTCCTGGAAGGAAGCGGCGGACAGGAAGGACTCTGTATTCAAGGCAGCCTTGGTGATACCAAGCAACAGCGGCGTTGCGGTGGCGGGACGAATGGTGCGCTCGCCTGCCTCGATACGAGCCATAATCTTCTCGTTCTCGGCATTCAGCTCCTGCACGTCGGTGGTGGTGCCGGAGAGTAAATCCGTGTCGCCCGCATCCTCAATACGCACCTTGCGCGTCATCTGACGGGTAATAACCTCAACGTGTTTATCGTTGACTTCTACCTTTTCTCCGCGGTACACACGCTGTACCTCACGCACAATGTAGTCATATACCGCATCGATGCCCTTCATACGAAGGATATCCTGAGGATAGAGGAAGCCCTCGGTCATCGCATCGCCAACATTGACGTGCTGACCGTCCTTTACGATAATATTCATACCGAAAGGAATTTCATATACAGGCTCCTGTCCCTTGGGAACATCGTGAGAAATAATAGAGATACGGCTGGTCTTCTTTTCGGTGTTGATTTCCACAACACCCTCGTGCTCCGAAACAACGGCTGTCTTTTTGGGCTTACGAGCCTCAAAAAGCTCTTCTACTCTGGGCAAACCTTGGGTAATGTCAGAGCCTGCGACACCGCCCGTATGGAAGGTACGCATGGTAAGCTGTGTACCGGGCTCACCGATGG
>JAGBFG010000049.1 GCA_017936565.1 Clostridia bacterium
CATGTATAATAATGATAGTGGTGAAAAGTGGTTCAAAATGTAGCAAAGTGTGTCAAAAGTGCTTCTTTGTGACGCGAAAACCAGAAAACCGCTAAAAAAGGAGAAAGGAGAGGCAGTTCTATGACGTTTCTGAACGAATACAGACACAGTGTTGACCCTAAAAACCGTCTTTTTATACCTGCAAAGTTTCGCGAAGAGCTGGGCGAGACCTTTTACGTCACCAGAAAAATTATGGACAAGTGCCTCGCTGTCTATTCCGAAGCGGAGTGGACGAGATTCTCCGAAAAGCTGAAAGCCCTGCCTGAGTCACAAGTTGGAAAAATCAAACTGTTCATTTTCTCCAAAACTGTCCAGGTTTCTCCCGATTCTCACGGGCGCATTCTGCTACCCGCCCAATTACTTCAATATGCGGGTATTGAAAAAAGCGTTGTAATCGCCGGTGCAGGCGACCACGTGCAAATTTGGGATGAAGCCACCTGGGATGCCAATGAGAAGGACCTCAATCTTGAAGAAATTGAAAATCTGTTTTGTCAGCTTGGACTTTGATGAAAGAAGATAAGATATGGAAGAGGTTGTATTTTCACACTACTCCGTTATGCTTTATGAGTGTATAGACGCTCTTGATATTAAGCCTGACAAGACTTATGTTGACTGTACCACAGGCGGCGGCGGTCATTCGTTAGAAATCGTCAAGCGCCTTGGAAACGGTGGGCGGCTGATCTGCTTTGACAGAGATCTGGATGCCCTCTCTGCTGCCAAGCGCCGTTTAGCCGAATATGCTGAGCGCATTACCTTTGTACACGCCAATTTCAGCGAGCTTGATTCTGTGTTACAGGATATGCGTATAGAGAACCTCGGCGGTGTTTTAGCAGACCTTGGATGCTCTTCTTATCAGTTTGATACCCCCGAAAGAGGTTTTTCTTATCAGCACGACGCGCCGCTGGATATGAGAATGGATAAAACTTCTGATTTAACCGCTGAAAAAATTGTCAATACTTATTCAGAGGAACAGCTTAAAAAAATTCTCTGGCTTTACGGCGAAGAAAAATTTGCTCCCCGCATTGCCGCAAGAATTGTAAGGGAGCGAAAGAACGCCCCTATTCTTACAACCAAGCAATTAGTGGACATCATTAAAGCGAGTATGCCCGCTGCCTCAAAGGAAGGCGGTCACCACCCCGCCAAGCGTTCCTTTCAAGCCATTCGTATTGAGGTAAACGGAGAGCTTGACGCCATTGCCCCTCTCATTCAAGCCGCTGAAAAGCACTTGGTGACGGGTGGAAGATGCGCCATTCTTTCCTTTCAATCTCTGGAAGACCGCATTGTGAAGCAAACGTTTCAGGATTTGGCAAGCGGCTGTACCTGTCCCAAGGATTTTCCCGTCTGTGTGTGCGGAAAAACCGCAAAAATAAAAATAATCACAAAAAAACCTGCCCTACCCTCTTCTTTGGAGCTGCAAGTAAACCCCCGCTCCAGAAGCGCCAAGCTGCGCGTGGCAGAAAAGATATGAGAAAGGATGATGACTTATGACAAATCAAGTGCCTTTTCAAGCAAACAACGCGAAATTTAACTCTCTTTTTGTAAAAATGCAAGCCCGTTTCTCTTACGGCAACAAAACCATCGGAGAGGCTATGCTTGAGCGCGCCGAAAAATACGAGGCCACCGCGCGCCCTGTCGTTCCCACCGAGGTTCATATGAAAAAAGCCAATTCTCTTCCCAAAAAGGCAAAGGAAAAGAACACCAAGAGCATTTTCTCTCTTGGCAGCCTTGTGGCTCTTTGTATGGTGGTTTTGGTTCTCGGCACATTGCTCTTTTCAGGGGCTTTCATAAACCAAATGGCAAACGGATTTGTAGGCGGTGTCGCCCCTGTTTTAGAAGCAGAGGAATTGGAAACACAGGATATTCTGACCCTCAGCGATGAAGAAATCACCACGGTGGATGCTCTTTGCATCGAGAAGGCTTCTGTTCTTTGATGCAAGGTCCTTGATAGGAATATTCTCTTTTTAATTCCCATAAGATATAGCGATGACTTCGGTTGTCGCTATATCTTTTTTGTTTTAGGAGAAATGAGTGTCAAAGCATAAAGGAAGTGCTCCCTATACCGAGCATATGATGAAGGACCGCGCAGGAATTCTTCTCTGTATATTCGGCGTCTGCCTTATTTATTTTCTTTTCACCTTGTTTCGTATGCAGGTCTTGGATTACAACAGCTATCAAAGCAAGGTCATCCGCCAGATCACCGTTGGCTCTTCCCTTGCGGCAAGCAGAGGAGAAATATTAGACAAAAACGGCGAGGTTTTGGCAACCAATCAAACGGTTTGGCGTATTTATATTTCCCCTGTTGACATTAAAAAGGCAAGCAAACGGCAAAACAAGGATTATGCCGCTATTGTAGCTGACGGGTTAAGTGAGCTTTTGGGAATAGAGAAAGAAAGCATTTTGAAGAAGGCAGAAATGAGCGCCTACCTTGACCAGACAATACTAAAAAACGCCGATAGGGAAACCACAAACAAGGTGTTGGCATTTGCAAAGGAAAACGGGCTTTCTTCTATGATACACGCCGAAGCCGGTACAAAAAGGTATTATCCCTTTTCTTCCTTGGCAGCCCACACCATCGGCTTTACGGGAAGCGATAATCAAGGGCTTTTTGGTTTAGAGTCCTATTATGACCGTATACTCACAGGAAAAGACGGACAGTATATCAGCGCGGTTGATTCACAGGGCATTAAGCTCCCCTCGGAATATACCGACTACATAGAATCAGAGGACGGTCTTTCGATACAGACCACCATAGATGTTTATATCCAGACCCAGTTGGAGAGATGCTTGGAAGAGGCGATTGCGGCAACCGGGGCGCAAAATCGCTCTTGCGGCATTGTGATGGACGTCAAAACAGGGGGCATTTTGGCCATGGCGACTGCTCCCACCTTCGACCTCAATTCCCCTTACAAGTTAAACGAAGCCATGGCGGAAGACTTAAAAGCCTTAGGTCTTGACGAGACATCAGAGGATTACAAAAAGGCTAAAAGCAACCTGCTTTATGAAATGTGGCGAAATAAGGCGGTGAGCGAAATATATGAGCCCGGGTCTACCTTCAAAATCGTGACGGCGGCTACCGCCATTGAAACAAAGGCTGTCACCCCCACTTCCCCCTTCTTTTGTCCCGGCTATTACGTGGTGGGTGGGCGCCGCATTTCTTGCCATAAGCATCAGGGGCACGGCAGTATTCAGTTCACCCAAGGACTGCAACAGTCCTGCAACCCTTGTATGATGCAAACTGCCGAGCGCATTGGCGCAGATGCCTTTTATCAGTCCTTTGTGTCCTTTGGATATACGGAAAAAACAGGCATTGATCTTCCGGGTGAGGGTATGGGTATTTTCCATTCCGCCGAGTCGTTAGGCGTGACGGAGCTTGCCACCGCATCCTTTGGACAGCGCTTTAAGGTTTCGGTATTACAACAGCTTTGCGCTGTCGCCGCCGTGGCGAATGACGGGGTGCTGGTAACGCCGCACCTGCTTGATAAGATTTTGGATCAAGAGGGCAACACCCTCTTTACCTATTCCCCGCAAATAAAACGGCAGGTCGTTTCAGAGGAAACGGCAAAAACGGTTTCCACCATATTAGAGGGTGGCGTGAGCGGTGAGGGCGGCGCTAAAAACGCCGCGGTTTCAGGGTATCAGATAGCCGCCAAAACAGGCACGAGTGAAAAATTTGATATTCTTGACGCCAACGGTCACTCCTATTTACGCATCGGCTCTTGCGTGGGGTATGCGCCGTATGATGACGCGCAAATCGCCGTCATTATTATCGTGGATGAGCCGACCTGCGCCGTAAAATACGGCAGCGTCACCGCAGCCCCCTACGTTGGGCGGCTTTTTGAAGCGGTTTTACCCTATTTGGGAATTGAGCCGCAGGAGGGCGAGGCGGAAACGGTAAAAACACAGAATTACGTGGGGCTTTCCGCCGATGAAGCGAAAAAAGCCTTAAAAAAAGAAGGACTTTCTTATACCGTTATCGGCGAAGGCGACAAGGTGCTTTCCCAAACGCCATCCCCTAATACCCTACTTGAAAAAAGCACAGGGCAGGTCATTTTATACACCGAAAATGAAAAGACGGAAACGGTTGTGCCAAACGTGGTCGGTAAAACGGGAGAGGAAGCTATGCGGCTTTTGCTTGGCGCTTCTCTCAATTTGGAAATCAAGGGTATCAAGGACCAAGCCTATGCCAAGGATGCCATTGTCGTTACCCAATCCCTCCCCGAGAGCTTGAAGGTGGAGAAAGGAACTGTCGTCACCATTACCCTCTTGTATATGGAGCAAATGGAATAACCCGTGAAAGAAAGGAACGCTATGAAAATAACCGAGCTGTTACCCAAGGAAATTTGTCTTTACGATTACGGAAATGATAAGACCGACTTTACGGGAGTTGCCTCTCATACCGCGCGTATCAAAAAAGGGGATCTCTTTGTTGCGATAAAGGGCAAAAGCTGCGCGCCCCTTTCCTTGTACAAGGAAATAGAAGAAAGGGGGGCTTTGGCGGTAGTAACGGAATGGGAAGAGCCGATGCCCGCGCTCTCTATTCCCTGCTACTATGTTAAAAACGCGCGTCTGGCGCAGTCCTATATCTATTACAACTACTATCGCGCCTCTTTGGAGAATATACGGTTTGTTGCCGTCACGGGAACAAACGGCAAAACCACCACGGCGCTTATGCTTGCCCATCTTTTAAGCGGCAAGGAAAAGACGGGGTACATCGGCACATTAGGGGTTTATTTAGACAATACCCCCTTAAAAGAAGCGACCCATACCACTATGACAACCCCCTCTGCCGAGCTTCTTTATGCTTCCTTGGCGCTGCTCGCGAGCAAGGGCGCGAAAACCGTCGTTTTAGAGGTTTCATCGCACGCCATAGCCCAAGAGAGAGTTGCGCCCTTATCCTTCCAAGCCGCCCTTTTTACCAACCTTTCGGAAGAGCATCTAGATTTTCACAAAACAATGGAAGAATATTTTAGTGTAAAGGCAAGACTTGTAAGGGCGGCTGCCTTTTCGGTTATCAACGTGGACGACGCCTATGGAGAAAAGCTTGCCCCTCTATGCCAAAATCCCATTACGGTAGGCGTTTTGCAGGATGCCTCGGTTTGCGCTACCGATTTGTATGAAAAAGGACGGGACGGCACACAATATACCTATCAAACCGAGAAGCTTTCCTTCCCCGTTTCCCTTTCTCTTATCGGCTCCTTTCAGGTTTACAATTCTCTTTTGGCGATTGCCGCTGCTTTGAAATTAGGGGTATCTGTTGACTCTGTAAAGGACCGTGTTTCCTCTTTTCCGAGCCCCAAGGGGCGAATGGAAATGCTCCCCTTAGACAAATTCAAGGCGCCCTTTTCGGTCATTGTTGATTATGCGCATACACCCGACGCCTTTGCCGTTGCCATTCGCGCGGCAAGAAAGCTGACGAGCGGGCGCTTATTCGTTCTCTTTGGAGCGGGGGGTGACAGGGAAAAGGAAAAACGGGCGCAAATGGGCAAGATTGCCGAGGAGCTTTCCGATTTTGTGTATATCACCAGAGATAACAGCCGCACCGAAAACCTCGCCGCTATTATGAAGGATATTATATCGGGTATGTCGCCAACCGCCCGCCGCCGTGTCATCGCTAACAGAGAAAAGGCGATAAGGACGGCGCTTTCTGAATTGCAAGAGGGGGATACCCTTCTCCTTTTGGGAAAGGGACACGAGCGCTATGAATGGGATAGCGCGGGGCTTCACGCCTTCTCGGAAGAAGACATTGTTTACGACTATTTGGAAAAGCATACCGATACCGCCGTATAGGCAGTATAGGAAAAGAAAGGTATGTCATAAGAATGATTATTCCTCTTCATATCGGGCAGATGCCGCTTTCCCGCCTTGCCAAGCTTCTTGGCAACACTTGGGAGTGGGAAGGGGGAGATACGGCGCCCAAAAGACTGGTTACCGATTCAAGAGAAATTGAACGGGGGGATATTTTTTGCGCCCTGCAAGGCAAAAGAGACGGTCACCTCTTTGCCAGGCAAGCGGAAGAGAGGGGCGCTCGCTGTATCATTGCCGAAAGAAAAACGGAAGCGTGCATTCCTCATATTTTGGTAAAGCATACGCCCTTTGCCCTATTGCAATGGGCGAGAGCCTCATTGGAGGGTCATTCCTGCTTAAAAATTGCTATCACAGGCAGTATAGGCAAGACAACCACCAAGGAAAAATGCGCTTCTCTGCTTGAAAACGCTTTTCGCACACACAAAAGCCAAGGCAATTTCAACAACTGCTTGGGTGTTTCTTTTTCCGTTTTGTCTATGCCAAAGGACACCGAAGCGCTCGTTTTGGAATTTGGTATGAATCAAGAGGGGGAAATTGCGCGGCTTTCCCAAGCGGTTTGCCCTGACATTGCCATTATCACAAACATTGGCTTTGCCCACATTGGCAATCTCGGTTCAAGAGAAGCCATCGCGAAGGCAAAAAGGGAAATTCTTTTGGGAATGAAAAAGGACGCACCCCTGTTCATTCCCGCAAACGAGCCCCTTTTATTCCCTTGTCGCTCCCGCTCGGCTTCCCACACCGTCTTACCCTTTGAAGACGAAGAATTAGAAGGGCTTGGGGTCGTACCCCCAAAGGACATCGGAGAAAAATGGGGGCTTTCGTTTGCCTACGCCTTGGGCGCGTTTTTGGGTATAGAAGACGCTCTATTGCGAAAGTGGCTTACAGAAGCGGCAAAAACACCCGTACGGCGAAAAACCGTTTATATTCAGGGAGTGACCTTGATTGACGACAGCTATAACGCCTCTCCTGAATCTGTTGTTGCGGCTTTGGATTTTTTGGCTTTACAGGAAGGGGCGCGGAAAATTGCCGTTTTAGGCAGTATGCTTGAGCTTGGAAGGGACGCCCCTCTCTATCACAGGGCCATCGCGCGGCACGCCGCCCTTTGCGCTGATGTGCTTTTCTTCTTCGGTGAAGAAAAGGATGCGGTAGCCTCCGGCGCCATCGGGGGCGGTATGAAAAGAGATGCCGTCTTTTTATTTGATTCTGCCGAAGAAGCCAAGAGGGCGCTTCTTCCCTTCGTGCGCGTGGGGGATGCGGTGCTATGTAAGGCATCTCACGGTATGGGCGCCTCTTCATTGAGTGAGGCATTGGTAAAAAAATTTTCTCACGAATAAACACGAGTAAAAAGGAAGTACGATATGTCTTTTATCTCTATCACTCTTTTGATTTTTGTTCTTTCACTTTGCGCCACCGTCCTTGGGCTTGGCGTTTTGCTTCCTGTTTTGCAGGAGAAAAAAATGGGGCAAACCATTTTGGAAATCGGTCCTCGCTGGCACAAAAGCAAGGAAGGAACGCCCACAATGGGCGGCATTTCCTTTTTTCTCGCCGTTTCCTTAGCCGTTTTGCTCGGTTGTCTGTTTCTGCCCTTAGAGGACGGGAAAATCCTGCTTCTTGCCTTGTCCTTTGCCCTTCTGAACGGCTTTGTCGGGGTTATAGATGATTTACAAAAGCTGAAAAGGCACGAAAACGCAGGGTTAGCGCCTTGGCAGAAGCTCGTTTTACAAACGGTCATTGCGGTATTTTTTGTGACGATGCTGGCAATGGAAGGCAGTATTGACACCACAATCTCCCTTCCCTTCACCTCGCATGTGGTACCGCTTGGCTCTTTCTATTATTTCTTGGCTGTGTTCGTCATTGTGGGAGTGGTAAACTCCGCCAACCTGACTGACGGCATTGACGGACTTGCCACCTCAGTTGGCTTCTTAATCGGCGGGTTTCTGGCGCTCGAAGGAAGCGCTACGGATAACAGGGGCGCTTCTCTTTTAGGGGCGAGTATGGCGGGAAGCAGCTTTGGCTTTCTCTTTTACAATCACCACCCCGCTCAGATTTTTATGGGTGACAGCGGCTCTCTGTTTTTGGGCGCCTTGGCTGTTGGCGGGGCGTTTCTTCTCGGTCACCCCCTTCTAATTCTGTTATTCGGACTTGTGTATATTGTAGAGGGCTTTTCCGTCGTTTTACAGGTTCTCTATTTTAAGATGACGAAAAAGCGACTGTTCAAAATGGCGCCCTTTCATCATCATTTGGAAAAATCGGGGCTTGACGAAACGGAAATTGTTTCTCTTTTTTCCTTTCTCACCCTGATTGCCGCGGTTTCTGCCCATTTTCTCCTGTTGCTCTGAAAATGCGCGAAATGACAAAGGCTGCTCTTCGCGCTCTGCGATAAGCGGTAAACAGAAAAGGAGAGGTTATGCAAAAGATCCGAAAAAAGAAGCACAGCCAAAGAAAAAAGGGACTTTGGGATTTCAACCGCTTTTTTCGTTTTCCAAGGAATATGAGCGGGGGTATTGACATTGTTATTTTTTGTTATATCATTTTACTTATCCTTTTTGGCTCCGTGATGGTATTCAGCGCCAGCACCGCTTATGCTTCCATTCGTTTTAACGACTCCTATTATTTTGTCCGCCGTCAGATCATTTGGGTTCTGATAGGGCTTCTGGCTATGGCAATTTCCGCTTCCGCCCCTATGGACTTTTACAAGCGGGCTTCCCGTCCTCTTTTTATCGTTACCTTGGTTTTACTTGCCTTGGTTCCGCTTTTAGGCGCAGAGGCAGGGGGAGCAAAGCGTTGGATTGCCATTGGCAGCTTCACCTTTCAGCCTTCGGAGCTTGCCAAAACCTCTTTGGTTCTGATGCTCGCTTATTATTTTTCCAATCATATGAAAGAGGTGAAGGATAAAAAAAGGAAGGGGAAATCCTTTCTTTATGGCATTTTCTATCCGCTTTTGTTTATCGGCGGTGTTTGCGGCTTAGTGGTGCTTGAAAAGCATCTGTCCTGCATTATTATCGTGGGCGCTATTGGCGTTTTGATGATGTTTTTAGCAGGATCAAACGCCAAAACCCTTGGACTTATGGGAGCGGGGGCGGTGGCGGGCGTCGGTGTTTTCGCGTTGGCGGTGGAATACACCCGCAGACGCATCACCATATGGTTAAACCCCGAGTTATATCCGCGGGACGGCGGCTGGCAAACCCTGCAAGGACTGATGGCGATTGGCTCGGGCGGTTTTTTCGGGCTTGGTCTTGGGAACAGTCGCTTAAAGTATCTCTATGTATCTGAGCCCCAGAATGATTTTATTTTCACCATTGCCTGTGAAGAGCTTGGATTTCTTGGCGCCTTTGCCATCCTTGCGCTTTTTACCCTATTTGTCAAAAGAGGGGTACATATTGCCCTGCATCACCCCGACACCTTTTCTTCTCTGGTTGCAGTCGGCATTTCCTTGAAGGTTGCCATTCAAGTGATTTTGAACATTGCCGTTATCACAAACACCATACCGAACACAGGAATTTCTCTCCCCTTTTTCAGCTATGGCGGCTCTTCCTTAGTGATGCTCTTCGCGGAAATGGGCATTCTGCTTTCCGCATCCAAGGACGCCTATATCAAAAGATAATACATACCGAAAAGGCGCTTTATGCAACACTTGAAAGCAAGTAGCCGTTTTCATTTTTGAGGAAAGGAGATAGGCTTCTGCCTTGTTATAATATGCTTTTTATTCTGACAGGCGGCGGAACGGCAGGTCATATCAATCCTGCACTTGCTATGGCGCAGATGCTTCGCCGTGCATACCCAGACGCTACATTTTATTTTATGGGCAAAAAGGACGGATTGGAATATAGCTTGGCTAAAAAAGCCAATATTCCCTTTATTCCCATTCGCGCGATGGGTCTGAAACGCTCCTTATCACCCCGCAACATCAAGGCGGCTTTTTTGGCGCTCTCTGAGCCGTATCGCTTAAAAAAAATGATGCGCGCCCTCTCCCCCGCCGCCGTCATAGGTACAGGGGGTTACGTCTGCTACCCTGTCATAAAGGCGGCGCATATGCTTGGCATACCCTGCTTTTTACACGAATCAAACGCCATTCCCGGACTTGCGGTTAAGCTGTGCGAAAAAATGGCAACGCGGATTTTTTTACAGTTTCCCGATGCTATGCGCCATTTGCGCTATCCTGATAAGGCGCTTGCCATTGGCGCACCCCTACGAGATGGGTTTGAAAAGGCAGACTGTAAAAGGGCAAGGCAGAGGCTTGGCATTTCGCAAAGGGATTTTTTCGTTTTGTCCTTCGGGGGTAGTATTGGCGCGGAAGGGTTGAATGACGCCTGTATTGCCTTTATGCAAAAGGCGGAAAAGCGGGAAAGAGATATTCGATGCCTTCACGGCTGCGGCGCACGCTGCTATGAGGATTTGAAGAAACGCTTTACTCCCTCTTCTTCTAAAATGGCGCTTCTGCCTTATATTAACGACATGAATTTGTATATGGCGGCAGCGGATTTGGTTATTGCTCGGGCAGGCGCCATTACCCTTTCCGAGCTTTCAGCTTTGGCAAAGCCCTCTATTCTCATTCCCTCTCCCTTCGTTGCCAATGACCACCAACGAAAAAACGCCCTGCTTTTTCAAGAAAAGGGGGCGTCAATTATGATAGAGGAAGAGGCGCTTTCAGCAGACCTTTTGCTTGATAAGGTCCTATATTTGAAGGCTTCGCCGCACCTTCTTTCCAAAATGAGCAACGCCGCGTGCAAAATCTTTTCCTTCGACACGGAAAGGCTCTTTTTAAAAGAAATGAAAAATATTTTAGGCGTATAATCCTTCGGTTTTTATTATATTTTCGTCTGCTTTTTCTTTTTTGAAAAAGCAGATTTTCTTTTTCCTTTTGCTTCACAAAAACAGATACTTATTTCAAGGCAGAAGAAAATGTTAACTATTTATGAAGTTTTGAAAAAACTATTGAAAAATTTTTGATTTTCATTTATTATATATATAGTGAATGATATATAAAGAATGATGTTAAGGAGAGAGCCCTTTCTTCTCTTTTTTTCTCTTTTATAACAATCAGACAAATCAGAAAAAATCAGGAGGACTATTCACAATGGACTTTATGCAAGAAAATGCTTTTGATAGCGGCGTGCGTATTAAGGTAATCGGTGTCGGTGGCGGCGGTGGAAATGCCGTTAACCGTATGATTACCGCCAATATCCGCGGCGTTGAATTTGTAACGGTAAACACGGACGCGCAGGCACTTCGTACATCTAACGCATCTCAGCGCATTACCATCGGCGAGAAAATCACCCGTGGCTTTGGTGCAGGCGCAAACCCTGAAACAGGAAAACAGTCGGCAGAAGAAAGCATTGAAGCTATCAAAGAAATGCTTAAAGACACCGATATGGTATTTATTACCGCAGGTATGGGCGGCGGAACAGGAACAGGTGCTGCGCCCATCATCGCGAAAGCCGCTCACGAGATGAACATTCTTACCGTTGGTATCGTGACAAAGCCCTTCTCCTTCGAGGGAAAGCGCCGTATGATGCAAGCGGAGGAGGGCATTAAGGTATTAAAGGAGCACGTTGACTCTCTCATCGTTATTCCCAATGAAAGATTGAAGCAGGTTTCCGACACGCGCATTACGATGGCAAACGCCTTTGAAATCGCGGATGACGTATTGCGCCGCGGTGTGCAAAGCGTTTCGGAGCTGATTAACGTTCCCGGCTTTGTCAACCTTGACTTTGCTGACGTTACGTCCGTTATGAAAAACGCAGGTCTTGCCCATATGGGTGTTGGCAGCGCGACAGGTCCTGATAAGGCGCAAATCGCCGCTATGGCTGCCATCTCTTCCCCTCTGCTTGAAACCTCTATTGCAGGCGCGACGGGTATTTTGCTCAGCATTACCGCCTCTCCCGACATCAGCTTGGAGGACGTGGATATTGCCTCTTCTATGGTGGCTGACGAGGCTCACCCCGATGCTAACATCATTTGGGGTGCCGCATTTGATCCTTCATTGGAAGACGAAATGCGCGTAACCATTATTGCAACAGGCTTTGAAAGCGCAAAAATGGCGAATGAAATGCCTTCCTTGGAGCCTCATACCATTCAAAGCGAAGCGCAAAGACCCACTGTTGCCACAAAACCCGTAGCCCCTGCTTACGGCGAGCCTGTCCTTCCCGACACGCCCCCTGTCCCTGCCGCTTCACAGGCGCCCGCTCAACAGCCCCAAGATGCAGGCAGCGCTGCCGATATTGACACAGACGGCGGCATTTCCGAGGAAGATTTTGACTCTATTATCAATATCTTAAACCGCACGAAAAAATGAATTTTCATACAAAAAAACCCGCAAAAGCGGGTTTTTTTATTGCGTTCTCGTTTTATTAAAAGACAAAATGCTTGGGCATACCGCATTCATAGACACAAGGGGCTTCTCCCTGAATTAGGGGCATTAAGTAATCAAGACATTCCTTGGTTACTCCGTTGCCTTCCTTGTTGATATATGTATCCGGCACGTGACGGACGGCGTTTGCCACCTCTTCTACGGGAATGGGAGCAATATCCACCGAATAAGGCTCGCCCTTCTGGCGCAAGAACGCCATCATTTTACCGTAAGAGCCCTCTATTGCGTGCTTTACGGCGGCTTTTCCAATCAAAACGGACTCCTTTATATCCGTTTCCGACGAAAGATGAGAAGCGCATCTTTGCGGCAGGTTTAATTCAATGGATCTGACCTTGCACTTTAACTCCTGCTTTACCAGCATTTCAAGCGTTTTTCCCGCGCCCGAAAGATATTTATGCCCAAAAGCGTCAAGCATACCGTTTTGCTGACCCTCGCTGACGTATCTGCCGTCCTCAACCCGTATTCCCTCGGAAATGGCGACCACCACGTTGGGATGTAGCGCCAAGGCGCGACGAAGCGACTCCAAGAAAGCGGGGATAGAAAAGGCTCTTTCAGGTAAATAAATATAATCGGGGCCGATGCCCGTCAAGGACGGCAACGCGGCGGCAGTAGCAAGCCAGCCCGCGTCACGCCCCATAATTTCAACGATGGTAACGGCGGGAATGGTATATACGGCGCAATCGCAAAGAATTTCTTTCATTGTCGTCGCAATATATTTAGCGGCAGAGCCAAAGCCGGGAGAATGGTCTGTTCCCGCCAAATCGTTGTCAATCGTTTTGGGAACACCGATAATTCTGACCTCATACGACTTCTCTTGAAAGAAGGCGGAGAGCTTGGCGACTGCATCCATTGAGTCATTGCCGCCGATATAGAAAAAGTAGCGAATGTTGTATTTCTGGAAGACAGAAAGCACCTTTTCATAAATGGCGCGCTCCTTCTCAGGAGAAGGTAATTTCAACCGACAAGAGCCAAGCGCCGCCGAGGGAGTTGCTTCCAAGGAAGTAAAATCCTCTTCGGTTTGCATTCTCGCCGTCAAATCAATGAAATTTTCAGCAAGAAGCCCTTCCATACCGTTTCTCATACCGTACAAGGTACCAATGATGTCCTTTGCTTCCATTGCGCCGCGAATGACCCCCGAAAGAGTCGCGTTGATTGCGGCGGTGGGGCCACCTGATTGCCCGACAATCGCATTGCCATATAAGACTGCCATATCCGTACCTCATTTTCATTGTTTTACTTCGCTTTATTTTATCATAAAAAAGCCGCGAAATCTTCGATTTCGTTTTGCGAACCCTGTTCGCTCCCATCGGCTTAGCCGATGCGGCTTATCCCTGATGGTATCCACTCTTCGCCTTTGGCGAAGTACCGCACGCTGTGCGCTCTTGGCGGCTTTGCCGCCTGTGGATATTATATCATAAAAAAGCCGCGAAATCTTCGATTTCGTTTTGCGAACCCTGTTCTCTCCC
>JAGBFG010000050.1 GCA_017936565.1 Clostridia bacterium
ACACAAGATTATATAACTACAGATAATGTTCCATATATAGGATATTTAAATTCAGTAACAAAGAATATATTGGTAGCAACTGGATTTGCAAAGTGGGGAATGAGTAACGGAACTTTATATTCCCATTTCCTTAGGATATTTTGCGGTCTCCATCGCGCTTGGTATCACCGCAAGAGAGGCAGGCGTTACCGCTTGGCAGGCGGCGCTGACCAGCCTGCTTATCAATGCCTCGGCAGGCGAATATGCCGGCTTTGCCCTGATTACCGTGGGGGCAAGTTATATAGAGGTGCTTTTGATGGAAGCGGTTGCTAACGCACGGTATCTTTTGATGTCCGCCTCTTTAAGTCAAAAGTTAAAGGGGGGCGTTCCCCTTTGGCAGAGATTGCTCTTGGGCTTTACCGTCACGGATGAAATCTTCGGCATTTCCATTGGGCTTCCCTCGGCTCTTGACCCCTTCTTTACATACGGCGCGTTTGCGTGGCAACGCTTGGTTGGACGAGCGGCACCTTTATTGGCGCGATGCTGGGGGACGTGCTTCCCTTGTACTTACTCAGCGCGCTGAGCGTGGCTCTTTACGGTATGTTTATTTCGGTCTTTATTCCCGAGGCAAGAAAGAGCCGCGTGGTAGCTGTTTTGGTTGCTGTGAGCTTTTTAGCGAGCTTTGCCTGCGCCAAGCTCCCCCTCGTTTCGCAGATTTCAGAGGGGATTCGTATCATCGTCTTGACGGTGGTTATTTCCTTGGCGGCAGCCATTCTCTTTCCTGTTGACGAGAAGAAGCAGAAGGGGGTAGAGTCGTGAATATTTACATCTACATTGCCTGTATGGCAGGCGTCACCTTCTTGATTCGTGTGCTTCCGCTGACGCTGATACGCAAGGAAATCCAAAATCGGACGCTCCGCTCCTTTCTCTATTACGTTCCCTACGTGACGCTGGCGGTTATGACCTTCCCTGCTATGCTATACGTCACGCAAAGCCAGATTGCCGCGGCTGTCGCTCTTGTGGTTGCCATTCTCTTGGCGTGGTTTCGCAAGGGACTTTTTACCGTTGCGGTTGCTTCCTGCCTGACGGTGCTGCTTTTGGAGCTATTTTTGTGAGCTTTTCTAAAAAAGGGGGGTGTCCATAGCGTGATACTATTAACGGAGAAATAACGCAAGTAAAAAGTCATTACGGAAATTTCGTAATGACTTTTTTGTTTACAAATTTACCAAGGCTTTTTCTTTTTCTTCTCTTCAGCGCGTTTCTTTGTATAATATCCTATGATAGCAGCCCTTTGCTTTTGTTTTGCCTCCGGCGTTTTTGCTTTCACATATTTTCCTTTTCCAAGAGGTTTCTTTTTCATTGTATTTCCTCCTCGTATGGAATAACCTTATCGTATTCTTCGTTTTCGTAGTATTCTTGCAACAGCTCTATCAATTTTTCTGACGGCTTATATTTCCTTTCAACAAGATATGAATCGCGTATCAAGCATAGAGGAATTGCACCGATCACCTTGTTCGTTAAATCATATCCAATCAAATAATTGCTTTGGTCATAAGTAAAGCCGTAAACGTAGTGAAAGGCAAACATCCTGATTGATTTGCCGTTTACAGTAGCATGAAAAACTCTGCCCGTTTCACACGCTTTTGCAAAATCATAAAGTTCATTATCAAATGCTATCGTTTCCCGCTTGTACTGCGGAAACCTTGAATACTCATTTAATAGTCCCCGTATGTATTCCGTTGTCGTTTGCCCTGTAATTATCGTCTCGGACTCTTCAATTTCATCAAATACGGCGTTTTGCTTCGTTGAAGGTCTAAACCATATCACCTCGTCCAATACCTGTAATTCTGCGTCTGAAAAATACACTTGATCTATAACCGTATTTACGCATTCGTAAATTGCTTCTTTGTCGTTCCGTGCAAAATCTTCTGTCAATATTCTGTGAATTTCATCTCGGCGGGTTTTTCGGAAATAGAGTAAATTTGGTATAAGCTTATTAAGGAGCCCGTTCAAGTTGGGCTCTTTTTCTTTTTTCAAAAATCCAAATTTCTCCGCATCGTTTTGGAGTATACGCAGAACGAAATCTGATACGGACAGCTTGATAATGGAAGAAATCATTTCATCACCTCATATTCATTTTATACTATGTAAACCTAAAAGTCAATATATTCTAAAAAAACACATTTGTTATGTAAACCCAAAGTCCACAAATACAGAGGACAGACAAATGCAAAAAATTGTGTTATACTGTTATTGCAAGCAAAGAACTTGACTTTATTTCAAGGGGATGATATAATATGAGCAGAAAACCTTATAAGCAGTTTCATCACGGCAAAGGATTTCCAAAGACACAGTACAAAAGCAAACCGTTCAAATGGATTCCGTTCAGTTATATAGACACTTACAATGCCTATACCGGAAGGTTTCGTTCAAGAAGAAAATTCGGTTCGGACGGTTGGGCATATAAAGATTTGGATACGCCCGATAATCACAAGCCATATGATCATGTGCACGACATTAAAAACGGGAAGAGAGCAAAAGACCGTAAACCAAACAGGCAAGAACGTAAGGAATTTGAAAAAGCTAAAAAGAAAAGGAGATTTATGTAATGCTTGATTTAACAAAATACAACCTCGATGATGATGACATTGAGTTTGTAAAAGATATGAAGGAAGATATTGAAAACCAGAACGAAATTATATTGGCATACCAAGGAAAATCGTTTGTTTTGGAGCCAAGCGGCGAAGCTGTGCATGTTTATGCCTATGGTGAGGATTTGGGAGATTACGAGAGCTTTGATGATTTACTTCTTAACCATAAAATTGATGGCAAACCTTTAATCGAGCTTGTGAAAGAGCTTGAATATGGCGACTAATTCAAAAATAACATCAAAATATCACTAACAGAGAAAAAAGAGAACATTTCGGATTTTAAGCCGATTTGTTCTCTCTTTCTGTTTGTGGTAGGGGCTTGGGCTTAGCCCATTTGCGTTTGACCAGTCAAATGCGATGCTCGCACTTTGCTGTGTTTTTCAAATTCTCCGCTAAGGACATTACCCAATTCATTGTCTTTTCAAGGAAAAGCCAATGAACGCACGTATTTTCTGCGAAAATTCCTTCATTTTGCGCCTTTATTGACGCAAAATGAAGGGGCTGTCCTTGATAGGACAGCCAAAAAAAATATTTTTTATTTTCTATTTACAAAATCGCTTTTTTGTGCTATACTCTCTATTGGTTTATCTGCCCGTGGCTCAGCTGGATAGCGCGTCAGACTCCGACTCTGAAGGTCGCACGTTCGAATCGTGTCGGGCAGGCCAAAAATCGACAAGTTTCGACAGAAGCTTGTCGATTTTTACTTCTTCACTATTAACTCTTCACTTTTCACTCATCCCTTGAAACTTGTCGATTAGGTAATAGGTAAAAGTGAATAGTGAAAATGTGCTAAAGAAGCTTTTATCCCGTCAGTCGAAAAGCATTAAATTATATGTGGTTCAAATCCATCGATTAAAAAGATAAAATATCTTTTTTCTCGTCCCTTCACAAAAAAATCCAAGTCTTTGACTTGGTTTTTTTTACTTTTTCACTCATCCCTTGAAGCTTGTCGATCAAGCAATAAGTAAAAGTGAATAGGTATATTAAAAAAGCGGTTGACAAACATACTACAAATGTGATATAATGAATATGGAAATAAAAGCACACGGAAGAGGAGAATAAACGATGTCTGATAAAAAACTTGTAATATCATCAAAAAAATTCCGCGGAGATTCTTCTGTTGTATCTGTGAGACTGCCCAACGATATGATTGAAAAGCTGGACGTAATTGCCGAGCAAACAGGACGCACTCGCAATGAGATCATACAAAAGTGCTTGGTTTTCTCCATAGAAAACATCGAGATTATAGACAAATAATACGGAGGAAATTATGGCAATTTTCAAGTGCAAAATCTGCGGCGGAGCCTTGCAAATAGATGACAGCCAATCTGTTGCTACTTGCGAATACTGTGGCACCAAGCAAACTCTCCCTAAGCTTGACGACGAGCGCAGAGCCAATCTTTACGACAGAGCAAACCATTTCCGTCGTAACAACGATTTTGATAAAGCGATGGGAATGTACGAAAATATTTTGAATGAGGACAATACCGATGCCGAGGCATACTGGTCGATTGTTCTTTGTCGCTATGGCGTTGAATATGTGGAAGACCCCTCAACGCACAAGCATATTCCCACAATCAATCGCGCACAATTTACATCTATATTTGACGATGAGGACTATAAGTCTGCCATTGCCAACGCGGATGAGTATCAGCGCGAGATTTACGAAGCAGAAGCGGCTGTGATCAACCAAATACAGAAAGGTATTCTCGCTATTTCTCAAAAGGAAGAGCCATTTGATATATTTATTTGCTATAAGGAAACCGATAAAAACGGGCGCAGAACACAGGATAGCGCCCTTGCCGCGGAGCTTTATCACGAGCTGACGCGAGAAGGATTTAAGGTTTTCTTCTCTCGCATCACCTTGGAAGATAAGCTCGGCGTCGCTTACGAGCCGTACATATTTGCCGCGCTCCACTCGGCAAAGGTGATGGTTGTCCTTGGTACTCGCCCCGAGCATTTTGATGCGGTTTGGGTGAAAAATGAATGGAGCCGCTTCCTGGCACTCATCAAAAGCGGCAAGAAGAAAATGCTCATCCCCGCATACAGAGATATGAATCCCTACGACCTGCCCGAGGAATTTTCGCATTTGCAGGCACAGGATATGTCAAAGCTCGGCTTTATGCAGGATTTGATTCACGCAATCAAAAAGATCGTTGAATTGGATAAGCCGAAAAACGCGGTAACAAAGCGGACCGTTATTACCGGAGCAAGCGCAGGCATAGATCCACTTTTCAAGAGAGCTTCTATGGCATTGGCAGATGGAGAATTTGAGCGGGCGGATGCTTTTTATGAACAGATATTGAACCAAGATCCCGAAAACGCAGAGGCGTATGTAGGCAAGCTGCTTTCAGAATTGCGTCTTAAAAGCCAAGGCGAGCTTGCAGACAGCGAAACCTCTTTTGAAAACAACAGCAATTACAAAAAAGCCATTTATTTTGCAAATGCAGATTTGAAAAATGAGCTTTCTTGCGCTTTGCAAGCGGTTCTTATTCGAGTTGAAAACCGTAAGAATGAAGAGATTTATCGAAAGGCAAAGCATTTGCTGGAAAATCCGCAAGACATTCCAACCTGTCGAAAAGCACGTCGGCTTTTCCTATCTGTTTCAGGATATCTTGATGCCGATTTTTGCGCGGAAATATGCCAGAAAAGGATAGAGGAATTTCAAGAAGCGTGGGAGCAGCTGCGCCTTGAACAGCAAAAAGCACGGGAAGAACAACAAATCGCCGCAAAAAAAGCGAAAAAACTCTTTTTTGCGATTGGCACGCCTGTATTGATTTTGTTCTTTATTTCTATTGCTGCCTATATTTCAATCTTTCGTATCGTCATTCCAAACAGTCAGTATCTTAATGCCATCGCATTGATTGAAGAACAAAAATACGATGAGGCGATTGACCTTTTAGAAGAAGCAAAAGAAGATGCTTTTTTTGCAAATACGATTGCCAAAATCGAGGAAACGATAAAAAGCACCAAGGTGTTGGAGCAAAAGCTCTCAAACGCAATCACCTCGATTGAAAGCAGGGGATATAACAAAGCTGTTATAGATCTTTTATCATCGGGCGTTTCGGTTGAGCTGATTTACCAGACAGAAGGTGGCACGCTTGTTGATAACGGTGATACTTTTGAGCAGACGCGTTTTCTGTATAAGACACTTGACTCGTTTGATCGAATTGTCGATTGTTTACTGGTCGGATACCGCTTTACAGGATGGTCTTGCGAAGGATACAGATATCGGTATTCCGATCAGGTCTTTGAGTTGACTATGGTAGCCAATTTTAGCAAAATAGAATATGCGATCTGGTATAATCTTGACGGCGGTACGGCAACAAATCCCACCGAGTACGATATAGACGATGACCCTTTTACGCTAACGGCACCAAGTAAAACGGGATACACGTTTGTCGGATGGACAGGAACCGACCTGACACGGCCTACAATGAATATTACCATTCTCACAGGCAGCTACGGAATCCGTTCTTATACAGCTAATTGGGAAGCAAATAAGTATTCAGTATCGTTTGATGTTGCAGGCGGTAATTCTGCCGTGCCCAATGCTACATACACCTATAACAAATCGGTTGCTTTGCCAACACCGCAACGAGATGGTTATACGTTTGCAGGCTGGTACAACGGCACGCAGAGGGTGTCAAACGGTGCTTGGAAAATAACTGAAAACGTCACCTTGGTAGCAAAATGGAATCCTGTTCCCTATACTATCACCTACAATCTTGGAAATGTTCCCGCAAGCAACCCCAATCAAACAAAGTTCACAGTGAACACCAATACGATTGCTTTAATGAATTTGTCGCATGAGAATTATACTTTTGAGGGTTGGTACAGCGACAGTAATTTCACCAATAGGGTGACAACTATTCCCAGAGGCACGCAGGGCAACATAACGCTTTACGCCAAATGGACTATAAAATAACGCCAAGGAACATAATACACCGACTGCAAATGCTTTGCGAGCACTTTATAAGTTATGTAAAGAAAGGAGTACAGTTGATTTTCGTTCGTTCGAATTTTGATTTGGAGATAAATTATGAAAAAATTTGTAGACATTATTAAATACGAGGGTGACAACAGCACCCTGATTTGGAAGCATCCCTGCGAGGATTTTAATTCCTTGACCCAGCTTATCGTTCACGAGAGCCAAGAGGCGATCTTCTTTATGAACGGGCAGGCGCTGGATTTGTTCGGTGCAGGTCGCTATACGCTTGAAACACAGAATATTCCTCTGATTGGAAAGGCATTGAATCGCGCCGCCGGCGACCAAAGCCCTTTCCATTGCGAGGTCTACTTCATCAACAAGACCGAGCAAATGTCTATTAAATGGGGAACGGACTCAAAGGTACAGTATATTGAGCCCACATACGGATTTCCAATCTCCATAGGCGCATCGGGCGAAATGTCGTTGCGCGCAGACGATGCGAGAAAATTGCTTCTCAAGCTGGTAGGAACAGAGAGCTGCCTCGATCAGCAAAAGCTGGTCAGCTTTTTCCGCGCGTTCCTTATGACGAGAGTAAAAACCTATATGGCGCAGGTGATGAAGTCCAATTCTATCAATGTTTTTGAGATTGACGAAAATCTTGCCGCCTTCTCGGATTCCATCAAAAAACTGCTCATAAACGATTTTGCGGAGTATGGCATTGCTATTGAACAGTTCTTTGTTACCACCATTGTCAAGCCCGACGGCGACAGACAGTATGAGAAATTCAAGGAGCTTCACTTCCGTCAATATGCGGATATTGCCGAGGCAAAGCTTCGTCAGCAGGTCAGCGTAATTGATGCCGAGACAGAGGCGCAGAAGGTTGTTATCGACTCTCAGGCGCAGGCAACCAAGCGCGCCCAAGAGGGATACACTTACGCCCAAGAGCGCGGCTTTGACGTTGCCGAAAAGGTGGCTACCAACGAGGGCGTTGGTCAAATGACCAATCTCGGTGTTGGACTTGGCGCAATGGCGGGTGTCGGCGGGGTCGTTGGCGGCGTTGTCGGTACTGCGGTTGGAGATGCGATTGACGGTACCGCTTCTGTCGCGCCCAAAGCAACAGAAGGTATTTTCTGCGACAACTGCGGCGCAAAGCTCACTCCTGATGCGGTATTCTGCGATGAATGCGGAACGGCTGTTGCCAAAGCAAGCGACACTTGCGCGAAATGCGGTTATAAGTTCGAGCGCTCCGGCAAATTCTGCCCCAAGTGCGGAACAAAGAGATAAAACAAGGCGTTTGAGAAAAATATAAAAACAAGCCAGAATGAACAACAACGAATAATAGGAGTATCGTACAAATGAAAAAGAGTTTTGGTATATACAGCATTATATGGGCTATCTGTCTCGCTGTTTTTAACGTTATAGTATTTGTTACCCCAAGCGAAATCGGTGCTGTCAGCAAATTTAACGGCTCGTTTTGGGTAGGATACATATTCATTACAGTTGCTTTTATCGGTCAACTTATATGCGCTTTTTTCGCATTCAGAGCGAGAAGCCTTAAAAGGTTTTTCTACAATATTCCCTTGCTCTCCATCAGTTATTCCGCCCTTTTGGCTATGCTGATTGCCGGAAGTGTTTTCTTGGTTTTTCCCGCTCTTCCCGAGTGGATGGGCATTGTGGTATGCGTTATCGTTCTTGCTCTCAACGCAATTTCCGTTATTAAAGCAAACGCCGCGGCAGGAATTGTGGACGGTATTGACAATAGGATCAAGGCGCAGACGCTCCTCATCAAAAATCTTTCTGTTGATGCGCAAAGTCTTATGACCACGGCAAAGTCAGATGCGCTTCGGGAAGAGGCAAAGAAGGTTTATGAGGCAATCTTGTACAGTGATCCTATGGCAAACGCCGCGCTTTCTGACTTAGATGCTCAGCTTCAAAAGCAGTTCGCCGCCTTTAACGATGCTATGATATCAGAGGATATTACGCTTGCGGTGGAAACGGCGAATGTACTGATTGATCTGCTTCAAAAAAGAAATCAGCATTGCAAGCTTATGAAGAAAGAGGCTTAATATGAAAGCAAGTGTTCATCATATTGGATACGGTCAAATTGAATACAATGAAAATTTTTGGACAGGAAAACGGGAGCTCACCATTGACGGAGAAAAGCTGCCAAAGAAAAAGAAAAATGTATTTACATTAAATAGCGAAGGCGAAGCTTTAGACTGTCACATCAAGGGAAGCTTTTTAACAGGCGCCGCTTTATACGTAGATCAGGATGTGATACAGCTAACTACCTCTTGCAAATGGTACGAGATCCTTTGCTCCATCTTGATTTTCGTCTTTGTTTTAATTTGGGGAAACAGCACCGTGCTTTGTATGATTATGCCGATTGTCGGGGGCGCGGTTGGCGGCGCCATTAGCGCTTTTGCGGCTTTTGCCAATCTTTTCCTGATGAAACAAATAAAGAAGGTACGCTATAAGCTTTTAGCCTGGCTTATTATGTTTATCGTAACGGTTCGGCTTTGTTCCTTGATTGCGCAATTCTTTTTAATTTTTATTTGATTTTATTTGCTGATAAAAAGGGACGGTCTCGCGGGCAGGCGAGACCGTCTTCTGTTCTTTGCCATTTCTATGATAGGCAATGAGCGCGCTTTTTTTGAAAATCCCCTCATTTTGCGCCTTTGTTGGCACAAAAAAATGAAACGGGCTGTCTTTGAAAGGACAGCCCGTTTTTTAGCTCACAGGGATGCGTAAACGTAAAGCGAGCCAAGGCACAAAAGGGGAACGCCGTCAGCCTTCGCCGCATTCTTTGCTTTCTCTAACGCTTCGCTTATACTGTTGCAGGCAAACGCCTCAATGCCAGCACCCCGAAGCACCTCGGCATATTCCGTGGCGAGAAGCGCACGGGGATTATCCGGGGTCAGCGTGAACGCCTTGGAAGCCACGCTTGCAAGGGATTTTGCTATGACTGTATAATCCTTATCGCGAAGCACGCCCGTCATAACATAGACCTTTTTATCGCCGAAATAAAGCTTGATGCTCTCGACAGCCGCCGCAATTCCCTGCGGATTATGGGCACCGTCAAATATGACAAGCGGCTCCTTACAGAGTATCTCAAAGCGCGCAGGCCACTTTGCCTTTCTCAATCCGTCTTTTATCGCTTGCTCACTCACGGCAACGCCTGCCTTGCGGAGTATATCCACCGCCGTCAGCACGCTTGCGGCGTTTCTTGGCTGATATGAGCCAAGCAGACTGATGTGTATATCCTTATGCTCCCCGAAATCAAAGCGGCTGCCGTCAAGGCTCATACGAAGCTCCTTGATAGCAGAATAATCGGTTAAGGTCAGCTCTGCGCCCTTCTCTTTGGCGCACTCTCTTATTACTTTCTCTGCCGTTTTATCGGTGCCACCGAACAGCACAGGGCGCCCCGTCTTGATGATGCCTGCCTTTTCTGCGGCAATTTTCTCAACCGTATCTCCCAAAAAGGCGGTATGGTCCAAGGCGACACCCGTTATGACCGATAAAAGCGGCTCTTGTATCACGTTGGTGGAATCGAGTCTGCCGCCCATTCCCGCTTCAAGCACGACAATATCGCACCTCTTTTGCCTGAAATACGCAAGGGCAAGAGCGGTTATCAGCTCAAACTCGGTGGGCTTATCCTGCATAGAGTCGGCTATGGGGCGTATCCATTCGGTCAGCTCTATCAGCTCAGAGTCGCCAATACTTTCTCCGTTTACCCGTATTTGCTCGTTAAACACCTTGACATAGGGCGAGGTATAAAGCCCAACCGTATAGCCTGCCTCGCAAAGCACCGAGGCCAGCATAGAAGAAAAGGAGCCCTTACCGTTGGTTCCCGCGACATGAATACATTTAAGGTCTCTTTCAGGTCTGCCGATAAGCTCGCACAGCTTATCTATGCGTGCAAGACCGGGCTTGCAAAAGCACCAATTTACACCGTGGATATAAGCAAGACATTCCGAATAATTCACATTTTTTCTCCCTTAAAGTCCTGTAAGTCTGCGGAAATAGGCATTGCGGTACAGCAAACAAAGCACGGTTATTTCAAGCGGCGCGATTAAAAGGTAAAGCGGTATGCGCCAAAGCACCGCCCAGCTATAAAAGGCAAAGAGCCCAATGGGCTTTATAATCATAGAACCAATCAGATGCCCGACAGCCCCCGAGACAATTATTTTCATATATCCGCTTTTTTTCACGATATATTTTGCCACGAAGCCCGAAAAAAAGCCAACCGCCGCCGCCCCGAGCGTTACCACCAGATTAGGCGGATAAGCTTGTGCAGACAAAAGATAACTGATAAGGTCGGTAGCGATACCCACCCCCGCTCCCAAAAAGGGACCAAACAGAATTCCCGAGAGAATGATAGGCAAATTCTCGAAGGTTATCCGAAAAAGACCGTCACCGAAGTTCAAAAAATTCTTGCAAAAAATGCCGATGACGACACTCATTGCCACCAACATGGCGGCAAGTGTTATCGCGCGCGTTGCTTTTCTCATAAAAAAATGCCTCCTTTTCCCAAAGCTACCATATGGCTTAGGTGAAAGGAGACAACCAGCGTTTGCTTCTGCCCTGTGCCGTATGAAGCGGGATGCAAAGAACGGACCGCAAGCTCTTGCTTTTCGTCCTGCAGGCAACTCCCCGTCCCACAGGCACTTCACGCCCGTACTTTTACTCTTCTTGATTTTATAAGGCTATTATAGCACAAATTTTTTTCTTGTCAATAACAATCCAGATATTTTTATAGGTTTTTACAGGACTGCTTTTTTACAGCCCTTCTATATCGGGAAGGGCGCCGAGCATATGACAGGCAAAGCGCGCCGCGCTCTCGACCGTAAAGTCGGTTTTGTGGGTTTCCAAAACGGCGGCGAGGACGGGGAATGCAGAAAGGGAAAGAGAAACGCGCACCTGCTCCTTTTTCCAAGAAAACGATAAGGCAGCGCCCGCTGCCCTTGAAATTCTTTCCGCCCAAAGCAACGAGAGCGTATCGCATCTGGCAGCGCGGGCAACGCCAAGCAAGGAAGAATCATCGCCTTTTTCCCCAGCAGTTCCCGCAAAAACGATATAAGCGGTATCATCCTCGGCGTACGCTGACAGGGTAAGGTCCGCGAAGGCGGCTTTCAGCTCGGTATACAGCAGCGTCAAGACAGTGACAAGACGCTCTTCATCGGCAAACGCACAGAAATCAAGAGAGATATCCGCCGCGACCTCACTATCCACATAATCCAACAGATACGCCCGAAAGGCAGAAAGAAACGGAGAAAGCAAAAGGGGCTTTTGCGTCGCTTTCTCTTTATCGGCTAATTGCATAAAGATTTCCTTATCCTTCGCAAAGAATTGCGCTTCTTGCTTGTGAGCCACCGTCCTTCTCCTTTCCTGCGCCTCAGGGCGCTTTTACGGTTTCTAACGTCAGGGTATTATAAAAGTCATAATAACGGCAATTTGCTTCTAAAAAGGCTGCCTCTTCTGCCAGCTTCTCATAAAACACGTGAAGCATATATTCCTCTTGAATATGAGATTTTATTGCTTCATCGGTAAGGTCGGGCACTTCCTTGGGCAAGCGACGCACGATATAAACGCCGTAATTTTGATACGTTTCGGAATACGTGCTTTGCACGGCGGCGCTGGTTTCTCCCTCTTTTAAGGAAAAAATAGCGTCCGTCAAGGCAGCAAATTCCTCTGTTAAATGGTATTTACCGATAAGCATACCATTTTCCATCTCTTTTGCCAAATCCGAAAGATAGGGATTCTGGTACTGCACGGCGAGCTTATAAAAATCCTCGTCATCGGCGCTTTGCGCCTGGGATGTTATGGTTTGAAGCAAGGCGGGGTTGACGTAAAGCGCCTCGGGAGAGAGATACAGCCACATCACGTTTGCCGCGTTTTCTCCGTTGTAATAGGCAAGCAGGGTTGCATCATCCGTTGAGAAGCTTCCCTCTTCTACCATTTTTTGAGCAAGCAGCTCTTCGCATACGGCATAGCGCAGGTAAAGACGGCTGACGCTGTCAGTCATATAGTTTTTCTTTATGGCTTCCAAATACGCGTCAAAGCTGCCGTAGCCACCTTCGCCCTCTATCAGCTCTTTGAGCATTTCCTCAACCTTTTTGTCCACCTCTCTGCCAAAGGGGTCGATTTCGTTCTTCTCGCAAAGGCTGAACAGCGCATACACACGGAAGATTTCCGTCATAGCCGCCTCATCGCACGCTTCAAAGAGCGAAGGGGATTCTTCCCCTCTCTTTTCGAGATACTGCTTTTGCATTAAGAAAACAAAACGGTAAAAATCATAGGTGGGGTACAGATGCCCGTCAAGTGAGGCGATTTTCATTCTTTCTTCCTTTGTTCCCTTTTGCTCGGGGTAGGCAGAGCAGGAAACCAACGAAAACACCAACACAACGACCAGAAAACACAGCCAAAAGCGCTTTGCCACTTGCTTCATATATGACCTCTTTCCTTACAAATCTTTCATACGACATTATATTACCATTGCTTTATGAATAGAAAATGAACATACACCCCTTCCCCCTTTAATTTTGCGTTTTTATATTGACAAGTCCGCTAAAACGTGATATACTTTCCAAAGTGAAAATGAATTTCATTTTTATTTTGGAGAAGCAAATGCGACAAGGAACAAAAACGCCAAGAGGCGAATATACGACCAAGGGATATCTTTTGGTACAAAACATTTTGATAGGACAAAGGGGCGAACATCTTTCTGTGGATGATATTTATAAGCTCCTTGACGAAAAGGGCGAAAAGATAGGCAGGACAACCATCTACCGCCAATTAGAGCGATTAACTGCCGAGGGCTTCGCGCGCAAGATCACCTGCGAGGGAGCGGGGGCTTGTTACAGTTATTTAGACGGGGAGTGCCGCACGCACTACCACGTGATCTGCACAAGCTGCGGCGCGCTATCCCACCTTTCCTGCGAGCACGTAGCGGCACTTTGCTCGCACGTACAAGAGGAGCACGGCTTTGTGATTGACACCGCGCGCACCGTTTTTTACGGCGCCTGCGCTAATTGCTTGGGCAAGAGAAAGGACGTTTTATGATTTTTCTGGAATACTGCAAGGAAGTCTTGCCCGAAACCCTGCTTGACTTCTTAAAAATACTTCCCTTTTTGTTTCTTTCCTTTTTGTTGATGGAATTTTTAGAGCATAAGGCGAGTGAAAGGATGCTTTCCTTCGTTTACAAGGGCGGAAGGCTCGGTCCCTTGCTTGGGGGACTTTTGGGGGCGGTGCCGCAATGCGGCTTTTCTGCCGCTTCCGCGGGGCTTTATGCAGGAAGGGTGATTTCCCTTGGCACCTTGCTTGCGATTTTCCTCTCCACCTCGGACGAGATGATCCCCATTATGATTGCAGGGGGGGCTGATGCTCTTCTGATTTTCAAAATCCTTCTTATAAAGGTTGTTCTTGGTATTCTGCTTGGGTTCTTGGTGGATTTTGTTTACCGCCTTGTGCATAAGGAAGAGAATGCGCACAGGCACGAGCACGGCGTTTCAGAGTTGTGCCAAGAGCATATCTGCCACTGCGAAAAGGGGATTTGGCGCTCTACTCTCTATCACACGGCAGAGATCGGGGCTTTCCTGCTTTTGACCTCGCTTGCCCTCAACACGCTGTTTTTCTTTATTGGTGAGGAGTCCTTGCGCGCGGTGTTCACTTCTATCCCCGTTCTTGGCAATTTGCTTTCCTCCTTGATTGGTCTTATTCCCAACTGCGCCTCCTCTATTGTCATCACCGAGCTTTATTTAGAGGGCGTTATTTCCGCCGGCTGTATGTTTTCGGGGCTTTTGACGGGCTGCGGCGTTGGGCTTTTGGTTCTCTTTCGCACCAAGAAGAATTTTAAGGCGAATTTGACTGTTTTAGGTCTGCTTTACGGACTTGGCACCGTTTGCGGCATTCTTTTGGACGCTTTGCAAATAGGCTTATTTTTACAATAATTTTTTGAAAGGTGGATATTATTATGACAGAAAACAATCCAGAGGTTTATACCGTTCCCCTCTCTGCCATTATCAAGGAATTTTCCTTGGAAACGCTGTATCTTCCCACGCTTCCCGAAAGCATTTTGATTTCCAACAAGCACGTCAACCGCTTGGGTCTTCCCTTTATCGGCTTTTACAAGCACTTTGAGCATACCCGTATTGAGCTGATTGGAAACGCGGAGCATTTATATTTGGAGCAGCTTTCCGAAGAGGAAAGGCATGACCGCTTAGCGGAGCTGATGCGTCATCAGCCTGCCTGCATCATTTTGGCGCAGGGGCTTGACAGCTTCCCGGGCACACTCGAGCTTGCTGAGGAATACAAGGTGCCCGTGCTGCGGACGAAGGAAGTCACCAGCGAATTTATGGCGGCGCTTATCAGCTTCTTAAACGTCAGCTTAGCGCCTCGCTTGACACGCCACGGCGTTCTGGTCAACGTTTACGGCGAGGGTGTTTTGCTGCTTGGTAACAGCGGCATCGGTAAGAGCGAAACCGCCATCGAGCTTGTCAAAAGAGGACACCGTCTGATTGCGGATGATGCTGTTCTCATCAAGCGCGTTTCGAGCAAGACCTTGGTCGGCGAGGCGCCCGAGATTATCCGCCACTACGTTGAGCTTCGCGGCATTGGTATTGTGGACGTTCGGCGCCTGTTTGGTATGGGTGCTGTCAGCACGACGACCAAAATCGACTTGGTTATCAATCTTGAAAACTGGCAACAGGGCAAGATGTATGACCGTATGGGACTTGACAACGAAACCACAGAAATTCTCGGCATTCAAATTCCCTCTATCACCATTCCCGTCTGCCCCGGCAGAAACCTAGCCATTATTTTGGAAATCGCGGCGATGAACCACCGCCAAAAGAAAATGGGCTACAACACGGCAGAGGAATTCAACAAGCGTTTAATGGAGCAAATGGGGGTTCCGACAGAAGAATAAAAGAAATCCTACCCTTCCTTTTGGGTTGGGTAGGATTTTTAGAACATTTGATACCTGCATATTGTCAACGCAAAAAAGTTTTTAGAAGATGCGCCACCAAGGAATTGGGGGCGCTTTTTCTTTTTGTATTTCTCCTTCTGCTTCCTCTTGGACGGTAGGCCCTGCCCAGGCGTTGAACTGCTTGGCGCTCCTGGCGGAGATGCCGACGAAGCGTCCGTTCTTTATCGTTTGGGCGAAATAGGGCTCGGTTTGGTTTTCACTTGGAAGGGCGTCACCAAGCGGGCGGTAGACATACTCGGCGTCCGAGATGACGACCTGCTTGGAAAAATCGCGCCAAGGGATATTGAGAAGCGCAACACGGCGAGCGTTTTCGGGTATGGGCTGTTCGGGAAGAAGCACGCCGCCCCGCTCATCGTCATACCAGACCTCTATATGCCGACTGCATTCTTCCTTTGGCACCTTATCGGCGGGGAGCCAGAGGGTGACGGCGCGCTCACCTCTTGGGTCAAGGTGGCAGGACGCTGATAGCAAGTACCCCGAATCGCGACACACGCGACAGGCGACCAGCCCCTTTGCCATTGTAAAATGCTTGCTTTCCTCTGTTTTTTCACGGTGAAGGCGGCGCATCACCTCATCCCACACTTTTAAGTGCTCTTCGCCGAGTGTTGCGTTATGCCCTTCCTCGTAGCCGCACCAGATGCCTGCTAAAAGATAGGGGGTATAGCCGATGAACCAGCGGTCACGGTTGTTGCCCGAGGTTCCCGTTTTGCCTGCGGTATCCACGATTTGCGGCAGCTTTAAGTCCTTGGCAGTACCGCCCTCTACTACCCCTTGCAGCATATGGGTAACGACAGATGCGGTGCTTTCCTTGTAGATGCGCTGGCTTTCCTCTTCGGGCGCGAGAAGCACCTCTTTATTTCTATCCAAGACCAAGAGAAAGGAGCGGTCAGAGTGGCTCTTTCCCTGATATAAAGGCAGGTAGGCTCTTGTCATTTCCCGAAGAGAGACACCCTTTGTAAGCTGCCCCAAGGCAAGAGGGGCGGCTGCCATATCCGTTTTATTGCCGCTTGCGCGATAAATGGTGGATAGTTTTGCTTGATAAACCAAGGTATGATAGATTTCCTCTGCGCCGAGCATACGGTACAGCTCCACCGCCACGGTATTTTTCGACTGCGCCACCGCCGTTTTGGTATTGACAAGTCCTTCATAGACGGCGGGAGAATTGTGCGGCCAGGGGGTTGAGGAAAAATCCTTTGGAACGTCGTCAAAGACGGTAGCCTCGGTGATAAGCCCTTTTTCAATGGCGGGGGCATACAGGGCTATGGGCTTTAAGACGGAGCCCGGGGCGCGAAGGGTATCGGTGGCGTAATTCAAGAAGCGGTTGCCCTTTTTCTCCCCTCGGTTGCCGACAATGGCGAGCAGGTTGCCGTTTTCCACGTCAAAGACAGCCATTGAGGCGGCAAAGCCCTCTCCTTTATCCGAGAAGGCGGAAAGGAAGGTATCCTCCAAAATTCCTTGGGCTTTTTTATCCATAGCGGTATAAATCTGCAAGCCGCTACTGAGGAGCGCCTCCGCGGCAGAGGAAGAGTAGCCCTTTTGTATCAAGGCTTTTTTTACATCGGAAAGCACCGTTTCGGCATACCAAGAGGAGATGCGCGGGCTTTTCCAAGGGGCAGGCGACAGGGAAAGGGGCTCGTTTACAGCGTCCTTATATTCCTCTTCGGTAATCATTTCCTGCTCCCACATTTTAAGAAGCACGAGGTTGCGACGCTCTTTGTTTGCCTCGGGGTTTCGTGATGGGTCAAGGGCGGTGGGAGAGCGGGTAATAGCCGCAAGGCTTGCCGCCTCTGCCAAGGACAAGTCCTTGGCTTCCTTACCGAAATAGGCAAGAGAAGCCGCCCCTACGCCCACGCAATTTGAGGAGAGGGGAACGATATTGAGGTATGCCTCTAAAATTTCTTCCTTGCTATGCCTTTTTTCCAAGGAGATGGCGCGCATCACCTCTTTGACCTTTCGCTTGACGGTGATATCCCTTTCACCGCCGATATTTTTAATCAGCTGCTGGGTGATGGTGGAGCCGCCAAAGCGGTCCGAAAAATGAAGGATATGGTTAAGCGCCGCCTTTACGGTGCGAAGGACGTCCACGCCATCGTGAGAGAAAAAGCGTTTATCCTCAATGGCGACAAAGGCAAGCGGCAGGTAGGGGGGCAAATCCTCATAGGAAACCCGCAAGGAGCGCGCACTTCCCGAAAAGCTTTCCTCTTGCCATTCCACCGCCCGATAAGAAGGCAAGCCCTCTACCGCTTCGCCGCCCTCGCCGTCATAATAAAGCCTTGTCAGAGAGCTTTCCCCTGCCGCTGAAAAGAGCGCTTCGTCCGTTTGAACGTCGATATTCTTTCCTGCCCAGAGGAAAAGCCCAAGACAGACAAGCAAAAAAACAAGCGCAACTACGACCAAGATAGCCGCAGTTACGCGCAAAAAGGTATGTTTTTTGGGGCTTTTTTTCTCTCTCATTTTTACAACCGTTCCTTTTTTTCTGATTTTAGTATGCCCTTTTTCACAAGAGATACCAAAAAAGGGAGAAGGAATTTTCGGGAAAAGGAGAGATGATTTCTCATAAAAAGTATTTTTTACATAAAAGGGCTACCGCGTTTTTTTGGCAAAATCCTTTTCGTCATAAAAGACACGGGAAAGATACAGCCCCTCGGGCGGCGCGGTTTCGCCCGCCGAGGCGCGAATGCCCGAGGCGATAATTTCTGGAATTTTTTGCGCTTGCAAACGCCCAAGCGCAACGGACACGAGCGTTCCTGTCATAATACGCACCATATTGTACAAAAAGCCGTCAGCGATGACACGGAAGGCAAAAATCCCCTCTTCCAAGTCAACCCTTGCGCTCTTTACCGTGCGAACCGTGTCCTTAACGGGCGAGCCTTGGCTCATAAAGGCGGAAAAATCCTGTCTTCCGCAGAAGGCTTCTGCCGCTTGACGCATTTTTTCAAGCGCATCGGGTAAGAAGGGGTAGCGGATTTGCCAGACACGGTCAACCAAAAAGGGATCGTTCACGGGAAAATGGGAAAAATAGTAGGTATATTCCTTTCCCTTGGCATCATAGCGAGGATGAAAGCCGTCCTCTACCAAGCGCGCGGCGCGAATGGAGAGGTCGGGGGGCAGAGCCACAGCCATCGCTCTTGGGAGCTTATCGGTTGGGATATGCAAATTTTTATCGGCAGGGTCAAGGGTCAGGCAAAAAGCCTTGGCGTGAACCCCGCTATCCGTGCGGCTGCATCCCGTGATGGCGCAGGGAACGCCAAAAACACGGGCGGCGGCATCTGTCAGGACGCCTTGGACGGTTCTTTTGTTTTTTTGGGCTTGGAAGCCGTGAAAATGCGTTCCTACATAAGAAACTTCACAAAGATACTTCATTGTTTCAACCATAGCCGCGTCTGCGGCTTCCTTTTGAATGGAGAATCAGACCTTAAAGCCAAAGGGCAGGTAAAGGTTTGCCAGAATGACAGCCGCCCCGAAGGAGACGAACAAAACAAACGCTACAAAGTCCTTCCCGCTGAAAGAAAGACGGACGAATTTTGTTCTTCCCACATCTCCCCGATAACAGCGACACTCCATTGCCACCGCCAAGTCCTCTGCTCTTGAATAAGAGGAAACGAAAAGGGGAACGAGAATGGGGATAAGGGCTTTTGCCCGTTTGACAAGCCCCCCGCTGTTAAAATCCGCGCCTCTTGCCTTTTGGGCGTTCATAATTTTATCCGTTTCATCAATCAGGGTGGGGATGAAGCGAAGGGCAATGGTCATCATCATCGCAAAATCGTGCACGGGGATGCGGATTTTCTTCAAGGGGGAAAGCAAGCCCTCAATCGCATCCGTCAGGACGATGGGAGAGGTGGTATAGGTCAAAAGGACGCTCGTACCGATAATGAGCGACACCACGCGCAGCGCCATAAAGACAGCCCGATAAATTCCCTCCAAGTATATATGGAGTCTCCACCATTCCCAAAGAAGTGTTTCGCCCTTCGTGAAGAAGAGGTTGATAACCATCGTAAAGGCAAGCACATATAGAATGGGGCGAATTCCCCTGATGACAACCTTCAAGGAAATGCGGCTCACCAAAACGAGCAAGATAGAGGAAAGGAAAACCGCGATATAGCAATACACGTTTTTCGTCAGAAAAATAGTGACGATATAGAGAATAGTGAGAATGATTTTCATACGGGGGTCAAGGCGATGCACGATGGAGTTACCCGGAAAATACTGACCAAGCGTAATATCCTTTATCATACCTTTCCCCTCCCTTCCTGATAAGCGAGGATGGCGCGGCGCACGCCTTGGGTTGTATAAAGCTCGCCCTGCAAGTTAATACCGCGACGGCGAAGCGCCAAGGCTAAACGATAGGCGGCAGGGATGGCAAGCCCGGATTCTTCAAGTAGGTCGGGCTCCGAAAAAATATCCCTGACGCTTCCCTGCTTTATCACCTGCGTGTGACGCATTAAAATGACGTTTTCACAGTATTTTGCCATATCCTCCATACTGTGACTGACCAAAATAACCGTTGCGCCGTGGGCTTTTTTATAGGCATTTAGCCCTTCGAAGATTTCAGCCTTTCCTCTTGGGTCAAGACCCGCGGCGGGCTCGTCCAAGACCAAGACCTCGGGGCGCATAGCAATAATGCCCGCAATAGCGGCGCGGCGCTTTTGCCCGCCCGAAAGCTCAAGCGGGGGCTTATCAAGCAAGTCCTCAGGCAAGCCGACAAAGGCGGCGGCTTCCTTCACGCGCTGTTCAATTTCCTCAGGGGAAAGACCCATATTACGAGGCGCGTAGCCTATATCGGCGCGCACCGTTTCATCAAAAAGCTGATATTCGGGATACTGCATCACAAGGCCGACACGATAGCGCACCTTTGGCAGCTCCTTGGGGTTTTCCCAAATATCCGCGCCATATAGCAGCACCTTGCCGCTCTCGGGCTTCAAAAGCCCATTGAGCATTTGCACAAGGGTGGATTTTCCTGATCCTGTATGCCCGATAATGCCCGTGGTTTTCCCTTTTTCAAACGAAACACTGACACCCGAGAGCGCCGTCATTTCAAAGGGCGTTCCAATAGCATACCGACAGGAAACATCCTTTAATTCCAATATATTCATCAGGGCTATTATTCCTTTCGTTTCAGGTAAGGGTTATAAGGTGCCAAGCGCCTTGGCAATTTCATCCGCGCAGACCTCCGTTCCGATACAGCCTGCGGGCAAGGAAAAGCCATCCTTACGCAAATCCTCTACAATTTCGGTTTCTCCCGGCACGTCAAGACCGATAGCGCGAAGCTCGTCACGGCGGGCGAAAACCTCACTTGGCGTTCCGTCTGCCCAGACACGCCCGTCGTGTATCACGACAATACGCCCGGCTCTTGCCGCCTCGTCCATATAATGCGTGATGTGAAGCAGGGTCAAGCCTTGCTCACGGTGCAATTTTTCCACCGTTTCCAAAACCTCTATTCTTCCTTGCGGGTCGAGCATAGCGGTGGCTTCGTCCAAAATCATACAGGACGGAAGCATCGCGAGAACCCCCGCGATTGCCACCCTTTGCTTTTGCCCGCCTGAAAGACGGCTTGGCGCGTGAAGGGCGTACTCCGTCATGCCCACAAGGGAAAGCGCTTCCTTTACCCTTTTATGCATTTCGGCATATGGAACACCGAGGTTTTCAAGACCGAAGGCTACGTCCTCCTCCACGACCCCCGCGACCAGCTGGTTATCGGGGTTTTGAAAGACCATTCCTATTTTACGGCGCAGGGCAAAAAGCTGCTCCTCGGTAAAATCGGGGCATGTCAGCTCCATTCCGTCTACGTAGAGCTTGCCCGAGGTGGGAATCAAAATCATATTGAGAAGCTTTGCAAAGGTAGATTTCCCCGATCCGTTATGCCCAAGGACCGCAACATATTCTCCCTTCTTTATGGAGAGGGTGATATCGTAAAGAGCGGGTGGGGCATCCTCTATGCTTTCATAAGAAAAGGAAAGATGCTCCGCGCGGATAAATTCTTTCATATTCTGACCAAGCCTTTATCAAAGGCTTCCTTTCGTACCGAAAATAGACGCCGTTATCAGTCAAAGGAGCAGCGCACGCTACTGCCGCAGGGCAGGCAAAGACCTGTCCTCTCCACAGGCAGTCCTATCTCATCTGCTACACATCTTCCGCCTCTTCCACCTGCAATACGCAATTCCACCATATACCGCATAGCAGAGGCAGAGAGCCCCGTTGTATAGGAATTAAGCAGGAAAAAGAGGGGGTTGGGAGAAAGCACGCGGGAAGAGAGGGCAACAAAGTCATCGATACATTCCTCTAATTTCCAAACCTCGCCTGTTGGTCCTCTGCCATAAGAGGGCGGGTCCATAATAATCCCGTCATACACGTTGCCGCGGCGGATTTCCCGCTCGATGAATTTACGGCAATCGTCCACGATGTAGCGAATGGGGGCTTGGGAAAGTCCCGACAGGGCGGCGTTTTCCTTGGCTAATGCAACCATACCCTTGGATGCGTCAACGTGGCAAACGGATGCGCCCGCCTTTGCCGCGGCAACGGTAGCACCGCCCGTATAGGCAAAGAGATTTAACACCTTGATGGGTCTTTTTGCTTTTCTAATCAAATCGGAAAACCAATCCCAGTTGGTTGCCTGCTCGGGAAAAAGCCCTGTATGCTTGAAGCCCATAGGCTTTATCGCAAAGCGCAAATCGCCATAGGAAATCTGCCAGGACTCGGGCAGGGTATTTTTGCTCCACGCGCCGCCGCCGCTTTTAGAGCGGCGATAATCGGCATCCGCCGTTTTCCAAGCGGGATGCTGTCTTTGGTTTTTCCAAATCACCTGCGGGTCGGGACGAATGAGGGTATACTCTCCCCAGGCTTCCAGGCGCTCTCCGTCTGTTGCGTCCAAGAGCTTATATTCTTTCCAGTTATCACTTACAAACATATCTTTCTCGATTCATTATGGTTTTCTTATTCTGCTTTGATACCGACATAAACCGTTTTGCCCGTGACACAGGGCAATAGCCAAAGCATCCGCCGTGTCGTCAGGCTTCGGGGGGGCGGGCAGCTTTAACAGCGCCGTCACCATCGCGATGACCTGCCTTTTTTCCGCCTTGCCATATCCCACAACCGCTTGCTTGACCTGCAAGGGCGTATATTCGCCAATGGGAAGCCCGTGCATATGGGCGGCAAGCAGGATAACACCTCTTGCCTCGGCAACGGCAATGGCGGTGGTTTGGTTGGTATTGAAAAACAATTCCTCGATAGCCATTTCATCGGGCTTGTATTTTTCAATAATCTCGTTGATGTCGTGATAAATAATGGACAAGCGGTAATCCACGTCCGTTTTGGCAGGGGTGGTAACAGAGCCGCAGGCAACGGGGAAAAAACGCCCGTTCTGCACTTCCAAGACACCCCAGCCCACAATGGCAAGCCCAGGGTCAATTCCCAAAATACGCATCTGTCCTCTCCCTTCCCTTTTATGCTTAACACGCATCACTTTGCATAGTTATTCACTATATTCTACCATAAAAAGAAATCTTCGTCAAGAGAATAGGCGTTTTTTTCGGCATTTTTCAAAGGCTTTGCGGTAAAAAGAACCGATTTTTTTCCTTTTGCCAGAGGAAAAAACAAAATAAACGGAAAATTATTGGCAATCAAATTGACACAATCAAAATTTTATGGTAAAATGATGTTGTTATTATGGGAAAGGAAGCGTTGTTATGTTTTACAGCTTGAAGGGGCGGCTCGCCCTTTGCGAAGAAAGCCTTGCCGTGATAGAATGCGGCGGCGTCGGATATCAGCTCACCGTCAGCACCACCACCGTCAATGCCATTGGCGGCAAGAGCGGAAACGAGGTGCTTTTATACACACATTTGCAGGTGAGAGAGGACGGGCTTGAATTATACGGCTTTGAAACCAAGGCGGAGCTTTCTGCGTTTCGTTTGCTAATTGGTATTTCGGGCGTGGGACCTAAGGCGGCTATGGCCATTCTTTCCCTATACACACCTGATAAATTTGCCTATTTCGTGGCAACAGAGGACGCCAAGGCGCTCGCAAAGGCAAGCGGTATCGGACAAAAGACGGCGGCACGCATTGTCTTGGAGTTGAAGGACAAGATTTCCAAAAAAGAAATGACGGGTATTCCCTCGGCGATGGACGTATCCAGTGCTGCGCTTCCTAAAACAAGCGGGCTTCTTGCCGAGGCGGCAGACGCTTTGATGGTTTTAGGGTATACCAGAGGCGAGGTACAGGACGCCTTGCGGCGCTTTGACTCGACGGGAATGAATTTGGAAAAAATCATCACCACTGCTCTGAAATATTTTAACAACTAACAGAAAGGAAATAAAGAGGTGCGTACCACAAGCACCCCTCGGGGAATTCCCTTTTACAGCCGATGAACAACGCAGAAGATTTTGATTTTGAAAACCGCATTTTAGATGCTGAGGGCTTTCCCTCGGATGCGGAAGTGGAAAACTCTTTACGCCCCAAAACGTTAGAGGATTATATCGGGCAGGAAAAGGTAAAGGAAAATTTAGAGATATACATTGAAGCGGCGAAGATGCGCAAGGAAGCGCTTGACCACGTGCTGCTCTGGGGTCCCCCCGGGCTTGGCAAAACCACGCTTGCGGGTATTATTGCCAACGAGCTTGGGGTTAATTTACGCACAACATCCGGTCCCGCTATTGAAAAGCAGGGAGATTTAGCGGCAATTTTAACCAATCTTTCCGAGGGTGACGTGCTTTTTATCGATGAAATCCATCGCCTTTCTCACGCCATTGAGGAAATTTTATATCCCGCTATGGAAGACTATTCCCTTGACATTATCATTGGAAAGGGGCCCTCTGCCAGAAGCATCCGTTTGCCTCTTCCTCATTTTACTCTCATTGGTGCGACTACCCGTTCAGGTCAATTAACCACGCCCTTGCGTGATCGCTTTGGCGTTTTACTCAAATTGGATTTGTACACCGAAGAGGAGCTTACCACCATTGTTTGCCGCTCTGCCGCCATTCTTGACATTCCGATTGACGAGAGTGGCGCAAGAGAAATCGCCAAGCGCTCTCGCGGAACGCCCCGTATTGCCAACCGCCTGTTAAAGCGCATTCGGGACTTTGCCTTGGTGAAGGGAGAGGGGGTTATTACCCAAGAAATCGCTTCCTTCGGCTTGCAGAAATTAGAGATTGACGAGCTTGGGCTTGACAATCTTGACAGGCGTATGCTTGATGCTATCATTCATTTTTACAACGGCGGACCTGTGGGACTTGACACCTTGGCTGCCACCATTGGCGAGGAAGCGGTTACCATTGAGGACGTATATGAGCCGTACCTGATGCAGATAGGCTTCCTCTCCCGCACACCCCGCGGACGCTGCGCGACCCATCTTGCTTATCAGCATATGGGTATTCCCTATCCCAAGGGAAAAAACGCCTCGCAAACCTCTTTATTCTGATTTTGTCACCAAAAAAAGCTTGCGCAAGCCGATGCTTTGCAAGCTTTTTGTTTTTATAGTTTTTTCAACGGAAAGGATTAAAGAAAAGATCTCTCGTAAAATGGTGCGTCACCTCAAATTCGTCGTTAAAGACGGCGAAGCTTTTAATATCCCGTCCGCTGATGGCACGAAGGGTACCGTCCTCCAAAAGCACGATGGCTTGTATGATTTTTCGGTCCTCTGCCGCCATAGCGTCGAACTGATGGTTATAATAGAGGGGCGGCACAATCTCCACTCGCTCGCATATGCCCATATACAGCTCGCCGTTTGCCTCTAAGCGCAGCATTTTGCCGCTCAAATCCTCGGGCAAGCCATTGACGGACAGCCCACCCCACGTATTGAATTTTAACACGTCCTGCTGCGAAAAGGCAACGCTTTCTATCATTGTTCCGTCAAGTCTGAAGCTCTTGCCGCGGTGCAAGGACACCATCACATAATCCACCGTATCCCTCTGCTCTGGCAGGGTAACGACCTTTTCCACGAAGTATTGCCGAGGATTATGGGCGCGGGCGTGCTTTATCGCAATCTCGTGCCCCACCAGATCTTCGGGCTCTTCCATAGAGAATTTAAGAAGGCTTGGGTCTTCCTTATTGACCTCATCGCTCTGCCAATCGACGTCCTCGTCTGCCACATAGTCAATGGCGACCTCTGTGTTATAGAATTTGCGATAGCCCAAGACGTCGCTCTCTGCTTCGGCAAAATTCTCCCTCTCGAAGCCGCCCCGATACACCTCTTCGGAAATATACACCAAGCGCAGCTTTTCAAAGACGCATTCGGAAAGAATTTTATCGTAAATATCGCATTTCAAATACAGCACGTGAATGCCGTTGCTTGCAAACATTCTTTCAAGCCAGGCGGGCTGCTTCAAATGGCGGGACAAAATTTTAACCACACGAAGATTGTGGCAATAGGCAAAGGCACCGTCTGCTATTTCGGTACAGCTCTCGCCAACGGTCAACCTTTCGATAGCGCTGCAAGCAAACGCTTCTTTCCCGATGCTACGGGCGCTTACCAGATTCGCCTCTGAAATGCCTGTCTCGTAGAATGCCTTTTCGCCGACCATAGTCGCGGAAGAAAGGTCAAACGCCTTTAACGCCTTACACTCCTCAAAGGCGCCCTCCTCAATAACGGTAAAGCGCGAGGAATTGGTTATTTCCTCCAAGCCCTCACAATGTATAGCAAAACGGACGGGAATGACCGTTCCCGCAATATCCGCGTCTATCAGGCGAAGCCTTTTGCTCCAAGCAACCAAGGCGCCCGCTTCGCTGAAATCCCAATCTCCCTTGAAATGTATTTCCTCCAAGGAGTCGCAGTTTGTAAAGCATCCGACCCCTATTTTTATCAAGGCATCGCTATTTCGCTCCGAAAGCGGCGCGGTGATAAAGGGACCGACCTTTTTCAATTTCCGGCAACCGTCAAACACCGATTGACCGATATCTCTGTAAAAGGGAGAGGTGATATGAAACTCCTCTATGCTATCATTGAAAGCGAAAGCAAAATCGTGCAAACAGGGCTTGGGAGCATCGTAGCAAACAGAGGTAAAGGGAACGTCCCTGAAAGCAAACCTGCCCACCTCTACTACCGAAAGCCTATCAAGGCGTAAGGACGTGCATCCGTCAAAGGCGTTGTCCTCTACCTTTTCAACGAAGGATAAATCAATATCCGTCAGACTTGCACAGTTGCGAAAGGCGTGCGCACGAACGGTTTTTAAGGTTTCGGGCATTTTGACGCTTTGCAGCTTAAAGCAATTTGTGAAAGCGCAATCGTCAACCTCGGAAATAAATCGGTAATCCCCTTCCCCGCTTACGTCGTATTGCTTGGATAAATCCACGGTCAGAATGGACGAGTCGCGGCATTTTACCACCTTTGCTCTTTTTTCCTCGCCAAAATAGGTAAAGGCACTTTCCACACAAAGAAGCTCCTCGCCCTTGATAGACAAAATCTGCTTTGCCTTGGTGTCTATATTCGCGTCATAGGGCAAAAACAAAATCTGGTCGGGGAATGCCTTAGAAAAGCTTTCAAGCAAGGCGTCACTCCCCAGAAAGCCGCGCGCCATCATCCTTTTGAGCATACTGTGCCCGCTTTCCACGGGCGCGCCGTCAAGCGCTTGGTTGATGGAAAAGAAGGTTTTGTTATGGGTTAAGACGTATTCCACTTCCTCATTACAGGCGGGCGAAGAGATGGAATTTTCGGTTAAATAGAAAATGACACCCTTACATTGAAATTTGGAAATATACATCTGGGCAATTTCACGCCAGTTTTCACCCATATGCATTTCGCTGTCATACCAAATATGTATGCCCATTTCCTCAAAGCGCAAAATGTCCCGAAAGACCATTTTGTAGTCCTTGTGAGAATAGGAAACGAAATAATAGTTTTCCTTATGGGAAGCGGGCAGCGCCTCTACGGGCAAGTCTGCCATACTGGTGCTTTCTTCTATCAGCTTTAATCTTTCTTGCAGGGTTAGTTCACTCATAGCTCCCTCTTTTTATCTGTTTTTGGGATAAGCGCCTGTTTTACAGAATGTCAGGCTGCTCGGCATCCACCAGCTTTTTAATTTCCTCATACGCTCTGCGCAAAACGGCGCAATGCTTTTGAGAATTGGGGTTCTCTTCCAATTCGTGATAACCGATAGACAAAAGGGACGAGCCGTAAATCACCTTTTTGAAGGCGGGGCAAATAAACTCGAAGTATTCGCTGCCGCCGTCCATTACCATAACGTAGTCAATCTCCTCGGGAAGTGCTGTCAATTCCGTATGGCGGGCGATGGTGCTTTTGATATTATCAAACAGGTTTTTGGAAATTTTGTGGAAGGTGACGGACTCGGAATCGTCCTCCTCGTCCAAGGATTCCTCCACGCGCTCCTCCACCTTGATTTGATAGGGCCATTTTGTCATATCTGAAAAGTCGGCAAGAACAGTCACGTTGGTGGTTTCCACTTCGCCCCAACGACCTCTGTAGCTGCAGTTGTACTTGAAAATGATTTCGTTTGTCATAATAATATCCTCTCTTATTAAATATAATACCAAACATATAATAACACACCTTTCCCCCATTGTCAACACGAAAAAAGGGGGCTTTTTTAGGGAAAGGTCTTGCAAAAAAACGCTTTTTGTATTATACTATCCATAGACGCGAGAAAACTGTTCTTGAAACAAAATAAACGCAAAAGCACAGGAGATTTTATGCATATCTTTCGCCATTTTTTCACCATCACCCGACACAGGCACCGTGTCATTGCCCATTGCTTTAAGGCAGGGATAGGCTTTCAGGGCTTGTTCCACGATTTATCCAAATACAGCCCTTACGAATTTTTCAGGGGGGCAAAATACTATCTCGGCACAAGAAGTCCAAATGAAAAGGAAAGACAGGAAAACGGATATTCTCTGGCTTGGATGCATCATAAGGGCAGAAACCGCCACCATTTTGAATACTGGGTGGACATTGACCCCGAAACCAAGGTATATACCCCTGTAAAGATGCCCTTGCGCTTCGTTTTGGAGATGTTTTGCGACAGAGTGGCGGCGAGCAAGATTTACCAAGGAAAAAATTACAGCGACGCGCATCCGCTTGAATATTTCCAAAGAGGGAAAATCAACCGCTCTATTCACAAGGAAACCTCTGATTTTCTGGAATCTCTTTTAAGGACGCTGAAAGAAAAAGGGGAAAAGGAAACCTTCCGTTATATCAGACAATACCGCAAAACACACAGGGATTATTAAGCCTTTCCCTTCTTTTGAGAGGAAAGGGGAAAAGTTTCCTTTTTGTAAACCTTTTCTCTCTTTTTGGCGAAAAAGCGGAAAAATGCTTGACAACCCCCTTAAAGTTATGTATAATAAACTGGATATTAAAATATACGAAGGAGTCTATTTATGCAAAATATGTTTTCATTTTTGTTGAATGCAGATGCGGGAACCCAAGGCAACTCTTGGATGACCATTGTGATGCTGATTTTGGTTGTGGTTGTGTTCTACTTTTTCCTGATTCGTCCTCAGAAGAAGCAGGAAAAGGAAGCCGCCAACATGAGAAATTCCTTAGAGGTTGGCGATGAAATTGTCACCATCGGCGGTATCGTCGGTCAGGTTGTTAACGTAAAGGGCGAAACCATCACCATCGTTACGGGTAAGGACCGTGTGAAGATCCGCTTCTTGAAGACTGCTGTGCGTGAAGTAACCGTAAAGGCAAATCAGCTTGACGAGGACGAGAAGGCACCCGCTTCCCCTACCATTGAGCCTGCCAAGGAAAAGAAGGACGATGCAAAAGAAGCCCCCGCGGCAGAAGCCACGGAAGAAACGAAAGAATAATTCGTCATAAACAGAAAAATCTCCGCATATGTTAAAACAAAACATATGCGGAGGTTTTTTTATGGATGCCGTGAATAACCGTACTGTCCGTTTATCCAAGCGCACCCGTGGCGGTCTTTTACATAGCGCGGGGGTGGGCTTTTTGTTTTCCCTGCTTTTTGGCGCTGTTTTGCTGTTTTTGGGAACGTTTCTTTTGCTTCAAGCACAAGACCCGATAAAATACGCGCCGCTTGTTGGCTTCTTATTGCTTGCCGCGACTGCCCTTTTGGGTGGCTTTACCGCGGGAAGAAGAAACAAACAGCAGGGGGCGCTGGCGGGACTTTTAACGGGCGTTTTTTGGCGTGTTCTTTTGTTTCTCCTTTCTCTTTTTTTAGAAAAGGAAGGCTCCTCTCTTTTGTTTGCCTGTATCAGTCGAGGACTGCTTTTGCTCTTTGCAATGCTCGGCGGTATTTGGGGTGAGCCGCGGCAAAAAAGAAAGAAATTCAGGCGTTAATATACGATATTCTTCCCCCGAGCGTTTGCCATTTTAAGACAAAGCTTTCATACCCTCTTTCTATGTATTCGGTGTTTTCAAGCACGCTTTTGCCCTCGGCGCAAAAGGCGGCAATGGCAAGAGCAGCCCCGGCACGCAAATCGGGCGCTGAAAGCCTTGCTCCATGCAAGGCAGAGGGGTAGAGGAAAACACCGTTTTCCTTTCTCTCTAAGCTTGCCCCCATTTTAGAAAGCTCCCCTGTATACCCAAAGCGGTCCTTCCATACTGTATCAACAATGTGGCTTTCTGTCTTTGCCCCGAGCATCAGAACGCTCATTTGCGGGTGAAGGTCTGTGGGAAAGGCAGGAAAGGGAGCGCAAACCAAGGACACACCCCTATAATTTTTGCTGCCGAAAACGGTAATCGCGTTTTTTTCCTTTTTGACGGCAATGCCCATTTGCGAAAAGCAAGAAAGAAGCGGAAAAAGCGTCCTCTCTGCAATTCCCGACACCCTGACCTTGCCCCCGCTTGCAGCGGCGCCGATTAAATATGTTCCTGCCTCGATTTCATCGGGCATCACGGAAAAACGGCAGGCGTGCAATTTCTTTTGTCCTCGCACCCGCAAAACGCCACTCTTACAGGTTATGTCAGCGCCCGCCCTTCTCAAAAAGCGCAAAAGTTCTTCAATATGCTCTTCCTTTGCCCCGCCCACAATATAGGTTTCTCCACGCGCAAACAAAGCGGCAAGCAGCGCGTTGACGGTTGCACCTACCGATGGGTAGGGCAAAACGATTTTTCCGCCCCGCAGGGATTGCGCCTCTAAATGTATGTATCCGTCCGCTTCTTCCCAAGAAGCACCCAATGCCTCTAATGCCTGCTTGTGATAATTCAAAGGACGCGCGCCTAAATCACATCCACCGGGGTATGCCAAGGAAACTCGCCCGAACCTGCCAAGGCAAACACCAAGCAAATAGGAAGAAGCGCGCATAGCGCGCACGTCCTCTTCTCTCTCTATGACGGGGGTGGCATTGGTGGCATCCAAAAGCAAGGTGTTTCCTTCCTCGTAAACAGTCACGCCCATTTCCCTTACTATCGCTTTGGCGCGCCTGATATCCGTGATATCGGGGACGTTTGTCAGCAAGACTCTTCCTTGCACCGCTAAGGCAGCAAAGAGAATAGGCAAGGCGGCATTTTTAGAGCCTTGCGCCGTGATTTCACCAAAGAGCGCCTCTTTTCCCTCTATCAGATATGCCAATTTCCTCACCTCGTTCCGTAAAAAGAAAAACAAGCGTGCTTCACGCCTTCATTTTCATTTTATGCAGAACGCGGCGGGGCGACACAGGGCGCAAAAAGGGCTTCTTCACTGTTCGTGAAGCACCGAAAAGCAACACAACCGGTTGCTTTTCTGCCCTCGCCGTTATAATTTCACAGAAATTGTAACAGGCCTTGCAATTTTTCTGCAAAAATTTCGGCAATTTGTGCCAACAAAGGCGCAAATTGCCGTGGGGCTGAGTAAATGACTCAGCCCCTTTTATTTTTTATTGGTTTTGTTCATAGTAATAGGAAACCGCGAGGTTAACGACAAGACCGTAGCTGACAGTTCCCTGTGTTCCCATAGCCTGCAAATAGGCGTTGTTGATAGACTCGGACAAGGCGCCGATACCGCTGTTATCGTATTTATCATAGACAGCGTTATAGGCACGAAACTCCGCTTCTATCACAGGCGGCAAGGAAATCTTGGCATAAAGGCTTTTATCGGCGCGGTACAGGGCATTATAGACGTATTGAAGCATATTAAGATAGCCAGCATACCGAATATAACTGTCCTTTGCAGAGATACACGCCAAAAACGCCGTGAAGTTTGCCTCGTCCTCTCGGGCGATACCGCGGGCGTGCGCCATTTCGTGCGCAGCGGTAAACACGGTAGAATAGTCGGGATACACGACGCACACGTTGGCCTCTCCCGTAAAAAAGGTGTACACCCCCGTTATCTGCGTATACCCCATCAGAGAAGAGAGGGCGACAGGCTTTGTTCCCACCTGCATAGAGGATAGAAAGGGGGTTTTCTCCGCCAGGCTCTTATATCCTGTCAAAAGCGCTTTATTCATTTCCTGATAGGAATAGGGCATTTTTGTTCCCTCTTCCCCGTTTGGTATTGCTTCGGGGGCGAGGTGCTCGGCTTCATACAAAAGCCAAAGAGCCGTCTGATACAGGCTTTCGCCGTCAACGGGCGTTTGCTGATAGCCCAGCTTTTCTTCCAAGGGCGAAGAGGCATAGCCGATACCAAGCGTAAAGACGAAAAGACAATAGAACAAGAGAAGCAACGAAAGAAGGAAAGCAAGCATTCTTTTTGTTTTTTCCTTGGACCTTGCGGCGCGCACCGCGAAAAACACCAAAAGAAACAGAAAAACGGGAAGCAAAACAATCGCAATTTCAGCCAAGGAAAAGGGGAAAACAGAGGAAATATACCCCAAAGCCGAGCGGAAAAGCGAGGCGACACGCAAATTGACAAAGTCAGCGACAGAGGGAAAAGCCAGTGCGCAAAGATGCGTTATCAGCGAAGCAAGGAAAAGCCCCACCGCCACGAACAGAAGCTTGGGCAAGGACAGAAAAAAACGCCACAGCCTTTTTGCCATTGTAACAATCCTTTCTTACGTTTGTATACGCGCCCTTTTCAAACAAAAAGCCGCGGCAGGATGTGCTAATTTCTGCCGCGGCGCTGTTCTTAAAGTCTATTTAGCGACGATCAATGCGATAGGTAGGAACAAGCTCGTGTATCATTTCCTTCATATTGTCTGTTTCTTCATATGCCGCTTGATACAGCTCATCCAATTTTTTGAAAAGCAGCTCCTCGTCAAACTCCAAGGGCTTTCCAATGTTGATCATTTTATTTTCCGTTCTTTGCATACCTTCCTCGTCCATCAGGCGCTCTTCATAGAGCTTCTCACCAGGACGCAGACCCGTGCAAACGATTTGAATATCCTTTCCTGGTTCAAGACCGCTTAAACGGATGAGGTTCTGCGCAAGGTCATAAATTCTGACCTGCTCGCCCATATCAAGCACGAAAATTTCTCCGCATTTGGCATAGGCGCCCGCTTGCAGCACAAGGCTGACAGCCTCGGGGATAGTCATAAAGTAACGGACGATATCCTTATGCGTTACCGTAACAGGACCGCCCTCCGCGATTTGCTTCTTGAACAGGGGAATAACGCTTCCGTTTGAGCCCAATACGTTTCCAAAGCGGACGGCAACGAACCTTGTTTGTGAATGACGGCCAATGGCTTGGACGATCATTTCGCAAATGCGCTTTGTCGCGCCCATAATATTGGTAGGATTGACCGCCTTATCCGTGCTTATTTGCACAAAGCACTTCGCCTTATACTTGTCCGAGCAACGAGCCACGTTGAGCGTGCCGAAGACATTATTCTTCACCGCTTCATTGGGGCTGGTTTCCATCAAGGGAACGTGCTTATGGGCGGCGGCGTTAAATACGATATCGGGACGGTATTTTTGGAACACGTCCTCCATTTTTCCCTTATCTCTGACACTGCCGATTAAGACAAGCAGATTAAGGGCGCTATATCTGCGCTTCAGCTCTTGCTCGATATCGTAGGCGTTGTTTTCATACACGTCGAACACAATCAGCTGACGGGGACGGTGGGTCGCTATCTGACGGCAAAGCTCACTACCGATAGAGCCACCGCCGCCTGTCACCAGAACCACGCTGTTTTCAATATAGCCCGTGATTTCGTCTAAATCCACGGAAAAGGGCTCTCTACCTAAAAGGTCCTGCACGTCAACGTCACGAACCTTGCTTACCCCGACAGTACCCGAGGCAAGCTGATAGAGCCCCGGCAGGGTCTGCACCTTAACACCCGAAACCTGACATTTTTGCAGAATTTCCCGCAGCTCCTTCGGAGAGGCAGAAGGAATGGCAACAAAGATGTGAGAAACCTTGTATGCCTTGGAAATCTCGGGCACTTGGTCAATGGTACCCACGACCTTTACCCCGTAGATATATTCTCCCAATTTTCTCGGATTATCATCCGCAATCGCAACGGGCATAAAATCCTGCTTATCCGTGATTTTCAAATCCTTGATTAAGGTCATACCCGCGGCGCCCGCGCCCACGATCAAAACCCGCTTTTGCTTGCGCTGTTGGACTTGACAGGAAATCAAATATCCGCGCAAGCGTCTGAAAAAGCGCAAAAGGCAGGTAAAAAAGGCAAGAATCAGGCAATAGAGAACGGTGCTTTGCAGGTTTGAGGGCTCAAAAACAACACAAGCCAAAAGCTCCACCGCTATGGTGCAAGCAAGCCCGCCGCCTAACCGCAGCAAATCAGGGACACTAAAAAAGGTGTATGACACGCGGTATTCGTGAAAAAGAAGGAAGAAAACCAAAAGACAAGCCATACGGAAGCCAAGCGCCATCCAAAAAGCGCCGCCAAAAAGCGACTCTGTCGCCTGCAAGGTCAAAGCGGAAAGCACCGATGCCGCAAAAACCGCCAAAAGGTCGAAAAAGATTTTGACCGCCTTTAAGCGAATCCCCGCAAACAAAACAGGCTTCTCTGCTTTATTAGATACGATACCCAAAAGAACTCCCCCCTTTTAACTCAAAAGAGTTATTTATTTGATTCTTTTTCCAAAATGTCTATCAATATTTTTCAACGGGATACAGAATTTTCAGCTGATTGACACGGCTGCGGTATGCTGCCTGCTGTTTTTCTGCCAGAAGTCTTTGATAGAGCTCCTCCTTTACCTCATCAAAGGGGAAAACTGTCGCTTCCTTTTTGCCATTCAAGCGAATGATATGGTATCCGAACTGGGTTTTAACGGGACCTCTCATTTCGCCAACCGTCATAGAGAAGCACGCTTCATCAAATTCGGGAACCATTTGACCTCTGCCAAATTCGCCCAGATTTCCGCCGTTCTGACCCGAAGGACAGGTGCTGTGCTCCTTCGCGGCAGCCTCAAAGGAAAGCTCGCCCGCTTCTATTTTTTGCAGCAAATCAAGAGCCTCTTGCTCCTCTTTTACCAAAATGTGAGAGGCACTGACCGCCTCGGGCGACATCATTTTATCCTGATTGTCGTTATAGTATTTTTTCAATTCTTCATCGGTAACAGCCACCTTGGCAAGCGCCTTATCAATGGCGTATCCCGCAAGCAGTCTATCCTTTGTGCGCGCCAATTCCTGCTTGAAGGCTTCCTCGTATTCGAGCATATTCTTTTTGGCGTCTGCCAAAAAGAGCGCGCGGGCAATCAATTCCTCCAAAATCATAGCGCGACCCTGGGGATTTTGGTAGTTCTGCCCCGACTGACCAAGCCCTATGATAAATGCATCTACCTCGGCCTCGGTAATGGGCTTACCGTTAACCATTGCTAATATTTTTCCGTTCATTTTGTTCTTTCCTTACTCGATTATATTTGTCTTGCGGTACACAATCAATTTATTTTACCACACTTTTTGGTGTTTTGCAAGTATATTTTTATTTTAGAATAAAAAACGCCGCGAGGTCCGCGACGTTTTTGGTCATTTTCTTTATATCTTACACGTTGAAGCGGAAGAGGACCACATCACCGTCCGCCATCACGTATTCCTTTCCTTCGCTGCGCAAAAGTCCCTTTTCCTTGACGGCATTCATACTACCCTCACGCATAAGGTCGTCATACGCCACAACCTCGGCGCGAATAAAGCCACGCTCAAAGTCGCTATGGATTTTGCCTGCAGCTTGGGGGGCTTTCGTGCCCTTTGTGATGGTCCAAGCACGCACCTCTTGCGGTCCTGCGGTTAAATAGCTGATAAGACCAAGCAGGGCATACGAGGCGCGAATCAAGCGGTTAAGCCCGCTTTCCTCAATGCCGAGATCCTCTAAAAACATTTGTCTGTCCTCTTCGCTCATATCGGCAAGCTCGGCTTCAATTCCCGCGCAAACGGGCAGAACGCAAGCCTTGTCCTCTGCGGCAAACTCTTCTAACTTGATGTAGTTGGGATTTTGCCGATAGGCACCGCCAATTTCCTTATCGGACACATTCGCCACGTAGATAATGGGCTTTTCCGTCAAAAGACGCGCCTCGGCAATCTTTTGCAGGGCTTCCTCATCCAAGCCCATAGAGCGCACACACTTGCCCTCACAAAGCCCCTTATAGATTTCTTCCAAAACAGCGACCTCGCCCAAAATGCTTTTGTCGGACTTGGCAAGCTTTCTCTGCTTGTCCAAGCGGCGCTCCACCGTTTCTATGTCCGCAAAAATCAATTCCATATTGATGGTTTCCACGTCACGCAAGGCATCTACCGCGCCATCGACGTGGATAATATTATCGTCGTTAAAGCAACGGACCACGTGCAGAATAGCGTCCACCTCTCGTATGTGCGACAAGAATTTATTGCCAAGTCCCTCTCCCTTGGAAGCGCCCTTGACAAGCCCCGCGATATCCACAAATTCTATGGTGGCAGGGGTGTATTTTTCGGGATTGTACATCTCTGCCAGCTTATCCAATCTTTCATCGGGCACAGACACAATGCCGACATTGGGGTCTATGGTGCAAAAGGGATAGTTTGCAGACTGCGCGCCCGCATTGGTCAGAGCATTAAACAGGGTGCTTTTCCCCACATTCGGCAAGCCGACGATACC
>JAGBFG010000051.1 GCA_017936565.1 Clostridia bacterium
CTCGTTGACATCGTCCATCTGCCTGTTGCAGCGGTCCTCTAAAAGCTCGGGGCATTCCGCGCGGAACTTTGCTTCCGCGCCGGGGTCCTTCTCAAAGGCGTGCAAACGGAAGGTATAGCCTTCCATCTGGCAAAACCAGGTCAGACCCTTTATCATTTCGCGCCCGTAAAGACCCATACCCACGACAACCGCGGAAATGCACTTTTTCTTTTCCTGCGTTTTGGTTTGTATATTGTAGAAATAATGAGGCTCCTTGTATTCGGTTAAGGCGCTCTCGAAAATCTTTCCGCCATCCTCATACAGCAAATGCAAAATCAAGGAACGTGCATCGTTGATGCGGCGCACGATAAAATCTCTTGGCGCCTTTTCCGCCTTCTTTCTTTCTTTTTCAGCGCGCTTTTGCTTTTTCTCTTCGGAAAGCGTCACTTCCCGTTTGGCAAGCCTTGCCTTCTTCTTAGCTTTCTTTTTCGCTTCCTTGGCTTCCTTTTCCTGCTTCAAGGCGGCGTTTTTATCCTCCATTGCCTTGGACAGCATCAGCTCGCTTCCAATGGTACGGGAGAAAACATATAGCTCCGTGTTTTGTCTGTCGCCGTAGCGCTCTATTAGCTCCATTGCTTGCTTGATGTTTTCCGAGTCACCCTCTCCAATGGCTAAAAACGCCAGTTTTCTGTGAGATGAGTGAACGCGGAAATTGATGGCGGATATATCCTTTTTGAACAAAATGGCGTCTATCTCCTTCGCCTTCTCCACCAGCTCAAAGGACTCTTCTTCGTTTTGCTCAAAGACGTCGCAAAAAACGACAACCCGCTTTTTGTTTGCCTTTTTCAAGCTTTTGGCAAGAGCAACGGATTTCGCGTTTAACTCCGAGAACACGTAAATTTCCTTGTAAAAGGAGAGCAAAAAACGCTTGTAGGAATCCACGTTTTGGAAAAAGGAAAGCACAACGCCGAAGGTAAGAATGGGGGCAAGCACGAAAAGCACGGAGAAGAAGCCCGTATACAGCCCTTCTATCCAGCCGCCAAGACCCAAAACGTTATCGCTGACAATGGTAAATTCCCCGTCCAAAATAAACAAACGAATGGTGTTGTGCAGCGAAAGCGCAATGACCTTTAACACCTTCGCCGATGCGTTTTCAAAAATCTGCACATAGACGGGAATAAACATCACGAAGGACGTCACGAACACGTCCACGAAAAACACGCGGAAGGGCTCTATCACCCGCCCGCTCTTATAGGGGATTTTAGCCAAGACCAGCGCCCAGATGCCAAGCAAGGTAAAAATGGCGACAGCCACCCATAAGCATATTTCAAAAATCATTCCGTCCTCCTTCTGCCCTTATAAAAGGCAAAAAAAATTTAAGAAAGCGATTATCCCATCCTGCCCCTTCATTATACCGAAGGCGCAAGAAAAAGTCAATAAAAACCGCATTTTTTTCACGTTTCAGGCGACTTTTTTGCACCTTCTGTAAAAAAATGGTTCACGCCGTTAAAGCAAAGCGCCTCAAGCAAGGAAAAGAACTCCTCCTCCGAAAGCCGCTGCCCTATGGCAAACCAATCGCGGTATGCCGAAAAAATGCCCGACAAAATGTATCGAATGGAAATTTCCGCCTGTGTATCGTCTATCTCAATTTGCTTTTGAAGCAGATCTTTAATTAAGGCGCATAGCGCCGCGGAAACTCTCACGCTGAAATAGGAGTCCTTTTCCGACAAAAGCAGACAACGGTAAAACTCCAAATTCCGACTGAAAACTGCGTGAACACGGTTAAGAAGCGCTTTGGTGTACTGCTGTGGGCTTTCAAAAGCAATCTCCGACAAGGCAAAAACAAAATCCGTCAGCACGCTTTGCTCAATTTCATTGAGCAGCATATGAATGCCGCCATAGTAGCTGTAAAAGGTTTTACGGTTGATGTCTGCCCGCTTGGCTATCTCGCTGATGGAAATATCGTCTATACTGCGTTCCGCCAAAAGAGAAACAAAGGCGTTGTGAATCGCCTTTTTGGTCCGAAGCACACGCCTGTCAGTCTTTTTCTCTTGTTCCATTTCTTTTCCTCCTGCCTTCGCTTTTTCACGCTTTGGCTGTTTTTCGGGTCCTATACCGCTAAAAATGACATTTTTTGGAAGTTTCTCGGTTTCTTTTATTGATAAAGTTGTTGCAAAAGTAACACAAAGTTGTGTTTTTGTGCAAAAAGCAACAACTTGGAAGAAAATCGTCCATTCCTTTTTTTTATATAATCATTATAATATATATGTGTGGCAAAAGTCAAGATTATTTTTGGTTTGCGCAAAAATAGAGACCTCTTTTGCCACTGGAGCCTTTGGACTTTTTTTCTTAGGCAAGAGAACGACAGTAAAGGACAGCAAAATGGAAAAAACCTTTTTACTCGATGGAAAACTTTTCGCCTCTATGCTTTTGGGCGGACTTATCAATCTGAAAAAGAACAAGGACGCTGTAAATGACTTAAACGTCTTTCCGATTCCCGACGGTGACACAGGGGATAATATGTATATGACCTTTGCAAGCGGCTGCGGCCCTACCCTTTCGGGAGAGAGCGTCGCACAGGTGGCAAACGATGCGGCTAACGGAATGCTTATCGGTGCAAGAGGAAATTCAGGCGTTATTCTTTCCCAGATTTTCGCGGGCATCGCGAACGGCTTTTCCGAAACCGCAAATGCCGACATCCAAGCGGTCAACACCGCTATTCAAAAGGGTGTTGAGTTTGCTTACCGTGCTGTAGACGTTCCTGTGGAAGGAACGATTTTAACCGTTTACAAGGACGCTGCCGAAAGCGCTAACGCCGTTTTGCACGGTAAACTGACGCTGCAAGAATATTTTGATGTATTTTTGGCAGAGCTGCGTCGCTCTTTGGACAGAACCCCCGAGCTTTTGCCCGTGTTAAAGGAATCGGGCGTGGTAGACAGCGGTGGAGCGGGACTTTTGTATATTGTGGAGGGTATGGCGAAGGCGCTTTGCGAAGAGCCGCTTTCGATGCCCGAGGACAACGAAGAGGGGATGAAAAAGCAAGAGACCTTGGATTTTTCTCTGTTTGAGAGGGACAGCGTATTGCTTTACGGGTATTGCACCGAGGTTTTACTTCGCTTGCAGGATGCCAAATGCGATATAGACGCCTTTTCAACGGATGCCTTTTTGGAACCGTTGCGCAATATGGGCGATTCTATCGCCGTTTTCCAGAACGGCACCATTGTGAAGCTGCATATTCACACCAAGGAGCCCGGCGCGGTTTTGAATTATGCCCAGGACTTTGGTGAATTTCTTACCTTGAAAATTGAAAATATGACCTTACAGCACAACGGCAAAAACGCCGAGGAAGCGCCAAGGCACCCCCAAAAGCACAAAAAATACGCTGCCGTTGCTGTGGCAACGGGAGATGGCGTGCGCGGCTGCTTTATGGATTTAGGCGCGGATGAGGTTATAAACGGTGGGCAAAGCATGAACCCCTCCGCCGATGACTTTTTGCACGCCTTTTCCCAAATCAACGCTGACCACATTTTTGTTTTTCCCAACAACGGAAACGTAATTTTGGCAGCCAAGCAAGCCGCCTCTCTCTACAAGGATGCCGACATCCGCGTCATTGAGAGCCACACCATTGGCGAGGGCTATGCTGCCCTTTCTATGTTTGATTCCTCCCTGCCCTCTGCCGAGGACGTAGAGGAAGAATTGAAATACGCGATGGAAGGCGTCGTCACGGGAACAGTCGCCAAAGCCAGCAAGGACGCGCATTTTGACGGAATGGATGTCAAGAGCGGTCACTATATCGGTTTTGTGGACAAGCATATTCACGCCGAAGAGGAAACGAGCGAGGGTGCCGTTCTGACGCTGTGCTGCTCCTTGAAGGCGGAGCGCCGCGACGTTATCATTCTCATCAAGGGCAAAGAGGCCGATGAAGAAAAAGCCCTGTCACTTTATGACAGCCTTAAAGGGCTTTATCCCAAGGCGGAGATTTTCTATATTGACGGCGGGCAGCCTATTTACGATTATATGATTATTTTCGAATAAATTTCACTTGAACAAGTAACGATAGAGAGGATATAAAAAATGCTTCGTTTATTCACCGATACCGACTGCGACATCACCCCCGAGCTTGCCAAGGAATATGGCTACACGGGTCTTATCAGCATGCCTTATTCCATTGACGGAGAGACCATTTTTCCCTATAAGGACAAGGACTATGTTTTTCACGGCAAGGATTTTTATAATGCCTTGCGTCAAGGCACTATGCCCACCACCAGCGCCATTCCCGCCGCGGCTTACATTGAATACATAGAGCCTGTATTTGCCGCAGGGAATGACATTTTGTATGTGCATTTTTCTCCCGCCCTGTCCGCGACCTTCCGCAATCTCGACAAGGCGTTGGCAGAGCTTAAAGAGCGCTATCCCGAAAGGACTTGTTATCTCTTAAATACCAAGGCGGCGACCACGCTTTCCCTGAACATTGCCTTAACCGTTGGCGAGATGTTCAAGGCAGGCAAGAGCGTGGCTGAAATTTTGGCTTGGGCAGAAACGGGCGTAGACAAGCACGCAATGTATATGATAGTAGACGACTTAAAGTTTTTCCAAAGAAGCGGGCGTGTTAGCGGCTTGACTGCCTTTATGGGCTCGCTGCTCGGCGTGCGTCCCGTGATTTACATAAGCGCGGAGGGCAAAATGCAAACCGTTGGCAAGGAAAGAGGGAGAAATCGCGCCTTGCAGCATCTTTTGAATAAAATGGACGAGCTTGGCGATGACGTGACCAATCACCGCATCATTATCGGGCATACGGACGCAGATGAAATGGTAGAGGAGCTTAAATCCCTCATTCAAGAGCGCTACGGCAAGGACGTTCCCATTATGGTGCAGCTGGTTAACCCCACCTTGGGAAGCCACAGCGGACCTGACGGGGTAGCCGTTTGCTTCCATTCTATACACAGGTAACGACATCCTTGGTTGCAGTAGTTTTATGCGGTTAAAGGCGGCAGAATGGAGACTCAGATGATAGAAATCCGTGAAGTTAAAACCAAAAAGGAACAAAAGGAATTTTTGGAATTTCCCTTGCACCTGTATAAGGACAACCCCTTCTTTGTCCCCCCGCTATATGGGGACGAGAAGAAAATCTTTCGCAAGGATTACATTTACAACGACACCTGCGAGGCAGTTTACTTTTTAGCCTTCAAGGACGGAAAGACGGTCGGCAGAATTTCAGGCATTATCCAAAAGGTCAGCAACGAAAAAACGGGCGAGCGGCGTGTTCGCTTCACCCGCTTTGATACCGTAGAGGATTTTGAGGTTGCCAAAGCGCTCTTTGAAGCCGTAGAGGCTTGGGCGCTTAAAAAGGGTATGGATACCGTCTGCGGTCCCTTGGGCTTTTCGGATTTGGAGAGAGAGGGGCTTCTTATTGAGGGGTTTGATGAGCTTTCCACGTTTGAAGAGCAATACAACGCCGCCTATTACGGTTCGTTTATCGAGCGTCTTGGCTATGCCAAGGAGGTAGACTGGACGGAGAGCCGCATCTATCCCCCCGAGGACAAGGGTGAAAAGCTTGAGCAGATGGCACAGTTCGTCATGGACCGTTACGGTCTGCGTTTGGCAAATATCAAGTCCACTGCCGATTTTATCAAGAACTATGCGGATGATTGCTTCGATCTTTTGGATAAGGCATACGAGCCTCTTTACGGCACCGTTCCCTTCACCGAGAAGATGAAGAAGATGATGCTTGACAATTTTAAGCTGATTATCAAGCCGCAGTACGTCGCCGTTATTCTGGACAAGGACAACCGCGTGGTTTCCTTTGGCGTTTGCTTCCCCTCTATTGCCAAGGCTGTGCAAAAATCGCAGGGTCACCTGACGCCCGCTGCTATCGTGCGCGTGCTTCACGACCTGAATCACCCCAAAATCATTGATTTGGCGCTGGTTGGCGTTGACCCTGAATACGCCAATCGCGGCATCAGCGTTATCATTTCCGCGGGTCTTGCGCGTATGCTGCAAACAGACGGCGTGGAATACGCTGAAACAAACTTGAATTTGGAAAACAACTATTCCATTCAGAACCAATGGAAGAGATTTCGCGAGGTCAAGCACAAGCGGCGTCGCAGCTATATCAAAAAATTAAACGAGCAGCAAGGAGAGGCAAGCAATGATTAAAATTGCCGTTGACTGCTTTGGCGGTGACCACAGTCCCAACGCCAATATTGACGGAGCGCTGTTGGCGCTTGCAAGGTTTCCTGACCTTTTCGTCGTTTTGTGCGGCGATGAAGCCATTATTAACGCATATCTTTCACAAAAGAAATATGATAAGGAAAGAGTTTCCGTTTTACACGCTCCCGAGGTCATAGACTGCAACGAAAAGCCCACCGATGCCATTCGCCTCAAAAAGGAAAGCTCTATGATGAAGGCGGTGCGTATGCTCAGAGAGGACGAAACCCTTTCGGGTCTTGTCAGCACAGGGTCAACAGGCGCTCTTGTAGCGGCAGCGACCTTGCGGGTTGGGCGCTTAAAGGGCGTTATCCGCCCGACCTTCTGTCCTATTATGCCCACTATGAACGGTGGCATTGTGGCTGTTTGCGATAGCGGCGCCAATGTGGATATCACGCCCGACTATTTACAGCAATATGCCATTATGGGCAGCCTTTATATGAAAAAGGTCTACGGAATGAAGGACGTGCGTGTTGCCCTGCTTAACATTGGCGTGGAAGAGGAAAAGGGTGACGATTTGCGCAAAAAGGCGTATGAGCTGCTCTCGAACACGCCAGACATTCACTTTATCGGCAATATGGAAAGCCGCGACCTGCTGTCTGGGAAATACGACCTTGTGGTATGTGACGGATTTTCGGGCAATGTGCTGATAAAAGCCACCGAGGGAACCGCCCTTGAAATGCTCAAAAAGCTGAAACGGGATATTTCTTCCCGTCTGCTTTATAAAATCGGCGCCTTCTTTATGCTCAAAATGTTCAGGGAAGAAAAGGCGTTTATGGACTACCGCAACTACGGCGGTAGCGTGCTGCTCGGTACCAAAAAGGTTGTGGTGAAGGGGCACGGCAGCAGCAACGATACGGCGGTATTCAAGTGCATTGAGCAGGCGTACCGTATGGAGCAAGGATCCCTGCCTTCCCAGATTGAGATGGCGCTTGACGCGCTTCCCCGCCAGAAGAAGGCGGAAGACTTGCCGACAAGCGAGGCATAAAAAGGAATTTATAAACCATTGTTTATATATTAAAAATCGCCATAGACTGTAAGGAGAATAGTATGCTTGAAACTGTAAAGAAAATTTTGTCTGACCAACTTCGCATTGATGAAAATGAAATCACACTCACCTCGAAAATCAAAGAGGATTTAGGGGCTGACTCTTTGGGAATCTTGGAGCTTTTGATGACGCTTGAAGAAACCCACGGCATTGTCATTCCCGATGAGGAGCTGGCAACCTTTGAAACGGTGGCAGACATCGTTTCCTATCTGGAAGCACAGCAAGCAAATCAGTAAAAAAAGAAGGCGTCGCGGCTTAAAAGCCGCGGCGCCTTACGCAGAAAACCCGTCGCGCTGCGACGGGTTTTCTTTTTTTGAAAATTATGCCTTTGCAAACAAAAGATGCGTGGTAAGAAGCAGCCAGACCAAATCAATCCAGCCGAACACCTGTCCAAAGATCAATACAACGAGAGCGAAAATCAAAGTGATGGGATTTTTTCTTTGGAAAAACGCGGACCAGCGAACACCAATCTCCACAATCCAGTTCACAACAGGAATGAGCAAAAGGATCAGCTGAATCAGAAAGCTCTGGTTATAAAACCATTTTGCGAAACCGCTTTGCTTTGCCATAAGTACATACCTCCTTTTAGTATTACGACATTATTATATACAAAAACCGCTTTTTTGTCAACAGTTACACCGTTTCCACCTTCAAAAGATTGGTGTTTCCCGTTGAGCCGTTTGTCATGCCGCCCGTGATAATGAGCCTATCCCCCTTCTTCAAGGAGAATTTTTCCTTGGCAAAGCGCTTGGCGTTGTAAAACAAAACGTCAATAGAATCATACTGCTCACAAAGCACAGGATGAACCCCCCAGGAAAGCGCCAGCTTATACCAGGTGCGCTCGCTGGTCGTCACACCCAAAATATCGACAGGTGAGCGGAAGCGGGAAACCATACGCGCCGTCATACCCGAAATGGAGCAAACCGCGATAGCCTTTGCCCCGATATCGATAGCCATACCGCAGGTGGCGTGAGAAATGGCGTCCACCGTGTTTTTAATTTGAAAATCCGTATGAGAAAATCTTTTGGCGTAATGAATTTTCTGTTCCGTATATTCCGCGATGCGTGCCATCGTTTCTACCGCCAAGACAGGATATTTCCCTGCCGCCGTTTCTCCCGAGAGCATCAAGGCGCTCGTGCCGTCATATACCGCGTTGGCAACGTCGGAAATTTCCGCGCGCGTGGGACGGGGGTTATGCACCATGCTTTCCAGCATCTCCGTGGCGGTAATCACCCGTTTGCCAAGCAAACGGCATTTGGTGATGAGCATTTTTTGAATGGCGGGCAATTCCTCAAAGGGAATCTCCACGCCCATATCGCCTCTTGCCACCATAATACCGTCGCAAACGCGGCAAATTTGCTCAATGTTTTCCACGCCCGAGCGATTTTCAATCTTGGCAATCAGGTCAATATCCCCGCCGCCGTTTTCCTTTAAGAAATTCTTGACGTCCAAAACGTCCTGCTCGCAGGAAACGAAGGAGCAAGCTACGTAATCCACCCCGTTGGCAATACCAAAGAGCAGGTCTTCCTTATCTCTTTCACTGAGATAAACCTGCTTCATCACCTTTCCGGGGAAGCTCATACTCTTTCTGTCGGAAAGCTCGCCACCGATTTCCACACGGCAAACGATATCCTCCCCCGCAATGTCCGTCACGCGGAAGGAAAGAAGACCGTTGTTGAGCAAAATGGTATTTCCCACCGAAAGCTCCTTGGGCAGATTGGCGTAATTGACGCCAACCTCCGTTTCATCACCCTCGACATCCCTTGTGGTAAAGATGAAGGTTGCCCCCTGTTGCAAGAAAGCCTTTCCGTTTTTGAAGGTTTTAATGCGGTATTCGGGCCCCTTAGTGTCAAGCAAAAGGGCAATGGGAAGACCTAATTTTTCCCGCACTCTTTTCACCATTTGAATGCGCTTATAATGATCCTCGTGTGTATTGTGGGAAAAATTCAGTCTTGCGACGTTCATTCCCGCTAAGCACATAGCAGTCACCGTTTCTTCATCCGAAACGGCGGGGCCAAGCGTGCATACTATTTTTGTTTTACGCATAATTATATCCTCTCTGTTCTTGCTTTCTCTTGCGGTTTTTATCGCAATGCGGGGGTATACTCTTCCCCATCCAACGTCTTCCAAAGCGTCTCTTTTTCGGAAATCACCATATAACCGTGGGGGCTGTTTTCCTTGGGAATGGAAACGGAGCCCGGATTCCAATACACCACCCCATTCCTTTCAAGGCAAGCGGGAATATGGGTGTGCCCATGCAAAAGAATATCCCCTTTTGCCAAGGGCGGCAAATTGTCCAAATGAAAATGATGACCGTGGGTGGCAAATACCGTTTTCTCCCCTAAGGAAAGAAGGCAGTACTCCGCCATAATGGGAAACGGAAGCACCATCTGATCCACCTCGGCATCGCAGTTCCCTCTGACGCACAAAATCTTCTCCTTCAACGGAGAAAGCAGAGAAATAACCTCTTTCGGCGCATAATCCTTAGGTAAATCGTTCCGAGGTCCGTGATACAGAATATCGCCCAAAAGAAGCAGCTTGTCAGCCTTTTCTCTTAAAAAAGCCTCTACCGCTTTTTTAGTGTAAAAGGCAGAGCCGTGTATATCCGAGGCAACCATTATTTTCATATCCTGTCTCCTTCAAAGAAGCCGTAAATATATATAGTAGTATACCATTTTTTCTTTACGTATGCAAGAGGATTTTTCGCTTTTACGTGAAAAAAGAAAAAAGGCTGTGCCTTGAGATATGCGCCCTCAAAAGTGTCTGGCTTTTGGGGTTCATATCATTTATAGGGAACAGCCCTTTTTTTATTTCTTTACTTTTTTTCCTTTACTTCCTTACCCGTGAAGCCAAGGGTTACTTGGGCTCTGGGCACACCGCGGTTCAATGCCCTTGCGGTGAGAGTCGCCTCAAAGCGTCCGCGAGGCGCTTTCAGAGTGCTTTCGAAGTAAACGGTCTTTTCGTTGCCGTAACGGTCGATGACCTTGGCGGTCTTGCCGTCAAACTCGATAAAGTCGCTGCTCATCAGCTCGCATTCAAAGAACACTCTGGTGTCGCCAATGGTCAGAACGGGGTTTTTCAGAACCTCGTATGTATGCGCGTAGGCAATCACGCTTGACATTTTAACGCCCTCGGTGTCCCCTGCGGTTTCCACGGTAATCTGGGTTGCTCTGTCGTGGTTATATCCGGAGCGGAAAATGGGCCAAAGATGCTCGCACTCGTCAAAGGGCCACTCAGGACGGTCACCGTTGTCAACCTCTGCCAAAACGAACTCACGCCAGCCCTTGTAATCGGTATCAATCACGAATTCCAGATAGCCGCGCTCGCTGTTGCTGTTGCAGCGCATCTTGATGCAAACCGCGCCCTTCTTGCCGTTACCAAGCACACGAACCGTCTTGGTAATCTTATCCGCCAAATTCAGCTCGCCGCCAAAGTCGTGCGTAATCATTTGCCTGCCAAGCTCACGGTTTTCGTCCATCGGGAGCAGCACCAAGGGCTCTTGCTTATGGGTGGAAAGCAACGCCTCTATACGCACGAAGGGAACCTGCGCGCCAAAGGGGTTCTTGAACGCGGCCTTGTTTCTCTCACTGTCGTTCAGATCGTAGAGCTTCCTTATCTGGTAATCCTTTTCCACAAAGGCGTATTTGCCGCCTCTCTTTTCTACCAGATGATATTCCCAAGGGCTTTGCATCAGCTTTTGCAGAAATTCCTCGGAGAAATAGCCCGATTTTCTCAGCTCATCGTATTTTCTGAAAATAGCGACGTTGCGGCGCATACCCGCATACCGCTTCAAGCCGTATTGGCTGATGGGGTTAAATACCATACTGTAATTATAGCCCAAGCAGAGCGAGCCCAAATGCTCCGTCGCGTCCGTATGGTGATATTTGGTATGCTCGTTGCCGGGGAAGCGGTCTGTGACTGGATAAAAGTCATACCAGCCCATCGTGGGGGCGCTGTAACGGTCAATGAACGCCTTGTTGTTTACCGCGTGCCGCTTGTTAAAGTTCTTGTAGCTGCGGAAGGGCGTATCATACGCGCCAATTCTGCCGCGTCCCGCCCAAACGGACGGCATAATGGTGGAGTATTCAATCAAGGGGTCCTTGTCGCAGCCCTTGAGAATTTCGTGCACGAAAAGCGCGGTATAATACCAGATTTCCTCGTATAAGCAATGCTGGGAGATACCGTCAAGCGCGTCAAGATATATCATCGTGAAGCCGCCCTCGTTGAACGCCTTTGCCGTGTTTCTTGCCACCTCTAAGAACAGCTCGCTTCCCATCTTGGGGCAAGCGCCGTGGTAGTAGCCCTCAATATGCTTGACCTCTTCCCCCTTCTTGTGCGCCACAGCCTTAGTACCCGCCGCGCCTCTTTGGGTGATGCGAAAGCCGTTGTCATCGTTGGCAAAGCGCATAATCTCCTCGCCCACCAAAATCAAGGGTGTATTACGGGAGAAGAAGCCGTAATCGCGGGAAACGGCGGCGGTGCTTTCCACGGTGGGAAGGAAATCCGCCTCAGCAGAAACGTCTTGGGCGAGCGTGAAGGTTTCCAAAATGCCCAAATCCTTTTGCCATTTCGGTACAGCGAGAAGCGCGTCGCAGTCGTAGCGGATATAATGCGAATAGGTGTGAAGACCTGCGCCCATTCCCTTCGATTTCAGCAAATCGCTGACGTTTTCACGGAATTCCTCTGCCGTCGCGTAGCGCTCATACTTAAAGTCGCCCTGTCTTATCGTGCCGCCGCCCTGATGGAAGTCCACCTGGTCAACGCCGATGCTTGCGAAAAATTCCAGATTTTTCTGCATAAATTCCTTGGAGCTTTCGTGCTGCATCGTATAGTTGCCGAAGTTCAGCTTGCCATCGCGCCCCCAAGCGCCGCCGATTTTGGAAACGATGCCTTCGTTTCGGTCAATCGCCTCAAAGACCGCTTTCATAATGGCGTTTTGCTCAACAATAGGGGCAACGATAAGCGCGTATTTTGCTCCCTTGTCCTTCAAATGAGGCCAAACCTCGCCGCCCGTTTTCTTGTCCTTGGCGTCGGGCCAATACACAGGGTTGGTCCAATAGGTCATCGCAACGCCAATAGCCCCCGTGTTGTTCTGGTCAGCGCAGTCGTAGTTATAGACGATATAACCCATCTTGAACTTGCAAATATCCTTTGAAAGAGCCTCTTCTAAGGTAAAGGTGAAGTAAAGGGGGAAAACCTCTGCCTTCACAACCGCCTTACCAAGGGGAGAAGAAACGGTGAAAACGCCGTCCTTGAAGGAAATGCCGTCGGGTGCAACCTCTTCCTTGTCGTGATTGAAGAAAGAGAAGAAACAGGTTTTTTCACCCTTGATGTCCTTTTGCGCGGCCTTATCCCACACAGAAAGCACCTCTCCATCTTTAAGAGACAAGGAAATACTAACCTTTTCATTTTCCAACACAAAAGCGTCTTTGGTTTGCTTAATACTGTTCATGCTCATTTTCCTTTCCACAGGTTGTAAATAACTATTTACATTTTGCGCCCTCTTCCTGTCGAGGGCGGCAAGAAGGCAAGGCCTGCCTTCTTGCTTCATTTTACCCGAAAGAAAATGAAAAGTCAATACTTTTTTTGGACTTTTTGCATAAAAAAAGAAAAAAGGGACTCTTCCCTTTTTTCTTACAGCTTTGGCGCTCCTTTTGCGCTTTTTTCCTTTTCTTTTCAGGCTTTTTTCTCTGCCTTGTGTTTTTCAAGCAGAGCAAAATATTCCTTTCCTACGCCTGCTTGCCGCCATTTTTGGCAGGTGCGGTATCCTGCCCCTGCGAACAAGCCCTGACAGAGCATTTCAAACAGCATACAGCCCAAGGCGCTCATAACGCATTGTAAAAAGCTCCAACCAAAGAAAACGTGACTCACCGCCAAGGAAAATACCAAATTGTCCACAAACTGTCCAAGAGCGGTGGAAACATAGCCTGCCGTTAAGAAGGCGGACAGGCTATCCTTGTTTTTGAACAGCCGCAAAACAGTGGAATTGGAAAAATTGTTGACAATGGCGGACAAGAGGAAAGCAAATCCGCTGCCCAAAAGAACGTACCAGGTGCCACCAAAGGTTTGGTCCAAGGCGGTGTTGATCATTTCGCTGTAAGCCGCATCTGCCGCCATAGACCAAACACCCGGAATGATGCTCGCCAAAAACAGTACCCCGCAGAACAAAAAATGCATTCCCAAGGAAAAGACGGACAAAAAGGTAGCTGCCCTTGGTCCGAAATGCTTTGTCAATATATCCATACAAAGAAAGGCAATCCAGGAAAGCAGCGTACCGCAATCCAGGGCAAACCACGAAACAGGCAAGGACATATTCTTATTGGCAAGCAAATTCATCGCAAAAACGGACGTGACGAACACACACAGCAAGAGGGCGGGGGTTTCTCTCAATAAGCACCGCCACTCATCTAAGCATCTTTTTAACTTTTCTTTCATTTCAGACTTCCTTCTTATCAAGCAAAAAGGCAAGCATCTTCGTATAATAAAAATGCGGACCGCGCAAGCAGTCCGCAAAACAGGGATACAGAGAAATTCTCTGCCTTTTTCCATAGTTTTATTGCGGGCAACGCCCAGACAGGATGGTTACGAACTGTCCTTTATTCACTTATCTGTTTTTCAGCACACTTTCCTCGTATGCCAAAACCTTGGTGATGTAATCCTCTTCAACGCCCTCTCTACGCAAATACTCTTGCCAGACGTCACCGAAGGGCATCGTCTTCTGGTCTTCCATTGCCACCATCAATTCGGTGAAGCGGCTCTCGTCTTGCAGCTGCTTCATATGAGCGGTGGGCTCCAAAAGCGCCAAAAGCAATGCCTTTTGCACACTGCGCAAGCCCGTTACCCAGGCAGAAATGCGGTTGATAGAGGCATCAAAATAGTCAGTTGCGATAAAGACACGGGAAAGCGCGTCGTTTCTCACAATGTCCTTAGCGATTTCCTTTGTTTCATCGTCGAGCAGAACCACGTGGTCGCTATCCCAGCGCACCCCGCGGGTGATATGTAAGGCAACGTGGGGATGGAAGACAAGCAAAGAGGAGAGCTTGTCGGAAACCAGCTCCGTCGGATGATAGTGCCCGTTGTCCATCAAGGGCATAATGCCCTTTTGGGTGACGTAATTAAGCGCAAACTCTGCCGAGCCAACCGTATAGGATTCCACGCCAATGCCAAACACCTTGCTCTCCAAGCAGACGAAAACCTTGCTCTTATCATAAGGAATAGACAAAATTTCATCCAAGGATTGCTTGAATCTGGCTCTCGGTCCAAGGCGGTCTGCGGGAATATCCTTATATCCGTCGGGAATCCAGATATTCATCACGCAAGGGACACCCGTTTCATTTGCGAAATATTCGGAGATTTCAAGGCAGCGCTTTCCGTGCTCCACCCAGAATTTCCGCACCGTTTCATCGGGAGAAGACAGGGTGAGATTGTCTTTCACCATAGGATGAGAGAAAAAGGTGGGGTTGAAGTCAATGCCCATTCCTCTTTCCTTGGCAAACGCCACCCATTTCGCGTAATGCTTGGGGGCAAGCGCGTCACGGTCAGCAAACTCTCCCTCTTCAAAAATGGCATAGCTGGCGTGCAAATTCAGCTTTTTCTTACCGGGGGTCAGGGAGCAAACCAAATCAATATCTGCCATCAGCTCCTCGGGCGTTCTTGCCTTTCCGGGATAATTACCCGTGGTCTGGATACCGCCCGACAGCGCCTCCTTAGAGTCAAAGCCGCCAACGTCATCGCCCTGCCAGCAATGCATAGATATGGGAACTTGACGGACAATTTCTATGGCTTTCTCGGCATCAACGCCAATCTTGCCGTACATTTCTTTCGCTTCATTCCATCTTGACATTTTTCGTACCTCTTTGTAATATGATTTTGAAACAATGCGCTTTTTTTGGATACGCTTATCCAAAAGCATAGATATACCGCCTATATTGTATCACAGTTCTCTCTGTTTTGCAAGATGTTTTTTTATTTTTATCAACAACCTCTTGGCAAAGAAAAACGCTTGACTTTTCCCTCTTTACATGGTATAATTACCGCAAAGATTTGTAAAGCTCTGTGAGGGCAGCAAGGAGATATTATGTTAACGAACAAAAAGAATAGCACACTTCGTTTGGTGCAGCTTTCCATTTTGGTTGCTATCGTCATTGTCTTACAGTTGGCGGGAACAGCTGTGAAGCTCAACATTCTCGGCACCTCTGTCAGCTTGGTTTTGATTCCCATTGTTTTGGGTGCTATGCTGTTAGGACCCAAGGCGGGCGCTGTTTTGGGCTTTATTTTCGGGATTATCACCTACCTGATGGGTGTGTTCGGCTTGGATGCCTTTACCTTTATCCTTTTCCAAGACCATCCTGTTTTAACCGCTCTTATTTGTATCGTCAAGGGCACTGCCGCTGGGCTTGTCGCGGGGTTTGTGTATGAGGCATGCCAAAAGGCTTGGAATGGCAAAAAGAACCTGCTCGCTACCTTTCTTGCCTCTGCCGCGGCTCCCATTGTCAACACGGGGCTCTTCATCCTCGGCTCCTTTACCGTCGCTGATACCTTGCAGTCCAATTTTGTCGGAGAGGGCGAAACCTTGCTCTATTTCTTGATTATCGGCTGCGCGGGCATCAACTTCCTTTTGGAACTGGCGTTAAACCTGATTGCCGCCCCTGCTTTGTTCCGTCTGTTCCAATTCTTTGGTAAAAAGCGTCCTGTTGCCTGACGTTTTTAAGAAAAGCTAACACAAATAACTGACGAAAAAGAGTAGACACGACCCGTGTTTGCTCTTTTCTCTTATTTAGGGGTGTTTTCCCCTATTGCAATTTCCTTTTTCTTGTGCTATACTTAAAAAAACGAAGGAGGCGCCTATGCCGAAGCAAGAAAGCAAAACAAAAAACACCTTCCGCTACTCCGTTAAGGAAAACGGAGAATGCGCCGTCTTTATGGCAAGCCAAGAAACCGAAAAAACGGTGGTTTTCCCCGAAAGGATAGACGGCTATCAAGTGACAGAAATCGGGGCGGGCGCCTGTAACGGCTGTCAAAGCGTAGAGACGGTTATCATTCCCGAGGGAGTGCGCAAAATTGGTATGCAAGCCTTCCGTCTTTGTAAAAGCCTTTCTCATATTCACTTGCCCTCAACCTTAGAGGATTTGGGTTACACCCCCTTTTTGTACTGCCACGCCATTTCGCTTATCACCCTTCCCAAGGGCGCCTGCAACGCTGCCGCTTTGCAAAAAGAATTGAATTTTTTCGACAAGCCCATTCTTGCCCTGCAAGGCGAGGGAGCGGGAAAGATTGACGAAAACGGCAAGACAGGCATTTACACCTATACGCCATACGGCGATGGAGCATACGAAATTTTGTATGAAAAAGCGCCTTCCTTGACGGTTATGCCCTATGAAAAGGCAGAGGTAGATGCCTTTTTGCAAGAAGCTATGGCGTATTCTCTCTTATTGGAAGAGAAAAAAACCTACGATGTCTATTCCTCTGACGGCGTCGACCCCAATGACGTGGATATTTCCCACTTTCCTCTTCCCATTGGTGCTGCAAATCTCATTATAGAGAACGGCGCGCTTGTCGGTCTTCTCTACGCCAAGGACGGCTTTGAGGGCGCGCTCTTCTTCAACGGCACGAGCCTTGGCACCGTTTCGCGGGTACATAAGCAGCTGATGCTTGGGCACCCACTTGATTATTACATGTACACCACCCGAACACTTTACTTAAAGAAAAGCCAAGATATGTAAATAAAACATTGCATTTTTAGGGGTTGCACCGTTTTTCTTGGCGCATTTTGCCAAAGGAGGCTCTTATGAAAACCGAAAGGAATATACTTGTCGCCTTTATTCTCAATTTTGCGTTCTCTGTCTTTGAGTTCGTAGGAGGCGTATTCACAGGCAGCGTTGCCATTATTTCCGACGCGATACACGACATTGGGGACGCTGTCAGCATTGGCGCATCCCTCGTCCTTGAACGGAAAAGCAAAAAGCAGCCCGATGAAGCATATACCTACGGATATGCAAGATATTCCGTGCTTGGCAGTATGATAACGACGCTCATTCTCCTTGTCGGCTCCCTCTTGGTTATTTATAACGCCATTTCGCGCATTATTTCCCCTGTTGAAATCCATTATGACGGTATGATTGTGTTTGCCGTTGTGGGTGTTTGTATGAATTTTTTAGCCGCTTTTTTCACGCGCGAGGGGCACTCTCTCAATCAAAAAGCGGTCAATCTTCATATGCTTGAAGATGTTTTGGGGTGGTTTGTTGTTCTTGTCGGCGCTGTTGTGATGCGGTTTACCGATTTTTCCATCATTGACCCATTAATGTCTATTGGCGTGGCGCTTTTTATTCTTATAAACGCCATAAAAAACCTGAAAGAGATACTCAATCTTTTTCTTGAAAAAACACCGCAAGGGGTAAGCATCCACGAAATTGAAGAGCACATTTCCCATATTGACGGGGTTTTGGACGTTCACCACGTTCACCTTTGGAGCTTGGACGGATATAACAATTACGCTACTATGCACGTTGTTTTTGACGGCAACGCCCACGAAATAAAGGATGCGGTGCGCGAGGAATTAAAGGAGCACGGCATTACGCACGCAACGCTTGAGCTTGAAACCAAGGAAGAGCAATGCCACGAAAGGAACTGCTCCATAAAGAATGACACGCCCGCTGGGCATCACCACCATCACCACCACTGAGCGTGGATATAAAACGAAGCCCCATAAAACAAGCGATACAAAAGGGGCTGCTTCACTGTTCGTGAAGCACCGAAAAGCAAAACAAAACGGTTGCTTTTCGTCTCCCGTTGGTTGCAATTTCACAGAAATTGTGACACAACCTGCAATTTTTTGCAAAAATTTCAGCAATTTGCGCCTTTGTTGGCACAAATTGCCGTGGGGCTGAGTGAATGACTCAGCCCCTTTCTTTTTTGCTTACTTGGAAGCATTCTTCACAAGCGCTTCTACAACCTCGTATATTCTTTGCTGCTCTTTCGGCGGCAAGGCATCGACCATATCCGAGAGGCGATTTGCCTTGGTCTTAACAGAACAGTCAACGACATCCTCAAACACTTCATCGGCAGAACACCCCAACGTGTTAAGAATGTTCACGAGAAGTGTGAGCTTAATATTGTAAACCCCTCTTTCAAGGGCAGATAAATAATGAGGACTGATATCCATTCGTTCAGCCAGCTCCTCTTGTGTGAGTCCCTTTTTCTTTCGCATCTCTTGAATGCGCGAACCAATCGTTTTCAGCATTTGCCCTTCGCCTTTCTCAACTGTACTATGATTAGTATAATTGAAATTCGATTAGTTATAAAGGACTGAATGCCGTTATTATAATCGTTATTTGATTACAACAAGACAAAAAAATTAGAACAGAACGACCTTGCAAAGCTTGTTTGCTTTCTTGGCGCATTCTATCATATTTTTTGTTCCCCGTGACTTGCCGTCCCAAAAAACAATAACCTCGTCGGCATCCTTTGCCATTTGCATATTTCGCTTTGGTCCTGCCACTCTGCCATATCTTTCCCAATCCGCAGGGTATCGCTCAACAGGAAAATTATGCTCAGCGGCATATCGTTCCCCAAGTGCATCCGCGCCGGTTGCGCCCCCACTTATAATGATAATTTTTTGGTTTTCCATCCATTTAAGATGGGCGTCCAGCTCCGCTTCAACCCTACTATAATCATAAAAGTCACGACACCCAGCTACCACAATTTTATACTCTTGCATCTTTCCACTCCTAATTATAATCAATTTGCGATTATATATTAGCATTTATTGTTATATTTTGCAAGCGGTTATACTATAAAAAATCCCTTGGTCTTTCGACCAAGGGATTTTGGTTTTTTGAATTACTTCAAAGCTGCCTGTGCGGCTGCCAGACGGGCAATCGGCACACGGAAGGGAGAGCAGGAAACGTAGTCAAGACCGAGAGTATGGCAGAACTCAACGGACGTGGGGTCGCCACCGTGCTCGCCGCAGATACCAACGTGCAGGTTGGGATTTACGGGCTTGCCAAGAGTGATAGCCATATTCATCAGCTTGCCAACACCTGTGGTGTCAAGCTTTGCAAAGGGATCGTTCTCGAAAATCTTGGCATCGTAGTATGCCTCGAGGAACTTACCTGCATCGTCACGTGAGAAGCCGTAGGTCATCTGGGTCAGGTCATTGGTACCGAAGCAGAAGAAGTCGGCGTTTGCGGCGATTTCGTCAGCGGTCAAGCAGGCTCTGGGGATCTCAATCATCGTACCAACCTGATAGTTGAGAGAAACGCCTGCGGCGGCGATTTCAGCGTCAGCAGTTGCAACGACAACAGCCTTCACGTACTTCAATTCCTTCACGTCACCAACCAAGGGGATCATGATTTCGGGAACCATCGTCCATTCGGGATGAGCCTTCTGAACGTTGATAGCGGCACGGATAACGGCCTTGGTCTGCATCTTAGCGATTTCAGGATAGGTAACGGCAAGGCGGCATCCACGGTGACCCATCATGGGGTTGAACTCGTGCAGCGATGCGATGATATCCTTAATCTGTGCAACGGTCTTGCCCTGTGCTGCGGCAAGAGC
>JAGBFG010000052.1 GCA_017936565.1 Clostridia bacterium
ACCTTGTTTATAAACCTGCTTCGTATAGTTGAGCCTGTTTCGTTGTCCAAGATTTTGAGCAAATCGGCAAACTCAAAGCATTCGTCACGCATATCGTCCAAAATCATTGCCTTTTGTCCGAGATAGTCCTGGAACGGGTCGTTGCTCGAGGAGCTGATACAGAAATCAAGACCGCGCGAGGTTAAAAGCTTTTTCGCGTAATACGTCTTACCCGTCCCCCCTTTGCCTTGAATAAAGACGACCTCTATTTGCCTATCTGCATGCAGGGTCAACCATTGACATTGGAGTTGCCAAAGCTTCTGAAGCGTCGAAAAGGCCGCCTTTTTCTCGGACACGGGCAGGCCGTTGACGTATTCGAGCTGCTGTGCATACGAAAAGTTTTTGAAATCGCCCAAAATACGCGCGTTTGTGATTTCTGTCTCAAAGTCAAAATTCGCAACAACCTCGGTTGGCGAATATTGATACTTATTCTTTTGGCTATCGTTACCGTGCGTAAGGTAGAGCAGCATATCCGTTGCCCGTCCCTTAACCTTATTGACCTGGCTCTCTTGCAAGCCAAACCATTCGGCTACCTGCTTAGTATCGACGCCGGAATTTCCGAAATTTAAGTAAATATGATAATGTGGCTCCGTGTCGTCTTTATCGTGGAGAATATAAGCCCACCTCTTGATAGTTGTATGGCTTTTTATCGTTTCCTGTATATCTCCCTTGAAAAATTCGACACGAGATTCCACTTCACAATGCTTCAAGTACATTTTTACCCCCGACTTGAACAAGTGAGCGTTACTTTATCTCCTTGCCTCCGTTATTTAGAAATTTTTTGCACCTTTTGCCCATTTTTGCACCTTTTGCCCAAGCCGCTTGGACAAGCCCCAAGCGGCATATGCGTAATGGGCAAGTTTTGCAGATGATATCTGCTTTTTTGAGAAGTTTTCAATAAGGCTTGTCTGTCGAGTTTTTTGCACCTTTTGCACCTTTTGCCCGATTTTTTAATTTTCGAGCATCGAATGCAAAAACTCCTCCAGAGTTGCTTGTCTGATTTCTACGGCATCGCAACTCATTCCGTCCTCGAAATAAATCCGAAAACGGCCTTTGTAAGAGGTAATGTAGAATACAACAGCTGTATTCACCCACATTACCTCTCCTTTGGGTGTTACTACTTTCAAGAAGACCATATTACCTCCTTAAAAAGGAAGTTGCTCTGGCGTTCTTTCTACCTCAACGCCATTTTCAAACCATTTTGTTTCGCCTGCTTTCTCGTTGACAATGCAGCAAAAATCACAGTCAAAACATAAATAGCACACCTCGTCTTCAGAGCACGAAACTCCATGTTCGCTATCGAAGCGCATCGCCTTGCCACATTCCGGGCAAACGAAATGTTTTGCGTCATTGATACGCTTCGATATCAAAAATTTTCCGAATTTTCTCCAGATTCCTTTTCGGGCAGAAGCTCCGCAAACGCCTCAAGCACCGCTTTTCGACCTGCAAAACCGGGATCGCGATCATCAAATTTCGGATTAGGAAAATATTTCGGCTCTACAACAATCAGCTGATCGCCGCATTTGATGTAAAAATTGACGAATCGCTTATCCTTACCCGTCTCCTTGTCCTGGTACGTACCATACTTTTTGAATAATTGAACTTGCATTGCCATAACAATACTCCTTTTCGCCTGTTCGGCATATTTTTATTTACACACCTACACGGTCTTAAGCCTAACGGCATTTTAACCTCGTCGGTAATGTACAAGAAGGGGGAACGACTACTCGCTCGCGCACGCCGCCGTTCAGGGCGCCACCCAGCGCCCGCGACGTCGCGGGCGCTGGGTTCTTAGAGAGGAATAAAAAATGAGTGAAAAGATTGTCATATTTTGACGAAATCTATTCACTCAATATTATAAACTTCAAAAAACTTCAAATTTCTTTTGCTTTTTTGCGCTTTTTCTTGACTTTTATTTTGGTTTGGTATATAATTGTTTCCGTATGAATATTTGTTTCACAAGAAAGGCTTTTTTATTATGAAATGGACTTCTCTAAACGATTTGAGAGAAAAATTCCTTTCCTTTTTTGAGGAGAAGGGGCACTTGCGGCTTCCAAGCTTTTCCTTGGTTCCGCACAACGATAAATCTTTGCTTTTAATCAACTCGGGTATGGCGCCGATGAAGAAGTTTTTTACGGGCGAGGAAAAGGCGCCGAGAAACCGCGTCTGCACCTGCCAGAAATGTATCCGCACGCCCGATTTGGAGCGTGTTGGTCATACGGCGCGCCACGGCACGTTTTTTGAAATGCTCGGCAACTTTTCCTTTGGCGATTATTTTAAGAACGAGGCTATTCCGTGGGCTTGGGAATTTTTGACCGAGTGCCTTGAAATCCCCTCTGACCTGCTTTGGCCCTCTATCTATGAGGAAGACGATGAGTCCTACGACATCTGGGTAAAGAAGGTGGGTGTAAACCCTGCCCATATCGTGCGCTTGGGCAAGGCGGACAACTTCTGGGAGCACGGCACGAGGCCTTGCGGTCCTTGCTCCGAAATCTATTTTGACCGCGGCATCAAATACGGCTGCGGCAAGCCCGATTGCAAGCCCGGGTGCGACTGTGACAGATATATGGAAATCTGGAACAATGTGTTCTGCCAGTTCAATAATATGGGAGACGGCACCTACACTGAGCTTGCCTCTAAAAATATTGATACGGGTATGGGACTTGAAAGACTTGCCTGCGTGATGCAGGGCGTTGACAATATGTTTGAGGTGGACTCTATCCGCAAGATTTTAGACAGCGTCTGCGCCGTTGCGGGAAAGAAATACGGAGAAAACGCAGAGAACGATATTTCCATTCGCGTCATCACCGACCATATCCGCGCTTCTCTCTTTATGATTGCCGATGGCGTTATTCCTTCCAATGAAGGAAGAGGGTACGTGCTTCGCCGCATTCTGCGCCGCGCCTGCCGTCACGGCAAGCTGCTCGGTATTGAAGGGGCGTTCTTGACGGGGCTTTGCCTGGTTGCTATGGAAGAATCCTGCGGGGCATATCCTGCGCTTTCCGAGAAGAAGGACTATATCTTAAAGGTGATGTCTATGGAAGAGGAGCGCTTTGCCGCCACCATCGACCAGGGACTTTCCATTTTGAACGGTATGACGGATGAAGCCAAGAAAAAGGGAGAGGGCTCCCTTACCGCTTCGGACGTGTTTAAGCTGTACGACACCTACGGCTTCCCCTTTGATTTGACCAAGGAGATAGCCGAGGAAAAGGGTCTTTCCGTGGACGAAGAGGGCTTCCGCGTCTTAATGGAAGAGCAAAGAGTGCGCGCCAGAAACGCAAGAGCCAACATTTCGGGCTGGTCGGGCACGGACAAGAGCGTTCTTTCCTCTTTGCCCCAAACGACCTTCTTGGGATACGATAAGGAAGCCTGCGAGGGCAAGGTTCTTGCCATTTTGACCGACGAGGGTGAGGCAGATGCCATTGGCGAGGGCGAGGCATCCGTTGTCACCGACCAAACCGTCTTTTACGGAGAGGGCGGCGGTCAGGTCGGCGACACGGGCGAAGCGGAAAACGAGCATTGTAAGCTTCTCGTTCTTGACACCAAAAAGACCGAGGGCATTTATATCCATCAGGTAAAGGTGCAATCGGGCGAGCTGAAAAAGGGCGATACGCTGGTCCTTTCCATAGACAAGGAAAGAAGAGACGCCATTCGCAGAAATCACTCTGCCTGCCACTTGTTGCAGGCGGCGCTTCGCCAAACGCTTGGTACGCACGTCGAGCAGGCAGGCTCGTATGTGGATGAGACGCGCGTGCGCTTTGATTTCTCTCACTTCTCTGCTATGACTGCCTCGGAGCTTGCGGCGGTGGAAGCGTTTGTCAACGCCGCAATCTTAAAGGCTGAGGCGACCTTGACCGAGGTTTGCGGCATTGAGGAAGCCAAAAAGAAGGGCGCAATGGCGCTCTTCGGCGAAAAATACGGGGATTCCGTGCGCCTTGTGAGAATAGGCGAAAAATCCTTGGAGCTTTGCGGCGGAACACACGTAAAGAATACGGGTAATATTGGTCTTTTCCGCATTATTTCCGAGTCTTCCGTGGCAGCCGGCGTGCGCCGTATTGAAGGAACAACGGGTCTTGGCGTGCTTTCCCTGCTTGCCGAAAGGGAAGCTCTTTTGCAGGAAACCGCCAAGGAGCTGAAAGCCCCGTCTGTATCCGACCTTCCCAAGCGGGCAGGCGGTGTTTTGGGCGAGTTAAAGGAAGCGCACAGAGCCTTGGAGAGCGCGGAAGCGAAACTGGCAGATGCCAAGCTTTCTTCCCTGCTTTCGTCCGCGAAGACGCTCGGCAAAGTCAGACTCTTAACGGCAAAGCTGAACGCAAAGGCAGACGAGGGCCGCGCTCTTTGCGACTCCATTAAGGGCAAACATCCCGATATGGTGGCGGTTTTGGCGCTGATTGACGGCGAGAAGCTGAACTTTGTAGCTTGCTGCGGCGCAGACGCGGTTAAGGCTGGCGCTCATGCGGGTAATCTTTTGAAGGTTCTTTCCGCTATGGTAGGCGGTAAGGGCGGCGGGCGCCCCGATAGCGCGATGTCCGGCGGTAAGGATATAGACAAGGTGGACGAGGCGCTTAAAGAGGCGGAAAATATACTTTCCTCTCTGTAAACGGCAAACAAGAAAGGCTGGTTTGGTATGATAAAGCAGATAGTTTTTGATATTGGAAACGTGCTGTTAGAGGTCCATTTGAAAAAGACGATGGACGCCTGGGGCTTTTCTGAGAAATGCCAAGAAGCGGTGACACAAGCAACGGTGAAGAATCCTTATTGGTACGAGCTTGACCGCAGCGCCGTTCCCGATGAAGACGTTTTGAAGGGCTGTATTGCGAAAGCCCCGAAATACGAGAAGGAAATACGGATGTTTTATGAAAGACATACCGACTTTGTTACCCCATTTTCCTATGCGGCACCCTGGATACGCGACTTGAAGGCGCAAGGCTTTAAGGTATATTTACTCTCTAATTATGGCGTCAATGCCTTTGCCGTGGCAAAGAACAAAATGGACTTTCTTACTGAGGTTGACGGATTCGTTCTCTCCTGCCAGATAAAAGCCTTGAAGCCCGAGCCTGAAATTTATATGGCGCTTGAAGAAAAATACGGTATTCTTCCCCAAGAAACGATATTCCTTGATGACAACGCCGCCAATGTGGAAGGGGCAAAAAAGAGAGGGTATCACGCCTTCCTCTTTACCTCTTATGAAGAGGCGCAAGCTGTGATAAAGGCAGAATCCCAAAAATAAAAACAAAAGGCAAGGATTGGCGTATTCTCCTTAACGGAGAACACGCGGTCAAATCCGTCTGGACGGGTGAACAAATCGCTTTCGCGATGAAATCCTGCTTCGCAGGGTGAAGTTCGGACGGAGTTGATTTCATCCAAGGCAACGCCTTGGATTTCATCTGAACGAAGTGAAGATTTCATTAAACCAACAGAAAAAGAGAGAACGCTCGGCAAGTCCGAAATGTCCTCTCTTTTTCGTTTTCAATGTTTTATTTTCCGTTTTCCCTTTCCATTTTTAATTGCGCCATTTGCGCAATGACGCGGGCGGTGCCCTCGATACCAAGCAAAGAGCTGTTCAACGCCAAATGATAATTGTCGTATTTGCCCCATTTTCCGCCTGTGTAGAAGTTGTAATAAGAGGAGCGGCGGCGGTCTGTCTTGTTGATGACTTCAAGCGCCTCGCTCGGCGTCATATCGTGGCGGGTGGCAACGCGGCTTTTTCGATCCTCTAAATCCGCGTAAATAAATACGGACAGGCGAGCAGGGTCATCCCGCAGCACATAGTCGCCGCAGCGCCCCACCACAACGCAGCTGCCCTCATCCGCTACCCGACGGATAACCTCTGACTGCTTGATAAACAGCTTGTCGTTTGCGGGTAAAAGCTGGGGAATGTTGTACGCCACGCTGAACATATTAGACCCCATAGCCAAGGTGTAGAGCAGGCTGTTTGTGGCGCGCTCGTCGACCCTGTGCGCGTCCTGCTCGTTGAGCGTTTCATCTTCGTTGACGGCAAGGCGGATGAGCTCCTTGTCATAATTGGGAATGGACAAAAGCTCTGCCACTCTCTCTCCTATTTCTCTCCCTCCGCTGCCGTATTGGCGGGCAATGGTAATGACAACCTTGTTCATATCGTTTTATCCTCTCTGTATCAGGTTTATATCAAGAAGCTCGCTTGCCGCGAGCTCTTGCTTTTTCTTTTATACTATTATTATAATAGCAAAAAAATGGAAAAAAGTAAAGGCTCTTCCGAAAAAAACGTGAAGGAAGCGAAAAAATATGAAAATTTTTGGGATTTTGCTTTAAGTCTTGCATTTTTGAAACGGATGATGTAAAATAGAAGAGGCAAAAAACATTCCTCGCGGCTTTCTAACCGCGTTTTGCAAGCGCAAACGCAATATGCCGAAGCGAAGCGCGGACCGCAAGCGAATACTTTCTTGCCTTGACAATACATAGATATTGCTTCATACAGAAAGGAAAGGACAGAAAAATGAAAAAAAGAGAACGCAAAAAATCAACCTTTTGGGCAGATTTCAAAAAATTCATCACGAAGGGAAATGTCATTGACCTGGCAGTAGCCGTGGTTATCGGTGGCTCCTTCGGTAAAATCACAACGGGGCTTGTTAATTTTATCATCACCCCCTTCACCAGCTTGTTCTTGGGTAAGGTAGATATGACGGAGCGCTGGAAAACCGTTATCGTTCCCGAAGAGCTAAACGCCGCGGGCGAGGTTGTCACCAAAGAGGTGGCGTTGCTTTGGGGCGCGTGGCTGCAAACGATGATTGATTTTATCATCATTGCCTTTTCCATTTTCCTGGTGCTTCGCATCATTAATGGCGTGAAGAACCGCCTGCACGAAAAAGAAAGACTGGCGGAAGAAGCAGCCAAGGCAGAAGCGGAAGCCAAGGCAAAGGCTGAGGCTGAGGCAAAGGCCGAGGCAGAAGCCAAGGCAAAGGCAGAAGCAGAAGCGAAGGCAGCCGCCGAGCAAAAGAAGCTGGAAGACGAGAAAAAAGCTCTACACGACAATATCGCCAAGGAAGTCGCGCTTCTTCAAGAAATCCGCGACTATTTGAGTAAAAAAGCATAAGAAAAAGCATAAGAAAAGCAAACTCCTCTATATCCCCTTTGCGCAGGCATGCCTTTCAAGGCACCAAGGGGATATAGAGGAGTTTTTTTCTCAAAAGACGAAAAAAGTTTTCCACAAGGTTTTCCACATTTTCCACAAAAGCAAAGCTCTGTCTATTCACGCCCGTCCAAGCGGTTCAATGCAAAACGCTGAATGCATAATGCATAATGCAGAATGAAAATTGAAAATCAGGTTGGCGGAAACGGTGGCAATGGTGGTAAAGAGGGGAACGGCAATAAAGGTTGGTGCGGTGGCGTTTTAAGATGGCTTGCTGTGGTATGCACTTGCTTTTTTCGTCTGCCAAAAGCCAAAAATCAAGATAACACCTTTTCACACGCCCCCATGCGGTTCAAATGAATTGAAAATGGAAAATCAGCTCGGTGGTAAGGGTGGAACTGGTGGCAAAGGCAGTAACGGTGACAACAGCAGCAATGGTGGTAAAGGTGTAAATGGTGGTGATGGCGGAA
>JAGBFG010000053.1 GCA_017936565.1 Clostridia bacterium
AATTTTGTCAACGGATGCAAGCGTTGCTTGGCGAGGAGTACGAGGCTTTTCTTTCCGTAATGGAAGAGGACTCGGTGCGCGCCTTGCGGGTGAATACGGATAAAATCGGGACAGGTGATTTTTGCCGTCTTTTTCCCTATCCGCTTACCCCCCTTTCCTACACCAAGGACGGATTTATATTTGACGGGGATAAGGTAGGCAACAACCCCTTGCACCACGCGGGCGCCTTTTACGTTCAAGACCCGGGCGCTATGGCAACGCTCGCGGCTCTGCCCATTGAGAAGGGCTGGCGCGTGGCGGATTTGTGCGCCTCTCCCGGTGGAAAAAGTACGCAAATTTCCTCTTGTATCGGAGAAGAGGGCTTTCTGCTTGCCAATGAATATACCCCCTCGCGTTGCCGTCCCTTGATGGAAAATATTGAAAGGATGGGCTGTCGCAACGTCGCCGTCACTTCCTTGGATACAAGGGTCTTGGCAGAGGGCTATACCGCCTATTTTGATTTGGTGCTGGTGGACGCGCCCTGCTCGGGAGAGGGAATGTTCCGTAAATATGCCTATGCCCAAGAGGAATGGAGCGAAAACGAGGTCCTTCTTTGCGCCCGCCGCCAAAGAGATATTTTGGAAAATGCTTCCTCAATGGTAAAGGACGGCGGCTACCTTCTGTATTCCACCTGTACCTTTTCCTTAGAAGAAAATGAAATGACGGTGGATGCCTTTTTAAGCGACCATCCCGAATTTTTCATTATGCCCGTCGCCTCGGCGCTTAGCACTATAACAGACGATGGAATAGCCTTTGCTGGCGCCGCCTTTCCGAAAGCCTTGCCTCTTGCCCGCCGTTTTTATCCTCATAAGGCAAAGGGAGAAGGGCAGTTTCTCTGCTTGATGAGAAAGGAAATAACGGGTGCCGTTTCGCACGCCTTTTTCCGTGACCGCCTGCAAGACCCGAGTCGAGAGGAGCTTCGTTTGGCGCAAGGTCTTATAGAGAGCGTGATGGATATGCCAAAGGGGTATAGCCTTAAAAAAGTGGCGGATACCGCCATATTGGTAAAGGACGGTATCGTCTTACCCGACAAGTCGCTTTGTATGGCAGGGGTTGCCGTTGGCATGTACAAAAAGGGAAGAATAGAGCCCCTTCACCGCTTCTTTTCCGCCTTTGGCAACGATTTTCACCGTAAAATAAACCTCTCCCTTGGGGATGAGCGCTTGGCGAAATACCTGCACGGCGATACCTTCCCCTTCGACCTTTCGGACGGCTATGCCGCCGTTTTGGTGGAGGGGTGCGCCTTGGGCGGCGTGAAGGTGGTAAACGGCATCGCCAAAAATCACTATCCCAAGGGCTTGCGTCTGCCTTAGATTATCCCTTAAAAGCAAACATAGTTTTTTCGTTTCGGCGCATACTGTATATATGCCGCTTTTGCGGCTTTGAAAGGAACAGTCAAAATGGAAAAACAAAGTAATATCCCCCAAGCCCCTTATGTTCATATGCGTGTATCGGCAAGCACCTTTTCGGTTTTGGGAAAGGAGCAAGACTTAACCCCTGTTTTCCTTGCGGAAAAGCAAGAGCAGGGTAAAGCCGAAACACAAAATAATTCGTTACCAAGCGGCAAAAAGCCGTAAAACAATAAAACAAAAGGAGACTAATATGAAAACGGTAAAAGTACAGCCCTTATCCAAGGAAGCCTTCTCACCCTTCGGCAGCTATTACGATATGGAGAAGCCCGAAGGCTATGCTCTTTGCGGTGAGCTTCACCGCTTTTTCCCCGACAGAGTCACTACATATACCCAAGCGCCGATGGCTTTTTCCCCTATTCTGGTGAAAAAGCCCGCCCAAATGCTGATAACCCAAGCCGAATATCACACCACAACCGCGGAGCTGATTTTGCCCTTGAACGATGATATGATTTTGCACGTAGCGCCCCCCTCGGCAGGCAAGCCCTTGCCCGAGTATACCAAGGCATTTTTGGTTCCCAAGCACACCTTGGTGAAAATGAATGCTTGCGTGTGGCATTTAGCGCCCCTGCCCGCAACTGCCGACGAGCTTTCCGCTATGATTATTCTGCCCGAATGCACGTATATGAACGATTGCACCGTGGTGGATTTCAAGGAAGACGAAATGTTCGTTATCGAAAAATAAAAATAAAAAAGACGTTGTCAAGGTCACCTCGGAAATTTCCTTTGGGTGAGGACAACGTCTTTTTGCATCAGAATTGCTTTTCGTACTTGGGCTCTTCCTTTTTACTCTTCGCCTTTTTGCTGGTAAGGCGGCTTCGCAACAGACACGTCACGCCCGCGACCAAGGCATAAAGCAGGGTGAAGAAAACAAAGAAGGAAACCGTTCCCCCCGTGTTGCTCCATTTCAGCATACCAACTGCCCAGAAGAGCAAAAACAGGGAAAGAATAAAGGCAAAATAGTGCAAGAGAATACAAATGCCGAAGGGCAGGTTCAGCTTGAAGAGCGACATTGAGCCCACTAAAACGGCAGAAAACAGAAGAATAAAAGCAAAGCTCTTGAATGGCATAGCGGAGGAGTTTAAGGTTCCCGCGTTTATCAAGGCAAAGCTCGCGAAAAACAGAAGGGTCAATAAGACGCATAAAGCAGATGCTTTCAAGCAAAACTGCCAAACGGACTGTTTGAAGGAAGAACTTTTCATTTTATTTATCCTTTGTTTTGAAAAATAGAGGGATATGCGCCTCTTTATTATAGCATATGGCAGGATAAAAAGCAAGAGCTTTGTCAAAAAAGAGAATTGGATAAAAGAGAATTGGAAAAATTCTTTTTCGGCGTTTTCGGAAGCGCCTTAAAAAAATATGCCAAAAAATTGGAAATAGTGTTGAAAAAAAAGAAAGATTGTGGTACAATATACATTCGTAGAGTATATCAAAAGCGATATAGGACTGCAAATCAATCAACGACACGGTACGAGGGAAGAGTATGAGCATAATCGGTTTTGACAATGAGAAATATATAAAGACTCAGTCCGAGCAGATCAGGCAAAGAATTGATAAGTTTGGCGGCAAGCTGTATTTGGAGTTTGGCGGCAAGCTGTTTGACGATTTTCACGCGGCAAGAGTCTTGCCCGGCTTTGCCCCGGACAGCAAAATTAAAATGCTGGTACAGTTGAAGGAAGAAGCAGAGGTCGTTATCGTTATAAACGCCGCCGACATTGAGAAAAACAAGGTCAGAGGCGATTTGGGAATTACCTATGACCAGGACGTCTTCCGTCTGATTGACGCGTTCCGTGGCTTTGGCTTTTACGTGGGAAGCGTTGTTTTGACGCAGTATAAGGATCAATCCTCGGCAGACGCCTTTCAGCGCCGCTTGGAGTCTTTGGGCGTGAAGGTTTACCGCCATTATCCCATTCCGGGCTATCCGTCTGATGTGGCTACCATTGTTAGCGACGAAGGGTATGGCAAGAACGACTTTATTGAAACCTCTCGGTCCTTGGTCGTAATTACCGCCCCCGGTCCCGGAAGCGGAAAAATGGCGACCTGTCTTTCCCAGCTGTATCACGACCAGAAGCGCGGCATTAAATCTGGCTATGCCAAGTTTGAAACCTTCCCCGTTTGGAATTTGCCCCTGCGGCACCCTGTCAACGTGGCGTATGAAGCCGCAACGGCAGACTTAAATGACGTAAATATGATTGACCCGTGGCACTTGGATGCCTATGGCGTCACAACCGTCAACTACAATCGCGATGTGGAAATTTTCCCCGTTCTCTCCGCTATGATGGAAAAAATCAGCGGCGAATGTCCCTATAAATCCCCCACCGATATGGGTGTCAATATGGCAGGAAACTGCATTATTGATGACGAGGCTTGCCGTCGGGCTTCCCGCCTTGAAATCATCCGTCGGTACTATTCCGCTCTTTGCAACCAAAGAAAAGGGCTCTCCGAGGGAACGGACGTTGAAAAGATTAAGCTCTTGATGAACCTTTTGGGTATCACCGTAGAGGAGCGCGCGGTTATTGGCGCGGCAATGGCGAAGGCAGAAAAAGAGGGCTCTCCCGCCGCGGCGCTGGAATTGCCCGACGGAACCATCGTGACAGGGAAGACCTCTTCCTTGCTTGGTGCATCCTCTGCTATGCTGCTCAATGCCTTGAAGCATCTGGCGAAGATCCCCGATGAAATTCATTTGCTTTTCCCCGAAATCATAGAGCCTGTGCAGGAATTGAAGGTTAAGCATTTAGGCAACCATAACCCCCGCCTGCACACCGATGAAATCTTGGTTGCTCTGTCTGTTTCCGCTGTCACTAACCCTAATGCCCGTCTTGCGCTTGAACAGTTGGATAAGCTGCGCGGATGCGAGGCGCATTCTTCCGTTATTTTAGCCCCCGTGGATGAAAACGTTATGAAAAAGCTCGGCATCAACCTGACCAACGAGCCGCAATATCAAACCAAAAAGCTCTTCCACCGCGATTGATTAGCCTGCTTGTAAGCCGAGAAGGAAAGGAAATTTATGACGGAAAATTTTTATATCGGATATGCCATTATGCTTGGCGTGATGTGCTTCTTGTCTTTCGTTTTATACGGTGTTGATAAGTTTAAGGCTAAAAAGAATCTTTGGCGGATAAAGGAGTCCGTTTTGCTTTTGTTCGGCTTTTTGGGCGGAGCCTTGGGCGCTCTTTTGGCGATGTATTTGTTCCGCCACAAAACAAGGCACTGGTATTTTTGGGCAGTCAATATTTTAGGTCTGCTTTGGCAGATAGCTCTGCCTGTCTTCGCTTTTATCGGTTATATGTAAATACATAAAAAACGGCAAGCGCTCGGTAAATCCTCGGCGCTTGCCGTTTTCTTTTTGAAATTTTAGGCTAATTCCTTTTTGCCCGTATAAAGCTCGTAATACCGACCCTTTAATGCCAAGAGCTGCTCGTGTGTTCCACGCTCCATAATTTCGCCGGCCTCTAAAACCATAATGGCGTTGGCGTTGCGAACGGTGGAAAGACGGTGGGCGATAACAAAGGTGGTGCGGTTTTTCATCAGCGCATCCATTCCTTTTTCAATGTGCCGCTCAGTGCGGGTGTCAACGGAGCTTGTCGCCTCGTCCAAAACCAAAACAGGCGCGCGTGAAACGGCGGCTCTTGCAATATTCAAAAGCTGTCTTTGCCCTTGGGAAAGGTTTGCCCCATCGCCCTCTAACCTCGTTTGATATCCTTGGGGAAGACGGGTAATAAAGCTGTGCGCAGAGGCAGTCTTGGCAGCGGCAATGACCTCTTCATCCGTGGCATCGGGTCTGCCGTAACGGATGTTTTCCATCACCGTATCGGAAAACAGGTGTGTGTCCTGTAAAACCATTGCAATCTGCCCACGCAAGAACTCTCTCTTGTAGTCCTTGATGTCGATGCCGTCAACGGTAATTTTCCCCTCTTCTATGTCATAAAAGCGGTTCAGAAGGTTAGTAACCGTTGTTTTTCCTGCGCCCGTTGAGCCGACAAAGGCAATTTTCTGCCCCGCCTTCGCGTAAAGCGAAAGATTTTTCAGGACGGTTTTTTCGGGAACGTATCCAAAGGTCACGTTTTCAAAAACGACCTCACCCCTCAGCGCCTCGGTGGTGATGGCGCTTTCCTTATCGGGCTCCTCGGGCGCTTGGTCCATTACCTGAAAAACGCGCTCCGCTCCCGCCAAGGCGGCAAACACCGTTGCCATTTGCGCGGAAATCATATTGATGGGCATGGAAAACTGACGGGAATATCCAGCAAAAACGGTAAGACCGCCAATGCTGAACCCGTTTAAGCAGACCAAAACACCGCCAAGCCCCACGGTAATGGCGTAGGAAATCTGAGAGGTGTTTCCCATAATAGGTCCCATCACGCCACCCCAGAATTGCGCGCCTATTTGCTTGTCGCGCATATCGTCATTCAGCAGGTTAAATTCCTCTGTACAGTTTTTCTCATGGTTGAAGATTTTAATGACCTTTTGTCCTGTAATGGTTTCTTCCATATAACCGTTTACCGCGCCAAGCGCTGCCTGCTGCTTGCCGTAATAGGAAGAGGACCTCTTTCCAATCAGCGCACCGCCCTTCAAAAAGATGGGAATGAAAACCACAGTAACCAGAGTCAAAATCCAGTTTGTCGTTATCATAAAAACAAAGGTGCCCAAAAGGGTGATACTGCCCGAAACAAGAGAGGTTAAGGAGTTATTCAGCATCACGTCAATGTTGTCAATGTCGTTGGTAAAGCGCGACATCAGCTCTCCTGTGGGGTTGGAATCAAAAAAGCGCACAGGAAGCCTTTGCAGCCTTCCGAATAAATCATTTCTGATTTTTTCCACAGCCCCTTGGGAAACGGAGAGCATAATGCGGCTTTGTAAATAGGTGGAAAGAATACCGATAAGGTAAACGCTGCCCAAAATCAGAAGCGCGCAGAAAATATAAACAAGCACCTCAACCGTTTGTGTCTTGCCGAAAATCGCCTGCACGGTGCCTTGAAGCCCTGTTATGACCCTGTCAGCGAATATTTCCACCGCGCTCAGCTTTTGCGATAAATCGGGAGCTGCCACCGCGGTCAGCTTGTTGACAATGGGCGCCATCATATAGGCGCCGATAAGCGAAGAAAGGGTGGAGCAAAGCATACACAAAAGGACAAAACACAAGCGAAGCTTGTATTTTGCAACGTATCCCCATAGCCTTTTTACCGTCGCCTTGACGTTTTTCGGCTTTCCGTGCGCGCGCGGACCGTGCGGACCGCGCCTGCCCCCGCCAAAGCCACCGCGCTTTTCCGGGGCGGCAGAGCGGCTATACTGTTTTTGTAATTGTTCTAAGGAACGAATCATCTTTTTTACCTCTCTTCCGCGCTTTTTGGGTCGGTTTGCGACTCAAAAATTTCCTTGTATTCCGCATTGCTTTCTAAAAGCTCGCTATGCGTTCCCATCCCGGTAATTCTGCCGCCATTCATCACAAAGATGATATCGGCGTCCTTAACCGACCCTATGCGCTGGGCAATGATAATCTTGGTGGACGCGGTCAGCTCCTCGCGGAAGGCGCGCCGAATTTGCGCTTCCGTTGCCGTATCAACCGCAGAGGTAGAGTCGTCCAAAATGATAATTTTGGGCTTTTTCAGAAGAGTTCTTGCAATGCAAAGCCGTTGCTTTTGACCGCCGGAAACGTTGGTTCCCCCTTGGTCAAGCATCGTTTCATACCCTTGGGGAAAGCTGCGTACAAATTTGTCCGCTTGCGCTTGCTCGGCAACACGGGAAACCTCCTCGTCTGTCGCTTCGTCATCGCCCCAGCGGAGATTTTCGGCAATCGTTCCCGAGAACAAGGTGTTCTTTTGCAAAACAACGCCAATTCCCTCGCGCAGATTTTCCAAGGAGTATTCCTTCACGTTGACGCCGTCCACCAGAACCTCTCCCTCGTCCGCGTCGTAAAGGCGGGGAATTAAGGAAATCAAAGATGTCTTTCCGCAGCCGGTAGACCCGATAATGCCAACCGTCGCTCCCGCGGGAATTTTGAAGCTGATGTCGGAAAGCACTTCCTCAGGGTTTTCCTTGTAATAGCGGAAGGAAACGTTTTTGAATTCAATCTCTCCCTTTGTCACGGCTTTTTGCTTTTGGGTGGCGTTTTCATCAGAAAGCACTGAGTTTGTGTCTAACACCTCGCAAATACGCTTGGCAGAGGCTAAGGCGCGTGAGGATGTCATCAAAAGCATCGTAATCATCATTAAGGAAGAAAGAATTTGCGTCACACAGTTGACAAAAAAGGTTAGGTCGCTGACGTTCATTCCCCCGATAACAACGCTTTTTCCGCCAATCCAAAGCACTGCAATGGTCGTGGCATACATAAAGAAGGTGTTGATGGGCTGCATAAAAATCATCACGCGCATAGCGCCCATTGCCGTCTGCTTCAAATCGCTGTTGGTATTTTGAAACTTGACCGTCTCAAAATCCTCGCGAACAAAGGATTTGACAACGCGAACGTTGGTGATGTTTTCCTGTACGGTGTTGTTCAGCGCGTCAATTTTGGTCTGCACCCTTGAAAAGCGGGAAAAGCCCTTTCGGATGATGAAAAATATAGCAAGGAGCATACAAGGCATACTGACTGCTAAAACCACCGAAAGAGAAGGGCGGGTGAAGATCGCCATAATCAAGGCGCAAATCATAATGCCGGGAGAGCGCAGCGCCATACGGAGCAGCATATTCACAAAATTTTGCAGCTGTGTAACGTCGTTTGTCAGACGCGTCACCAAAGAGCCCGTAGAAAAACGGTCAATCTCAGCAAAGGAAAAGCTTTGCACCTTGGTGTATAAATCCTTGCGCAAATCGGCGGCGAAATTAACGGACGCCTTCGCCCCAAAATAAGCCCCGCCGATACCGCCTGCCATCATAATCAGGGCGGTAACTATCATAATGCCCATAATTGTCAGCGCGAAGCCGGGCGTTAAGATAGAGGGATTGGCTTCCCCCCTCTTGATCATCACGGACAAAAGCTTCGGCATCACCACCTCGCCAATCACTTCCACGATCATGCAAAGCGGTCCGAGTATAAAATAAGGCAGATAAGGGCGTATGTATTTCATCCAGCGCTTCATACGTTTTTCCTCTCTTCCTGTAATGCCTTCTCTAAATTGGCAAGTATTTTTTCCAAGATACCGAAGGCGGCATCGTAATCCTCTTCCGCTATCCCCGAAAACATTTTTTGGTCTATGCTGTCAAAATACCGCCTTGTCTCTTCAACAATAGCTTTGCCCTTTTCCGTGATAAAAATTTGCTTGGTGCGGGAATCGGGCAGGGAAGCGGCCCTTCGAATGTATCCGCTGTTCTCCATCTTTTTTAAGGAAACAGCCATTGCCGCAGGGCTGACTTGCATTCTTTCCGCCAAATCCTTTTGACTTACCCCATCTTCCTTGTACAATCTCATTAAAATCATATGCTGTGAGCGGTGAATGCCAAAGCCCGCGATGGTGTTCTCGCAAAGGGTATGGTGCATACGCCCGATTTGGTGCATCCTGTGGTTAAAAACCCGCAAATCTCTTTGCATAAAGCCCTCCTGTATAAAAAGTTAATCAGTTAATTGTTAACACGTTAATTATTATATCACGTATATATAAAAAGTCAATAGAAAATAAAGAAAAAAACAGATAAATATGTAAAAAGCTCGGCATTGACAATATATATAATTTTATGGTATACTTTATATAGAAAATACGAGTAGAGGTAGTATATGGGAAAGGTCAGACTGAACGAGGATAAGGAAATTGTCGCGCGTATAAAGGAAGGGTTAAAGAAAAAGGACGGATACTGTCCCTGCCGCTTGGGAAAAAAGCCCGAATATAAGTGTATGTGCGAGGAATTCAGGGCGCAAATAGCCGACCCCGATTTTGAAGGCTACTGTCATTGCCTCTTGTACTATAAGGAAAAGTAATCGGATGCTATTAAAAAAATCACCGCAAAGCCCTGCTCTTGAAAGAAGAACCCCTTCAAGAGCTTTTTAGGCATATGCGGTGATTTTTTACGTGTAGGGTGTGATTTTATTGAAACGCGGGAGCCTTGGTTTCGGTATTCGCAAAGGAAGAGTCCTGGGGAGAAGGCTCAGACAAGCTGAAATACATTTTTGCCGCCTTGGTCGTTCCAAAGTCGCGGTTGGAGCCCGTGTTTTGCACCTTGTTAAACGCCTCACGGAAAAGGGCGTTGTGCGCTTCCTCGCGATTGAGCAAAAAGTCAATGGTTTCTCTGACCTTCTTGTCTTCAATCTGGCGATACAGATATTCGTAAACCACCTTGGCTCTCTGCTCGGACGCAATGTTGGAAAGCAGGTCTGCGCAAAGGTCGCCCGTCACGGTGACGTAGTCTGCCGTCCAGGAATATCCCGATGCGTTGATAAGTCCGGGGTTCAGTCCCAAAATAACGTGGGTTTGAATTTCTCCGGCAGGAACCTTGGTTGCGTCAACGTCGTGGCCGTTCAAGAGGTTGATGGTTTGTGCCACCATCTCCATATGCCCCAGCTCCTCTGCGGCAATGTCTAAAAACAAGTCCTTAATCTCAGGATCCTTGATGCGAAAGCTCTGCGATAAATACTGCATCGCCGCCTTCAATTCTCCGTTTCCGCCCCCCAGCTGCTCGTGCAAAAGGGCGGCGTATTGGGGATTAGGTCTTTCCACCGCCACAGGATGAAATAGTTGCTTTTCGTGCTTAAACATACAAAATCTTCCTTTCTTTTTTTGTTAGTATCAGCCAAAAAAAGAAAGACTATGCAAAAAATATTTCGCAATCGTCCTTTATACCGAAAAAAGACTTGAAAAGAGAGAAAAACAATGCTATAATGCTAAAAAAAGAGATTTTTCTATGGCATACGTTGATATTGCTTTCAGGAAAAAACGGGTCCTGCTTTTCGTTTCCCCGTAAAACGAAAAGGGTTTTCCACGTGAATAGGTAAGGGCACAGAGCAGTATAATGAAAGGGTAAAAAGCAGCACACCAAAAAGGAGAACACCTATGAAGGATATTGCGCAAGCGGTAGAGAAGTACCGCGACCTGATACTTGATGCAGAGCGGTATATCTGGAAGCACCCCGAAACGGGATACCGCGAAACCAAAACCTCGGCATATTTGGAGAAAAAATTTGAGGAGCTTGGCTATCGCTTAACCAAAGCCGAGGATATCCCGGGCTTCTATACCGTGCTTGATACAGGAAAAGAGGGGGCCGAGGTCTTGGTTTTGGGGGAACTTGATTCCTTGGTTTGCCCAAGCCACAAGGAAGCCGATAAGGAAACAGGCTACGTTCACGCCTGCGGTCACAATATCCAAACCGCCACGCTTCTTGGCATTGCCGCCGCCTTAACCGAGACCAAGATAAAAGAAAAGCTGTCGGGCAGAATTCGCCTTTGCGCCGTTCCTGCCGAGGAGCTGATTGAAATTGAATACAGGCAAAGCCTGATGAAGCAGGGGAAAATCAAATATTTCGGCGGAAAGCCCGAGTTTTTGCGCCGCGGCTATTTCGACGGAGTTGACCTTGCCTTTATGGTGCACGCCTCATACGATTACGCCGTGCGCGGCGGAAGCGTTGGCTGTATCGCGAAAACCGTTTACTATAAAGGTGTTTCCGCTCACGCGGGCGGCGCGCCTTGGAGCGGTGTCAACGCGCTCTACGCCGCAACGCAAGGGCTATCTGCCGCAAACGCCTTGCGGGAAACCTTTCCCGAGAGCGATTTGATTCGCTTTCATCCTATTATTACCCACGGGGGCGAGGCGGTCAACGCCATTCCCGAGCTTGTCACCGTTGAGGCGTATGTTCGAGGTGCCAATTTTGAGGCAATGAAAAGAGCGAATGAAAAAATCAACCGCGCGCTTTGCGGCGCGGCGTTGTCTATCGGTGCCAATGTTGAAATCATAGATTTACCGGGCTATGCGCCCCTCTCCAACGATAAAAATATGATAGAGGTGGTAAAGGAAGCGGTGGCTCTTGCCATACCCGAGGAGCCCTTTTCGTGTAGCGATACCGTCAGCACAGGAAGCACCGATATGGGTGACCTTTCCTGTATTATGCCTGTGGTGCATCCCTATTCGGGCGGCACAGAGGGCACGCCGCACGGCGCGGATTATATGGTTTCGGACCCTGAAAGAGCCTGCATCAAATCCGCGAAAATGCAAATGGCAATGCTGCTTATACTGTTGGGAGATGGCGCCCGTCGCGCCAAAAAAATCATACAGGATTTCACGCCCCTCTATAAAACCAAGGAAGAATATTTCGCTATGCTGGACGCTCTGCATTGCCAAGGTGAACGCATTGTTTATAAAGAGGGAAGCGCCGAAGTTAAGCTGTAAAAAATGTGAAGCGAAAATTGACATCCGAAAAAGACTGTGGTATACTGAATAAAGAAACGTCTGCAAAGGAGATTCTATATGAATAGCGCGTTAAAAAAGATATTGGAAAGCGATTTGGATGAATATAAAAGTATCCCCTTTTGGTCTTGGAACAACACCTTGGACGAAAAGGAATTGGTCAAGCAAATTGTGGATATGAAAAACGCGGGCATTGGTGGCTTTATTATGCACGCGCGCTTGGGTATGCGGGATGAATACTTGGGAGAAAAGTGGTTTTCCTGTATTGACGCTTGCTTGAAAAAGGCAAGGGAGCTGCATATGCAAGCCTGGGTGTATGACGAAAACGGCTGGCCCAGCGGCTTCGTTGGCGGAAAGCTGCTTGAAAATGAAGAATACAGATGTCGTTTTTTGGAATACCGCGTTGGCGCCTTTGATGAGGAAGCCTTTGCCGTTTTTGTCGGAAACGGGGATGATTTTGTCCGTACCGAGCAAGAAATCGCGGGGGTTGCCGAATACCATAATATCTATATCAGGGTCAGCCCCGCCAATACCGATATTCTGAATCCTGATGTTGTGGATGCCTTTATCCGTGAAACGCACCAGAAATATTATGAGCGCTTTGCCGATAGCTTTGGCAAGGAGCTTGCGGGCTTTTTCACGGATGAGCCGCAGTATTACCGTTGGGCTACCCCGTATAGCGCCTCTGCCGAAGCGATTTTGGCGCAAAAGGGCATTGACGTGAAGGACGGACTTATCTGGCTCTTCCAGAAGGGCGAGGGGGGAACAGCCTTCCGTTCTGCGTATTACGGAGCTCTGCATCAGCTTTATAATGAAAACTTCTATAAAAAAATATACCTGTGGTGCCAGGAGCACAACTGCAAGCTGACAGGGCACTCCATTGACGAAACCACTTTAAGCGGTCAGGTGCTCTGCTCGGGTGCTGTTATGCCCACCTACGAAAACGAGCATATCCCCGCGATTGACTGGCTTGGCAGAAAATGCGGCTTTGAAACCGCGCCAAAGCAGGTGGGAAGCGTCGCAAGTCAGCTCGGCAAAAAGCACGTCTTGACCGAAACCTTTGCTTGCTCGGGCTATGACGTAACACCGAGAGAGCTGAAATCCATCGGGGATTTTCAGTATTTCAACGGCGTCAATATGATGTGCCATCACTTATACCCCTATTCCATCGCGGGGCAGGGAAAAATGGACCACCCGCCTGTTTTCTCTCCCCACGGAAACTGGTTTAAGGAATTTCGGATTTTCAACGATTACTTCACAAAACTTGGGTATATCATAGCCAACACCAAGGAAGTTCACGATGTGGCGGTGCTTCATCCCATTCGTTCTGTCTGGCTTGACTATGTCTTCCGCTTTTCAGGTGAAACCACCGCCGCGGCGCAGACGGGCTTCAACAATCTGTTGCTCTTTTTGCGGAAAAACGGCATCACCTACCACTTTATAGACGAAGCGCTTTTGGCGCAAAAGGGCGCTATTGAGGGCGAGGCGCTTCGTCTTGGCGAGGAAACCTATAAAACCGTTTTGATTCCCCCAATGAAAAGCCTGCAAAAAACAACCTATGAGCTTTTAAGACAGTATAAGGGAAAGCTGTTTGTCAGCGGGGAAATTTCATATCTTGACGGAGAAAAAGCAGAGGTTGCCTTAACCTCTAATACCACCTTGGAAGAGGTCGCAAGGGAAAAAGCCTTCCCCTTCGTCACCGAGGATGAAAGCTTTTCTATGACCGCCAGAGAAGGAGAAATCGGTAAATTTGTTTTCTTGAAAAATCTTTCCTATGAGAAGCTTGCCACCGCCGTTTTAGAGGGCATTTCCAAGCGCTATATGGCACTTGACCTTGAAACACTGACAACCTCGCCCATAGAGGATACCGTCACCCTGCGTTCAAGCGAGGGTATGATTTTGGTAGAGGATGAGGAAGCCGCCCTCTCTCACGTTGGTCCTACCGAGGAAAAGGATATTACGGATGCCTTCCGTTTAACCTCTATCAGCGAAAACTACTTAATGCTTGATAGAGCATCTATGAGTAAGGACGGGGTCAGCTTCTCCGAGCCCTTTGCCGTACAGGGCTTGATGGACGGACTTTTGCGCGAGAATTATAAGGGCGATATTTTCATTCGGCATACCTTTACGGTCAAGGATAAGATGCCCCTGCTTTTGCAAATGGAAAAGGCGGATTTTACCCTCTTGACCTTGAATGGCAAGAAAATAGAGCTTCATCAAAGCGATTACGACTGTCAGTACGTAGAAGCGGAAATCGCCCCCGAGGATCTTAACGAGGGAGAAAACGAGCTTTTGTATTCCTTCTATTTCTGGCAGCACGAGGGCGTGCATTTTGCGCTCTTTGACCCATTGGCTACTGAAAGCCTGCGCAACTGCCTCTATTACGATACCTCTATTGAGCCCCTTTATCTGAAAGGAAGCTTTGCGCTTGACGAGAGCTTTGCCATACAAAAGCCCAAGGCTCTGCCCCCCGTGTGTGACACCCTGTATCAAGAGGGCTATCCCTTCTTCAAGGGCGAGATCGCCTTGGACGGTACTGTTTCTTGGGATGGAAAGGGAAGTGTCGCCTTGGCACTTGACGGTAGATTCCTGGTTTCTTCCTTGCTTGTCAACGGCAAGGAGACAGCCTTCGTTTTAAGTGACACCAAGGATATCACCCCCCTCTTGCAAAAGGGCGATAACAAGGTGCGTCTTGTTGTAAAATCAAGCCTTCGCAACCTTTACGGACCTCATCACTATAAGCCGATAGCCGAGCCTATCCACGTTTCTCCCTATCAGTTTGCCTATCGCACGCTTTGGAAGGATGGGTTGCCGAGGGATTATACCGAGGAATATCAGTTTGTACCCTTTGGTATTTCCCGCATCCGTTTGCTTGCACAGCACTAAAAAAAGAAAAAATGCGCCGTTCGGTCTACACCTTGTTTGGGAAATATTCCGTTTCCGCTTGCGGAACGCAGTTGTTTAGACTGCGAGGAATATTTCGGGACGGCGTAAATTGAATTTCAATTTACCGCTAACTGTGTACGCCGTTTCGCCGCATTTTTTCATACTGTGCCTTATTTCAAAAAAACAAAAGGACTGCCTCTTGCAGTCCTTTTATTTTACGCCTTAGCAGCCTTTTTTTGTGTGCGAAGACAACGGGAGCAAACGTAAATCTTTTTGCTTGTTCCGTCAACCTCAGCCTTCACTCTGCGGATGTTCGGCTTCCAAGTTCTGTTGCATTTACGGTTGGAGTGAGAAACGGTGTGACCGAAAACAACTCCCTTTCCGCACAAAGAACATTTTGCCATGCGTGACACCTCCTATTCGCATAATCCCGATACAAACATTATCAATGTCAGTATATCTACTTAAATTCAACATATCGTATTATAGCACGACTTTTCAAAAAAATCAATAGTAATTTTATTTTTTTTTCAAAAAAAATGATTTTTTTGTTTTTATGGCAAAAACAGGCAAAAAATCAGGAAAAAATGCTCTCAATATGCTTGTTCGCCCCCTTCGGAGAATACAGCCAACGGTCTAAATGTGTTTTTCCTGCGGTGGATGGGAAGGCGGGAAGGGTGATTTTGGGCAAAAGTGTAGAGCCCTCGTCAATCATAACCAGCTTGATTTTCATTTTTTCCTTCAAAATACTTTTGATGTAAACGGCAACGGCGGTATTTTCCTTCACCCCGTTTTTTATCTCGGCAAGACCCGTTAAATTTGGCGTCAGCTCAACAAAAACGCCGTAGGGCTCAATGCTTCTGACAATCCCAAGCACCGTTTGCCCGGGGGCAAAAAGGGATGCGTTTTCTTCCCAAGTGCCGAGAAGCTCCTTTCGGCTGATAAAAATCCGCCCCCATTCATCTCTGCTTTTCACCACGACCTTTATTTCATCACCCGGCGAAAAGCGCATACGCGGATGGGAAATACGGGAAACGGAAATGGCGTCTATGGATAAAAGGGAAATCAAGCCGCATCCAATGTCCGCAAAGGCAACAAAGCTTTCCAAATGCGTGATTTTGGCTGGGATAATATCCCCAGCCTTCAAGGCAGAAATTTTATTTTCATAGCATTCCCTTTGGGCTTCCTTGCGCGAGAGAATAAAAAGGAGCGCGCCTGCTTCTTCCTTCTTTCCTATTACCTTAAAGGAAACCGTTTTGCCGACGCGGCTTAAAATCGCAATATCCTTCATCACCTCGCCGTCCTTCAAAAAAAGAGCCTCTTCGTAGGGGATAATACCGTGCAAGCGCCCACCCAGCGCAATATGTAAATTCATAGCCCCATCGCAAAGCGTCACAGGGGCTTGTAAAATAATGCCCGCTTCTTTGGCTTTTTCCAGCATCTCTGGCGAGGATATATATTCTTTGTTTTCATAAGGGCGCGAAAGTATGCCTTCGGGATTGTAATTGTTCATTTTGTGTGACCGTTCCTTTCCTTTGTCTTAACAATACAGTATATGTCCCTTATGGTAAAAAGAGAATAAAAAAAGGCTATCCTGCTAAAAGATAGCCTAAGCGTAGTGTATTAAATATTGGATAAAACCATAGACGCCTCAACGTTCACCTTGCCGTCAGAACGCAGGGTGCGGAATAAATCCTTTTCCCCGACCTTCATATGCAAAAGGGATAAGGTGTCCTTGTATTTCGCCTCGTTGAGATAATGAATATGAAATTCCGAAACGTATTTTCCTTCCATAGACAGTAAATCGCAAAGCATATTGGCATAACGGGTGTTATTCATATGCATATTCAAATCGCATTCCCCATAGCCGACTCTGTGTGAGATTGGCGCGTCAAATTCCATATCAGCAGGGAATATAATGCGAGAGGGGGGCGGCGTTTGGTAGTCCTCGGGCGGAAAGAAGCAGCCTGAGTCAGCAACGCGAATGGGGCGGCGGGATTCAATATCCACCATAGCCCAAACGGACGAAGCCTCCCCCACTTGTCCTTCCTCGCTGAACACCAAAGCAACGCGGTTGAAGGAATAGCCGCGGCTCTCGGTGGTGAAGGTTTCTATGCGCAGCTTTTCATAGGGAAGAACGGCGCGGGAAAGAGAAAGAGAAAAACGGCTCAAAAGGAATGCCGTTCCTTTTTCTCGGAGCTCCTCCAGCGTCGGCCCCAAATGGCGGTGCTGAGCGTTTGCGCTTTCTTGTATGTAATGCGATAAGGCAGTGACGCTTAGCACACCGTTAAAGTCCAAATCGTGTGAATCCGTAACGTAACGTTCTGTCCATTTCATAAAAAGAGTACTCCTTATATCAAATAAAAAGGCAAAAAACAACCTTTCCCGTTCATTGCTCTTCCATAGTATAGCAAAGCAAAGAAAAGAAAGGTTGTTTTTTTTGTTACAACTCTGTGAATTAGCCAAAATTTTGGTGGCCCGTATAAACACGGCTGTTTCGTTCCTCTTCCGAAACGAGTCCGAAGCTCACGGAAATGGCACTGTTCACCTTTTCCATGGCAGAGGTGTCTAAATGACCCATTTTCTCGCGCAGGCGTCTTTTGTCTAAAGTGCGGATCTGTTCGAGTAAAATCACGGAATCCTTGGCAAGACCGACCTCGTCGGCGTAAATGTCAATGTGGGTGGGTAACTTCGTTTTCCCCATACGGCTGGTAATCGCAGCCGCAATTACGGTAGGGCTGTATCGGTTTCCAATATCGTTCTGCACAATCAAGACAGGGCGAATACCCCCTTGCTCACTTCCGACAACGGGGCTCAGGTCTGCGTAGTAAATATCTCCTCTTTTTATGTTCATAGGCGCCACTCCTTTGTTTTTATCTCGTTTCCTTTCTTTGTCCGGTTTCATTACTATTTTTGCCTCGTTTGACAGAGATTTAATCATGCAAAATGTGGAAACTATAAAAAAAGCACCCGTTTTCAGTATATGCACCCATTTTTCTCGTGTTCCGTGTCGAAAAAAGAAAAAAGCAACAGTTCCTGAAAGAAACCGTTGCCTTTCTTATATAGAAAAATCAATCTCTGCTGAATAAAGGCTCGTCAGCGGGACGGAACAAAATGGAAATGCACCAAATGCCTGCCAAGGCCACCAGCGTGTATACAATACGGCTGAACAAGGCCAACTGACCGCCGCCTATCCAAGCGACAAAGTCAAAAGCAAACAACCCGATAGATCCCCAGTTCAATGCGCCGATAATCGTTAAGGCCAGCGCAATCCTATCCAAAATCATCAAGGCTTTTCTCTCCTTTCGCAAATACGGAACAACCGTTTGTTGTTAGTTTGCCCTGACTTTTTATTTTTATGTTAAAATTATTTTTCAAAATTAGGAATGGAGTCCTTAAAGTAAAAACGCATACGGGCAAGCGCCTTTTTCTCAATGCGGCTCACATACGAGCGGGAAATTTGAAGCATCGAGGCGACCTCTCTTTGCGTTTTGGGCGGCAGCTTTCCAAGACCGTAGCGCAAAACGATAATTTGTCTTTCTCTCTCGTCCAAAACGTCCTTGACACAGCGAAGAGCCTTTTCAATATGCATTTGAATGTCAAGCTCCTCAAGCGCGGTGTCCTCAGTATAGACAATATCGCCGTAGGTCAAGGGATTGCCGTCACGGTCCACGTCAATGGTTTCATTGATAGAAACCTCAGCGGCTAATTTCTTTTGCGAACGAAAAAACATTAAAATTTCATTTTGAATGCACTTGGCGGCATAGGTGGCAAATCTGGCTCCGTTGTTACAGTCAAAGGTATCCACCGCCTTTATTAACCCCAAGGAGCCGATAGAAATTAAATCGTCCTGCATAGGATAGGATGCGTAATATTTTTTCACCATATGCGCCACCAAACGCAAATTGTGCTCAATCAGTAAATTTCTTGCTTTTGCATCTCCTTGCTTTTTTTGTAAAAACAGCTTTTTCTCTTCTTGCGCATTTAAGGGCGGGGGAAAATTCTGCCCGTTTTCAATGCCTAAAATCATACAGGAAAAATGCGAAAAAATAGCCGCCAAAAAGTGCCAAAACATTCTTTTTTGTCCTTTCTTGAAAAAGTAGGGCGAAAAAGCCACCCTACATACCATATGCAAGGGTGGCTTGTTTCTATGCGGTTATTTTTATGGGGCAATGTAATAGCCCTCTTCATCAAGACAAATCAAACGGCGGGGCAGAGCATACGCGCTTTTCACCTTCCCATTCAATCGGGATATGCGTGACAAAACAGACGACTCCTCTATCTCTTCACCGGGAAAAGAGCAAAGACGGGCTAAATCCTTGGCGCTTATGTGCATAGGATGCGCCTCGGCTAAAAGCCTTAAAATCTCAATCTGCGAAACAGTAAAGGAAACGGAATGACCGTAAACAAAGGTCTTTTTATGCCGCAAATCCAAATAAAGACCTCTGACAATCAAATTGCCGTGCTCCTTGGAAGCGTTGGCAAAGGGCGTATGGTGAAACAAAACTCTTTGCAGTAGCGTCTTATAAGACAAGCGGCGGGAAAACAAAATTTCTTCTGTGATAAGGCGAGAGGGCGAAGCGGATTTCTTGCGGCATAAGGATATGATTTTGATACAGGGTAGGTGTTCCTTCACAACCCGTAAGCGCTCCTTCATTTCCTTGTCCAAATCGCAAAGCAAAAGGAGTAAAACCTCAGGCTTTTCGGTAAGCGCCCGAGATACAAGCTCACAGGGAAGCGCGTATAAGGAGAAGAAATGGCGGGAAGCAAAGCCGCTTTTTATTTTCTTTAACCCAACGGTATCGGGGCTGACGGTTAATAGCATACCTTCTCCTTTCTTGTGTGCATTCCGCTATATTGTACCGCAAAGATCAGAAAAATGCAAGATGTTTTATGTATATGGTTGACTTTTTTTGTGTTAGAATATATAATAATGGCAGAAATATATCCTAAAAGGCAGGGAAAGGGTGTATCCTTGAATGACAATGACGAGTTTAACCTTTCATGGCGGCGGTGTTTTGATAAACGGTGGCAGCCGCGGTATAGGGGCAGCCTTGGTTCGCGCGTTTTGCGCGGCGGGGCTTGCCGTAGCGTTTACCTATAAAAACGCGGAAAAGCAGGCGCAAGCTCTTGCAAAGGAAACAGGAGCTTTTGCCATTTTGGCAGATACAGCTTCCTATGAAGAGGTGCAAAAGGCAGTCAAGCAGGCAGAGGAAAAAGTCGGTTTTATCTCCGTTTATATCAACAACGCGGCAGTTTCAGCCGTAAAGCTGTTTACGGACGTAACCCCTTCCGAATGGGAAAATATGCGCGGGGTGAATCTGGACGGCGCTCTCTATTATTCCCAAGCGGTCTTACCCGCTATGATAGCGCGCAAAACAGGAAGAATGATCAATATGTCTTCCGTTTGGGGAGAGGTCGGCGCTTCTTGTGAGGTGCATTATTCCGCTACAAAGGCGGCGCTCTTGGGCCTTACAAGGGCATTAGCCAAGGAAGTAGGACCGTCGGGTATTACGGTTAACGCCATTGCCCCAGGTGTCATCGACACCGAAATGAACGGGCATTTAACCGAGGAAGAAAAAAACACTCTCGTTGAAGAAACCCCGCTTTGCCGCTTGGGAACAGTCAATGACGTGGCAAACGCGGCGCTCTTCTTGGCAAGTCGGGAAAGTGCCTTTATCACAGGGCAAACGCTTGGGGTAAACGGCGGCTTTGGCGTATAAAATCAAGGCGGCTCTAAAAGGTTATAAAAAATTTATAAAATTACTTGCAAAAACGAAAAAAAGATGGTATAATAATAAGAGCATAACGGACGGGTGATTTTGTCCGTTCAAATTGGCTTTCCATCAATGGAAAAGGTCATACTAAGCGGGGCAGTAGCGGCGCCTTGTACCCGAAATCCGCTATATCGGGGCCGAATTCTCCTTAGGAGGTGTTGGCTTGTGCGGTCTGCGCCGCATTCCTTTGTGTTGAAGAATGGGTCTTGTGCAATGAAAAACCGTGAACCATGTCAGGTGGGGAACCAAGCAGCATTAAGCGGAGCTTTTTATGTGCCACAGGGGTGCCTGTTCGGAGCAAAGTGTGCGGTTAACGCGTGTAAGTTTGCATCGAATTTGGGGTGTATGATCTTTTCCATTGATGGAATTTTCTTTGTATCTCTGTTTTTTTGCTTGAATTTCAGATAAGGAGGGGCATTATGCATAAAGCGTTATACCGTAAATGGAGACCGCTTGATTTTGATGAAGTGGTCGGTCAGCATCATATTACCGACGTTTTGAAATATCAAGTAGCAAACCAAAGATTTTCTCATGCGTATTTGTTCTGCGGCTCTCGCGGAACGGGTAAAACCTCTTGCGCCAAAATTCTGGCGAAGGCAGTCAACTGTGAGAATAGCATAAACGGAAATCCCTGTCATAAGTGCCCGTCGTGTCTGAGTATCGCAGAGGGACTTGCTACGGACGTAACGGAGATGGACGCGGCAAGCAACAACGGCGTTGAAAACGTCCGTGACATCAGAGAAGAGGTGCTTTTCGCCCCTGCTTCCTTGCGTTACCGTGTCTATATTATCGACGAGGTGCATATGCTCTCTCCCAGCGCCTTTAACGCGCTGCTCAAAACCTTGGAGGAGCCACCCTCTCACGTCATTTTCATTTTGGCGACAACCGAGCTTCAAAAGCTGCCCGCCACCATTATTTCCCGTTGCCAGCGGTATGATTTTCGCCGCATTGCCACGCAAGCGCTGGTGGATAGGCTCAAAACGATTGCCACAGCAGAGGGTATTGCCATCGAGGACGATGCCGCTCTCTTAATTGCCCGTATGGCGCAAGGCGGTATGCGTGACGCTATCAGCCTTTTAGAGCTTTGCGCGGGGAACAATAATACCGTAAACGCGCAAACCGTGTACGATATGCTGGGCGAGGGAAAAAGAGAGGAAACCCTTTCTCTTATCCGTGCCATCGCCAAGTGCGATTATGAAAAAATATATGCAACGGTTGCCGAGGTTGTGATGCAATCCCGTGACCTTTCGGTCTTCTGGCAGGAGCTGATTGATGCCTATCGGGATATGCTCGTGGTAAAAACCAGCCAGAATGCCATCGCCTATTTGGATTTGACGGATGCGGAATACCAAGCGCTTTCGGAAACCGCGGCGCTCTTTTCCTTGGAGACGATGGTATATCACAGTAAGCTTTTAGAGGAAGCCTTCGCGGTATTGCAAAGAGGTGTTTCTTCCAAACGAAGCACCGCTGAGCTTGCGCTGACCCGTATGTGCGAGCCGCGCCTTTCCTCTGATACGGCGGCTCTTTTGGCGCGTATCGGAAAGTTAGAGGAAGAGGTTTCAAAATTGAAAATCGGCGTTCCTATGCCCGTCAGTGAAGAGAAGCCCTCTGTCGAGAAGAAGGAAAAAAACGTTCCGAAGGAAGAGCAAGTCCCCCCGCCTGTCAAAACAGCGGCGGAAGAAAAAGCCCCTGCTTCCCCTTCTCAATCAAGCGCGCTTTCTCCCGTTCCCTGTTGGAAGGACGCGGTAGAAATTCTCTCTATGCAAAAGCGCTCCTTGGCGGGCTTTCTTTCCCGTGTCAGCCTCTTTCACAGCGAGGAAAGAGGATTTGTGTTGCAGGTGGTGGACGATTTTGTCAAAAACATATTGAGCCAAGAGGATATTCTTCTGGCAATCAAGGCGGTTCTTTCGGAAAAATTGGGAAGAAATATAGTCGGCGAGCCCTTTGAAATAGTCGCCCTGCCCAAAACAGCCAAAATGAAAATGGTTGAGGAATGGCAAAACGGAAACAACGAATAAGCCTGAATATATCGTTTTAAGAAAAGAAAGGAATAAAGATACAAATGAAGGTCAGACTCCCCCAAAACAACGGTCCTGCCAATATGCAGGGAATGATTCGCCAAGCCCAAAAAATGCAAGAGGATATGGCAGCGGCGCAAGCGGAGCTTGAAACAAGGGAATACGAGGTTTCCGCGGGTGGCGGCGTCGTTACCGTCAAAATCAACGGAAAAAGAGAAATTCTGGCATTAAATATCGAGCCCGACGTGGTAGACCCCGATGACGTGGAAACGCTTTCCGATATCGTAATGGCGGCGGTCAATGAGGCAATTCGCAAGGTAGATACCGCGCAAGAAGAGGAAATGGCAAAGTTTTCGGGTCAAATGGGACAGTTCAACTTGCCGGGGCTGTTCTGATATGGCAGATTACGTCTTGCCGCTTGGTCGGCTGATAGATTCATTCCGCAAGCTTCCCGGTATTGGAAGCAAAACGGCAACCCGCCTTGCCTTTGCCGTCTTAAATCTCTCCGAGGAGGATGCGGCAAATTTTGCTTCCGCCATTTTGGAGTCGAAAAACGATATACATACTTGCCCCGTCTGCTGTAATCTGACGCTGGAAGGGCTTTGCCCCATCTGCGCGGACGCTGAGCGTGACGGCAGTATGCTTTGCGTGGTAGAAACGCCCAAGGACGTAATGGCGTTTGAGCGTGTGCGGGAATACCGCGGTGTTTACCACGTGCTTGGCGGCGTGCTTTCGCCTATGAACGGTATTACCCCTGAGATGCTTCATATCAAGGAGCTTCTTTCTCGCTTGGAGGATGATACCGTTAAGGAAATCCTCATCGCCACCAATCCCAATGTGGAAGGGGAAGCAACTGCTTCTTATCTTGCCCGCCTTTTGAAGCCGTTTGGCGTGAAAATTTCCCGCTTGGCATATGGCTTGCCTGTGGGAAGTGATTTGGAGTATACCGATGAGGTAACGCTTCACCGCGCCATTGAAGGCAGGCGTCCGATGAACGGATAAAAATACGCTTTACCAATAAATGAAAGAGAGAACAAATCGGTCAGATGCCGAGCTGTCCTCTCTTTTTTTCGCCCTTGTTGTAAGGGCGTTTTTTTATATACCCTCTTTTCATATTTTTTGTCCTTCTTGCATATATATCTACCAAAAAAGGAGCTGTGTCTTCAAGACAAATGCCTTTGCAAGAAAGGAAAAACAATGAAAAAAAGAATACTCTCATTTGCTTTGTGCCTTGTTCTTTTGTTTGGCTTGGTTGGCGTGCCCGTTTATGCGGAAGAGGGAACAACAAGCGCCTTTTCCGTCAATGCGCCTGCCGCCGTTTTAATGGAAGCGGAAACAGGAAAAATCCTGTACGCGCAAAATGAAAACCAAGCTCTGCCCCCTGCCTCTGTCACGAAGGTGATGACCCTGCTTTTGATTATGGAAGCCTTGGAGAAGGGCAAAATTGCTTGGGACAGTACCGTTACAGTCAGCGCTCGCGCTGCCTCTATGGGCGGCTCGCAAATCTTCTTGGAAGAGGGCGAGCAGATGACAGTAGAGGACTTGGTCAAAAGCGTGGTGATAGCCAGCGCCAACGATGCGGCATTGGCGCTGGCGGAATTTGTGGCGGGAAGCGAAGAGGCATTTGTCGCCTTAATGAACACCCGTGCTGCCGAGCTTGGTATGGAAAATACCCATTTTGAAAACACAAACGGGCTTGATGATACCACGGAAAACCACATCATCAGCGCCAAGGATATTGCTATCATGTCGCGGGCTTTAATAGCCTACCCTGAAATTTTAAGGTTCAGCTCCACATGGATGGATACCATAAGAGACGGCGCCTTCACCCTGACCAATACCAACAGGCTCGTGCGCTTTTATCCGGGTGCCAACGGATTGAAAACAGGCTCAACCGCCAAAGCCAAGTTTTGTATCAGCGCAACGGCAACAAGGGACGGTATGACCTTAATAGCGGTTATTATGGGGGCAGAAACGCGTGACATACGAAACGAAGAGGCGAAAAAGCTCTTAGACTACGGCTTTGCCAATTACGGACTGTACAGAAGGGAAGCCGTCGATATGAAGGCATTGACGGTGAAGGGCGGTGTAACGCAGCAGGTCTTGACTGAATCAGAGGGCTTCTCGGCGGTCTTGCCTAAGGAAAAGCTCTCGTGTGTTCAAAGCGAGGTCGTATTGCCTGAGGTGCTGACAGCCCCCATAACCCAAGGAGAAAGGCTGGGGTGTATTGCTTATTACGTCGATGGAGAAAAAATTGGAGAAAGTGGCATTTATTCCAAAGCAGGCGTAGAAAAAATTTCCTTTTGGGTGCTTTTTCGGCATATTCTTTCCGCATTTTCCCTTTGTGAATAAAAAACACGAAAAATTTTGTTTTTTTTAGAAAAAACCTCTTGAAATTCTTTGTATTTCTCTGTATAATGAATTGTAACATTTTGAAAAAAGGGGCTTTCTATGGGAATTTTAAGTTTGAATGAAGCGTTTGCCAAGCCTTTTGTGAAGGACGAGGAAATGCAAGCAGTCCGTAAGGAAGCGATAGCCGCTTACGGAACTCTCTGCGGAAGAAATGGCGAAGGAAGCGATTTTTTGGGCTGGATGGATTTGCCCGAAAATTACGATAAGGAAGAGTTTGAGCGTATTCTTGCCGCCGCCGAAAAAATCAAAAAGAGCTGTGATATTCTGGTCGTCATCGGTATTGGAGGCTCGTATCTCGGCGCTCGCGCTGTGATTGAGTTTTTGCGCTCTCCGCTTTATAACAATCTGAAAAAGGATACCCCCGATATTTATTTTGCGGGTAATACCATCAGTGCTGCCGCTCTTTCCGAGCTTTTCTCCATCTGTGAGGGCAAGGACGTCTGCATCAACGTCATCAGCAAATCGGGCACAACCACCGAGCCTGCCGTTGCCTTCCGCGCTTTCCGCGGCTTTTTGGAAGAAAAGTATGGTAAAGAGGGGGCAAAGGAAAGAATTTTTGTCACCACAGACCGTGAAAAGGGCGCGCTCAAAAAGCTTTCCGCCGAGCGCGGCTATGAAACCTTCGTCGTGCCGGACGATATCGGCGGCAGATTTTCCGTTTTGAGCGCGGTGGGGCTTCTGCCCATTGCCGTTACGGGAATTGATATTTCTGCCTTGATGAATGGCGCAGCTTTGGCAAGAAAAGAGCTCTTGAACGACGATTTTGATAACAACCCCGCCCTGCGCTACGTGGCATACCGTAATATTTTCCACCGTCAAGGAAAATCGGTTGAAATGCTCGTGGGCTATGAGCCGTATTTACAAATGCTTAACGAATGGTGGAAGCAGCTGTACGGCGAAAGCGAAGGGAAGGACGGCAAGGGGCTTTTGCCTGACTCTGTGATTTTCTCCACCGACCTTCACTCTCTTGGTCAGTTCGTGCAGGACGGTAGCCCCATCTTGTTTGAAACGGTGCTTTTCATCAAAAATTCGGGCGCTTCCTTCCTTATCCCCAACGATGAGGAAAATATTGACGGCTTGAATTTCTTAACAGGAAAGCAGTTGGATTACGTCAATGAGCAAGCAATGAAGGGAACGCTTTTGGCGCATACGGACGGAAACGTCCCCAATCTCGTGTTAGAGCTTGAAGAAAGAAATGAAAAGGCCCTTGGGTATCTTCTCTATTTCTTTGAGTTGGCTTGCGCGGTTTCGGGCTATCTTTTGGGTGTCAATCCCTTTAACCAGCCGGGTGTTGAATCCTACAAAAAGAATATGTTTGCGCTTCTTGGAAAGCCCGGATATGAGGCAGAAAAAGAAAAATTGACAAAAAGATTAAAATAATTTTCAATTTTTTGTGCAAAAGTACTTGAAATTTTGAAAAATATGGTGTATTATATAAGTGGGTAAACAAAAAAACCTAAGGAGGATACACTATGTTAAAATTGATTGTTGGCGTCAAAGGTACGGGAAAAACCAAAACCTTGATTGAATTGGTCAACAAGGCCGCGAATGAAAGCAAGGGTTCCGTTATTTGTATTGAGCGGGGCTCTAAGCTCAACTATGATGTGACGCATAAGGCCCGCTTGGTTGATTGCGGTAGCTATAAGATTGAGGACGGTCAGGCGCTGTATGGCTTTATTGCGGGAATTACCGCAAGTGACCACGATATCACGGATTTGTTTGTAGATTCCGCCTTGAAAATCTGCGGAGACGATATGGCGGCTTTCGAATTGCTGGTGAAGGAGTTAGATAAGTTGTCTGAATCGGCAAATTATAACTGCATTATGACCGTTTCCGCAAAGCCTGAGGACTGCGCGGCTCTTCGCCAGTATATGTAAAACATAAACGGGAAAAAGTCCGCGTATAACATTTTTTCTACATTTGCATAAGATATTATCGAGGTGATACTGCCTCGGTAATATCTTTTTTTATGCAGTATGATATATGCCTCAAATAAAAGTGAAAGGAAGGAATGAACCATGGCAGATAGCAGATGCTCCTGCGGTCAGGGGAACAACACCTCGGGCAATCGGGAAACTGTCTGCATTGATACAATGCGAGTTCTCGACTCTTGCCGTGACAGGGATTGCTATGAGGATGTCAGAGTATTTTTGACACCCGCAGGGCAAGACCTTGTAGATCGAACAACTGTTATTCGCACCGTCTGTGCCGACATCATCGGCACTTCCATTCATGTGGTCGGTGTTCCGTTTAATAACGGTTTTTACCAAATCAATATTTGCTTTTACATTAGGTTGAAGCTGGAAAGCTGTCTTGGTACGGCTCGCCAAGAGTTTTTCGGACTGGTTGTTTTGGAAAAATCCGTTGTGCTATACGGTGGTGAAGGGTGTGCTACCATCTTCCAATCCAATGGAGAAGATAATTTTTGCGCAGCGCCCGTCTTTTGCAGCGGAAGAGATAATCTTCCCATTGCCGTTGTAGAGGTGGTTTCTCCCATTGTATTAAAGACTTGCTTGGCATGTCCCGAATGCGAAGGTTGCTGCTGCGTGCCGCTTCCCGAATGCGAGAATGGGGAGCTGCCCCCTTGCATCGTAGAGGCTTTCCCCGATGGCGTTCCCAGCGCCTCCGTGACAGGAAGCAACCGTTTGCTCGTGTCCATCGGCTTGTTTTCCGTCATTCGCTTGGAAAGATCGGGGCAATTTTTAATCAGTGCCAGCGAGTATGCCGTGCCCGATAAGGAATGTCCCCCCGCCCAAGCCGATGAAGATCCCTGCCGTATGTTTCGGAAAATGGCATTTCCGGTCAGCGAATTTTCGTCCACCTGTTTGCCTAACCCGCATAACAAAAACAGCCGTTAAGCCAATAAAGGTGTAGGCGGCAAAAAAAGAAGGAAGCAGATAATTCTGCTTCCTTCTTTTCATTATATGCGTTTTATGCGTTTTCCACAGGGGCGTTTTCGCCGTTGTCTTCTTCAATGATAACGGCAGGCTCTTCCGTGTCACAGATTTTGCATTTTTTAATGGCATCCTTTACCATCTTTTTGCCATCCTCTACAACAGTTTTGCCCTTTTCAGCCCAACCGTCAAACTTGTCGGCAACCGTTTCTACACCAATGGCAACAATGCCGACACTGGCATACAATACCTTGCAAATTCCTTCACCAATCGTCATAGCAAAAACCTCCTACCTTTTTTTATAATTATATGCGAAAATGAAAAAAATGTCAAGTGTTTTTTCAAAACTTTCAAAAGGATTTCACATTACTATCCGTCTGTCAAGGTGTTGGCGGTTTGCAAAAAACGGATGCTGCCGTTTTCCGATTTTATAATAATAGGCAAGGACCTGTCAAGCTCTCCCGAAAGAAGGGCAGAGGAAAGGGCGTCTTCAATATAACGGCGCAGGGTGCGGCGCAGCGGACGGGCGCCATAGGCAGGGTCAATATCCTTTTGCGCCAAAAAGGCAGCAATCCCCTCTTCAAAAATAAGGGTAAGCCCGCTTTCCCTTGCCCGCTCCCTTAACTCTTCTATGAGCAGAGAAGCGATTTTTTCCAAATCCTCTTTATTTAATTTTTTGAAATATACGATTTCGTCCAACCGATTCAAAAATTCAGGGCGGAAGGTGCGCTTTAATACATCCTTGGCGATTGCTTCTCCCTTTTCCTCTTTATTGGTGACAAACCCGAGAGATTTGCTCTCTTCGTTTTCCCTCGCGCCCACGTTTGAGGTCAGAATAATCACGGTGTTGGCAAAATCAACGTGCCTTCCCTGTGAGTCTGTCAGAATTCCGTCCTCGGTGATTTGCAATAAAATATTAAAAATATCGGGGTGCGCCTTTTCAATTTCATCAAATAAGACAACGGAATAGGGGCGGCGTCTTACCTTTTCGGTTAGCTGTCCCCCTTCCTCATATCCCACGTATCCGGGCGGCGAGCCCAAGAGCTTTGAAACGCTGTGCTTTTCCATATATTCGGACATATCCAAACGGATAAAGGCGTCTTCCTTGCCAAAAAGCACCGAGGCGAGCGTCTTGGAAAGCTCCGTTTTTCCCACCCCCGTCGGACCTAAAAAGAGAAAGGAGCCAATGGGGCGTCTTGGATTTTTAAGCCCTAACCTTGTGCGACGAATGGCTTTGGCGACGGTTTTAACAGCCTCCTCTTGCCCGATAATGCGATGCGACAGCGCCTCTTCCAAGCGGGATAGCTTTTCCTCCTCCGTTTCGTTCAGGGTGGAAATGGGAATACCCGTGCGCTGTGTTACAACCTTCGCGATATGAGAGGAGAGAAGAACACCGCCGCGCGCCTCTGCTTCTTGCTTTAAGGCTTCCTTTTGGGCTTCATAAACAGACTTTATTTTGGCTTCCTCATCCCGCAAGCGCGCCGCCTCTTCAAAGTTTTGCGCCTTTATGGCGTTCAGCTTCTCTTCGGAAAGCTGCGCCATCCTTTTTTCCGTTTTGACAAGCGCGGGAGAAGCGGTGCTTTGCAGCACGCAAAGACTCGATGCCGCCTCATCTAATAGGTCAATCGCCTTGTCGGGCAAGAAACGGTCAGAAAGGTAGCGAACAGAGAGCTTGACCGCCGCCTCAATGGCGTCATCGGTAATGGAGAGCTTGTGATGTGCCTCGTATTTTTCCCGCAAGCCCTTCAAGATGCGAATAGCCTCTTCCTCGTCGGGCTCTGGAATGAGAACGGATTGAAAGCGTCTTTCCAAGGCGGCGTCCTTTTCAATCCGCGCGCGGTATTCCTTGATGGTTGTAGCCCCTAAAACCTGTAATTCGCCTCGGGCTAACGCGGGCTTCAGGATGTTGGCAGCGTCAACCGCGCCCTCTGCCGCCCCTGCGCCCACGATAATGTGAATTTCATCAATGAATAAAATAATACGCTTATTTTCTGACGCTTCCTTGATGATGCTTTTCATCCTGTCCTCAAATTCTCCCCGATATTTTGCGCCCGCTATCATAGCGGAAATATCCAGTAAAATCAAGGATTTCCCAAGCAGCCCCTCGGGCACCTCACCTGAAACGATTTGTCTGGCAAGCCCCTCGGCAATGGCGCTCTTGCCAACGCCCGGCTCTCCAATCAAACAAGGGTTGTTTTTGGTGCGGCGGGACAGTATTTGTATCACACGCTCAAGCTCCCGCTCTCTTCCAATTAACGGGTCTGTTTTTCCTTCATAGGCAGATAGGGTTAAGTCCTTGCCGTATAAGGCAAGAGGCGAGCCTTGGGAAAAGGGAGAGACGTATTTTCCCGATTTTTGTAAGGAAGGCGTTTTGTCTTTTTCGCTCGCCAAAAAAGAGCATAACTCATTTTCCAAATCACCAATGTTGACACCCAAGGACGTCAAAAGGCGTACCGCAACCGATTCCCGCTCTGCAAATAACGCGCCAAGCAAATGCTCTGTTCCAATGGTAGAGGAAAAGAAACGGGCGGCAAACCTTGCCGACCCCTCAATCATTCGCTTGGTGCGAGGGGTCATATCCTTCGGGGAAATTTTGCTTGGCATACCCGTTCCCGCAAATTCGGTAATGGCGTTGTGTATTTTGCCGTCAAACAGTCCGTGGCTTTCTAAAAAGCAGCACGAAAAGCTTTCTCTTTCCTTGGCAAGCGCCAAGAGCAAATGCTCGCTTCCGATATAGGTATGCCCCATACTGCTTGCTAAAAGCAGGCTGTTGTTAAGAACATTTTGCGCGTGTTGTGTAAAACGGTGGTTCAACAGTATTTCTCCTTTTCGGCGCAAGGCTGCGCCTTACCATTATTGCCGTTTTGCCGTTCATCTTTTCATAAATGAGAGATTTTATTCAATTTTTCTCGGAATTATTCGCTATACAGTGTTCCTTGCAGCCTTTGGCGGTAGTCTGAGGCTATTTTGTTCCAGAGCGACTTCGTTACCTCACCCTTGGAGCGCATACCGTAGCGCGCCTCTATTTTCCGTACGGCGTCCTCTGTCCGCTTGCTGTAAAATCCGTCAAGAGGAAGGTCCTCGTGTAAAATTTCGTTCACGACTGTCTGTAAGAGCGAAATGTGGCTGCCCGAATCACCTAAGCGCAAGGGAAAGGCGGCGTCAATAAACAGATCGCTTGTGTGTGCCTCTTCCGCCTCTTGAAACCTGAGAAAAAGCAGCTGCCAGGTCTCTAAATTTACAACACCCGTCTCTTCAAGCCCTTCTTTTCTTTGAAAGGAACGAATGGCTTCCTTAGTTTCTTCACCGTAAATGCCGTCAACGGTCAAAATCGGAAAAAGCCCCTCGGCATAGAGAACGGAAATCAGAAAACGCTGAATTTGCCTCACAGCCGCCGCCCTGTCCCGTATATCATACATTATTTGCTCCATATCCCTCTCCTTTTATGAAATAGGTGCGCCGGGGTATTGCCCTTGGCTTGCTAAATTTCCGTTATAGACGTCATCGTATGCGGATGTAATGGCATTCCAAGTCAAAAGACCCACAGAGCCTCTGATTAAATCAATCCCAAACAGGTCCTGAAAAGCAATCACGGCATTTTGCGTTGACTCACCGAAAACGCCATCCGCCTCAATCATAGGAATTTGCGGGTATGCCCCCGCCAGATACCGTAAATATTCTTGGAGCAGTAAAACATCCTCTCCCTCTGAGCCGAGTGTTAAAATCTTTCCGGGGAAGGGAACGGTCAAGCCCTCGGTGTAGGAAAGGGGCAGAGAAGAAACAAGCCCTAAATATACGTTGTAAATGGTGTTCCACGTCAGCTCTCCCACAACGCCGTCAGGGGTCAAGGAATAGGTGTTCTGGAAGGAAATCACCGAGCGCTGTGTTTCTTCCCCGAAGAAGCCGTCAACCGCCACAGAGGAAACCGTGGGCACAAAGTTGGCAATGTAATCCAGATAATATTGCAAATAGCGTACGCCGTCCCCGCTTGAACCCAAGGAAAGCAGGGAAGGATACTGAGAGGAAACCTCAGAAAGAGAAAGTCCCTCGGCATTTAATTCTGAAAGGCGCTTTACGCCGTTGTATATGTATAAAATGCGATACCAGGTGGAAGAGCCGACAATGCCGTCCTGTGTCAAGCCGAAAATACGCTGAAAGGCTAAAACCGCGTCCTCGGTTGAGGACCCGAAAAAGCCGTCCACAGGAGAAATTTTAGGAATGGCAGGGTAGTTGCGGGAAATGCGGTTGAGTCTGGTTTGTACCAGCTCCACATTGGGATTGGCTTGCCCAAGCTGTAAGGGAACGGCAGGGGCGCTGTCATTCACGTTGCCAACGGGAACGCCTGATACAATATCAATGTCATCCCCATAGTAGTTTTGCAAAATTTCATATGGTGTGAGCCCCGCCCTTGCCAAGGATACCGTTCCCCATTGAGAAAGTCCGCCGCAGCTGACCTCAACCCCATCGCAGTAGGCGGAAAACAAAGGAGCAACACTGCCTTGACGGCGAATATAGCTGTTAAAAATCTCGTCTACTATTTGAGAAATGTTGTCAAAAATTTCTCGGCCGTAAACAAAGGATTGGTCGTAAGCGGTGGAGCTTGTAATATCAAAGGGATAGCCTTGGGAGCGGTAAAATTCGGTGTAAACACGGTTCAGAGTATAGGATATCTGGGCGTAAATATTGGCGCGTATGGCGCTTTCGGGCCATGTGGGATATATTTCGCTGGAAGCGACATTTTTGATGTATTCGGGAAAGGGAAGTGTGATGTTCTGGGCGGCATCCTGCGGTCTTCCCAAATGCACCGTGATGTTGGTTGGAATAATAGGTGTGTTCGGCATTTTATCCTCCTATAAGGTATCCAAAACCTGTGGATTGCCCGGCACGGTCACCACGTTTTCCTGCGGAATAACCGTGCCGGAGTTGTATTCCGAAAGCCCGATAAGGTTGACCGACTGTGTGGCGGAAACCAAGGGGAAAACGGGAACGTTTTGGGTTAATTGAGGATAAAAGCCCGTTTTGTAAACGGAAACCCGATAGGAATAAAAGGGATTTGGAATATTTGCCTCTTGGGAATTGGAAAAAAGGGGCGCTGACAGGGGAATTTTCTCCGTTTTGCCGCTGTTGTCGGTAAAGCGTACAATGTCCTCCATTCCCTCTCTTTGAATAAGCACCGTTGCGTTTTTAATGGGTATCGAGGTGCTTGCCGAGGTGACGAAAACAGTCAAAAAGCCGAGTGGCGTTTGATTTTCCATTTCTTTTCTCCTTTCATACTTCTTCTATCAGCATATGCCGAGAGGGGCTGAAAAATGTCTTTTCAAACCAAAGGGCTTTTTGCTCCTGTTTTCATTGCCCTGAAATGAAAACTTTTCTCTTTTTGTGCGCTTTTCCACTTGACTTTTTTTCCCTTACCCATTATAATAAAGGCAGTACATATTATTTATTCAGGGAGGATTATCAAATGGCAATTCGCGTAACTATTTGGAATGAATTCAGACATGAAAAAAGAGTTCCTGAGGCTATGGAGCAGTATCCTGACGGGCTTCACGCTTGCGTTGGTGCCTTTTTGTCTAAGGACGAAGAAATCGAAGTAACCCTTGCTGCGCTTGACGATGAGGCAAACGGCTTGCCCGACGAGGTTTTGAATAATACGGACGTTTTGATGTGGTGGGGACATATGTGCCACAATTTGGTTCCTGACGACCTTGTGGAAAGAATTTATAAAAGAGTTGTGGAGCAGGGCATGGGCTTCATCGCTATGCACTCTGCTCACTTCTCCAAGCCCTTCCGCCGCTTGACAGGTATGCCCTGCGCTTTAACTTGGGGCGACAATATGAACGGAATTGTTTGGAACGTGATGCCCAATCACCCAATTGCCAAAGGAATTCCCTTGAATTTCGGTATTTACGAGGAGCTTTACAGCGAGCCCTTCTCCATTCCGACTCCCGATGAGCTCATTTTCGCGACTTGGTTTGAGTCCGGCAATATTTTCCGCGGCGGTGTGACCTATTATCGCGGTCTTGGTAAGATTTTCTATTTTCATCCCGGTCACGAGACCTGCCCATCCTTCCACAACCCCATCGTGCAAAAGATTTTGACAAACGCGGTCCATTGGGCAGCGCCGAATGCAACAGGCGAGGGATGCCTTGTCGGTGACGTGCATCAGACAACCGCTGTGACGGACGTTCTTTTTGGAACAAAAGAATAAAAATTTTTCAAAAAGACTTTATCAGTGAAGAATGGAAGGGAAAGAAATATGAAAGAATCGCTTTATGGAGAATTAAATGTCATTGGTATGAAGGGATGCGAGGAGTTCGTCGCCGAGGTTGACGCCTATTTGAAGGAATGGCGCCGCCACGACAATGAGGAAACCTTCTTGGTCGAAGCTCCCTGTCCCCGTTTCGGAAGCGGAGAAGCAAAGGGAATGGTAACCCATTCCATGCGCGGAAACGACGTCTATATTATTTGCGATTGCTTCAATCACGGTGTTACTTATAAGATGTATGGGAAAGAGGTTCCCATGAGTCCCGATGAGCATTTTGCCGACTTGAAGCGTGTTATCGCCGCCATTGGCGGAAAAGCCAGAAGAATTTCCGTTGTGATGCCTATGCTCTATGAGGGCAGACAGCACAAGCGCTCTGGCAGAGAATCCTTGGACTGCGCCGTTGCCTTGCAGGAGCTGAT
>JAGBFG010000054.1 GCA_017936565.1 Clostridia bacterium
CGATATTACCATTCACAGCGGCGTAGAAATTCCTTCGGATACGTTCTTCAACGAATTAAAGAAGATAGGGGATATTTCCTTCGTCTTTGTTTCCTTGGGTGATGACGATATGAACGTTGGCATTGCCACGCAAATCAGAGCCGCGTTGCGCCGTATGGCAGAGGAAGGGCACAGGGTCGATAAGGCTACCATTCAAACGGTTGTATACGACAACAATAAGAACAGAGCCTTAAACGGCGTCTTTGATTTTTCGGGTAAGGACAAATACGACGTTGACTTCGTGGGAAGCCTTGAAAGCTATTATTCCGAGCCTGTTTTGCTCAATTCCTCGTTGGAAGAGGAAGCGTTAAGACGGCACTTGGCTTGGGGAGATGAAAAATCCTTCTGGATGTGTGAATACAATTTCCGTTCTTCCTCTGCCTCGGTTGTGCATCGCAGGTATAAGCTGCGTATGAGTCCCGGTAAAGAGATTCTGGCGCTCTCCAAGGAAGAAAGAAGCGAAGAGCAAAAGTATGTTTTGCGCACGATGGAGCACCGCCGCTGGAATGCCTATATGAGAACAGAGGGCTGGTCCTATGCTCCTGTGCGTAACAATCTGGCAAAAACGCATCACAATCTGGTGTTGTTCAATGAATTGTCCTTGAAGGATCAGGAAAAGGATGACGATTGATAAACGCAATATACTCCGATAAAAAACAAACTCATATATTTAATTCACAACTATATTTAATTCACAACAAGAAAGGAAGTTTTCGCAAGGCGAAAACGAAGGACTTTATGGCAAACGAAAAAATTATTTTGGAAAACAAGAGCTTTGCCCTAACCCTTGGGGCTGACTGTGTTGCCGAGAGCTTGATTTGCAAGGCAAACGGAGAAGAGTGCCTGATGCCCGGAAAGCGCATTTCGCTGTTTTCCGTCACCCAACCCCGTCCCTTTAACAACGAGGTGAAGCTGGCGCATCCCAACAAAAGAACGACCTTCCAAGCCAACCGTGTACGCAAGGAAGGCGACAGCCTGATTGTCGGCTTTGAAATCACTCCCTTTGAAGCGGAAATTGCTGTAACGGTGACAGATGCGTATATGGTTTTCACCTTGAAGGACTTTATCATTCACCCCTTGGATTATGACTGGCTGAATATGACGCCCCCGCCCGTATCCGAGTTTCGTTTGATACAGCTGCCTGTGAAAAACCGCGAGCGCTTTGGCGAATGGCTCAACGTTTCCTGGGACGATAATACCACCGTCAACGTACTTGCCAATAACCCCTATCCCCGTATTGATTCCGAGCGCCGCGACGGATACCGCTTAATGACGGCAGACGCCTTGAAGGGCGTCAAGCTGAAGGGGTGTCAAGCCGCCCTTATCGTCAGTCAGACGGATAAATTCTTGGACGCAATGGACTGCTTGGAGGAAGATTATCACCTTCCTCACGGCGCAAGAAGCCGCCGTAGTGAGAGCATCAACGTTTCTGCTTATTGGGGAGGAAATATTAACCCCACGAACGTGGACGCGCATATAGCCTTCGCCAAGAAGGGTGGCTTCCGTCATATGCTGATGTATTCCAGCTGCTTTGTGAAATATGACAACGGATATTTGCTTTACGGAAACTATGACCTGCGGGACGAATACCCCAACGGCATAGAGGACGTGAAGAAAATGCTTGACAAAATCAAGGCTGCGGGCATTACCCCCGGTATTCATATACTCCAAACCCATATCGGTACGATGAGCCGCTACGTCACCCCCGAGGTAGACCCTCGCCTTAACATAACGGATTATTTCACCTTGGCTAAGGACGTAAGCGAAACGGATGACGTGGTAGAGGTGCTCCAAAACCCTGAATTTGCCGAGATGCATCCTAACCGCCGTGTCTTGAACTTTGATGGCGAGGCGATTTACTACGAAAGCTACACCACAGAGCCGCCCTATCGCTTCTTGGGCTGCAAGCGCGGGCATTACAGAACCAACGTAAAGCCCCACAAGGCAGGCACCATTGGCGGTATACTCGACGTTTCGGAGTACGGTGGCACCAGCATTTATATCGACCAGAAAACCGATTTGCAGGATGAGATTGCCAAAAAGCTTGCCGCTATTTATAACGCGGGCTGTGAGTTTATTTATTTTGACGGCTCCGAGGGCGCAAACCCCGACCCGTATGAAATTTATATTCCCTTGGCGCAGTATCGCGTCTTGAAGCAGCTCAACAAGGAAACTCTCTTTGCCGAGGGCGCGGCAAAAGCGCATTTTAGCTGGCACTTTATGAGCGGCGGCAACGCCTTCGACGTGTTCCCCACGGCAGTATTCAAGCAAAAAATTGATGAATTTCCCGCCGAGGAAGCGCCCCGTATGCGCAACGATTTCACGCGCCTGAACTTTGGCTGGTGGGGCTATTTCCTCGACACCGAGCCTGATATATACGAATACGGCACCAGCCGCGCGGCAGCCTACGACTGTCCTATCACAATGCAAAGCAACTCTAACTTCTTCGTAAGCAATCAGCGCACCGATGACAACTTGGAGGTTTTGCGCCGTTGGGAAGAGGCGCGCAGAACCCACTTCTTGACCGACGAGATGAAGAAGGAGCTGCAAAAGGCAGGCGTTGAGCACATCCTCTTGATTAACGAGGAAAAGAAATTTGAGCTTGTGACCTATGAAAGACTTTCCGTGAAGGATGGCGTTCCCGTTACGGCATATACCTTTGAGAGAAAGGGAAAAACCTATCTGGTGTTGTGGCACAAAACGGCAGACGGCAAGCTCCTTTTGCCCTTGTCGCTTGAAGACGCTTGCTATGAAACCGAGCTTGGCGAGAAGGATTTGACGGTTGCTAAGCAGGACGGCGGCAGCGTTTTGGAGATTGCGGGCCGCAGATATCTCTCGGGCAGCTTTACCAAGGAAGATTTGGAAAAAGCCTTGGCAAACGCTCAAATAATCGAATAAACAACATAACAAAAAGCAAGTCTTGGTTTTCTGCCGCAAGGTAGGGCGAGGGGCTTGCTTTTTTATTTTCGACAGAAAAATTGTGAAAAGGGATTGCAATTTTCCGTCTTTCGTGATAAAATAACAAAGTTATGAGAAAGATTTTATATAAGACAAGAAAGTGAAAGAGGAAAAGACCTTGAAAAGAACCGATTTAAGAAACGTTGCTATCATTGCGCACGTTGACCACGGAAAAACAACTCTGGTGGACGAAATGCTCCGTCAGGGCGGTATCTATCGCGAAAATCAAGCGACGGAAGAACGTGTGATGGACTCTAACGATTTGGAAAAAGAGCGTGGCATAACCATTTTGGCAAAGAACACCGCTATTCATTATAAGGACGTAAAAATCAACGTCATAGACACGCCCGGGCACGCTGACTTTGGCGGCGAGGTGGAGCGCATTCTGAAAATGGTGAACGGCGTTATTTTGCTGGTGGACGCCGCAGAGGGTCCTATGCCACAAACCCGCTTTGTGCTTGAAAAGGCATTGGCAATGAACCACCGTGTTATCGTGGTGGTAAACAAAATTGATAAGCCCGACGCCCGTATTTATGAGGTTATTGATGAGGTTTTAGAGCTTCTTATCGACTTGAACGCCACCGATGAGCAGTTGGATTCTCCTATGCTGTTCTGCTCGGGGCGCTCGGGCACGGCTTCTCTTTCCCCCGATGTGGCAGGAGAAAACTTAGTGCCCCTGCTTGACACCATTTTGGACTATATCCCCGCGCCCGAGGGGGATGAAGAGGGAGAGCTGCAAATGCTGGTTTCCTCTATTGATTACAGCGAGTATGTGGGAAGAATCGGAATTGGTCGCATTGAGCGAGGTGTTTTGAAGCAAAACCAAGAAATCCGCATTTGCAACTTCCACCATCCCGACCAAACGCCTAAGCGCGCCAAAATCGTTTCCATTTATCAGTTTGACGGGCTTTCCCGCGTGCCCGTCACCGAGGCAAAAATGGGTGACATCGTTTGCTTCTCGGGTGCTGAGGAAATTACCATTGGCGACACCGTTTGCTCTCCTATGTGCGTGGAGCCCTTGGAGTTTGTAAAGGTTTCCGAGCCGACCTTGGAGATGACCTTCTCGGTCAACGACTCGCCCTTTGCGGGAACAGAGGGCAAATACGTCACATCCCGTCACCTTCGCGAAAGACTGTATAAGGAGCTGCTTCGTGACGTTTCCTTGCGCGTGTCCGACGGAGATACGACAGACTCCTTTAAGGTGGCAGGCAGAGGAGAGATGCACCTTTCCATTCTGATTGAAAATATGCGCAGAGAGGGCTATGAGCTTTCCTGCTCCACACCTCGCGTGCTGTATAAAACGATTGACGGCGTTAAGTGCGAGCCTATGGAACGGGTGGAAATTGACGTGCCTGAGACGTATATGGGAAGCGTTATGGAAAAGCTCGGCGCACGAAAGGGCGAGCTTTTGGATATGCAGCTGCGCGGCAACCGTCAGCGCTTGATTTATCTCATTCCTTCTCGGTGTTTATTCGGCTATCGCTCCGAATTTATGACCGCAACCAGAGGCGAGGGTATTATGAATACCACCTTTGAGTCCTATTCGCCCTTTAAGGGAGAGGTTGCGGTACGCTTTACAGGCTCTCTTGTTGCCAGCGAAACGGGAAAAACAACGTCCTATGGTCTTTTCTATTCCCAAGACAGAGGTCCTCTGTTTGTAGGCCCCTCTACCCCTGTATACGAGGGTATGATTGTGGGCGAAAATCCCAAGCCCGGTGATATTTCCGTCAACGTTTGCAAGGAAAAGCACTTGACTGCCGTCCGTTCTAAGGGAGCGGACGAGGCCTTGACCCTGATTACCCCCATTCAGATGTCCTTGGAAGAGGCAATCGAATTTATCGCGGACGATGAGCTGATTGAGGTTACCCCCAAGAGCATTCGCCTGCGCAAGCAAATTTTAGATACACCGACCCGCTTAAAAGCCCAAGCGGCAAAGCTTCGCGCCGCCAAGGCATAAGGACAAAAAACGAAAAAAAGAGCAAGCACGCAAAAAACTTGTGTGTTCGCTCTTTTTGTTTATTTATGATACTTCTTTCCAGCCAAAATGGTTAATGAGCGGTAGAGCGCCTCTGCCAGAATGACGCGCATCAGCTGATGAGGGAAGGTGAGCTTGGAAACGGAAAGGCGAAGGTCGGCTCTCGCCTTTACGCGTGGGGAAAGCCCGTAGGAAGAGCCGATGATAAACCAGATTTTTCCCGATTTTTGCCCTGCTTCCGCAATTTTGTCTGCAAGGGCGAGGGAGTCTAATTCCTTGCCCTCAACGCAAAGGGCAACAACATAGGCATCAGGGGGAATTTTGGCAAGAATTTTATCCCCTTCCGCTTCCAAGGCGGCGTGAATACAGGCGGGGGTTTCCTCTGCCAGCCGTTCTTCCTTCAACTCTATTTCTTCTATGCGCATATAAGCGGAAATCCTTTTTTTGTATTCTGCCAGAGCAGAAACCAAATAGCTTTCCTTCAAATTGCCCACGGTTAAGAGGGTAACGTATCCTTTTACCATATTCCTTCTTTTTTTGTACGCGAATGTAAACAAATGTGTACAAACGCTTCCTTTCTTTTATTGCTGTTCCTTCTGCCAAAAGCGCCGCAACAGCTCTGCCAGAGCCTCGCGGTTGCCCGCGTATTTCAGCCCGTGCCAGCCCTGCGGAAATATTTTACGGCAAACGGGGGAGCGGAAGCGGTCATCAATCAGAACCACAACGCCCTTGTCTTCCTCGCGGCGAATGACACGCCCTGCCGCCTGCAAAATGCGGTTCATACCGGGATAATAATAGGCGTATTCCTTTCCCATTTCGCATTTATCGGTGTAATAGGCAGAAATCAGTTCTCTCTCAGCAGATACCTGGGGCAGGGCAACTCCCACTATAATTGCGCCGATAAGCCGCTCGCCGACAAGGTCTATGCCCTCGGCATAGATACCGCCTGTGACGCAGAAGCCAACGAAATATCCCTTTTCTCTCACGGCGAAGCGAGAGAGAAATTCCTCTCGCTCCTTGATGGACATATGCCGCTTTTGCAAAGCCACCGTGACCTTTGGGGCAAGGCGGCGAAAAGCCTCAGCCACCCGTTCCATATAGGCGAAGGAAGGGCAAAAGACTATATAATTGCCCTGCTTTTCCTTCAAGACGGTGGCAATGCACCTCGCGACCTCCATCAGCGTTTCCTCGCGGTAAGCGCTTCTGACGGAGATTTTGTCCATAATGCCCACACAAAGATTTTCCTCTTCAAAGGGAGAGGCAACCTCAAGCGTTAAGGCAGCACGGCGCGCCGTCAGGACAGAGCGATAATAGTCCGCGGGAGAGAGCGTTGCGGAGAAAAACACGGCGCTATCCCCTTTATCTAATCTTGCGTTGATTTCTTCGGATGGGTCAATACAGAAGAATTTGATTTTTTTCTCTCCCTCGTCCTGCAAGGCATAGGTCACATAGTGATTGCTATAATGGAAAAGGACGTCCTCTGCTCGAAGAAGCGTGTATATGGCTTCTCTGAACAGCTGACTTTGGGCGTCCTTGGCGGCGCGAAGGGCAAAAAGCGGCTCTTCGCTTTCCTTGGCGACAGAGGTGATGGCTTCGCAAAGAGAAGCGGGCGGCTCAGACGTATAAGCAAAGCCAACGTCCTCTCCCTTTTCGTTCTTGCGTAGGCTCTCCTTCAACATTTCCGCCACCGTTTCCTGAAACACAGCGGTTAAGGATTTCACCTTGGGCAAGAAAGAGGGAGAAAGCGCCTCGCAAAGCCCTTTTAACCCTTCCAGAAAAGAAAGGGAAAGTTCAGCGGAATACATTTCTCTGGCGCGATCAGGCAGGTTGTGCGCCTCGTCAATCAAAAAGGTGTACCGCCCCTTTTCCGTGAAAAACCGCCGCAAGAATACCCGCTTGTCAAATAAATAGTTGTAGTCGCCAATGACGACATCGGCATGGCGGGCATAGGAGAGCGCCAACTCATAAGGGCAAACGCCAAAGTGTAAAGCCGTCTGTAAAAGTGCCTCTTCCTCTACTACGGTCTGCTTTTCCTGATACAGAGACTCAGTGGCTTGCTGCAAGGCTTTTTTCTTTCCCTTTCCGTGCGTGCAAAAGCGGCAGGGAACGCCCTCGTTTTTATAAGGACAGATGCGCTCCTTGGCATAAAGCACGAGCCCTCGCACGTCAGCCCCGTGCTCCGCCAGCAGAAGAAGGGTGTCTCTTGCGGTGGCAAAGAGGGTCGTTTTGGGAACAAAATAAAAGATTTTCTCGGTCAGGCCCTTTCCCAAGGCGCGAAGGGCGGGGAAGAGGACCGCCATGGTTTTTCCCGTTCCTGTTGGGGCGGCGGCATATAAGACACCATGATTTTTTACGGTGGAAAACACGGTCTGCATCATTTGGTTTTGCCCCTCTCGTACATTCTGATACGGGAAGGACAGGGAAAGAAGAGAGGGCATACGGGTAACAGCCTTTTCAACGATATGCTCCTCATCAAGAGAAAGGGCAGAAAGGGCTCTTTCCCAAAAGGATATGAGCTGCTCTTTTTTGGGGGATTCTTCCCAAGAAAAAATCTCATCGGAGCGGCGGCTCACCGTAAAGGAAAGAGAAAGAGGGGTGTCCTGTTGAAGAAGATAGGCATAAATAAAGCCAAGCCCCCTCATTTTTTTCTTTGCGGCGGCAGAAAGGCGCGACGGCACCTCGCGGGTGGAAAAGGAAAAGAAAAAGGTGTTTTCCTTGCAAAGAGTTTGTCCTGTCAGGCAAAAATCGGTCTTGCCAAGAGTAAAGCGATGCGATATCTGTTCCGTTTTATAAAGAGAAGCGTCCTTGGCGTCAGCAGGGAGATTTTGCACCGTGGGCTCTTCCTCGCTTGTGGTGTCGGTATAACAAAACCACGCCGCCTGCAAAAGCTCTTCGGCGGTGAGATATAGTGTTTTTTCTTTTTTTTCGAAAAACATATAAAAAAACTCTCTTTCTTTTCAAAAAACTCTTGCTTTTTTTGAAAGTTCGTGGTATACTAATTGCGTTCCCGGCGTTTTGCGGGGAAACAGGCGTTTTGGAGGCATAGCTCAGTTGGTTAGAGCACTTGCTTCACATGCAAGGGGTCACAGGTTCGAGTCCTGTTGTCTCCACCATTTCTTCTTGAAGAAACGGGATTGCCGCCTCGCCTGTCTTATGGAGGCATAGCTCAGTTGGTTAGAGTACTTGCTTGACATGCAAGGGGTCACTGGTTCGAGTCCAGTTGTCTCCACCATTGCGAGTTGTCGTTTTTCGGCAACTCGTTTTATTTTGAAATGGAGTGCGTGAGCATTCCGCAAAGGATGTATGACTATGACAAACAAAAAGCAACAGATTTTTGGCTTTGTTCTCTTGTTTGCCGCCGCGGTTGTCTGGGGCTTTGCTTTTCCTATGCAATCTGCCGCGGCTGTATACGTCGGTCCTTTCACTCTCAATGGAATACGGTGCTTGGTAGGTGGGCTTTTCTTAATTCCCTGTATTATGCTGTTTGACAGAAAAAGCGGGCGCCGCCTGCTAGACCCTTCCCAAAAGGGAATGAAAAAAATCGGCGTGACCAGGCGGGAGTGGATTGGCGGTGTGCTTTGCGGCGTTGTGCTTTGTATTGCTATTAATTTTCAGCAGTTCGGCATTGCAGGGGAAGAGACTGACTCGGGCAAGGCAGCTTTTATCACCGCGCTTTACGTGGTTCTGGTGCCCCTTTTGAACTTGTTTTCGGGCAAGCGCCCCCGTCCTCTTGTTTGGGCGTGTATTTTTTTGGCGCTTGTGGGCTTTTATTTGTTAAGCGCCCCTATCGTTATGACAGAGCCGGGACTTTCAGGCTTTTTCAAGGCAGTCGCAAGCGGCGGCTTCCGTTTTGCGCTCAGTGATATTCTGGTATTTATCTGCGCGGTGATTTTCTCTGTGCACGTGTTAGTGATTGACAGGTTTTCCGAGGGAACGGACGGGGTGCGTATGTCAGCCATACAGTTTCTGACAGCGGGGCTCTTGTCCTTGCCCCTGATGCTCTTTTTTGAAAGCCCTGTCCTTGCGGATATCCTCGCGGCGGCGCTTCCCATTCTGTATTTGGGGATACTGTCCTCAGGCTTCGGCTATACGGCGCAAATCGTAGGTCAGAAATATGTGGATGTTGCCATAGCCCCTATGGTGCTTTCCTTGGAATCTGTTTTTGGGGTGATAGGCGGCGCCCTTTTGCTCAACGAAAGCAAAACAGTATGGCAGATTATCGGCTGTGGAATTGTTTTTGCCGCGGTGATTTTGGTGCAGCTTCCGCAAAAGCGGGAGCCAAGGGCTTGTACAAAGGAATAAGAGAATAAAACTAAAAAGAATAAAGCGCAGGCGAAAAATGTCCCAAGGACAGCGCGCCTACGCTTTTATTTTTCTCGCAAAAGAGAGAGCGCCCTTTCAAAGTTTTCGGGCAGAGGACATTCCAAGGTCATAGGCTTGCCGCACGGGTGTGTGAAAGAGATTTTTTTGGCGTGAAGCATTTGCCCGTCAAGCAAAGAGGCGTGCCTTTTTTCCCAAGGTGTGCTTCCGCCGCCGTAAACGGTATCGCCCATAACGGGGTGTCCCAAGGAAGCCATATGCACGCGGATTTGGTGCGTTCTTCCTGTTTGTAAACGGAGCTTTACATAGCAAAAGCCCGCAAAACGCTCTATTACCTCATAATGTGTGACGGCGGGGCGGGCAGAATGAAGCCCGTCTGTAATGACCGCCATTTTTTTACGGTCAACGGGGTGCCTTCCGATGGGAAGACTGACTGTCCCCTTGTCTTCCTTCAAGCCGCCGCAAAGCAGGGCGTGATATTCGCGGTATAGGCTGTGGTCCTCTAATTGCGCCGCTAAATGACGGTGGGCGGCGTCCGTCTTGGCTACGACCAAAAGACCGCTGGTGTCCTTGTCGATGCGGTGAACGATGCCCGGGCGCAACACGCCCCCGATGCCCGAAAGGCTTTCGGCGCAATGATGAAGCAGGGCATTGACCAAGGTGCCCTCTGTGTTGCCGGGCGCGGGATGAACGACCATACCTGAGGGCTTGTTGATAACCAAAAGGGCCTCGTCCTCATAGACGATGGAAAGAGGAATATCCTCAGCCTTGGCTTCCATAGAAACGGGCTCGGGCTCTTCATAGGAAATCAAATCTCCCTCGGCAAGCAACAGGTTTTTGGTTGCCTTCTTGCCCTCAACGGACACCAGCCCCTCGTCAAGCCACTTGACAACGGCAGAACGGGAAGCGCCTGTAACGTCGGCAAGCAGGCTGTCAAGACGTCTGCCGCTTTCTTCCGCGCAAACGGTGTAAACCATAGCTCCCCTTTCTGTATGACGAACAATCGAAATGATAACGGAAAAGAAAAAGAGGTTACTCCTTTTCTTCGGTTTCTGTTTCCTTGGCGGCGTCTGCCGCTTTTTCTTTTTTCCATTCCTCCTTGTATTCCAAAGCCAAGGAAAGAATCATCAGACCCGCGCCAACGCAGACGAAGGAATCCGCTCCGTTGAACACGGCAAAATCAATTAAGGTAAAATCAATAAAATCCACTACGTAATAGTACACCTTGCCCAAGGCGTCAACTCCGCTTCGGAACAGGCGGTCTATCATATTGCCAATGCCCCCCGACACAATCATAGAAATGGAAACGGCGGAAAGCGTTGAGATGTTCTTTCCTATGGCAAGGTACACCAAAAGCCCCACGATTGCCACGGAAGAGAATACTAAAAACACCCAGCGGTGCTCTGCAAGCATTCCAAAGGCGGCGCCGCGGTTTTCTACGTAGGTCAGGTGCAAAACGTCCTGCCAGATGGGAAGGGAAGGGTTGCCCTTCAAATAGACCACAGCCAGAAATTTGGTCAGCTGGTCAATGCCAATGCCCGCAAGAATAATAGCCAAGGACAAAAGAAGCCTTTTTTGCGGCGAGGAAAGAGACAAACGCATAAAACCTCCAAGTTTATAAACCGCGCCCGGGGGCGTCTCGGCATTTACGAAAAAACGGGAACGGGTAAAATGACAGAAAGCAAAGAGAGAAGCAAAAAGGTCACAAAAAAGGAAATATCCACGGGTAGCGTCTCTATGGACGGAAACCGAGATAAGAGCCATCTGACAGGCAGAATAAACGGCTCAGTGACAAGGGCTAAAAAGCCGTGTAGGGTGGAAATAAATCCACCTTCGCCTCTGTCAAACCAAGAAAGAATGGCGCGAAAAAACATAGCATCCAGGACCAAGGTCAGTAAGATGTGGACAATTTTGGCTATCAGGTATAAAAGATACATATCATACGTCACCCAGATTGTCGGAAACAGCCTCTGAGTCACTCACATCTACGTTATTGGGCGTGATGATGTAGGTGCTGGTGGTGACGCGGCGAATTTGACCGCGAATGGAATAGGCAACGCCGGAGAGAAAATCAATCATACGGCGGCAAACCTCTTTGTTGGCAATTTCCAAGTTCAGAACTACGGTTCTGTGGTTGAGAAGATGGTCGGCAATGCTCACAACGTCCTCATATTTTTCGGGACGGACCACCTTTAATTCAATACTGCTGCCCTCAATGCCAACGGTGCTGGCGGTGGAAGCGGCGTGATTGATAGGCAGGGTCCCCTCGCCGCTGATATCCTCAACGGAAGCGGCGCTTTCTACCTCGGAGTCATAAAAGCCGGGCTCTTCATCAAAATGGCTGTTCTTTTTACCAAAAAAATTCATATGTATTCTGCCTTTCAAGTTTATTTTTATCAGTCTTCTGTTTGTATTACGGCTTTTCAAAGAGAGTGCGCCCGATGCGCACAAGATTTGCCCCTTCCTCGATGGCGGGAATGAAGCTATGGCTCATTCCCATCGACAAGATGGCGTTTTTGGGAACGAGCGCCTCATCCTCCAAGCGACGCAAAAGAGCGGCGGTTTCACGGAAATAGGGGCGGTATTCCTCTTGGGTCTGACAGAGGGGCGCCATTGTCATCACCCCGCAAAGCGAAAGCCGCGAAAACGCGCAAAGACTTTGTGCAAAGCCAAGTGCCTCTTCGGGCATCACGCCGCCCTTGGCTTCTTCTCTGCCGCTGTTGACCTCTAAGAGCACGCGAACCTTGTCAACGCCCGCCTTTTCCGCCTGCTTTTGCAATTCCTTGGCAAGACGCAAGGAATCAAGCGAGTGTATCAGAGAGGTTTTTCCGATAATGTATTTTACCTTGTTGGTTTGTAATTGCCCTATCAGGTGCATTTCGGGCGCGTTCTCTTCGAAAAGGGCTTGTCTTTTCAAAAACATATCGACACGGTTTTCCGCTATTATGCTCTGCCCGAATTCTTTAACCAGCGCACAGACCTCTTGGTCAAGAGCGCTCTTTGTGACAGCCAAAACGGTGGGTGGGGAAACGCCAAGCTGCTCGGCGCGCTCCCTACACGCGGATACGACCCGTTTGAGATTGTCACCTATATACGAAAAGGAGCTCATCCTCTCACATCCCTTCTGACGCTTGCGCTTTTGCCGTTTTTTTCTTCCTTGTTTATACCAAGTAATTCTTCTTCCATTCTATTCTAACACAAAAAAAGGAAAAATACCATAGAGAAATGTAAAAAAATATTTTTTTTTTACAAGTTTTTTTCCGAAAAAGAAAAAAGCGGCACAGACGCCTCTGCCCTCTCTTGACTTTTGGGTGAAAACGGAGTATAATAATGATATTAAAATGAACTCTTGTACAAGCAACGACGCTTCGCACAGCCCTTCTGTGCGGCAGAAAGGAAAGCCTTATGCGATATATAGTAGACCACGACTTGCATATACACACCTCGCTCTCCCTTTGCTCGCAGGACGCGGAGCAAACCCCTGCCCGTATTTGCGCTTACGCGCAAAAAAACGAGCTTTCTACCGTTTGCTTAACGGATCATTTTTGGGATGACGGCGTAGAGGGGGCGTCTGTCTGGTATCAGAAAAGCAATTACGCGCGCATCAAGGAAAGCCTTTCCTACACCCCGCCCCGAGATGTGAAGCTGCTGTTTGGTTGCGAAACGGAAATGGATAAAAGCTTCCGCTTGGGGATTTCGGAAAAGCGGCTGGCTTCCTTTGATTTTATTGTTGTGCCGACCACGCACCTGCATATGACGGGCTTTACCATTGAGGAAAAGGACAGCGCCGTTGAAAGACGGGCGGAGCTTTATGTGAAGAGGTTGGACGCCCTGCTTTCCTATGACCTGCCCTTTGAAAAAATCGGTATTGCCCACCTGACCTCTCCCTTGATTGATGTGCGGGGCGGGCATTTACAGGTATTAAACAGAATTGAGGACGAGGTTTTTAAGGAGCTGTTTGCCCGCATCGCGCAAAAGGGCGCGGGAGTGGAATTGAGCTTTAATGCCTCAGCTTATACGGCAGAGGATTTAGAGGCGGTTTTGCGCCCCTATCGTATCGCAATGGCGCAGGGCTGCCGCTTCTATTTCGGGAGTGACGCCCATCATCCCGATGCCTTGGAATCCTCAAAGCGTAATTTTGTCAAAATCGTTGACCTGCTTCGCTTGAAGGAATCTCAAAAATTTATCATCAGACAAGGGGAAAATTCACCCTTTGCCCAATACCCCATTATCTGATTCTCAGTAGAAAGGAGGCCCTGATGCAGACGCCGTACAGTCGTATAGAAAGCATACAAGGTCCCGACGACGTAAAAAAAATACCCTCAGAGGAAATTCCTGTGCTGTGCGCGGAAATACGGGATTTTTTAATAGAAAAAACCTTGAAAAACGGCGGGCATTTAGCCTCTAATTTAGGTGTTGTGGAGCTGACGGTTGCGCTGCACCGTGTGTTTTCAACGCCTAAGGACAGCATTATTTTTGACGTGGGTCATCAATGCTACGCGCATAAAATACTGACGGGAAGAGCCAAGGATTTTTCGCTTTTGCGAAAGGAAAACGGGCTTTCGGGCTTTCCCGTTCGCAAGGAAAGCGACCACGATGCCTTTGGCACGGGTCACAGCTCCACATCCTTGTCAGCCGCTCTTGGCTTTGCTGAGGCAAATCGCTTAGCGGGAAACGACGCCTACGTTGTGGCAGTCGTAGGAGATGGCGCCTTTACGGGCGGTATGATTCACGAGGCGCTCAATAATTGCAAAAAAAATCAAAGGCTCATTATCGTATTGAACGATAACGAGATGTCCATTTCTAAAAACATCGGACTCTTGTCGCGGTATCTGGCACGCATTCGGGTGTCACGTAAATACAACGGCACCAAGCGCCGCACAAAAGCCATTCTCCGTAAAATTCCCCTTTTGGGCGCACCGCTGTTCCGCTTTTTCTCCACTGTGAAGGAAAAGCTCAAAAGAAGGGCGTTTTCCCATAACTATTTTGAGGATTTGGGGCTCACATATCTTGGCCCTGTGGACGGGCATAACGAGGAAATTCTTGAAAAATGTCTCAGAGAAGCAAAAAACCGTCAAAGTGCGGTTATTTTGCACTGCATCACCAAAAAAGGAAAAGGGTATGCGCCCGCAGAGGAAAACCCCGTTGCCTTTCACGGAGTTTCGGGGCAAAAGAAGGACGATAATTTCCATACCGTCGTGGGAAGGACGCTGTGCGCCTTGGCGGAAAAGGACGAAGAAATTTGCGCGGTCACAGCCGCGATGGAAGAGGGAACGGGGCTTGCTCTTTTCGGAAAAACCTTTCCCGAGCGCTTTTTTGACGTGGGCATTGCCGAGGAGCACGCAGCAACCTTTTCCGCAGGCTTGGCGGCGGCAGGGAAAAAGCCTTATTTAGCCATCTATTCTACGTTTCTGCAAAGGGCGTATGACAATGTTTTGCACGATATAGCCTTGCAGGAATTGCCTGTGCGCCTTTTGATTGACCGAGCCGGCTTCGCTTTGGCGGACGGACCGACGCACCACGGCATTTTTGATGTGGCGTTTTTGTCACACATCCCGCATATCAAAATATGGGAGCCTGTCGGCTATGGCTCTCTTGTGGCTATGTTAGAGGCTTCCTTGAAGGAAACAGCCCCCTTGGCTATTCGCTATCCCAACGGGGAAGAGGACAAGGAAGTTGTTGATGCCTTTTATCCCGAGAGGGACTATGCCACCTTTGGTGTGCGTGGCTTGGATATGAAGGGGGCAAGGGTCGTCTTTGTTTCTTACGGCAAGGCGGCGTCTTGGGCGTATAGCGCAAAGAGACTGGCAGAAAAAGAGGTTCCTTGCGGTATGCTTCTTTTGGAGACGTTAAAGCCCTATCGGGAAACGGCAAAGGCGGTTTTGACGCTTTTAGCGGATGCAGACAAAAAGGCGGCGCTTTTCTTCGTGGAAGAGGGAATACAGGAGGGCGGATGCGGTATGCTTTTAAGAGAAGCCCTTTTACAGGAGGCAGAGGAAGAAATGCAAAGAAGAGTTTACAGAATTGCGGCAACCTCGGACGGCTTTTCAAGCCCTGATTTTTCAAAAGAGAAGCTCGCGGCACAGGCTCTTGCGGCGCTTAACGGGGATATGGCATAGGTCAAATGTTTTCAAGGCAAAAGAAAATAGCTGTTGACAAAAAATCTGAAATAAGATATACTGGTTTTACGGCAGAAAAAATACATAGTGAGGATGAAACAATGAAAAAATTATGTCGTGGCATTTCTCTTGCTTTGGCACTGATTCTTTCTCTTGGCGTTCTGGCTTCCTGTAACGGGGGTGGCGGAAACACCCAGACGGGAGATCGTGTAAACGGAAGCTGGGATAACGTGGATTTCGGGGGCAACACCTTGGTGGTGAACCTTTCCGCCAACATCCCCAGTGAAACCACCATGGGCGCTTGCACCGCCTATACGATGGGACCCGACAAGGCAAGCACCGACAAGGTACAGCAGAAGGTGTATGAGCGCAACAAGAGAGTTGCTGACATGCTCAACATTGAGGTGGAATATGAAACCACAGACCTGATGTACAACGAAATCTTAGCCGATGTGGAAAAGATGATGCAAAGAGAGCAGGGCGCGGATATATACTGCAACGACATCTACGGTATGCTGCGCGCTATGTTCAACGGATATTTCAAAAACCTGTTGGATCTCGGTACCAACAAGGACGGCTCTAAGGTGCAGAACTTTTTTGACTTCTCCTATGACGGTTGGTATCAGGACTATATGAAGGGCGTCACCCTTGATACCCAAAAGCAATACCTGATGGCAGGCGACTATTTTATAGACCTGATTCGTTTTTCCTGGTGCATTTTCGTGAATGTGGACGCGTTTGATACCGCGTTTTCCGGGCTGATTGATTATCAAAGCTATGATTATACCGCCGGACGCATTGATTTTAACGGCGAATGGACCTACGATGACTTGGTTAAGATGGCGGACACGGCGCATATTGACTCTGCCAACCAGAACTCTACCGACCTTGAAGACACGCGGCTTGGGCTTTTGTTCCCCGATGTTTCTGAGCGTATTTCTCTTTGGTCGTGCGGTCTTTCCATTGTGGAATGGAAGGATGAAAATGGCGCGCAAACGGTGCAAGGCGAGGGAACGCCCGTTATTGTGGGTATGCCGGGAACTGACCCTGCGACGAGCTCCTTGCTCTCTGACGTTGCCGCGGCGTATAAAAAGCTCCATAACACGATGGGCGTATATAATACGGGCAGAACGGGACTGAACGGCGTGAAGGAAGCGACAGATCTCTTTATCAGCGGCAAATCCGTGCTTTCGACCATTATTTTGGGCGAAATGGAATCTACTGCTATGAGAAATCTGAGCTTTGCTCGCGGCGTGTTGCCCTTCCCCAAATATAGCTCCTCTCAAACCGATTTCCATACCTTGGTTCACGACCAAGCGGAGATAGGCGCTATTCCCACCAATGCCAAATCTCCCACGATGGCGTCCGCTTATATGCAGGCAATGAATGAGGAATCCCGCGAGGTGCGTACCGAATACTATGAAAACTCCTTGAAGGTGAAATACAATTCCGCAGGAGAGGGCGAGAGCGGTGCTCGCTTGATGATCGACTTGATTTATGAATCGGTTGACTCTCCCTTTGAGTCCTTGATTACCAACTATTTGTGTATGACAATGGGTGGCGGAACGCAGGTTTACGGTCTTTTGAGAAACGATGCGGTGAACAACACCACAAGCTTCCTGACCCTGTATAATGAACAGGTGCAGATGATGCAGACCTGCTTGGAAAATTTGTACGAAACTTACCAAAACCTGAAATAAACGGTAAAAACAAAATAAAAAAGAGCGAGAAAAGAAGGAAAAACCTTTTACTCTTGCTCTTTTTGTATGGCTTCTTGCGCGGCAGTCAGGGCGTTTTGGCGAAAGCAGCTATCAGCCTTTCAATGCCAATATAGGACGAGGTGCCCGTTTTCAAGGTGCGGTCTGCTTCCTGACACAGCAAAAGCGCTCTTTTGATAGCGCCCGCGCCGCTTTTTTTGGCAGCGGTGTAATAAAGCCCTGCTTTATATTCGTGCATATTGCATTTTTTGGCGATTTCCCTTTGCAGCATTCCGCTCTCTGCCAAAAGCGCAACGGTCAGCATATCGCCGTAAAGCTTGGCAATCTGCCCCAAAAGCAAAATAGGGTCTGTTCTTTGCCGCTTCATCTCGCCCAAATACCGAAAAGCCGCGACGGTATCGCAGTTCAAAATAGCGTTGGAAAGGCTGAAAGCGTCGCTTTCTACCGTGCTGACTGTGACAAATTCCAGCTCCTTTCTCGTGATGGGAGAAATGCCCGTTGCCTTGGCATAGCAAATCAGTTTGTCCACTTCAAGCGCCAAAAGCTCCATACTGTGTCCCACTCTCGCTATCATATCCTGGGGGAGCGAGGGAGCGAATGCAACGCCTTCCGCTTCAAAATGGCGGGCAAGCCAGGCAGAGAGCTGCGCGTCGGTTGATTTTTCAAATAAAACAATGTTACAGAGCTCGCTAAGGGTGCGGCGAAGCTTGGTGGGGCGTTTTTCCGTTCCCAGATCCAGAAGACTGCTCGCAGAAATGAAGAGAAGCGTATTTCCTTCCCATTCGCAAGCCAGGCGGCAAACCTCCTCCAAGGCTTCAAAATCCTTGTCCTTCATCGCGTTGAAATCGGCGTTGTGCCACACCACCAATTTGCTTTCCGTCATCATAGATGGGGTTTGCAGGGTGTCCGCTATGCGCCCGAAATCCACCGCCGCCCCGTGATACACATAGTGGGCAAAGGGCGCTAAATCCTTGTCGGGAATGAGGGCGTTTTCTATTTCCTTGGTATAATGGCGAATGAGATATTCTTCCTCGCCGCCAAACAAAAAGGCGCCTGTCAGCTGACCCTTTTTGATGCGTTCCTTTAATTCTTTTATGTTCATAGGCAACAGGCGCCGATGCGCTATCCTTTCTGTTTTCCGTTTGGCTTACAGATTTTTTCCAAAGTGAAACAAAATGCGGTTTTTTTGAAGCATACCCGATAAAAGCAGGTCATATTCCAAAACGAAAAGAAAAGAGCCGTCCTTACTTTTTTGCTCTAATTTGCGGGTGTACGCCTTTAAGAGAAATTCTCCCATATAGGTGTAGTGGGAAAAGCTCGTTTCCTTGGCAAGCGCAAAGACCATCTTCGTTTTTCCTCTTGTCAGGTAAAGGGTGTTCTCTTTCCGCGAAAAGCGAAGGGTGACCGCCTCGCCGTCCTTGCCCTTTTCCTGAAAGGAAAGCAAAAAGCCGTTTTCTTGCTCCGAAAGGGCGCCTATGCCTTCGGTGTGAATTTCCTCCTTGTCGGCAGGCGCGCTTATTGGCCCTCTTCCTTCTGCCAACGAGGAAAAGGTCCCTTGAAAACGGGTGATATAGGAATGTTGCTTGACAGTCACTTGCATTCTCGGTTTCTCTCCTTTGTGTTGGTCTGCTCGGCGGGAATAGGCAAAAAGCGAGCCCACGTCCCAAGAGGAAAGCGGGCTTGCGGGTTAAGACTTTTTGTGATGCAGCGCGTGGGGATTAACCAGCTCTCGCCAGTCCAAATACCCCTTGTCCAGCGCAAGAACAAGCGCCTCTGCCGTTGCGATGTTGGTGGCAACGGGAACGTTGTGAATATCGCAAAGCCGCAAAAGATTTCTTGCTGAGGAATCGTCCTCATAAGAGGGCTCTGTGCTTCTGAAATAGAAGAAAAGGTCAACCTCGTTGTAGGCAATGCGGGCTGCTATCTGCTCGCCGCCACCGCCCATTCCTGTCATAAACTGTTCAATTTCAAGACCCGTGGCATCGGAAATGTATTTTCCCGTGATGGAGGTGGCACATAAATGGTGCCGCGACAAAATGCCGCAATATGCTGTGCAAAACTGCGCCATCAGTTCTTTTTTATCATCATCTGCAATAATGGCTATATCCATTTTTTTACCTTGCTCCTATGGGAGCGTTTCCTTTCTTTATGTCTATGCGTCACAAGGACTTATTAAAAAGGGCAGAGCCCTTTGTGTTTACATAATCAATCTTTTTTGCTCTTAGCCCGTTCTATATAGTAGCGGCGGGAAAAGCCGTCAAGTCTTATGCGGGATAACAGGGGAACGCTTTGCCCCAGTATTCTTTCCGCAAGGCTAAGGGCGGCGCGGGATATGTTCGAGCTCTTCCTCTTGTGAGGGACAACGGGAATGGGAGAGAGCACCCTTTTTTCATATTCCGTGGGGAATACCGCCAGAAGAGGAAGCCCTATCTGGTCAATCATATCCAAAAGGGGCGGCTCGTCCGACAAGGCATCCTTATAGGGCGCTGTTTTGTTCAAAATAAAATACTGCTTTTTAGAGGGTTCCTCGGATAAAAGAAGCGTCAACGCCTCTGTCGCCCTTAACGCTTTTTCCTCGGGGGTGGTCACCAAAAGAAGGACGCTTGCCAAGGAAGAAAGAGAAGGAGCAAGGGCGCGGGGCGAAAGAAGCAGAATGAAATCGGTTGCCAAATCCTTTTTCAACCGAGAAAGCGCAAGGAAAGGAATTTCCTCTATATCAGCCCCGACGGCGGAAGGGAGAATAAAAAGCCCATCCTTTACCGTCAGAACGGCTTTTTGCGGCTCTGTGCCCGCTAACACGTCGGAAAGGGTATACACCGTTTCTTCCTGCAAGCCGAAAAGAATGTCTATTGAGGGCGCGGACGCCTCAGCGTCTATGAGCAGCACGCGCTTTCCCTTTTCCCATAGGGAGATGGCAAGATGAGAAGCGATGGTGCTTTTTCCCACACCGCCCAAGGCAGAGGTTATGGCAATAAGACCTTCCATATACCCTCTCCTTTCTGATTGACGGCGGAAGAGCGCTTTCTGAGTATCTCAAAGCGGCAGTCCCGACATCTTACTCCTATTATACAATAAAAAGGTGCGATTTGTCAATAATATTGTGGCGTTTTTCTAAAAATGCCCAAAAAAACAAGGGGGATGAAAAACTTTTCAAGGTTTTTATTTATTTTTCATTTTTTTGGTTTAATATACTTGAAAATTTGGGAAAAGTATATTATAATAGGTAAAATGATACAATAAAAGTTAAAATTCGTTCTGTTACGACAGAACAGGGAAATAGAAGGAGCAAAAAATGTCAAAGAAATTTAAGAAAATCGGCGTATTAACCTCTGGGGGCGACGCGCCCGGTATGAACGCCGCTATTCGCACGGTGGTGCGCTCCGCGCTTGCCGAGGGCGTTGAGGTAATGGGCATCTATCGCGGTTATTCGGGATTGATTCGCGGTGACATTCGTCCTCTTGAAATGAGAGATGTTTCCAATACGATGAACCACGGCGGAACTTTCCTTTATTCTGACCGCTGCCCCGAGTTCAAAACCGAGGAAGGTATGAAAAAGGCTATCGACACCTGCAAGGCCTTCGGTATTGACGGCATTGTAGCCCTGGGGGGAGACGGAACCTTCCGTGGCGCGACGGATTTGACCGTGCGCGGCATTCCCTGTGTTGGCATTCCTTGTACCATTGATAACGACATCACCTCTACGGAATATACCATTGGCTTTGATACCGCCACCAACACCACGATGGATTTGATTGACCGCCTGCGTGATACGTGCGAGTCTCACGCGCGCTGCAACGTGGTTGAGGTTATGGGCAGAAACGCGGGGGATATTGCTGCCTATACTGCCGTCACGTCGGGCGCTACCGCTGTTATTTTGCCCGAGGTTCCTTTCTCTGAGGAGGCTCTTCTTCAAAAAATCCGTACTTCCCGTAAGTTGGGAAAGAGAAACTTTATCGTGGTCGTTTCAGAGGGGATGGGCGCTGATTTCGCTCCCGCTCTTACTGAGCGCATTGAGAAGGAAACAGGGGTGGAAAGCCGTTTCGCCCGCTTTGCTCATGTGGTTCGTGGCGGCGAGCCTACTATGCGTGACCGTATGCTTGCCAGCCGCATGGGCGTTTTCGCCGTAGAGCAGCTGTTGCAGGACAAGAGCAACATCGTCGTTTGCGAGAGAGATAACCGTCTTGTGTCCTTGGATATTGCCTTTGCCTTGATTGTGGACAGAATGTATAAGGGAAAATTGAAGGACGGAGATTTGGACGCGTTCAGCAAGGAGCAAATCGCGGAAATGGAAGCCATTTGCGCCAAAAAGAAAGCACTTATCGGCTCTCTTGCTACTATGGTGGATAAAATCGGGCTGTAACCTGCCCTTTGCGCGTTGCGTTTTTGAAAAAACGCAACGCGTCTTTTTTCAAAAAAAGCAGAAAAACCGCGAATAAAATGCGTGTATTTTCTTGACAATGCGTAAAAAATGTGATATGATATTTACTAATATAAAGAAATATGAGAGGGGAAGATTTATGCAGTTAAATGAGAAGATTGTGTCGGAAGGGCTGACGTTTGACGATGTGCTTTTGATTCCGCAAAAAAGTGAGGTTCTTCCTGCCGATGTTAGCTTGAAAACCCGCTTGACCGAAAAGATTACCTTGAACGTGCCCTTGATGAGCGCGGCTATGGATACGGTAACGGAATCCAATATGGCTATCGCCATCGCCAGAGAGGGCGGCATTGGTATCATTCATAAGAATATGCCCATTGAGCGCCAGGTGGAAGAGGTTGAATGTGTCAAGAGAAATGAAAACGGCGTTATCACCAACCCTGTATATCTTTCCAAGGACCATATTGTAATGGATGCGGAGGATCTGATGCATCGCTTCCGCATTTCCGGTATTCCGATTTGTGACGAGGAGCGCCACTTGATTGGTATTATCACCAACCGTGATATGCGCTTTTTGACGCAAGAGGATTATAAAGAGCCCATCGAAAAGTTTATGACAAAGATGCCGCTCGTGACCGCTCCCGTTGGAACGACCATTGAGGAAGCGCGCAGCATCCTTTCTCAGCACAAGATAGAAAAATTGCCCTTGGTGGATGAAAACGGCGTTTTGCAGGGCCTTGTCACCATTAAGGACATTCAGAAGGCAAGCAAATACCCCAACTCCGCGAAGGACGAAAAGGGAAGACTTCTTTGCGGTGCCGCTATCGGTGTCACAAAGGACGTGCTTGAACGCGCCGAGGCGTTGCTTGCTGTTGGAGCGGATGTTTTGGTGCTTGACTCGGCACACGGGCATTCCCAAGGCATCATCGACTGCGTGAAGAAAATCAAGGCGCGTTTCCCCGACTGTCAGCTGATTGCGGGCAACATTGCCACGGCAGAGGCGGCAAGAGATCTGATTGAAGCGGGCGCGGACGCCATTAAGGTAGGTATTGGCCCCGGCTCCATTTGCACCACCCGTGTGGTTGCGGGTATCGGCGTTCCTCAGGTAACGGCTGTAATGGAAGCCGCCGCGGTTGCCAAGGAATACGGCATTCCCGTGATTGCCGATGGCGGTATTAAATATTCCGGCGATATTCCCAAGGCTATCGCGGCAGGAGCAGACGTGATTATGGTCGGCTCGCTCTTAGCGGGCTGTGAGGAGTCTCCCGGAGAAAGCGAAATTTACCAAGGAAGACAGTTCAAGGTGTATCGCGGTATGGGCTCCTTGGCGGCTATGGAAAAGGGATCGAAGGACAGATACTTCCAAGAAAACAACAAGAAGCTCGTGCCCGAGGGCGTTGAGGGTCGCGTGCCTTATAAAGGACCTGTGGCAGATACCATTTATCAGCTGATGGGCGGCTTGCGCTCCGGTATGGGCTACTGCGGCTGCGGAACGGTTGCCCAGTTAAAGGAAAACGGCAAATTTGTTCGCATAACAGCAGCAGGCTTGCGTGAATCGCATCCTCACGACATCAACATCACAAAGGAAGCGCCCAATTACAGCGTAATGGGTTAATGGAATAAACGTGCGGCGTGCGCTTCGCTTTTTGGCGGCGCACGCCCGAATTCCCTGCGCCGCTATAAGAAAAAGAAAGGTGTGGTCATAAAAATGAAAGTGATTGATATTGAGACTTGGGACAGGAAAACGCCGTATCAGAACTTCGTGCGGTATACGGACCCGATTTTTTCTCTGTCATCCCGTTTGGATGTGACGGATTTATACAACTTCGTTAAAAAAGAGGGGCATTCGTTTTTTACCGATTTTCTCTTTTTGGTGGCAACCTGCTTGAACAGGGTAGAGGATTTTCGTCTACGTATCAATGAAGAGGGTCAGGTCGTATTGTTTGACCATATTCATCCCAATTATATCGTAATGCAGGAAAATGGGGTGATTGCCACCTGCCGCTCACGCTTTACAGAGGACTATAAGACCTTTTACGCGCAGGCAAGAGAGGACACGGAAAGAACCGCCAAGGGTGTAGCGCAAGAAAAATTTAACCGCACCAACGAAAACGACGTGTTTTATATTTCCTGCCTTCCTTGGCTCGATTTCGTATCGGTGACCAATCCCTATCATTTTGATGATGTTCCCGCCTCCACCATTCCCCGCTTGGCTTGGGGGAAATATGTTGAAGAAAACGGCAGAAAGCGCTTGACCTTTGATATTGCGGTTCATCACGCGTTGCTTGACGGTAAGGCAGTTTGCGACGGATTTTCCTTGATGAGCGCCGCGCTCTCTCGGTGCGAAGAATTTTTTGCTTCCCCCACGGCGACCTTAGATAAGATGTGTGAGGAATTGCGTATCAAATCCCATTTGTAAACAAAAGCTTTCATTTTAACTCAGATTAATTCGGATAAGGAAGGAGATACCTCGTGAAAGATAAAGTGTTTATTGCTTGGAGTGGCTCCAATGCCATTGCGATGAAGGTAAAGCGTATCTTGGAAGAAAAACACAATTATTATTGCGCTATCGGCGGCAATTCAGATAACTCCTCTTCCTTCGCCTCGGTAGGTGACACGGTTATTCAGCAGATCAAAACCTGCAATCAGGCTATCGTTGTTTTTCAAAACAAGGTCGCCCATTGCCCTGGGTGTAACCGCGCGGAAAACGTGGTCAGCAACAACCTGTTTTTTGAGCTTGGCTACGTTTTATCACAATACGGACAAAAGAAGGTCCATTGCGTCAAGCGCAACGGGGACGATATCGTTTTGCCCTCGGACTTTGATAATTCCTTTGTAGAAACCATTTGCGGCGCAGAAGGAAAGACCTCAACGCCAAACGATGATGAATTTGCCGAGGGAATTGTCAGATATTTCCTTGAAAGACAGAAGATGTCTATCAACACCAATAAAATGTATCTTATTAACAACCGTTATATGATGCACGATTATATTCGCTCCCATTATTCTGAGCAAGGCTCAAAATGCTCGGACTACGAGCTTGCACAGTACGTTATTTTCTATATGCAGGCATCGCATATGTTTGGGGATGGTGATGCGGTTTCCAAGGAGATCACCGCCTTCCGTCAGGATCATCATTACGATTTTTCGCCCGAGCTTGCCTTGGCGGTAAATATATGCCTTTCCTTTTTCGCCTTTGCGGGTAGTATACACTTTAATGAGGACGGAAACGCCTATATTGAGAAAAACGTCTTTATTAAGTTCAGAAGAGATTATGATACCTTCTTGAAGCTGCTCGTGTCAGACGAAATGGGAACCTTTGATAACTGGGCAAGAGTCTTTTTGTACAACCATATGTCTTACGGCTACAACCTATTTGCCAACAACAAAAAGATGGATGAGTCCCTGAGAATGCAGGCGTATGCCCTTTCCTTGAAGGCAACCGAGGATACCGAAAAAGCCATTCAGGAATTGGAGAGAGTGGCGCCCGTGAAGGAGTCCAACGATGTTGTGGGTATTCTTTCTCTCATTCGCGCCTACGTATACCGCAACGCCTTCCTTTGCAGCAGGCGCTTGGGAAAAGAGGAAGAGGCACTTGAATGGTTGAGAAAAACGATGAATGAGCGCATCAGCTTGAAGCAGAATTTTGAGATAGGCACTATCGACTCTCAGCTTTACGAGAACTTTGCAATGGAATATTACCTTTCCCGCTTGGAATATCTGGAAAACAAAGAAGCGCTTGGACTTGATCCCTTCGATTGCTCCATTTGGATGGAAGAAATTGAAACCTACATCAGTGAGCACAACGAGAAAAAGAACGAAACGGATTATTTCAACAAGGTTGAGTTCTTGTTCCGCCGTATGGCAGGGGATGACGACGGAGATGACGACGAGCTTCTCGTCCTGTAAGCCAAGAACATAAAACAAAAACCACGCGCACGCGTGGTTTTTTCTTTTGAAAAGCAAGCGGTCTTTACCAGATTTTGCGGTAAAGCTCCATAACGTCTGCCTTGGTGGGAACACGGGGGTTGGTGGCGGTGCAGGTGTCATTCAGGGCTGCTTCTGCCATAAACTCGATTTTCGACATATATTCGCCCTCGCTGATGCCGCCGCAGGCGGAAACGGAAAGGGGAATAGACATTTCCTTGCTCATAAATTCCACGTAGGAAACCAAGGCTCTGATGGTGGTGACCTCGTTCAGGTTGGAAAGCCCCAATATTCTTGCCATATTGCAATACTTTCTTACGCAGGGCGCATAGCTTGCGCGGCTTCTGGAATGCATATCAATTTCAGCGTTGTATTCAATGATATGGGGCAGAAGAATGGCGTTGGCTCTGCCGTGTGGAATATGGAAGGTGGCACCGAGCTGGTGAGCCATACCGTGATTTAAGCCGAGGGATGCTGAATTGAAGGCAAGCCCCGCCAAGCAGGAAGCCAAATGCATTTTGCGTCTGGCGTGGGTGTCGTTATTGTCGTCGTAGGAGCGAAGCAAAAACTGACCGCAGATTTCAACGGATTTTTCCGCGAGCGCCGCCGAAAATTCGTTGTTGTTGATAGAAACATACGCCTCAATGGCGTGCGTCAAAACGTCCATACCCGTGTCAGCGGTGATGGAAGCGGGAACGGATTTCACCAGCTCCTCGTCCAAAATAGCCTCATCGGGAATCATGCTTTCCTCTGCCAAGGGATATTTCATACTCTTTTCGGGGTCGGAAATCACGGCAAAGGCGGTAACCTCGCTTCCCGTTCCCGAGGTCGTGGGAATGGCTATCAGCCAAGGAGAGAAGGATGGCTCTATCTCACAGGCGAACTTTCGCACAGCCTTGGAAAGGTCAATGGCGCTGCCGCCGCCGATGGCAACAATGCACTCGGGTCTTTCCCGCAGCACCTCGCCAACACCCGCGATGACCTTCTCTAAGGGCGGGTCAGGCACAACGTCGGAGAACACCGTATAGCGAATTTGCGCCTGCGCCAAGCGGTCTGTAACCTGTCTTATCATTCCGCTGCTGACGACAAAGGGATCGGCAATTACCGTTATTTTTTGATATTTTAATTGCATCAATCTGTCTAAGGCGTGCTCGCCAAAGCAAATCTTCGTTTTGACCTCAAAATTTTTCAAGAGTGTCTCCTCCGCTTTTTATATCACGGCTATTTTAACATAAAAAGAAAAGTTTTGCAAGAGGAAAAAGTGTTTTTCTTGTCAAAAAACGGTGTCAATCTGCGTTCTCAGTAGCTTGGGGGTTGTTTGACTCGGAAAAATCGTTTTGGGCGGGTAAAAGAGCCGTTCCGTTGTAGAGGTCCTCAAAGCATTTGGTTGAGTCAGGCAGGGAAAGACGAACCCCCTCAATGCGAATGTAGCGGGCAAATTCATAGGTATAAGAGGATAAGGGACGACCAAGCGCGTCATCCGTTTGCGCCGCCACTAAATAATTGCCGTTTTCCTTACCAACCACTAAAAGAGAATGGTAGAAGCCGTCTTGTTCGTTGCCAAGCTGTATCACATCGCCCGTTTCAAGCTCATCGGGGGAAGCCTCTCTGCCAAAGGGTCCTACCCCTTGGTTGCCGACGATGAAATCATAGAAATAGGGAACACCGGTCCAAGAGGGGCTTCTGTCACTGTCACTGCGGTAATACCAACCGAAAACAGGGGTGAAATTCATCACGCAGCTGCCCGCTAACACGCATTGAGAAACAAAATTGGTGCAGTTGCCGCCAAGGTTTTGATAATCGGTAAAAAGGGGGTTACGGGAAAAAGCCCAGCGCTCCGCATACAGAAGCGCGCGGGTGCGTTGGTACGTCTTTACTATCAGCATATTTTCTCCTCTTTTCGCGTTTTGTTATCATTTTATGCGCAAGACGCAAAAAAGCAAATAAAACAATAAAAAGCAGAAAAAATACGTTTTGGAAAAAAATTGAAAAATTTTGAAAAAATATCAAAAAAACTGTTGAAAAACATATTGATATTTGATATAATAAACTGTAATAAATTTATATCGGCATATAGCCGAAGGAGAACAAAAAATGGAACAGAGTGAAAGAAGAGTTGGTACTGTTTCCAGAGGTATTCGTTGCCCCATCATTCGTCAAGGCGATGATTTGGCGGAGCTTGTGACACAAAGCGTACTGGAAGCGGCAGAGGCAGAGGGCTTTTCCCTTCGTGACAGAGACGTCATCTCTATTACCGAGTCCATCGTTGCCCGTGCGCAAGGAAATTATGCGAAGGTCGACGATATTGCAGAGGATGTGAAGAACAAGCTCGGCGGCGGCACCGTGGGCGTTATTTTTCCCATTTTGTCCCGTAACCGCTTTGCCATTTGTCTGCGCGGTATCGCCAAGGGCGCAAAAAAGGTTGTTTTAATGCTTTCTTACCCCTCAGACGAGGTGGGAAATGCCTTGGTCTCCTTGGATAAGGTGGACCAGGCAGGCATCAATCCCTATTCCGACGTACTGACGCTTGAAGAATTCAGAGCCCATTTTGGCGAGGTGCGTCACGAGTTTACAGGGGTTGACTATATCGAATATTACGGAAATCTGGTGCGTGAGATGGGCGCCGAGGTGGAGTTCGTTTTTGCCAATCAGGCAAAAGCCATCCTGCCCTATGCCGATTGTATTCTGACCTGTGATATTCATACAAGAGCACGCACCAAACGCATTTTGATGGCGGCAGGCGCTAAGGTTGTTTTGGGGCTTGACGATATTATGACCGCCCCTGTTAACGGAAGCGGCTATAATGAAAAGTACGGGCTTTTAGGCTCTAACAAGTCCACAGAGGATTCCATTAAGCTGTTCCCCAGAGAGTGCAAGCCCTTGGTTCTGGATATCCAAGCGCGCATTTTGAAGGCAACAGGCAAGCACGTTGAGGTTATGGTATACGGAGACGGCGCCTTCAAGGATCCCCAAGGTAAAATTTGGGAATTGGCTGACCCTGTGGTTTCTCCCGCCTTTACCGATGGCTTGGTTGGTACGCCCAACGAGCTGAAGCTGAAATATCTGGCTGACAACGATTACAAGGATCTGTCGGGCGAAGCGTTGAGAGACGCGATTGCCCAGAGCATTCGCGCAAAAGGCGACAATCTGGTGGGTAATATGGCCTCTCAAGGAACGACGCCCCGTCAGCTGACCGATCTTTTGGGCTCTCTTTGCGACCTGACAAGCGGCTCGGGCGACAAGGGCACTCCCGTGGTTTTGGTACAAGGCTATTTTGATAACTATACCAACGACTGATAGTCCTCTTTTTTGAAAACTATACGCTTTACGACCTGCGCCAAGGCAGTCTTCCTTGCTCTTGGCGCAAACCCCCGCTTTGGATGCGGGCGGTAGAAAGGAATATAATATATGGAAAAATTTGTTCGTCCCGAAACGATGGCGCGCATCACAACCCAGGAGCTTGCCGATGCCTTTATTGCAGAGCAGGTTGCGGAAATTCGCGCGCAGGTTGGAGATAAAAAGGTTCTTCTTGCTCTTTCAGGCGGGGTGGACTCCTCTGTCGTTGCCGCTTTGCTTATCAAAGCCATTGGCAAGCAGCTTGTCTGCGTTCACGTCAATCACGGCTTGATGAGAAAAGGGGAAAGCGAGCAGGTTATCGAGGTCTTTGGCAAGGAGCTTGACGCAAACTTGATTTATGTTGACGCCACGGATCGCTTCTTGGATCTGCTTGCGGGTGTTGCCGAGCCCGAAAAGAAGAGAAAAATCATCGGTGCTGAGTTTATCAAGGTCTTTGACGAGGAAGCAAGCAAATTAGAGGGCATTTCCTTCTTGGCACAGGGAACCATTTACCCTGACATTTTGGAAAGCGACGGTGTCAAGGCGCATCACAATGTCGGCGGGCTTCCCGAGGATATGGAATTTTCCTTGGTTGAGCCTGTTAAGCTTCTGTATAAGGACGAGGTGCGCGTGGTGGGCGAGGCATTGGGTCTGCCTCACGCAATGGTTTACCGTCAGCCGTTCCCCGGTCCCGGTCTTGGCGTCCGTTGTCTTGGCGCTATCACCCGTGACCGTTTGCACGCCTTGCGGGAAGCAGACGCTATCCTGCGCGAGGAGTTTGATAAAAACGGCTTGGCAGGAAAGGTCTGGCAGTACTTTATCGCCGTTCCCGATTTCAAGAGCGTGGGCGTGCGTGACGGTAAGAGATACGAGGGCTGGCCCGCTATCATCCGCGCCGTCAATACCACAGACGCGATGAGCGCCACCATTGAAGAAATCCCCTATGCGCTCTTGCACCATATCACCGATAGAATTACCCACGAGGTAGAGGGCATCAACCGTGTGCTTCTCGACTTAACGCCAAAACCGATTGGCACGATAGAGTGGGAATAATAAAATAAGGCTTTCAGTGGCTTGGAACAGCGATTCCAAGCCACTTTTTGAAACATACAAGGAGGGGCAATGTATAACAAGGTTTACGTGGAAATCACCAATATATGCAATATGCAATGCTCCTTTTGTCACGGGCATCACCGCCCACCGCGGCAAATGAGCCGTGAGGAATTTGCGCTTGTTCTTGACAAGCTGCAAGGGTATACGCAGTTTGTGTACTACCACCTTATGGGCGAGCCCTTAACCCACCCTCTTCTTCCCGACTTTGTCAGAATGGCAGGTGAGAGGGGCTTCAAGTCCATCATCACCACAAACGGAACGCTGTTGGAAAAGTGCGGGGAAGAGCTTTTGCGCGCAGGATTACATAAAGTAAACATTTCTTTGCATAGCTTTGAGAACAAGGATGGTGAGGGGCTTTCATGGTATTTGGAAAGCCTTGCCTCGTTTACCCAAAACGCCGTCAAGGCGGGCGCTATCGTGGTTTTTCGCCTGTGGAACAAGGATTCCGACGGCGGCAAAAACGCGCTTGCCTTACAGGCGCTGCGGCAGCTGCTCTTGGGAGAATGGGTGGAAAACACCCGCGGTATTCGTATAAGAGAAAAGATTTTTGTTGAATTTGGCGAGCGCTTTGCCTGGCCTGATTTATCTGCTGAAATACAGGGTGACACCTTTCATTGCTACGGCTTGAAGGACCAGTTCGGCATTCTTGCTGACGGAACGGTGGTTCCCTGTTGTCTTGATAGCGAGGGCGGTATTGCCTTGGGGAATATTTTTAAGGAAGATTTATATGCCATTTTGCATACTCCTCGTGCCAAGGCAATGAAGGACGGCTTCCGTTGCGGCAAGGCAACCGAGGCGCTATGCCGCCGTTGTGGATATGCCAGGCGATTCGTGCGGTAAGGCGCCCCTTCCCATCTCTTGACAAGGAAAGAGGAGTGTGTTATACTGACGGTGTATAAACGAATACGAGCATTCAACAAATTTGTTGAATTTGATAGGAAAAGCGATTGCTTTTGGGGGAAAGAATGCTACAAACCGAAAAAATCCTTGAAGTCGTAAAAAAATGGGAGCCGAAGCTAATAGAGGAGCGCAGGATGCTACATATAAATGCTGAGTCTTCCTGCGAGGAATATGAAACGGCGGCTTATATCTTGTCCCAAATGTCTTTGCTCGGGCTTACTCCTGTGTGGGTAAGAGAGCCCGTTTCCGCCTACTTTGTATTTGATACGGGAAAGAAAGGAAAAACAATCGCTTTTCGCGCGGATATAGACGCCTTGGCTGTTTGCGAGGATGAATATAATCTCAAACAAAAGAAAACTGCGGTATCAAAAAACAAGGGAGTGTGCCACGCCTGCGGACACGACGGACACACCGCGATGCTTTTAACGATAGCGCGCGCTATTGTGGAATGCAAGGACGATTTGCGCGGAAGGTTTATATTCTTTTTTGAGTCGGGCGAGGAAAAGGGCGCAATGTACGATACCTCTACGCAATTCGTTGAAATTTTGAAGGAGCTTAAGCCCGACGTGATTTGGGGCATGCATATGGGCAGCTTTATGGATTGCGGAAAAATCTCCGTGCAGGCAGGACCGAGAATGGCAACGTCGGGTCGCTTTGAAATAGAAATCAAGGGTCGCGGTGGGCACGGCGCAACGCCGCATTTAGCAAATAATCCCTTGAATGCCGCATCGGAAATTGCCTATCACGTGCAAAAAAGCATACCTGAAAAAGTTGCCGCGGGAGAAATTTTTTCCATAGCGGTAACAAGCATTCAGGGCGGTCAAAAATGGAATATCATTCCCGATACTTGTCTGATAAAGGGAACGTTCCGTTGCTGCTCTCAAAGGGTCTACGATTTAGTGACGGAGCAGATGCTCTCTCTGGTAGAAGCCGCTTGTCAGGAAAACGGCTGTACGTATGAGTATCTTCATAAGCCGGGTAGCGATGAGTTCAGACCTGTTGTCAATAACGCGTTTGTTTCATCCGTAGCGGAAAAAGCGCTTGATAAGATTTTGCCCGGCGCGCGCGCCGAGGTGCCTGTCTGGATGGCGTCGGAATCCTTTGGCAAATATCAGAAAATTGTCCCCGGAGTCTTTGCCTTTATCGGTATAAGAAATGAGGAGCTGGGAAGCGGCGCTGCCCACCATAACGCAAAATTTGATATGGATGAAAGGGCGCTGGCATTGGGCGTTTGCGCGACGCTGCAATTTGTTTCGGACTTTTTATATCTTGATTGACGAACGTTATACTGTCAGTATCAAAAATAAACACGAAAAGGAAGGGAAACAAACATGGCAATGCAAGTTTTGAAGCTTACATCGGGCGATCCTTACGGAAAGGACAAGTTTTATCAATACGCCCTTGAACCGATGGAAGCAAGTCCTGAATTGGCAGAGGCTATTGAAAAGGAGCTCTCCCTTTGGGAGTTCCATTTTGAAAGAGTCGAGGTTTACGATCACGACGAATACGGCAAGGAGCGCTCCGTCAGCGAGGGCAAGCCCGTTTCCGTTTTGCTTGACAAGGCAATGCCTGTCGTTTGGAACGGAAGGCTGGTTGCCGTAAAGCGCAAGGACGCGCTCTTCTTTATCCCAAGCGGCAAGGGCATTGGGACGCTGAGCGAAACCCTGTGGAGCGAATCATCCAGCCGCTGGGATCGCTACGAGGTAGAAAACATTTCTATTGTGAAAAACGCCGCATCCGAGGACCCCGTTCGCTACGAGGAAGAGGGGGATAACCCCTATCACACAGTTGCGGGCGTTGACCCCAAGGCAAAGCAGGTTTCCATCGCTTCGGGCGCGGTTGTTGTTTCCTCTGATGCCTTTGAAAATTGCAACGAGCTTCTCTCGCTTTTCATTCCCGCCAGCGTAAAAGAGATTGGCGAGGTTCCTTTTTCGGATTGCAAAGCGCTTGAAAGCATTACGGTTGATGAAAAGAACCCCGTTTTCAAAGGTGTTGGCGGTTGCTTAATCAATATCCAAGAGGGTTTTTTGATTGTGGGCACCGCAGACGCCCAAATTCCCGCGAACGAGGGCATTGAGGTTATCGGGCAAGCCGCTTTTTCGGAAAGAAAAATGGGGCATATCGCGATTCCTGAGGGTGTAAAAAGGATTGACTGGGCGGCGTTTACGCACAGCAAAATAGATTCTGTCGTTTTGCCCAAGACCTTGCAGAAAGTCGACTCCTTCGCGTTTGAATACGGTGAGCTTGGTGCCATTTATTTCACGGGCACCAAAGAGGATTGGAAGAGCATTCATATCGGCATACGCAACAAGCTGTTATACAGTGCGCCCAAATATTACTATTCCGAGGAAAAGCCTACCGAAGAGGGCAATTTCTGGCACTACGGTGAAAATGGCGAAATCATGATCTGGACCCTGTAAAAGATTTCAATAAAAAAGCGAAAAGAACCGTTGTTCTTTTCGCTTTTTGTAAATATATCTTTACTTTTGGATTACACAATGGTTTTTCTCAGCCATTCAAGCGTGCAATTTACCATATGCTTGCCCGTTTCCACGCTTGCTTCCTTGGCGCTTTCGGCAAACCATTCGGTGTTGCGCTCGCAACGGGAAAGGTCTACAAGCTCAGGGTAGGTGCCCATCATCAGACTGGTTTCCCACTTGCCTGCATGGTCAAAGCCGCCGCACTTGATTTGCGCGTCAGCCCCGATCAAGGGAATGACCTTGATGTAAGAGAAGGGATCGTCCTCGCTGCCCATATCCTCGTAATAGGAAGCGTATGCGTCACTGCCCCACCAGCCCTCACCGAGCTTTTCTTCCATATATTCCATAGTGACCTTCTTGGCTGCCTTGTGGCAGGCGATGGTCATGGGCATCAGCCCTGCGCCCTCTGTCTGATGGTGCGCAACGAGATAGATGTTTTTATGTCCTGCTCTTATCATAGACTTCAGGATGCAGTATAAATAATCGGCGTATGCGTCCTCATTGACGTGGAAATGGCTGGGCTTGGGACCGCATACCGCATAAGAAGCCACCCCGTACCAGATAGGCGGGCAAACGACAATTTCCTTTTCCTTTTCAAGCTCGCGAAGGCATCCTGTAATAACCAGCGTATCCGTTCCGCAGGAAGCGTGACGCGCGTGGTATTCCAGCGTACCAATCGGAATGACGAAGGGAACCTTTCTATCCACAGCGTCTTGAATTTCATCGTAAAGCATTTCGAGCATTTGCATGGTTTTTTCTCCTGTTCTTTCAGATCATTTTATTTGTTGGCGTTGGTTTTTCTCTGACAAAAATATTATACGCAAAAAAAGGAAGAAAGTCAAGGCTCTCTTCAATTAAATTGCAATAAACTATTGCAATTTTTTTTGCCCTGTGTTATACTTTGGGCAACGGGGCAAATCCTTGTCGGGGCAAGCCCCACTTCATAAAAGCAAGAGAGGTTTTTAGATATGAACGAAAACAAGGTATATCTCAGCTCCTTCAAGAAGGACACGGATATGGAAACCTTTGCCGCCGCTATGGAATATTTACGGGAGCATCCGTATACCACGCTTGTTGTGGAAAGCGGGACGTATCTTTTGACGAGTGAGCTTGCCAGAGAAACATATGAAAAGGCGATGTCGGGCGAATACGGCGAGGTGAATCAGTGGACGATGTTTACCCCCAAATTTCCATACACAAGAGGCATTTGCTTCGCAGGGCAAAAGGGAACGCGCTTTGAGGCATACGGCGTTACCTTGATGGTGGACGGCTTTATGGAGCCCGTTTCCGTACGCGACTGTCAGGACGTGGAGATTTGCGGTTTTCGTATTGACCACGTTAAGAAGCCGTACAGTCGCGGTGTCATCACCGAAATGGGAGCGCTTGACGAAAAGGGGCAGTGCACCTGTGTCGTTACTCTGGATGACGATTGCCCCGTGCAAGAGGGTTCCCCAAAGACGCTTCGGCACAAATCGGTTGACCCTTATACCTTAGCCAACACCAGAGCGAAGGTTCTTGGCGTGCAGTATGTGGACGCTCATCATTATAAGGTTACATACAGCAGCAACGAGGACCTTAAAATAGGAACGGAGTTCTACTGCTGCCATACTTACCATTCCCGCCCCGCCATTCTGATAGAAAACGCCCTGAACACCAAAATCACGGACGTTACCATTCATTCTCAGCCCGGGATGGGTATCGTAGGAAACAGAAGCGAAAACATCCTTGTTCAAAGGCTTTCTATCGTTCCCTCTATCGGTCACCATTTTTCCACGAACACGGACGGAACGCACTTTACTTCCATTAAGGGGCTTCTCCGTATGGAAAATTGCACCTTTGACGGCATAGGTGACGATTTTATCAACGTGCATAACTATTACCACGCGGTTATCAAAAGAGAGGGCGACACCACCTGCTGGATGCAGGAAAAAACGCCCACAGGCACGCACGCACAATCTCTTGACTATCCCGATGTGGGAGATACCTTGGAGCTGACCACCGTTGGCACGATGCAGTTAATTGACACCTATAAGGTTCTTGCCTGTGAGCCGATGGCTGAGGACTGGATGTGCAAGGTCGTGCTTGACCATCCGCTTCCCGAAAACACAGAGGGGCTTGTGCTTGCCGATGTGACAAGACTCCCCCGCGTTGAAGTAATCGGCTGTCACGCAAGATGCCATCACGCAAGAAGCATTCTGATTAAATCCCGAAACGTTTTGATAGAAGGGAACACCATGCGGGACGTTGCAGGTGCTGGGGTCTATGTGGCGCCTGAGGCTTGGTGGTATGAGGGCGTTGCCCCCGCCGACGTCACTATCAGAAATAACCGCATTATCAACTGCGGCTCAACCTTTGGCGGCGCGATTATGGTGCTTGCCTCTTCCGAGCAAGCCAAAGGACAATGCATCAAAAACATCGTCATTGAGGACAATATCATCGAATGCCCTAGAGTGCCTTTCGGTATTTCCGTGTCTAACACCGATGGCGTGAGAATTGCCCGCAATCAGATTATTGCGCGCGACAAGGCTATTGTGATAAAGGATAGCGTTAATGTGGAATGTGACAGTCCGTTTTCGGAGTGATTCTTTTCCCCTTCAAAGTCTAAAAAAGTGCCGCCGATGCGCATAAGTCATCGGCGGCATTATTATATATATTATATGGGAAGAAACCGTTTTTCGCGGCAAGGGTTATTTGAAGGTTTGCATATGCTTTTTAATCGCCTCAAAGGATTTGTCGCTGATGTCGTGCTCAATTTTGCAGGCGTCCTCCGTTGCGGTTTCTTCGTCAACGCCAAGCTCCATAAGAAGCTGGGTTAAAATATTATGGCGCTCAAACATTTTTTCGGCAACGCTTTTTCCCTTGTCGGAAAGCGTGATATAGCCGTTTTCATCAACCACTATAAAGCTGTCCGCAATCAGCTTTTTCAGCGCGCGGGAAACGCTTGGCTTGGAAAAGCCCATCTTTTCGGAAACGTCAAGGGCGCGGACATTCCGCATTTTTTTAGATAAAATATAAATCGTTTCAAGATACATTTCGCCCGAGCTGTGTAATCCCATAGCCGAAAAGCCTCCGTTTCGTTTTCTACAAATCTATTATATATGAAATCTTTCAAAAAAGCAACCGTTAATTGTAAATTTTACGTTTAGCGGGCATTTTGCACAAAATTACGGTTGTCTAAGGGTAACCGATTTGCGAATGTGATGAAATTGTTTCTTTTTACCATTTTTTTTATCAAAGGCCCTTGACAAAAGAGGAAAAAAAGGATATAATATGTTCAGTTAGTCATAGGTAACTGAACGATTTAAGGGTATAGAGGTGTAGCAATGAGTCTTTGGGAAGCTGTGGAAGAAAAGGAATATATTGTTTCTGCCGTTGAAACGGGCGACGAAGAATTAGACGCCTTTTTGTTCTCGCTCGGCTGCTACGCAGGAGAGCCTATTACCGTGATTAAGCGCCGCAAGAGCGGGTGCGTCGTTTCCATCAAGGACGGAAGATATAACATTGACAAACCCCTCGCGCAAGCCATTCGGATATAAAAAGAAGTCAGCCTTGTTGCTGTTTTCTTTTTAACCGACAGTTAGCCATAGGTAACCAAAAACTGTTATATAGAAAAATGTTTCAGGGAAAGTCTGAGAATAAAGCCTCAGAGCTTGTAGAGAAAGGACAAAATGATGAGAATTGCTTTGACAGGAAATCCCAACAGCGGAAAAACCACGATGTACAACGCCTTGACAGGTCGTAACGAAAAGGTCGGCAACTGGGCGGGCGTTACCGTTGACAAGAAGGAGTATCCCGTTAAAAAGGCGTATGCGGGAGAGGCGGCGCTGATTGCGGTAGATCTCCCCGGTGCGTATTCAATGTCGCCCTTCACGAGTGAAGAGAGCATTACAAGTGCCTATATCAAGCAGGAAAAGCCTGACGTTATCATCAATATCGTGGATGCCGCCAACCTCAGCCGCAGTCTTTTCTTCACAACGCAGATTCTAGAGCTTGGCATTCCCGTTGTCGTGGCGCTCAATAAAAGTGACATCAACGAGAAAAAGGGCACAACGATTGATACCGCGGCTTTATCCGAAAGGCTTGGCTGTCCCGTTGTTAACACCGTTTCCACCTCGGCAGAGGGTTTGAAGGCGCTCATCGATGCGGCGGTTGCCAGAGCGGGTATCAAGCAAAAAGCGCCCTATATGCAGGGCAATATCAACATGGCAGACAAGACTGCCGTTGTAAACGCGGATAAAAAGCGCTTTGCGTTTGTCAACCAAATTGTTAAGGACGTTGAACAAAGAAAGGTGCTCACCAAGGACAGAAACGTCGGTGATAAAATCGACGAGGTGCTGACGAACAAATGGCTCGGCATACCGATATTCGCGGCGGTGATGTTCCTTGTCTTTTATATCTCGCAATCAACCCTCGGCACATGGATTGCGGAAGGGGTTGAAATCGGGGGGACGTTCATTCCCGGGCTGGTTCCGCTTCTTGAAGTCTTTCAGGGCTTTATAGGCTCACTTCTTGAAAACGCGAGCCCCTTGCTTTCCGCTATTCTCGTGGATGGCGTTATTGGCGGCATGATTGCCGTTGTCGGCTTCTTGCCCTTGGTTATGGTGATGTACTTCTTAATTGCCTTGCTTGAAGATTGCGGATATATGGCGCGTGTGGCGGTTGTGTTAGACCCCATTTTCAAGAGGGTCGGTCTTTCGGGTAAATCCGTCATTCCCTTTGTAATTACCGTTGGCTGCGCCGTTCCCGGTATTATGGCAAGCCGCACCATTCGCAACGAGCGTGAGCGCAGAGCCACCGCAATGCTCGCTCCCTTCATGCCGTGCGGGGCTAAAATTCCCGTTATTGCTCTCTTTGCGGGCGCATTCTTTGATAACGCCTGGTGGGTGAGCGCCTTGATGTATTTTGCCGGCATCGTTCTTATTTTCGTCGGCGCGCTTCTTATTAACCTGATTACAGGCCACAAAGCGAGAAAATCCTTCTTTATCATCGAGCTTCCCGAATATAAGAAGCCTTCCTTCCTTGGCGCATTCAAGTCTATGTGCAGCCGTGGCTGGGCATACATCGTAAAGGCGGCGACCATTATTCTTCTTTGCAATATGGCGGTTCAGCTGATGCAGACCTTTACCTGGCGCTTCGCCGTTGCTGAGAGTGCGGATCAGTCGATTTTGGCATCTATTGCCACCCCCTTTGCCTATCTGCTTGTGCCCATTGTCGGCGTGCTTTCCTGGCAGCTTGCCGCGGCGGCAATCACAGGCTTTATCGCGAAGGAAAACGTCGTCGGTACGCTTGCCGTTTGCTTCGTTGGACTTGAAAATCTGATTGATATGGAAGAACTGGCTATGCTGGAAGGGGCAGGTGCTGAGGTTGCGGGCGTTATGGCGATTTCCAAGGTCGCGGCGCTTGCCTATCTGATGTTTAACCTGTACACACCCCCCTGCTTCGCCGCTATTGGCGCTATGAACGCCGAAATGAAGAGCGCGAAATGGCTTTGGGGCGGTATTGGATTCCAGCTGGCTGTCGGCTATACGGTCTCCTACCTCGTTTATACCGTCGGAACGCTTCTTGTCGCCCCCGCTACCTTACATATCGGCAGCGCTATTGCGGGTCTTATTACCGTTGCGGCTATGGCGGCATGTGTGGTTGGATTGATTTTGTACACGAACAAAAAGCTCAAAGCCGAGAGCGCGATAAAAGGTTAGAAGATATAAGGAAAAACAGTATATGGAAAATATCATTGTCGCAATCGTGCTTGTCGCAATGGTTGGCGCTATCGTTTGGTATTTGTATAAAGCCAAAAAGAGCGGTAAGAAATGCATCGGTTGCCCCTATGGCGCGTCTTGCTCCAAATCGGGCGGCGGGTGCGACTGCCACAAGGACGATTCCAAAAAACAAGAATAAAGTAAAAAGCACTTATGATAAACGGTAAAAATCGTGTCATAGGTGCTTTTACTTTTAACATTTCGTAAACAAAACAGAAGTAAAACAAAAAATCGGCGGCGTAAAATACAGTCACAAGGAAAAGCAAGCGAAAAAAATAAAATCCTGATATTTTTGAGGATTAACAAAACACAAACATTTCACAAAAAAAGCAAAAACAATAGAGCGATATAATTCATTCACAAACAATATATAACAAACAAAGAGAGGTATGTATTATGAACAAAAACGATCAACAGTTTATGGCACAGAAAATCCGTTCCCAGTATGTGGAAAAAGAGTCTACCGAGCTTGACGAGCTGCGCACGCTTGACACCAAGGTGAAGCGTCCCGCAAACATTTTTGCATATGTATTCGGTAGCATCAGCGCGATAATTATGGGCACGGGAATGAGTCTCGTTATGACGGATATCGGATCTACTCTCGGTATCGAAAGCGCGATGGCTCCTGGTGTTGTGATCGGTATTCTCGGTATGGTAATGGCGCTTGTCAATTATCCGATTTATAAGGGTATTCTCGGCAAACGCAAGACGAAGTATGGCGCAGAAATTCTTGAACTCAGCGATAAGATAATGAACAAATAAAAAGCGAAAAAGAGGGAGAAAAATCAAATAGGTATCAAAGCATTTTTCAAGAAAGCCTTTGGCGATATGAGAAGAAGCGCCAAGGCACAGCACGAGGTTGACAAGGCAGAATTTGAGGCGGCAATGGCGGAGTCCAGAGCCAACTTTGAGGAGAACAGAGGGCGCAATACTTATGCAAGAGCAAAAGCAAACGCCAAGAAATCCTGGGATGACGCGCATATGAGTCCTTCCCAGAGAGCCGAAAAGGAGCAAGAAGAACGCGACGCGAGAATTGCCGAAGCAAAGGAAAGAACCGAGCAGGCAAACGCCCGCTATGACGCGGCAAAAAAGAAATAAGAAAAAGCATAAGCGAGGCGCGAAAAAGCGGCTCGCTCGTGTTATGTTTATCTGCGGTAAAAGGCAAAAACAAGTCTCGTGTAAGACGCCCCTTGCGCTTTCTTTTACGCTGCTTGGCTTGCACGAGCAAAAGCGCATCTTGACAGGAAGCCAAAAATATGGTAAAATGAAGCACTGTTAGATGATAGCAGGGATACTCTTGCGTTTGGAGAAGACAATCAGATGGAAGAAATAAAAAGCATTGTTGCTAAGAATATAGCAGAGCTTCGTCAAATTCATAATATGACGCAGCTGGAATTGGCTGAAAAATTAAATTATTCGGATAAAACGGTATCCAAGTGGGAGAGAGCGGAATCCTCTCCCGACATATCGGTGCTGCTTGAAATAGCGGCGCTGTTCGGTGTCACGATTGATTACCTTGTAAAAGCAGAGCATACGGAAGAAGCCATGCTCTCGAGCAAGACGGAAGAAAAAAGATACAACCGCAAGGTAATTGCGTATATTTCGGAAAGCGTCGGTTGGATCATTGCGCTCTTCGCGTTTATTATTACCACCCTGATCTTGCAGGGAATGGCGTTTCAGTTTTTGTATTTTGTATACGCGCTGCCCGTGGTTCTGATAGTCAAGCTCGTGTTCAATTCGATATGGTTTAATCCCAGACACAACTACTATATCATCTCGCTTTTAATGTGGTCGGTTTTTGCCGCCGTGCAAATTACGTTTCTGTATTTTGGCATAAACGTATCTCTCATTTATTTAGCAGGTGTCGCAGGACAAATCGTTATCGTTTTGTGGTCCTTTATCAGCAAGCCGAAAAAATAAAAGTATTGTAAAGCCCGTTTTACATGGCGCTATGCTTCAAGCTAAGCATTTACGCTGCGCAAACGGGCTTTTTTGTCGCAATTCTACGAAACAGAGAGTCATAGAGAGAAAACTCTCCGGCTCTCAAATGAAGAGTAGGGCGGCTTTGCCTATGTTTCGGTTGAAACTTTACCGCGGTTTGGTGTATAATAAAGTTGTGAAAAACAAAGGCAAAGGAAAACAAACGAATGCGCAAGGAAATACCTATCTTTTTTTCTACGGATGACAATTATATACCGTATCTCGACATCGCCATTTCTTCCCTGATTGCGAATGCGTCAGAGGCGTATACGTATAGAATGATCGTTTTGAACACAGGCTTAAAGGAAGAGAGCGTCAGCAAGGTTAAGCGGAACGAAAAAGCGGGGTTCAAAATTGATTTTGTGGATATATCCAAGGAAGTGGAGAAGATTAAATCGCGTTTGAAAAATGTTTATCATTTTTCAGTGGTTACCTATTACAGACTCTTCATTGCTTCTCTTTTTCCGCAATATGATAAGGTCTTGTATCTTGACTGTGACCTTGTGGTGCTTGGCGACGTGTCTGAGCTGTACTGCGTTGCGCTGGGCGATAACATTTTAGCTGCCGCGCCCGAACAATTCGTGCAGAACACAAAGGAGTTCAGGGAATATGCAAGGGAAGCGCTCGGGGTTGATCCCGATGGGTATGTCAACGCGGGCGTTCTTTTGATGAATTTGAAGGAATTTCGAATAAACAAAATAGAAGAAAAATTTATCAGGCTGATTACGGAGCACGATTTTGACCTGCTTGACCCTGATCAGGCATACCTGAATTATCTTTGCCTTGGCAAAATACACGTTTTACCAAACGGCTGGAATAAGGAGCCAATGCCGCTTTCCTGCGAGGGAAAAAAGAACATCGTTCATTATGCGCTTTATAAGAAGCCGTGGCAATACGACGACGTCATAGACGGTGAGCATTTCTGGCGCTATGCCGAAGCCTCTCCCTTTTACGATGAGATATGCGCGAGAAAAAGAAGCTTTGGCATAGAAGAAAGAAAAGAGAAGGAAGCAATGGCGCAAGAAATATTAGAGCACGCCGTTAGAATTACAGAATCCGAGGATACCTTTTCAAAAATACTTTGCCAAGGCTGAAACGAAAGCTCCTAAAAGCATTTCAAGCCCCACCCTTGGGGAAAAGGAAGAGGAAAGGAAGGGCACAAAATGGAAAAATCAGCACATAAGTTAGAGCTTATCCGTCGCATAGCGGAGCTTGAAAAAAAGGAGCTTTGGCATCTTGACGTAGAGGACGATCCCGAAACCTATCCGCTTATGCCGAATGAGGTTGACTACCTGAACGAAAAACTGTCAAGCAAGATTAAAAACAAAATTGCCAATATCGCGGGCGCGCGCTTCTTTGATAAAATGATTGCAAACCGTCAGCTTATTATCAAAGAGGTTCGCGGCATTGAGAATTTTGCTTCTGTAAAAAGCGGAAAAATCGTTACCTGCAACCATTTCAGCGTGTGCGATAATTATGCCGTATGGGTAGCGCTTCGCGATTATATGGATGGGAAAATGCTTTATAAGGTCATTCGCGAGGGAAATTATACCAATCCGCCCAAGCCCTTTGGGTTGTTTATGCGGCATTGTAACACCCTTCCTCTTTCGAGCCAAAGGGCAACGATGAAAAATTTTCTGCGCGCCGTTAAGACGCTGTTGGGGCGGGGCGAAACGATACTGATTTATCCCGAGCAAAGCATGTGGTGGAATTATAAAAAGCCAAAGCCCTTGCAGGACGGGGCGTTTTCCTTGGCTGTGCTTAACAAAGCCCCCGTCGTGCCGATTTTTATCACGATGGAGGATAGCGACGTTTTGGATAACGACGGCTTTTTCGTGCAGGCGTACACCATTCACATTCTGCCCCCGATATATCCCGACCCTTCGCTTTCGGGAAGCGAAGCAAAGGAGGCAATAAGAAAGGAAAACTACGAGGCGTGGGTAAGGGTCTATGAGGACTTTTACCAAAAGCCCCTTGTTTACGGAGAAGAATGAAGCTGTATCTTTCAACCATCGGCATTGCGATGCTGGTTATTTCTGTATACAATATTGTCTTTTCCACGGCATCCTGGTACTACGTGATTATTGCTGTTATTTGGTGCACCGCGTTGCAATTCGCGCTTGACGGCCTTATTGCGATTGTCATAAACAAAATGCCCGATACGTGGTTTGGTGTAAACAACTCCCTTTTTCGCGTCACGGAAGCCGAAAGAGCGCTGTATAGAAGGCTTAAAGTAAGACTGTGGAAGGATAAGGTCTGGGAGCTTGGCGGGCTTGGCGGATTCAGCAAAAAAGTGTTAGAGGAGCCGCAAAGCCCCGCGTATATTGAGAAATTCATCATTGAGTGTCATAAAGGAATGCTCACGCACAGGCTCTCGTACCCCATAGGTTTTTTGGCGATGCTGACACTCCCTCCCCCCTGCGCCTTTACCGTGGCGCTTCCGGTTGCCGTTGTCAATTTGTTTTTGAATGTTTTACCTACTGTAGCCCTCAGATATAACACGCCAATACTCAAAGCGGTTCTGGAAAGAATGAAAAGAAAAGAGCAAAAAGCGCGCCTCGAGGGCGCTCTCCCTTTTTCGTGAGCTGTCGGCATTTTCTGCCACTGTCAGTGCAAACGAGACGGGCTGTCTTATTAAGACAGCCCGCCTTCCTTTTTTGGATCTTGCCTGAAAGAAACGGAGAAAAAATAATAAAAACAGGCAAAATTTTTCCAAAAAGACGAAAACACAAACAAAATTTTAACATTTCCGTGCTACAATGGGCTATAAAGCAAAAAAGCTCCTTTAATACAGAAAGGAACGGATGTAAGATGTTCAAAATTTTAGTTGTTGAGGATGACAAGGATCTGAACCGCTCGGTTGCTCCTTCTTAAATCACAGCGGATACGAAGCAACGGGGTGTCTTGGAGCGGAAAAGGCGTATGACGAGATGTATAAGACAACCTTTGACCTTATTGTATCGGATATCATGATGCCGGGGATTGATGGCTTTGAGTTTGCCAAAACGGTGCGCTCCCTGAATAACGATATTCCCATTTTGTTTATGACTGCCCGTGATGATTTTGCGTCCAAGCAGAGAGGGTATCGCATCGGCATTGACGATTATATGACAAAGCCCATTGACCTTGACGAGCTTTTTTTGCGTATCGGCGCGCTTCTTCGCCGTTCTAAAATCGCGTCAAGCCGCCGCCTTGAGGTAGGCAGCTTCATAATGGACGCAGACGAGCGAAGCGCCACCTTGAACGGAGAAGAAATCGCTCTGACGGCAAGAGAGTTTGACCTTCTATATAAGCTCTTGTCCTATCCGAAAAAGACCTTCACGAGAACGCAGCTGATGGACGAGTTTTGGGACGTGGAGACCCAAACAAGCACAAGAACAGTCGACGTCTATATGACCAAGCTACGCGCCAAGCTTTCCGAATGTGACTCCTTTGAAATACAGACTGTTCACGGTCTTGGCTACAAGGCGGTGCTCAAATGAAAGAAAAGGACACAACGAAAAAAGTCTTGCGTACAGTCAGCAATTTTTTCATTTTTTTCCTGCTTGCCGCCTTTGTAAGTACCTGTTGTATCATGCTGTTTGTTTCAGCGTTGCAGGGAACTCTTGGCAGAGCGTTTACGCAGGAAGAAATCACGCTTGCCGCCAAAATTACCATGCTTAACGTGATCCTTTTGAGTATCACGATGGCAATTCTTGATTTTGTTCGCCGAAAATTCACGGTGGAGCGCCCCGTAAAACGCATTACCGAGGCAACCTCTAAAATGATAGAGGGGGATTTCAGCGTCCGCATTGAGCCCACCGCAAAATTCGCTACCGATGACAGCTTCAATGAAATTATAGAGGGTATCAATAAGATGGCATCGGAGCTTGCGGGTGTTGAAGCCCTGCGTTCCGATTTTATCGCAAACGTTTCCCACGAAATGAAAACGCCCCTTGCGGTGATGCAAAACTACGGAACGCTTTTGCAGGCTCCCGACCTGCCCGAAGAAAAGAGAGTCGAATATGCAAAGGCAATTACCGAGGCCTCGCGCCGTCTTGCCGATATGGTAACCAACATTCTCAAGCTCAATCGCCTTGAACATCAAAGGATTTTCCCAAGCCCCACCACCTTCGACCTTGGAGAGCAGCTTTGCCAGAGCCTTATCGGGTACGAAAGCGTTTGGGAAAGAAAGAATATTGAAATAGAAACCGACATAGCCGAGGATGTATACGTTTCTGCGGACGCCGAGCTTCTCTTGCTTGTGTGGAATAACCTGTTTTCCAACGCCTTCAAGTTTACCGAGGATGGCGGCAAGGTAACGCTTACTCTCACGGCAAACGAGAAAACCGCTACCGTGAAAATTAAAGACACGGGCTGTGGGATGAGCCGTGAGGTTGGCGCGCATATTTTTGAAAAGTTCTATCAGGGCGACACCTCGCACGCAACCCAAGGAAACGGGCTGGGACTACCTCTTGTCAAGCGCGTGATTGACATTATGCAGGCGGAAATCGGGGTAGAGAGCGCTGTTGGTGTTGGCACGACCTTTACGGTTAGAATCAGGAGGGCCGAAAATGGAGTGGAAGAAAATCGGTAAAGCGATACTGTTTCCGCATATAGCGATTATGCTCCTTCTTATCCCGCTTGCTACGGTGCTTCTTGTCGGTTCTATGGTCTTTATCGGAAAGGAAGCCCCGATTGCCATTGCTTCCTACGTTCTTGCCGCCTATACTTTAACCGTGTGGTGCTTCAAAATACCGTATCTTGTCGCTTTTTTCAAAGCATTCAAGAACGAAAACAAGCTCGCGAGAAAATGGCAGGACGATGCGCGCCTGCGCGTGAACGTATCGCTCTACGGCTCGCTTTTGTGGAATGCCTTGTACGGTCTTTTCCAGATATGGCTTGGCTTTTATCACCGCACCTTTTGGTTCTATTCCCTTGGCACGTACTATTTATGCCTTGCCGTGATGCGCTTCTTTCTTTTTCGTCATACAAGAAGATACGCCCCCGGCGAGAAAATGCAAAGTGAGCTTTCAAAATATCGCGCTTGCGGTTGGGTGTTTCTTTTGATGAACGTTGCGCTCTCTCTTATCGTCTTCTTTATGGTTTATTGGGAGAGAACGTTTGTGCATCACGAGATAACGACCATCGCGATGGCGGCATACACCTTCACCTCGCTGAGCGCGGCAATCATACACTTTGTTAAGTATCGCAAATATAACAGCCCCGTTTTTTCGGCAACCAAGGCGATTGGCTTAGCCTCGGCGCTTGTTTCTGTGCTGACGCTTGAATCCACGATGCTCACAGCCTTCGGGGATGAAACTATGACACAGACGGCAAAAAAATGGATGATCGGTGCAACGGGCAGCGTTATATCGGTGTTTATCGTTGCTATGGCAATTTATATGATCGTTTGGGGCACAAGAAGGCTTAAAATATTAACATCAGAGGTTAAAAATGGAAAACAATCATCAAGATAAAATCGGATTTTCTTACACCTATTCCGCAAAGCAGCAAGAAGAGATAAAAAGCATCCGCAAAAAATATATGCCAAGGGAAGAGTTTGCCGAAGAGGATAAGATGGAGCTTCTTCGGCGTCTGGACGCTGGCGTCACCAAGAAAGCAACGGCGCTTTCTCTCGTTATCGGCATTCTTGGGGCGCTCGTGCTTGGCACGGGAATGAGCCTCGCGATGACGGAGCTTGGCAGCTTCTTAGGCAGTCAGACGGTGGCGATACTCGTTGGGGCGGGTGTTGGGCTTTTCGGTATCGCGGGCGTGGCTTTGGCGTTCCCGCTCTATGAGCTTATCACCAAAAGAGAGCGGCAGAAAATAGCGCCCGAGATTCTTCGCTTGACCGAGGAATTGATGAAATAAGCAAAAGTAAGGAAAAGCTATTGACAACAAGCCCTTCCTATGTTATAAATGAATAAAGCCCTTGTCAGACCTCGCAAGTAAAAACGGCTGTAAGCCGATTGACAAAAACGAACGGCGAAAAATTCCTGGAAGCCGAAAACCGCCAAAAACAAAAAGGGGGAAGCGTTTTGAAAAAGTATTGTTTGATTATGAAATGGGATTACGAATACGATAAGGAAGGCACTTGGTTTGACAATGACAGCGGCATAGAACGCTATGAGCTTACGCAAGGAGCTACCCTTGCACTGCCGCATATCAGCCGAAAAAAGCTGGAAATCCTTTCTGTCACCCAAGAGGGCGGCGCCGTCAAGGCACAGCTTTATGTGGATTACCAAACGGTCACCGTTTCGAGCGAAGAGGAGCCCGTCGTCGCGCACGTGTCCGACAGCTATTCGGCAGGCGGCGACAGCGTACATCAAAGCCTGTGCCTGACGCTTTCCATAGAGATTAAAGAAGAGTGAAAACAAGAACGAACCGCCAAAGGCGGTTCGTTCTTCGTGAAAAAAGTAAAAACGGCAAGCGTCGAAGAGAGCTTGCCGTTTTTTGTCCGAAATTGAGAGTAGAAGTACGAACCGTTCTTTTTCGCGCCTTTCCATATTACTATGTAATATGAATTTGCTTGCTTTCTTTTCTCTTTTCTCTCTTCTCTCTTATTTCTTCTCTGGAAAAGTCGCGCGGGAGATTTAGAGAAAAGTGAAGAGTGAAAAGAGAAGAGTGAAGAGTACAAAAAGAAAAAGCCGCTTACGCGACTTTTCTTTTTGGTCCGAGTGACTGGATTCGAACCAGCGCCCTCTTGCTCCCGAAGCGTAAGATGATAGTTTTTTTCTTGATTTCGGGGGCTTTTCGGGGCTTTCGTGTCTGAAAACGATGCTTTCGGGTGCTCTTGTAAGCACTGTTTCCACGTAGTCCGAATCGGTAGATGGTCAAAGATGTGGTCAAACTACAACCATCCACGATTCAGAGCCGAGGAATTCATCCAATGTCACTCACAAATAAATCTTATTAACAAGAATGTTATACCATAAATTCTCTCAAAAGTCAATATCACATTTCAGAAGAATTTGTAACGCAGAGTATTCTCTCAACACTCAAAAATCGAGTCGCAGAAGGCAAAGAAGAAGGACAATAATCCACGGAAAGCATTTTAAAAATAAAAGGCGCTGATTGTTTAGATCATCGCCTTTTGCTGTTTATCCGATTAGTTCGAGTATCTGTTCAATGTTCTTTTTTCCAAAAGAAACATTGCTATCATTGATCAAAATGCACGGAACGCTCATAACGTTATATTTCTTCCTTATTTCTTCGAAATGGTGAATATCGTATATCTCTGCCGTGATGTTCTTATTTTTTGCCGCAATATGCTGTGCGGATACTACGGTATCGGGGCACATCGTGCAAGACAAGGATACGAGCACCTTAATATCAGTAGGCTTGCTTATCGCCCCAATTCGTTCTCTTGTTTTTTCATCGATTGGCTGTCCCGGTCCTATCGCATTATAGATACCCAAAACGAAGGACGAAAATTCATGTCCGCCCGGAACGCCATGAAATGCAAGACCTGTCTCAGTTCCGTCAACGCAGCATACCTTTACGCACGGTGCGAAATCAGAGGAAGCATTGACGTCTGCCACATCAACCGCAAGATTATTCGAAATCGAAGCAAGCTCGCGCATATAACTCTCAAGCTCCCGTGATATCTCGCGCTTATCGAGATAAAGCTTGAGTATGGCATTGCCCTGCATTCTTTCAAACAGAGTCCGCAGCTGAGCCTTCATATCTTCCGACAGCAACCCGTCAGGCGAGTATTGGCTTTCAGTGTTTTTGATAGCATTTTCCGACTTATAGTTTTTTGAAACAGGTGGCTTTGCAGAAATTCCCGTTCTGCTTTGCACTGAAGCAACATACTTTTCAAGCTCAGTAGCCGCAAGAGCACCGTCACCTGTAGCGGTAACAACCTGACGAAGCGGTTTGATGCAAACATCACCTGCCGCATATACGCCATCTATGCTTGTACGTTGCTCCGAATCGGTAACGATATAGCCGTGGTCGTTGAGTTCTACAAGCTCCTTTACAATTTTTGTATCAGGCGTATATCCTGCCAAAACAAACACACCGAAGAAATCTCCGTTATCGGCTCTGTATTCCGTAACCTTTTCGGTTTTGGTATTTTTATAGCGGATATAATTCAATCCGCCCTCTCCCGATACTTCTTCAACCTCAGTGTTTGTAAGAACAGTGATATTTTTATGCTTTTTCGCCGGTTCCGCAACCGCCGCTGCGCAGGTAAAATCATCGCCTCGTATCAAAATAGTAACGTGACGCGCAAATTTAGTTAAGAAAACACTTTCTTCCGCAGCAGCATATCCGCCGCCAACAACAAAAATCTCTTTACCTGTAAAGAATTCTCCGTCGCACGTAGCACAATAAGCAACACCGCGTCCTTTGTGTTCAGCCTCTCCTTTGAAACCAATAGCTCTTGGATGAGCCCCCGTAGCAATTAGAATACCAAGGCAATAAAACTCTCCCTTGTCTGTCTTGACAGTTTTGATGTCTCCTTCAACTTCAAGATGCGTCGCCTCTGCAAGTAGGAATTCCGCGCCGAATGATTCGCCTTGACTTCTCATCGTTTCTGTAATTTCTTTGCCGCTTGCTCTGCCGATCCCCGGATAATTTACGACCTCATGAGTAATGGTGATCTGCCCGCCAAATTGCTCCTTTTCAAGCACCAACACTCTGTATTTCGCACGTGCAAGATAGAGCGCGGCGGTAAGTCCCGCCGGACCGCCCCCTATGACAATCACGTCATAGAGTTTATCTTTATTATAGTTTTGGATAGATTCCATCAGAGCTGACCTACAAGATCAAGACTGGGCTTGAGTGTCTCCGCTCCCGGTTTCCAATTCGCAGGGCAGACCTGATCGCCGTGAGCGTGAACAAACTGACACGCCTGAACACGACGGAAAAGCTCCTCAGCATTTCTGCCGACGTTTCCTGCCGTCACCTCGTAGCCTACGATCTTTCCCTCGGGATTAACAATAAAGGTTCCGCGCTCGGCAAGACCGTCGGTCTCAATTAAAACCCCGAAATCTCTTGAAATACGGTGAGTAGGATCGGCAAGCATAGGATAGTTAATTTTTTTGATTCGCTCCGAGGCATCGTGCCATGCCTTGTGCACAAAATGTGTGTCTGTGGAAACGGAATAGATTTCACAGCCTACGTTTTTGAAATCCTCGTATTTATCTGCAAGATCCTCAAGCTCTGTGGGACATACAAAGGTAAAATCCGCAGGATAGAAGAAAAATAC
>JAGBFG010000004.1 GCA_017936565.1 Clostridia bacterium
ACCTTGTCGGTGCTTGCCTTGTCAGGACCCTTGGTGTAGAGAATAGAGGTTCCCATGTTGGACTCCTCAGGGTCGTTGGCAGACAGGCTGACAACAAGCTCAGAGCCCTTGAAATCAACGTTGTCCCAGCTTCCGTTGACACGGTCACCCGTTTGGATGTTTCCGCCGCCGCCATCGCAGGACGCCAAAACGCCGAGTGAGAGAACAAGAGCCAAAAGAAGTGATAAAATACGTACTTTTCTGTTCATGACACTTACTTTCTATGAAGAAAGCCACCTTTCTTAAATTTTTTGTGAAAAACAGACTGTTTCTTTCTCAAAACGCAAGCTTTGAGGGCAAGAAACTATTTGTACCTAATTATATCATTCTTTCCTTTGTTTGTCAAGAGGGAAAAGAGATTAGCAAAAAGTATTTTTATGGTAAAAAAGCGTGATGCTCCATAAAGAGCATCACGCCGACCTCGGTTAAGTTATTTTGCTTTTATTTCAGATTATTAAAGGTTTCTACCAGCTTATCTAACTCCGTCTGCAAGGCGTTGACAGCCTCATCGTATTTTGCGGAGAAGTTGGTGGTGTTATCTCTGGCATCGTGGCGCATATAGGTGTAGACGCTGTATCCGTACTGCTCGTTGTCTATATTCAAGCAGAAGTAGTTTACAATCAAAGACTCAAAGGGAGAGTCAATGCTCTCGTAAACCAAGTCAATCATCAAGCGAACTCCGCTTTCGGATTCCTCTCCCGCTGTGTTGTACTTAACCTTCAAGGAGTTTTCGTAGTACTCATGGAGAACGTCCTTGGAGTCTTCATTGATTGCCTGCATAAAGGCAGAAGCCATCGTGGGAGACTTGGCATTGATTAAAACACAACCGATTTCCGCTGTATCGTGAACCAAGGTGTGGAAGCTCTCTTGATCGGTATCGTATTTGGGGAAGGGAAGAACACCGCGGTTGAAGCTGACCTCGCGCAAAGCCTTAGATTCCATTTCGCCCAAAAGCATGGTAGAGAAAATAGCACTCGCGTTGACAAACAAATCCGTCGCTTCCTTGTTGCCGTTCAGACCCGAGGTTACACCTGTATTGTATACGCCCTCTGCTCTGTAAAGCGCCTTGTATGCGGTGGCAACGTCGGAGAGAAGGGACTTGGTGGCGGGGTCTGTTCCCTGTCTGCCTACGATAACGGGCGTTCCCTTGGCTTGCTCAACGCTCTCTCCCCCCTCGCCCTTCCATTCCACGATGGAAAGACCGGATGTATAAAGAGAAATACGCTCGGAAACGCGGTTGAGCAAAAGACCGATTCTTTCATCGGCTACATCGGTTGTACCCTTGTTGGTGGTATCCATATGGGCTTTTCCCGACAAATAAATCAGGTCATCGTAGGTCCAGTTGTCCGAGTTATAATCAATACGGCCTGCCGCCTCGTCATAGCTCTTCCAGTCAAGCTCCTTGGCAAAGGCTTCGTTGAACTGGTCAACGTTGACGAAAAGCACCCAAGCAAAGCGCACAAGGTCAATGAAGTAGTCGCCTGCCAAAAGGTATTGCTTATCTGCGTCCAGGGTGACACCCTTCATATAATCCTGATACCAGCCGTCATAGGTGAAATCAAAGAAGTTTTGTACAGGCGTGCCGTCCTTGTTGGTGCCGAAATCCAAAACGTTCTTTAAGTAGCCCTGAAACATAGCACGTAAAAGCGCGTAGATGTCGTCGGAATAAACATCGGGGGGCGTGGGGTTGTTCATCTGCTTTTCAATGGCGTCGTAGGCTTCCTTTAAGGCGTCATCGGTTGTCTTGTAGTTTACGGAGATGTTCAACATCTCGGCAACTCTGCGGTTGCGCTCGTATGCCTTCTGCTGCACCTTGTCGGTGCTTGCCTTGTCAGGACCCTTGGTGTAGAGAATAGAGGTGCCCATGTTGGATTCCTCGGGGTTGTTTGCAGACAGGCTGACAACAAGCTCAGAGCCCTTGAAATCAACGTCATCCCAGCTTCCGTTGACACGGTCACCCGTCTGGATGTTTCCGCCGCCGTCACCGCTGCAGGACGCTAAAGCGCCGAGCGAAAGAACAAGCGCCAAAAAGAGCGATAAAATGCGTGCTTTTTTGTTCATAACACTTATTTTCCGTGAGGAAAATCTCCTTTCCTTTGTTTTCAAAACTTCAACCATATTATACATCTATATTTGACATTTGTCAAGAGGAAATGATGTTGTACTTATAAAAATAGAGCAAGAGGCAGGTAAAACCTATGCTCTTGCTCTGCTATTTCTTAACGGGAAAGGCACATAGCCTCAAAAACGCGCGCTTCCGCTTCTTTCATCGTCTCTGAAAAAACAACGGAAAGCTCGGTAAATAAATGGCGCTTCGCCGTTTCGCAGAAATTTCTTTCCGCGTCTGCCACGCGAGGGGCGCTTTCTTGCCTGGTCAAAAACGTCTTTATCACTCGCACCCAAGCCTCGGGCGTATATGCTTTCATGGCAAGGGCATATTCCTCCCGCAAAAGCTTTGAAGAGGGGGCAGACAAAAGCGACAGCTCGTGGGCGCTTGCCAAAAAGGCGTCTGCCTCTTGCTTGGTCATTAAATGACGGGAAAAAACCTTGTCATTGGTAACGGGATTGAAAATCGTTTGGCGAGGCTCATTCAGCGTATGCATCACATAGTAGAGAACACCCTCGGGCGCTCCCTCAAAAGGCTCTTTTTCAATAGCGTCAATTTCGCAAACGCCCGCCGAGCCGTAAAAAATAATATCGTGAATTTGGTACATAGTCCCTCCTATGCCGTCCTTGCTGAACGCAGAAACGCATAACGTATCAATAGTCTGTATTTGTACTTATATTTTACCATATTTTGTCTAAAATTGGCATAGGCAAAATGAACAAACTTTTCGGCTTATATTGTGCATTTTTTATAAAAAAATGTTCGACATTTGTCTTGGCTATTTGTCTTGCTTTTTGGGGGAAATTATTCTTTTCCCGAATATTTGATTGACAAGAAAAGAGAGATATGATAGAATAAATATGTTGTTATATGATAACAGTTTCTGACGGAAAGAGGAAGGATATGCTGAAAATTCAAAACCTGACAAAGCGCTACGGCGATAAGGTGGCAGTAGAGGGGCTCTCCTTGGAAATCGGCAAGGGGGAGATTTATGCCTTTATCGGTCACAACGGCGCCGGTAAAACAACGGCTATCAAGGCTTGCTGCGGCATTTTGCCCTTTGAAGAGGGAGAAATTCTCATCGATGGGCATTCCATTCAGGAAGAGCCCTTGGTGTGCAAGAAAAGCCTTGCGTATATACCCGACAATCCCGACCTGTATGAATTTATGTCGGGGGTTGCCTATTTGAATTTTATAGCGGATATTTTTGGGGTTTCCGCTTCCCTGCGGGAAGAAAAAATCAAAGCCCTTTCGGAAAAATTCGGGCTTACCGCGGACTTGGCGCAGCCCATTTCCGCCTATTCTCACGGTATGAAGCAAAAATTGGCTATCATCGCCGCCTTTTTGCACGAGCCGAAGCTGATTATTATGGACGAGCCCTTTGTAGGACTTGATCCTAAGGCGTCCCACACGATGAAGGAAATGATGCGCGAATTTACCCAAAAGGGCGGCGCTATCTTTTTCTCCACGCACGTGTTAGAGGTGGCGGAAAGGCTTTGTGACAGGGTAGCTATTATTAAAAAGGGCAAGCTTTTGGTGTCGGGCACCATGGAAGAGGTAAAGGGAAATACATCCTTGGAAGAGGTTTTCTTGGAGCTTGCGGAGAATTGAGGGCGGCTGTATGTTGAAAACATTGATAAAAGCCCGTCTTTCTGCCTTTTGGGCGGGGCTTGGCTTTGATAAGAAAACGGGAAAAAAGAGAAGTGTTGGCAAGCTGGTTTTGTTCGGGTTTCTCTACGTTTATTTGATTGCGGTCTTTTTAGGGTTGTTCCTTGGCGCATTCTTTTTGTTGGGCACGCTGACCCTGCAAACGGAAATGGCGTGGCTGTATTTTGCTGCGGCGGGGCTTTTAGCAGTCCTGCTTGCCGTTGTCGGCACCGTCTTTGGAACGGTGACACAGCTTTACGAGGCAAAGGACAATGACCTGCTTTTGTCTATGCCCATTCCCCCCAAGTACATTTTGCTTTCGCGGCTTTTGACCTTGCTCTTGGGCAATGTGGCGTTTGAGGCGGTTGTGCTTTTGCCTGCTTTTGTGATGTATTTTGTTGTGGGGCTGCCTTTTGGAGCCATTTCCCCGTGGGGAATCCTCTCCTTGCTTGCGGGAATGCTGGTGCTTCCCTTTGTGAGCCTCACCTTTTCCTGTCTTTTCGGATGGCTTGTGGCGCAGCTTTTGCGCCGTGTCCGCCGTAAATCTTTGGTGCAAACGGTGTTTTCCTTAGCGCTTTTAGGTCTTTATTTTTACTTTTACGGAAAAATGATGACGGGCGCTGACTCCTTGGAGAATATCAGTCTTATTCTTCACCCCTTGGCAAACGCCGTCAAGACTTATTTTTATCCCTTTTATCTGTTTGGTCTCGGTTGCGCGGGAAATGTAGGGGCAGGGCTTCTTTCCTTGCTTTTCGCCGCTATACCCGCCTTTTTGGTCTTTTGGATTCTGGCAAAGAGCTTTATTAACATTGCCACGGCGAAAACGGCGCTGAAAAAGACAGCGTACCGCGAAAAAACAATGAAGCGCTCCTCTCCCCGACGGGCGCTTGTGAAAAACAATCTTTCCCACCTGTTTCACAGCAGCGGCTATCTTCTCAATAGCGCCATAGGGCTCTTTATGCTGCTGGTGGGCGCGGTGGCGCTGCTTGTCGGTAAGGACGCCTTCCTTTCATCCTTTTTGAGTATGGACGGTATGGAAGGCGCAGAAGAGATAACCGCTTTTTTAACGGCGGACGCCTTGGCGGCACTGCTGACGGCAATGGTTTGCTTTTTGGCTTCTATGGTGATGATTACCGCTCCTTCTATTTCTATTGAGGCAAAAACCATCTGGATTTTGCGCTCCTCTCCCTTAACGGGAAGAGATGTCTTGCTTTCCAAGGTGTACGCCTCGGAGCTTTTATCGGTGCCTGTGCTTTTGATTGTCTCGGTGGCGGTCATCGTTGTGGCGGCGCCTGTGTGGTACGTCGCTTTGGGGGTGCTTTTGCTTCCGCAGCTTTTTGCGCTGTTCGGCGCCTTGTTCGGTATGATTGTGGGAGTTGCCTTCCCTCGCTTTAACTGGAACAATGAAACGGAAGCGGTCAAGCAGGGTATGGCAGTCTTTCTCGCTATGTTCGGGATGATGGGCATTTCCGTCGCGGCTATTGGCATCGGCTTTATTCTTTCTATACTTTTGGGGGCGGGGGCTGCGCTTTTGCTTTTGTCCTTGCTCTTCTTGGGGCTTTCCCTTTTGCTCCTTTGGATCATGCTTTCCGTGTCGGCGCGGAAATTTGAAAAAATACAAGTTTGATAGAGAGGGTTTGACAATGAAAAGAAACGAATACATTTCCTGGGATGAATATTTTATGGGTGTGGCTCTTTTAGCCGCCCAAAGAAGTAAGGACCCCAGCACTCAGGTGGGTGCTTGCATTGTAGACGAGTTTGACCGCATTCTTTCAACGGGCTATAACGGCTTCCCCTACGGCTGCTCGGATGACGAATTTCCTTGGGCAAGAGAGGGAAAGGACACCGAAACCAAATATCCCTTCGTGGTTCACGCGGAGCTGAACGCCATTCTGAACAACCGCGGCAAAAATTTGGCAGGCGCAAGAATTTACGTGGCGCTTTTCCCCTGCAACGAATGCGCCAAGGCGATTATTCAGTCGGGCATTAAAGAGGTCGTGTACCTTTCGGACAAATACGGCGAAACCCCGATGACGCAGGCTTCTAAAAGAATGCTTAAAAGCGCAGGTGTCGCTCTTCGTCAGTTAAAAACGGACCGTAAGGAGATTACCCTGTCCTTCGAGGTGGATAAATAAGATACCCCAAAAAGCCTTCCTGAAAGCAAACGTTTTTTGTTCACAAAAAATTTAAAATTAAAATTTTTATTTTGAGGAGAAGGAAAAGCGAGAAAAAACGAGGAAAACGGAGCTTTTAAGAGGTATCGCATATAAAAATTAAAAAAAACAAAAAAAGTTAAAAAAACCACTTGACAAAGGAAAAAGCAAGTGATATAATCTTCCTCGCATGAAAGTTTGTTAGAAAAATTTGAATGGAGGAAAAAGAAATGTCCACTTTTATGGCAAAGCAGGAAACCATTTCTCGTAAATGGTATGTTATTGACGCAGCAGGAAAAACTCTTGGCGAAACTGCTGTAAAAGCCGCCACCATTTTGCGCGGCAAGCACAGACCTGAATTCACCCCTCACGTTGACTGCGGCGAGTATGTTATCATCATCAATGCGGCAAAAGCGGTGTTGACAGGCAAAAAACTTGATCAGAAGATCTACTACCATCATTCCGGTTATATTGGGGGCTTGAAAAAGGTCACTTATCGCAAATTGATGAGCGAGCGCCCCGAATTTGCTGTTGAATTGGCAGTAAAGGGAATGCTTCCTCACAATTCTCTTGGCGCAAAGGCCTTCACTCGCTTGAAGGTATATGCCGGCGACACCCACAAGCAGCAGGCACAGCAACCTGTTGCCATCGATTGAGAAAACGGAGGAAAAGTAGAATGTACGAGAGTGTAAAACCTTATTTCTATGGCACGGGCAGAAGAAAGAAATCTGTTGCGCGTGTTCGTTTGTATCCCGGTACCGGTTCTGTAACCATCAACGGAAAAAATATTGACGACTATTTTGGCTTGGAAACCTTGAAGCTTATCGTAATGCAACCGTTTGAAGTAACCGAACACGGCGGTAAGTTCGATATCGTTGCCACTGTAAAGGGTGGCGGTCTTTCCGGTCAGGCAGGCGCCATTCGTCACGGCATTTCCCGCGCTCTTTTGACCGCAGATGCTGAAACCAAACCCCTTTTGAAGAAGGCAGGCTTCTTGACTCGTGACCCTCGTATGAAGGAAAGAAAGAAGTACGGCTTGAAGGCAGCCCGTCGCGCACCTCAGTTCAGCAAGCGCTGATTGCGTTTGCGCTGCTTGGTGGGGCAAATGCCAATACCAAGGGGCAAAAGGCTTTGGTGTATATTTCTTACCATATGCGGAAAAAGGACCGTTGTGCTATGGCGCAGCGGCCCTTTCTTTATTCTATCAAGGCTCTATTAAAGATTTTTACAAGCAGGAGGCAGGCATATGAAGTTAACCCTGGGAGAAATGTCCTTTCATTTGCAGGATGAGGACGATGGCGTTATTGACCTGCCCCTTGATTTTGAGGCGCTGGATTTAGAGGGAGAAAATCCCCCTGAGGTAGAGAGCGTCTTTGACGGCTTGGTGCTGTCCTTGAATACCTATTGCGGCGTTCGCTTGGACTATATAGCCAAGCTGACGAGAAAAAGCGAGGAAGAGGTTATCAAGGAGCTGCGGGGCAAAATCTTTGAGGATCCTATAAGCCACGAATGGCAGACGAGCGACGTCTATCTTTCAGGCAATATTTTAACCAAGCTCACGCTTGCCAAGGAGCATAACGAAAACGGGCGCTATGAAGAGAACATTCGCGCGCTTTCAAAAATTCTGCCCCCCGATATTGCCACTGATAATATATTTATCACCCTTGGCTCTCCTTGGGTTCCCCCCGATATCATTGACGCGTTTATCGCCCACTTGATTGGTGAAAAGGCGCCTTGGGGGTATGAAACCCGCTATAACGAAAGCACGGGTATATGGGAAATCCCCAAGAAAAACCGTTTCCGCGGCTCCAAGCACGCCGTAAAAAACCGCAATACTTACGGTACTGTCCGTTATGAAATGCTGTATCTGTTAGAGGATACACTTAACATCAAAACCATCGCTATCTATGATGAGGTTCCTGACAGATGGAGCTTGAACTCCCGCAAGACCGTCCGTGTGCTGAACAATATGGAAACAGCAATGGCGCTGCAAAAGCAGGCGGAGCTGGTTTCCTTGTTTCAGGCGTGGGTTTGGAGTAGCACCCAGCGCAAAAAAAGGCTGAGAACCATTTATGAGGAAAGATACGGGCGTATTCGCGTCCATCATTATGACGGCTCGTTTCTGATGTTCCCCAAAATGAACCCCTCTATTCGTCTGTATCCGTATCAGAGAGATGCCGTTGCGCGCATTCTCTTTTCTCCCAATACCCTCTTGGCGCATAATGTCGGCGCGGGTAAAACCTATACGATGATTGCCGCGGGTATGGAGCTAAGGCGCATGGGCGTGGGAAAGAAAAATCTATACGTTGTTCCCAATACCTTGGTCGGACAATGGCGGGATAAGTTTATGTGTTTGTATCCTTATGCGCGTATTCTTGTGGTAGAGCCAAAGAATTTTACGCCCGCCTTGCGCTCCAAAACGCTCGCGCGCATACGCGACGAGGACTTTGACGGGATTATTATGCCGTATTCCTGCTTTGACGCCATCCCTCTTTCCTTATCTCACTATGAGGCAATGTATAAGGAAGAAATGGAAAAGCTGAACGAGGCGGAAAAAACGTATAGCTCCCCCGGCATCATCAGGCGGAAAAAGGCGGCGTTAGAAAAGGCGCTGAAAAAGAACACCGAGCAATTAAAGGGCGGCATTGCCTTTGATGAGCTTGGCGTGAACACCCTGTTTGTCGATGAGGCGCACAACTATAAAAATATGCCCGTTGAAACCAAAATTGATATGATTTACGGTATGCGTAAGGACGGCTCTAAGAAGTCCTACGATATGTTAGGCAAGGTCAGGGCTGTGCAAAACGCCAACGGCGGCAGGGGCGTCGTCTTTGCTACGGGAACGCCCATTACCAACTCCATTACCGACCTTTTTGTGATGCACAAATATTTGCAGAATGGCGAAATGGGGCTCCTGGGGCTCGGTCAGTTTGACTCTTGGGTCGGTATGTTCTGTGAAAAGGAGCTTGACTTTGAGGTGGACGTGGATACCAGCAAATTCCGCTTGGCAACCCGCTTTTCCAAATTTCACAACCTGACGGAGCTTACTGCCCTTTTGTCCTCTATTGCGGATTTTCACCGCTGTAATTCCGAGGAAAACGGGCTTCCCGCCTTTAAGGGCTATACCGATGAAACGATTTTGGGCACCTTGCCTTTCAGAGACTATCTTAAAGATATCTCAAAAAGAGCTGACGATATCAGGGCAAAGCGTGTTTTGCGCTCAGAGGATAATATGCTTAAAATATCCTCGGACGGCGGAAAAGCCGCCCTGGACCTTCGCTTGATAGACGAGGGGGCAGGCAACGCCTTCTCGGCAAAAATCGAAAAATGCGCCCAAAACGTTTTAATGATATATCATATGACAAGTGACACACACGCCACTCAGCTCGTTTTTTGTGATGTGTCGACCCCTAAAAAGTCCTTCAACGCCTACGACGAAATGAAACGGCTTTTGGTACTGGGCGGTGTTCCCGAGGGGGAGATTGCCTATATTCACGAGGTGGGAGAGAGCAATGCGAAGAGAGACGTTCTCTTTGAGAGGGTCAGAGAGGGAGAGGTGCGTATTTTGCTCGGCTCAACCTTTAAGCTTGGACTTGGCGTGAACGTCCAAGACCGCTTGATTGCGGTGCATCATTTGGACGTGCCTTGGCGCCCCTCGGATATGGTGCAAAGAGAGGGTAGAATTTTGCGGCAGGGAAACCTGAACCGACAGGTTTTCATTTACCGCTATATCACCGAGGCGAGCTTTGATGCGTATTCCTGGCAAATTTTAGAAACCAAGCAGCGCTTTATCGAGGAGCTTCTGGCAGGCTCCCTTTCCGAGAGAGAGGGAGAGGACGTGGATAGCACCGCCCTCAATTATGCCGAGGTCAAGGCGCTGGCAATCGGTAATCCCTTAATCAAAAAGCGAGTTGAGGTGGCGAATGAATTGGCGCGTGTCTGCCTTTTGCGTAAGGGCTTTATGGAAGAGCGCCGCAGAATGCAACAGGAGTTAGCCGATACGCCCGCCTTGATAGAGGAAGCTAAGACCCGAGTTGCCGCGTGTGAAGAGGATATCGCGCGCTATGAAGAGGAAAAGAAGGAATTTTCCCCCGAAGAATGGGCAATGCTTCAAGAGCAGCTTGATAAGGCGGTGCGCGACAACCGCGGTACCACTGAGGAAATTGAGGTTATGACGTATCAAGGCTTCCGCATCCTCATTCCTTCCTTTATGAGTATGTATCATTACAGCTTTGACATCATTGGAAAGGGCAAGTACCGTCTGCCCTGTAACAGCGATGAGGGACACTTGAAAAAAGTGGATGCCTTCTTGGATAACCTGAAAGATTATCGGCAAAATCTTTTGGAGCAAATCAAAAAATGGCAAGCCCAAAAGCGCGCCTTGGAAAAGGAATTGAAGAAAACGGATAATTATGGCGAAGAGATTGAGCGCTTGCAGCAAAATCTCGAAAAAATAGATAAGGAATTGGGGATTATAGAAGATGAGTAATACAACAGGCAATCTTTCCGTCTTGTCGGCAGACAAGGTGGTATCACAGCTGTGTGAGGCATACATTCCCTTGATACAAAAGGGCTTGTCCATGAAGCTTTTGCCCGCTTTTATGCTTTGGGGCCCTCCCGGTGTAGGTAAATCCCAAGCCGTAAGACAGGTCGCCTCCCGCATTGAAGAAAAAACAAGAAAAAGGGTCAAGGTGACGGACGTGCGTCTTCTCTTGTTCAACCCCATTGACTTGCGCGGTATTCCAACGGCGAACGCCGACAAAACCCTGGCAATCTGGTTGAAGCCTCAAATTTTCGATATGGATGCCTCGCCTGACGTGGTGAACATTTTGTTTTTAGACGAGATTTCTGCCGCACCTCAATCGGTGCAGGCAGCCGCCTACCAGATTACGCTTGACAGAGTGGTAGGCGAGCATCGGCTTCCCGATAACTGTATTGTGATTGCAGCGGGAAACCGTATCACCGATAAATCCGTGGCGTTTAAGATGCCAAAGGCGCTTGCCAACCGTCTTTGTCATTTAGAGGTGGAAAGCAATTTCGAGTCCTGGCGGCGCTGGGCAGTAAGCGCGGGCATTCACGAAAAGGTGCTCGGCTTTCTTTCCTTCCAAGCGGGTAGACTCTCGGTCTATGATACCGCCTCGGAGGATCTTGCCTTTGCAACGCCCCGTTCTTGGGAAATGGTCAGCAATCTCTTGAAGCATTCCAACGACGACCCCTCGGCTATCTATCCTTTAATTGTGGGCTGTGTTGGCGCGGGTGTGGCAACAGAGTTCAGGACCTGGTGCAAAATTTATCATACCTTGCCGAGCATTACGGATATTTTCAACGGTAAAATGCCTCCCTTGCCTACGGCAACGGACGCGATGTATGCCTTGGTCTCCTCTATGACGGCTTATGCCAAGGAGCATCAGAAGGATATGACGCAAATCGCCCATTCTATCCGCTACGCCATCAAGATGCCAACGGACTTTTCCGTTGTCCTGTTCAAAAATTACGTTGCCTTCGGTCAAGAATTCAAGGACAAATTGATGCGCTTGCAGGAGGTGCAGGATTATGCCAGAACAAAAGGCAAATTCCTCAACGGTGTGTTCTGAGGCTGACCAAAAGCGATATGCCATGCGGCTGATGCAGGCAAGAGCGAGGCTTTTATGGAACAACGGCTTTTACGGGCTTCTTTTGATGCACGTCAAGTTTTCCTTGGACGTTCACTGTCAAACCGCCTATACGGACGCTGAGCGCATTGCCTTTTCTCCCACCTTTATGGATACCTTGTCGGATGAGGAAATGGATTTTGTCCTGATGCACGAGGTTTTACATATTGCCTTGGAGCATTGCTTCCGCTCGGAGCAGTATCAAAGGGATATATTCAATATCGCCGCGGATATTGTGGTTAATTCCAATATCCTGAAATCGGGCGGAAGCATCACCCTGCGGGAATACGGGGAGCTGATGCACTTAACGCCCAACGGGAAAGAGGGTTATCACTATTCGGTGGAAGAGGTCTACCAAATGCTGCTCAAAAACGCCAAAAAATCCCCCGCCCAAGCAGGCGGTAAGGAGGGAAGCGGCAAGGAGGAGCAAGGACAGGGCCAAGGCGGCAGCGGCAACGGGCAGGATAAAACCGACGCTAAGGACAATAACAAGGAAAAAGGGCAGGGCAACGGGAAAGATAAAAAGAAAGACCAAGATAAAGAACAGGAAAAAAACCAAGGTCAAGAGAGCGGAAAAGAGAAGGACCAAGGTCAAGGACAGCAGGGTTCTGATAATCGCGAAGACGGTGGCTTTGATGACCATACGCATTGGCAGGCAAAGTCCAAGGACGACTCCTTTTTGCAGGACGTTTGGCGCAGCTACGTGTTAGACGCGGCAGAAGCCATCTCCAAAGCGGCAGGGGATATGCCTCTTGGGGTAGAGCGTATCATATCCGAGTGGAAGGAGCCTCAAACGGATTGGCGCACGGTGCTCAACGATTTCGTACACGAGGAAATTTCCGATTATTCCTTTTCTCCGCCTGACCGCCGTTTCCCCGATTCGCCCTTCTTTTTACCCGATTTCAACGACAAGGACAAAAGCATAGAAAACATTTTGTTCTTTGTGGACACATCGGGCTCGATATCAGAGGAAATGCTGACGGTTGCCTTCTCGGAGCTTAAAGGCGCTATCGACCAGTTCGACGGAAAATTAAAAGGCTTTTTGGGCTTCTTTGACGCCAAAGCCTACGAGCCCGTTCCCTTTGAGGACGTGGAAAGTCTTGCAAGCATTCGTCCCAAGGGGGGCGGCGGAACCTCTTTTGACGTCATTTTTGCTTACGTGAAGGAGCATATGCAGCAAGAGCCACCTGCCTGTATCGTCATTCTGACAGACGGATATGCCACTTTCCCGCCCGAGCAAGAGGCAGGTGGCATTCCTGTTTTGTGGTTGATCAACAACGAGGAACGAACACCCCCGTGGGGAAGAGTTACCCGTATTCGACTGAAAGAAATAAAATAAAAGAAAAATCTGCAATCGGTGGAGAAATCCCTGCCGTTGCAGATTTTTTTGCAAACAAATATTTGCTTTTGTAAATGCTCGGATTATTTCTTGTCCTTGGGGTCAAGATAGACACCCGCAGTCAAGGAAATCAAAAGGTCTATATCGTCAGGCTGCACCTTTGCCATATGCGCGCTGCGGCAAGAGGAAACCTCACCGCACCTTTCACAGCGATGGTAAATAACAAAGCCCTTTTTTGCGTTAGGCTCCGCGCGGAAGGGACGCAACAGACCAAGGCAATCGCAAGCGCGATCCCCCGGGTTTTTATCAATATGGAGAGAATACAGACAAAAAGGGCAATGGTTACGGGATGTATAGCCGAGCGGCAAAACCTCTTTACCGCAATGGGCGCAAATAAAGCCGTTGTCATTCTTTTGAAACATGGGAGTATCCATCGCTATATCCTTTCTGTTCTTTTTTTGGGTGGGACTTATTTACCAACGCAGAATTTGGAGAAAATGCCCGACACAATATCCTCGCTGACAGCGCGCCCGTCGGTTTCCGCCAAGGCGACCGCCGCCGCTTCCAGCTCGCAAAGAGCAGCGTCCTCCGCGAAGCCCGCGGCAAGCCCTCTTTTTGCGTTTTGCATCATTTCCTTTGCCCTTTCAAGCGCGGCAAATTGGCGCGCGGTAAAGACGATGGCGTCTTCCCCTATTTGCAAGCTCCCGTCTGTGAAAAGGGCGTCTACACAGGCGCAAAGGGCATCTGTGTCCCCCTTTTTGGCGCTGATGGGAAGGATGTGGGCAAAGCCCTCGCCCAAACGGGAAGCATCCCAAAGGGCAGGTAAATCGCTCTTGTTCAACAGGGCAATTTTTACCGCCTTCGTTTTCTTGGCAAAGGCAAGCATTGCCTCATCCTCTTCGTCAAAGGGCGAGGATGTGTCGAACAGCATCAGTATCAGCTCGGCGCTTCGGGCGGCGTCCTTGGCTTTTTCCACCCCTATTTTTTCAACGGGATTGTCCGTTTCTCTTACCCCTGCCGTGTCTGCCAGGCGCAAAAGCACCCGACCAAGAGAGAGGGAAACTTCAAGTATATCTCTTGTCGTTCCCGCGTATTCGGTGACGATAGCCGCATCTTTCCCTGCCAAGAGGTTGTAAAGAGAGCTTTTTCCCGTGTTCGGCTTGCCTAAAAGCACGGTGTAAATTCCCTCGGCAACGGCGCGCCCCGTTTTGTAGCTGTGGCAAAGCCTTTCGGTCTTTTCCATAAGCTCTTCAAGAGAAGAGAGGATTTCCTCGCGAGAAAGCTCCGCTAAGTCCTCATCGGGATAGTCAACCTTGGCATAAACCGCGGAAAGCAAGGACGAAATTCCCTCATAAAGAGAAGCCAACGCCAACGAAAGATGGGAGCGGGAGTCCTGCTGAAAGAGCTTGATTTGCTCGCGGTTCTGCGCGTCCAAAAGCTCCGCGATGGCCTCAGCCTCCGTCAGATTGATTTTTCCCGCCAAGAAAGCCCGACGGGTAAATTCACCCTTTTGCGCGGGCCTTGCTCCTTTGCTGTAAAGCGCCTCTAAAATGGTGCGGCAAATGAGCATACTGCCGTGACAGGCAATTTCCACAGTATCCTCACCCGTATAGGAATGGGGCGCGCGGAACACCGTTAACAGCACGTCATCCACAGGCTCTCCCTGATAATAAAAATTGCCATATACGGCAAGACGGGAAGGAAAGAGTGAAATGTCCTTTTCATTTTTGGCGCGAAAGCAAGCGCCCGCTATCTCGATTGCCTCCTCACCGCAAAGGCGGATAAGGGCAACCCCACCCTTGCCGGGTGGGGTTGAAAGCGCGGCAACCGTATCTTGAAACGGCTGTCTTGTCATACTGTTTCCGTTTCTGTGGTGTCTTTATCTTCCACAACGTCTTCGGCCACGGTGACGGGCGCCTGCTCGGCTTCCGTCAAAACGGTATTGGGAGTTTCTTGCTCTTCTTCCGTCAGGTAAATGACAATTTTACGGTTGTTGTCTGCTCCAATGGAATTGGTGCTGACGCCCGCAATGCCTTGTACCTCGGAATGAATGATGCGGCGCTCATACGCGCTCATAGGCTCAAGCATAACGTTGCGACGCGTGCGCAGCGCCTTAGCAGCCATTTTTCTCGCCAAAGCGCGCAGAGTTTCCTCTCTCTTGGCGCGATAGCCTTCAATATCAATGGTGACGCGGCGGCGGTTGCGCTCACCGTTTGCGTTCTTTTTGGTGCTGGCAAGGTTAGCCAGGTACTGCAAGGAGTCAAGCGCTTCGCCGTGATGCCCGATGAGCATAGCAGCGTCCTCTCCCGCAATCACAATGCGGCGGGAATTGTCCTCGCAATGATAGAGAGAAACCTCGGCATTGATGCCCAAGTTCTGTACCAAAAGCTTTACGAAGTCGAAGGAAAGGTCCTCGCCCTCAGAAACGGTGACAAGCTCCATTTTAAGCTCTGCCTCAGGAATAACGGCTTCTCTTGGCTTTGCGCTCTCCTTGGGAGCAACAAAATCACGAGGGGGCTGCATACCGTCGCTTCTGCGGTTTCTTCCTCTGCGGTTTCTGTTTCTGCTTCTTTCGCCGCCCGCTCTCTCGTGCGAGGGCTTCTTGTCCTCAGCGGTGTTGGAGCCTTGAGCCTTGGGCTCTTCATCGGGGGTTTCAATCCAAGCCTTTACCTTGGTAGGACGGGCGCCGATGCCGAAAATGCCCTTGCTGCCCAAGTCCACAATTTCATATCCAATATCTTCCAGCGAGGAAACGCCAAATGCCGCAATCGCATTGTTGACGGCTTCTTCCGCGTCCTTTCCCGCAATAATAATCTCTTTTCTCATATCTTATAGCCTTTCTTTACGGTGTTATTTCTTTTTCTTGCCTTTACCCGAGGATTTGCTTGCGGGCTTTTTGGCGGGGGTGGGTCTGTAATATTCTCCGTCAAACTTGGATTGGATAACGGGCAGAGAATCCACGTCGTAATCATCGTCCTCGTCATCGATATGATGCAAGGATTTCTCGCTGACACGGTCCTCAAATTGAGCGGGATTTCTCTTGGCGCGTTCTCTGGCTTCCTTTTCCAAAAGCTTCAACTCCTCATCCGTATACTTGGGAAGAGGCATAATGAGGTTCAAAACGTACTGACGCCCGATACCGATAACGGAGTTGTATATCCAGTAAACACCCAAAGCGGCAGGAAGGGAAAATGAAATGAACAAGGACATCGCGGGCATCATAATATCCATAATGATGTTGGACGTCTTGTTGTCCTGCGTCTGTGCCGGCTGGGGCACGTTGCCCATCATTTTACGGGACAGCTTCATCGACAGGAAGGATGCCACAAAGGTCAGAATAGGAATGATGATAAGCCAAGAAATATGGACGATGCTGGGGGTTGCCGTCAAGTCCAAGCCAAACAAGGAGAAATTCAATTCCTGCATTGCCGCAACTGTCTCGGAAGCAATGTCGGGAATGGTGTGTCCTGCGGCTGTCAGCTGACGGAAATGAGAAAGAATGTCAACCTCGGTGGACTTATCGGTTAAGGCGCCAAGCGCAAGGGAAGAGCCCTCGCCCAAGCCTGCAATAACCGTGTTAATGCCGTTTTTCAGACCTGTTATCACGTCGCTTGTGAAGTTGGTGATATAGGTCAAGGGCATATACACAATGCGGTACAAAATCATAATCAAGGGAAGCTGAATGAGCATAGGCAGGCAACCGGAGAGAGGGGAAAAGCCCGCCTCTTGCTGCAAAGCCATAATTTCCTGCTGCTTCTTTTCCTGCGTTTTTCTGTCGTTTCTTCCCGCATACTTCTTCTCAATGGCATAAATCTGAGGACGAAGCTTGGCAGAGCCGATTTGTGTTTTTTGCTGTTTGATGGATAAGGGGAACAGCACAAGGTTTAAGACGATGGTAAAAAACAAAAGCGCAACGGCATAGCTGCCTGTCCAGTTATAAAAAACACGGATGAGCGCTCCAAAGGGCCATCGGATATAATCCCAAATAGTCATTTTTTAGAACCACGCAAAAATGCGTAACCTTTCTTCTGTTTTATTTTTTTTCGCCGTGGGGTGAAGTTTCGCCCGAATTCTTGTTAAAAGGGTCAATTTTCTTCCATTTGACACCGTAAGGGACGGGGTCATACCCTGCCTTAAAAAAGGGATTACAGCGCAAAATGCGCCAAACGGTTAAGAAAAAAGCCGCAAAAAAGCCACGATTTTGAAACGCCTCAAGGGCGTAGGCAGAACAGGTCGGCGTAAACCTGCAACAAGGCGGTTTTAGGGGCGAAATACGAGCTCGGTAAAACCGAATAAGAGAAAGAATGATTCGCTTCATTTCGTAAGCAAGCGCAAGCGCGAAAGCGCTTCCTCCAAGCTGTGCGCCAATAAGGTTGAGGTAGCACCGGTTGCTTTTTCACGGGCGGCAATCACAATTAAAAAGCCCGTTTTGACGGAGTGAAGGGCATCTACCGCACGATATGCCTCGCGCATAATGCGCTTCACGCGGTTGCGCACCACAGCACCGCCCAATTTCTTTGTGGCGGTAAGACCGATGCGATTGATTTTTTCCTTACGGGGATTGGCACGGCGCAGTGCCTCCGCCGTGTAATCGGGCAAGACGTAAACAGCAAGATATTCCGTTACCGCCCGTTTTCCTTTTGAATATGCCTTCGCATATAAATGATTTTCGCAAATGGCGTGAAATTTCATAACGTAAAGCCTTTCACATGGCGTTATAAGAGCGCCCGATAATGAAAAAACTCCGATAAAGCACGCACTGTGGTTATCGGAGCATTTCAATCGGTACGCAGTGCGGAAAGGCGCGCTGCCTTCCCTAGCTACATCCGACTCATCGGACTCAATAGGTAAGGCGTGCTCTTCCTTTGGCGCGTCTTCTTTTCAGAACTTTTCTGCCGTTAGCAGTTGCCATTCTTTTTCTGAAACCGTGTTCCTTTTTTCTCTGTCTCTTCTTAGGTTGATAGGTTCTTTTCATGACAGAATACCTCCTTGTTTTTTTCAGCGGTGATATCGTGATATGGCGGCGCGCTGTACGCCACCCTAAGCATATCCAATAAAGGCTTATAAATTATAGCAGAAATAAAATTATTTGTCAAGGGTTTTGTTCAAAAAAACGCAAATAAAATGAAAAAAGCGGGCGAAAAAAGCAGGCGGCGCAAAAAACGCCGCCTGAACCAACAATATTATTTTTGGGTATAGCTCTTTTCTCTTGCTCTCTTACGCAAGAAGGAAGAAAGCCACCAAGCGAAAAGAAGCGCGAGAATGACGATATCCGTTACGATAATCCAAGGCTCAATGGAGCTTTCAATTTTGATTTCAGCCCAAAGAGAATTGGTGTAATCGAGCAGATTTCCGTTTTCCTCGGTGTTGGAGATAGCGTGGAAGAACGAGCGCTTGTTTTCAGCGTTAATATCCTTCAAATCGGTGTAGTCATCAACCACTAAGCTCTTGCTGTACAAAATATCCAAGGACTCCTCGTGCCAGTCAAGCATATATTCTTGGTATTCCTCGCTTTCCGTCACCAAGGTGTTCGGGCAGGAATAGCCAAGATATTCAGCGTTCGCCAAGGCAGGCTCCTCAGAGAGCATAAAGTTGATGTATTCCATCGCGGCATCCACCTGACGCGCGCAGGTAGGAACACACATGGCATCCACGAAAATGTTGGTGCCTTCCTTGGGCGTGTAAAAGGCGAGAGAGTCGTTGGAGTCGTACATAGTGAGAAAGTCACCCGCGTAATAGGGCGCAATCCAAGCGGAGCCCGAAATCATCTTGTTGAAGATTTCGTCCATTACGTAGGCTTGCACTAAGGGCTTTTGTTGTTTGAGAAGCTCTGTTGCCTCTGCCCACTTGGTGTGGTCAGTGGTGTTGACGCTGTATCCCAAACGGTAAAGGGCGGTGGCAAGCGCGTCACGCGAGTTGTTAAACTGCAAAATCTTGCCGCTGTACTTTTCATTCCAAAGCAAATCCCAAGAGCCGATGTCCTCTTCGTCCACGTAGTCGGTGTTATAAATGATACCCACCGTGCCGTAGGTGTAGGGGACGGTGTATTTTCCCTCGGGGTCGTAGGTGTTAAAGTCGGTGCGGAATTCCTCGGCAATATACTCATAGTTGGTGATTTTGGAGAAGTCAAGCTCTAAAAGCAGGTTCTCGCTTATCATCTTTTCAATCATATATTCGGAAGGAACAATCACGTCAAAGGAGCCGCTTCCGCTGGCAATTTTATTGTACATATCCTCGTTTGAGGGATATGTGGAATAGTTTACCTCAATCCTGTACCCGTATTTTTCCGCAAGCTGCTCGTTGAAGTATTCTTCAAATAACGCGTTAACGTCAGGAAGGTCATACGAGCCGTCCGAGATATACTGCCCCCAGTTGTATACGTGAAGGGTGCGAGTGGGCAGCTCTTCCTCAGAGCAGGAAGAAAAGGCAAGTAAGCAGGAAGCCAACAAGAGAAGCACAAGGCAGAGTGAAAAAAATCTTTTTTTCATTTCTTTGCCCTCGCTTTCCTTCTTTCGTCGCGGTTGGAAGCCAGATTAGACAGCACCAAAAGCAGCAGAATTGTAATAACAATCAAGGTGAACAGGGCATAAATATCAGGCTTGACGGGCTTCTTGGTGTAGTTGTAAATCAAAACGGGAAGCGTCTTGAAATTGTCGCCGCCGTTGAAAAGAGAGATGACAAAATCGTCAAGCGACAGGGTAAACGCCATAATAAAGCCGGAAATAACCCCGGGTAAAATGTTGGGAAGCTCCACAAGGAAAAAGGATTTCCAAGGAGGGCAGCCAAGGTCCTGCGCCGCCTCGGGCAAAAACTTGTCCATCTGGCGCAGCTTAGGCATAACTGAAAGAATGACGTAGGGCAGGTTGAAGGTCACGTGCGCGATAAGAAGGGTGAAAAAGCCGAGATTGACCTCAACATTTCCCAAAATGTTTTTGCTGATAAAGACGAAGAGCAGCATCATAGAAATACCCGTGACGATTTCAGGGTTCATCATAGGAATTTTGGTTATGGCGTTGACGGAGCTTTTCATCCATTTTTTCTGCATCCGTGCAAGCCCAACAGCCGCCATCGTTCCGATAACGGTGGCAAGCAGTCCCGAGGAAAGCGCTAAAAGCAGACTGTTTTTGAGCGCCTCAAACAGCTCGGGCTTTTCAAAAAGCGCGCTGTACCAGCGCAAAGACACCCCTTCCATAACAGAGGTGCTATCTCCTGCGTTGAAGGAAAAAACAGCGATAACGACAATAGGGGCATACAAAAGGAAATAGATAATCCCGATATACAGCTTAGAGACAATTTTCACGGTAGCATCCCTCCCTCTGCGTCCTCGTCGGCAAACTTGTTCATAATTGCCATAGAGAGAAGAATAAGCACCATCATTACAAGGGAAATGGCAGCGCCGACGTTATAGGTGTCGGGATTGGCGAATTGACGCTCAATGGTGTCGCCCAAAAGCTCAAATGTGCCCCCACCCAGCTTTTGAGAAATATAGAAGGTGCTGATAGAGGGAACGAAAACCATCGTCACGCCCGAAACGATGCCCGAGCGCGTCAAGGGCAAAACCACGCGAAGCAATACCTCAAAATGATTGCAGCCAAGGTCGCTTGCCGCTTCCAGAACGCGCTTGTCCATTTTGGACATCACGGTATAGATGGGCAAAATCATATAGGGCAAAAAGTCATAAACCATACCGAAAATAACAGCGCCCTTGGTGCCGACAATGTGCAAATTCGTGCCAAGCAGGGTGTTGATAAGCCCCCCATCGTCTAAAATTGCCATCATAGAAAAGGTACGGATAAGAAGGTTTATCCACATAGGCACAAGCGCCGCCATCAGAAGCAGCGGTTGGCGCGAGGGCTTGGCGCGGGAAATGAAATACGCCATAGGATAGCCGATTAAAATGCAAATGATGGTCGCTATCAGCGAAAGGCTGATAGAGAGGAAAAAGGTTCCGCCATATTCAGGCAAGGCGGCGATATTACTAAGCGTAAAAGCGCCGTTGGGGTCGGTCAAGGCGTAATACAGCACGAAAAGCAGGGGCGCGACGATAAACATCACGCTCCAAACAATATGGGGCGCGGCGGCGGCACGGGAGAAAAAGGATTTAGCTTTCATCGCTTCCCGCTGCCTCCTCTGTTTCGTCAATGTCGGGATTGGACAGCTCGTCCATTTCGGCAGAGAAGGTAGAATAGTCGCCAAACTGTCCCGAAAACTCGGACTTTTTCATAATATGAATGGCGTCAGGCTCTATGTAAAGCCCGATTTCCGCTTGGGGTGCTACGTAGTCGGTTGTCTGAATCATCCATTTGAAGCCGTCAATATCTACGATAATCTCCCAGTGAACGCCCTTGAAGGTCACCGAGGTTACTGTGCAGCGCAGCATACCATTTTCGGGAAGCACCACGTCCACGTCCTCGGGTCTGACGACAACGTCAACAGGCTCATTTTTGGAAAAGCCACCGTCAACGCATTCAAAAACATGCCCCGCAAAATGTACGCGGCGGTCAGAAAGCATAACGCCGTCCAAAATGTTGGATTCGCCGATAAAGTCTGCCACAAAAGCGTTTTGAGGCTCGTTATAAATGTCGGTAGGTGTACCTATCTGTTGAATTTTTCCGTTTTGCATGACCACAACGGTGTCAGACATAGAGAGGGCTTCCTCTTGGTCATGGGTGACGTAAATAAAGGTAATACCCGTCGCCTGCTGGATTTTTTTAAGCTCAGCCTGCATGTCCTTGCGGAGCTTCAAATCCAAAGCGCCCAAGGGCTCGTCCAACAAAAGAACACGGGGCTTGTTGATAAGGGCGCGGGCAATGGCAACGCGCTGTTGCTGACCTCCCGAAAGAAGATTGACGTTTTTCTTTTCAAAGCCCTTCAAGGAAACGAGCGCCAGCATTTCCTTGACGCGCTCGGTCACCTCATCATTCGGCACCTTTGCCAAACGAAGACCGAAAGCAATATTTTCAAAAACATTCAAATGCGGGAACAAAGCGTATTTCTGGAAAACGGTATTCACGTTTCTCTTGTAGGGGGGAAGGTCGCTTATTTCCTGCCCGTCAAAGAAAATTTGCCCCTCGTCAGCCGTTTCAAAGCCGCCGATGAGTCGCAGAGTTGTCGTTTTACCGCATCCGGAAGGACCAAGTAAGGTTACAAATTCCTTATCTTTGATTTCCAAGGTGATGTTGTCCAATACCGTTTCGCCGTCAAAAGACTTGGAAACACCGCGCAATTCAATGATTTTGTTCATTTCTTTCTCAATGACTACTCCTTTGGTATAAAAAATACTGTTATTGGCGCCCGAAAAGCAAGAGCACTATATAACGATATGGATTATAACAAAAACCTACAAAAAATGCAATATATTTTACAAAAAAAAATGATTTTTTTTTAGAAGTTTTGAGAATTTTCATTGTCTTTTCAGGATTTGAAACGCTTTATCTCTTGAAATCTCTTAAAATCTCTTAAAAACTCTCGAAATCTCTCTTTTTTTCAAAATCGTCACAAACGTATTCCCAGAAGAAAAAAATGGAAAAAAACACCCCGTACAGTCCAATTCCGCCAAAATAAAACAAAAAGCAGGAAAAGAAGAAGAAAAAAGACAAAAAAAAGACGGAAAAAAAGCGCCCCACCCTTTCTGCCTTCTCTTTGGGCAGGATCCCTCGAAGAAAAAGAGAAAAAAGTCTGCCGCCATCGGTTTCGCAAAATGGCAGAAGATTAAAAAGGGCAGCCAGAAGATGCACCGCCCCATACAGACGTAAAAAATCTCCCAGAGCAAAGGAAGAAGCGAAAAAGAGAAGCCCCGCCGCTAAAAGATTGGCTAAGGGCCCACCCAAGCAAACAAAGGCTTCCTTGGCGGGAGAAAGAAGGGAAGCGGTATATAGACGCAAGCCGAAGGGCGCAAGGCGCAAATGGGGATGGGCACTATGGCACAAATGAAAGCATAGCAAATGCCCGCCCTCGTGAAGCAAAACGGCAGACGCCCCCAAAAAAAGCATAAAAGGGGGCTCTGCCGCCACAGCAGCCAAAAGCGGAACAAAAAGCAAAAGCAAGGGGGCTTTTTCCCTTTGAGAAGCAAAAAGGGCGCCTTTGCCCCTTTTTCGTTCCTTGTTCGTTTTTATGTTTTTCATTTGTCAAGCCCCAAAAACACCGCCAGCGCCCCCTCGCCCTCCGTTAAATCCTCAATAAAGGAAGCGGCGCGGTAAAGCTCGCTTTTGATGTGCGGCTCTTGGTATAAAAAATAGGAAAAAAGTGCAAAAGCGCCTGCCAAAGCGCCACAAAGCAAGGGCAAAAGCAGGGTCCTTTTTGCGCCTTTTTTCCTTGGCTTTTCTTCTCTTTGCCAGTCAATGATGGCAGAAAGCAATTCCTCTTCCTCTGTGTGTCGGTTGTCTTTTCCCATACGCCCTCTCCCTTCTGCTCAATCTCATATGCCTTCTCTTTACTATATGCAGCGCGGGATTAAAAAATGAAAAAAGGGGGCTGCATCACTGTTCGTGAAGCACGCCCCATAAGCTATATTCACTTTTTACAGCAGCTGTGTTTCAGAGGAAATCACAGCGGTTTGCTCTTTCCTGAGCCCCAAAACAAGTCGCCCTGCCGTGTCAATGCTCTTGGCGCGCCCAAGCCGTCTTTTTCCGTCCACCCGCGCCCAAAGCAGCCTTCCTACGGTTACAGAGCGATGGCGGTACTCTTCAAGCAAAGCAGAACGGGAAGCCATAGGATTTTCATACATACCGTAAAAATCCCGTAAATACGTCTGTGCAACACGGTCCGCGGTGCTGATGTTGCGGTTGGTGAAAACGCTCGTGACAATGTCCTCGAGCTTAGCGGGGAAATGGGATTGTTGGAGCGAAATCACCGTCTTAATGATGAGATGCTCCAAATAGCCCGTGGAAAACAAATGGCTCTCCGCGGAAATTTCCGCAATTTTCTTGCGCCCCGAAACCACCGTGGCAGGCCACGCAATACCGAGCTTGTAATCGGAATGAGATTCAATAGCGTGACAGGCGGCAATGGTCGCTATCATATTAAAATGCACGTTTTGCGCGGTCATCATCGTGGGGCGCAAAAAGGTATACATATGAAGGCGCATTTCCTTGGAAGAAGAGTGAACGGCGGCATCCTCTTCCGAGAAATTGGAAATAACGGTATATCCGTCGGTTAAGCCCCCGCGGTTGATTAAGGTGCGGATTTCGTCAGCAGGAGAGGTGTCAATGCGGTTGTCAATCAAGAGCACGCGTCCCTCAGGAGATTGCACGGAAGTCAATCCCGCTTCAAAGCGCCGCTTTGCCATAACGAAAATCCTCCTTTCCTATCGCGGTTCGGTTGTAGAGTGCTTTAATACGCCTTTCCCCAATAAACCAGGTGCTTTGCCTTTTTGCCGCAGCAAACGCAGGTGTCGCTGATGGGCTCTTGGTCGTCGAAGGGGATACAGCGAGAGGAAACGTCCGCTTTTTCCTTCAATTCCAGCTCGCAGTCAAGCTCTCCGCACCACATAGCGCGGATGTAACCGCTTTCCTTGGCGGCGATTTCTTGGAGCGTGGCAAGGTCAGTCGCGGTAAAGGTGCGCTTGGCGCGGTTGGCGGATGCCTTTTCATAAAGCGCCTTGGTCAGCGCGTCAAGCTCTGCCAAAACTCTTTCCTCCAAGCCATCCAAGGAAACAAATTGCTTCTCGTGGTTGTCACGGCGAACCAAAACGCATTGGCGGCTTTCAATATCGCGAGGACCTATCTCAATGCGAACAGGTACGCCCTTCATTTCATATTCGGCAAACTTCCATCCGGGAGAGTTGTCGCTGTCGTCAATCTTGACGCGACAAACAGAGGAAAGACGATCCTTCAACGCCTCTGCCGCTTCAAGAACGCCCTCCTTGTGCTGCTGCACAGGAACAATGACCACTTGAATGGGGGCAACAGCCGAGGGAAGCACCAAGCCTCTGTCATCGCCGTGCGTCATAATGATACCGCCGATAATACGGGTGGAAACGCCCCAAGAGGTCTGGTGGCAGTATTTCAAGGTATTGTCCTTGTCTAAATACTGAATATCAAAGGCGCGGGCAAATCCGTCGCCAAAGTTGTGGGACGTGCCGCCCTGCAACGCCTTTCCGTCGTGCATCAGGGCCTCTACCGTGTAGGTCGCCTTAGCGCCCGCGAATTTTTCCTTATCCGTTTTTTGACCGCGCAAAACAGGCATACCCAGATCCTGTTCAAAGAAGGTGGCGTACACGTTCAGCATACGAATGGTCTCTTCCTCTGCCTCTTTTGCGGTTGCGTGCATCGTGTGCCCCTCTTGCCATAAAAACTCGCGGCTGCGCAGGAAGGGACGGGTGGTCTTTTCCCAACGCACGACACTGCACCATTGGTTGTAGAGCTTGGGCAAGTCGCGGTAGGAGCGGATGATGTTCTTATAATGCTCGCAGAAAAGGGTCTCGGACGTGGGGCGCACACAAAGCCGCTCCGTCAGCCGCTCGCTGCCGCCCATGGTAATCCAGGCTACCTCGGGCGCGAAGCCCTCAACGTGCTCCTTTTCCTTGTTGAGCAAGGACTCGGGAATGAACATAGGCATATATACGTTTTCATGCCCCAGCTCCTTAAATCTTCCGTCTAAAATTCTTTGGATGTTTTCCCAGATGGCATACCCGTAAGGACGGATGATCATGCAGCCCTTGACGCTGGAATAGTCAATTAAGTCTGCTTTTTTTACAATGTCTGTGTACCATTTCGCAAAATCCTCTTCCATAGAGGTGATTTGTTCAACTGCTTTTTTTTCGTTAGCCATGATAAAGCCTTTCTTTTGCGCTTTATGGGGCGCTGCGTAATCAAATTTTATAACTATAATATTATAGCACCAAGGGGAGCGTTTTGTCAAGATTGGATTTCTTGAAAAACAGCGCTTTTATCGACAGGGAAAGCATATTCTCTGAAAGCTTCTCTCCTTGCCCTGGCGCTCTTTGGAAAACGACTTTCCTTTTTTGCGTCTAAGAGCCCTATCTCCCACCCCTTTCGGTGTAAGAGCCGAATGTCCTTCTTCACGCGCTTGTCCTTGCAAAGAGAAAGAAGCCAAGGAAAAGGCGCAAGACGGTAAAGCCCGTCCGAGGGAACCTCGGGTGCGGAAAAGGGAATACATAAGACAAACCGAAACAGCAAAAATTCCGCGGGGCTGATGTCTGCTGCCAAGGCGAAAAAGGGAAAAGAGGAAAGGTCACACGAGGGCTTTCCTATATCAAAGCCCTCGTCCGTTTTCCAAAGGGGAAAGGTGAAAATCCCCGAAGCCTTGCACCCTTGTAACGCCTCTTTGTAAGGCAAAAGAGAGGGTAGCAGGGCAGAGGTACGCCAAAAGGCTGGCTTTCCAGAGGGAAGAAGAACAGGGGCTTCTGCATAGCAAAAGGAGCCCTCGCCCTCTTCGTCCAAAAGGGCAACCAAAAAGCCGAAGGGCGCCTCTTCCCTTTGCTTAAAGCAGGGGAGTGATGGCGATAAATGAAAGGGTAAAATAAAATGCAAAGAAAGATCCTCTTCCCATTCCCGCAAAAAAGTGGCGTAATCTGCCGTGGCGGGCAGGAGTAAAACCCGCTTGCCAAGGCTCTCCTTTACGTTCTCCAATATATGTAGACAAAGCGACGGCTTTGCGATGTCAAAGGAAGCGGACGGGATACCCCTTGCGCATTTTGCCGTGCGAAAGAGCGGGGGAAGCGCCCTGTCTAACACAAAGGGGCGAATGCCGTATTCCGTATAGAAGCAACGGCAGGCGGCGTAGCTGCCCAAGCTTGCCCCTAAAATTAAAACGGAAATGTCCTCTTTCAATTCTTCGTTTCCTTTCCTTCGGCGCTTGCGCTTACCAAGCAAAGCTGGTAGGCGTGCCTGTTTCTTCGAGCCCCTCAAAGCCCTTTTGCCTTAACACCTCATATACGGCAACGGCAGCGGAATTGGATAAATTCAAGCTGCGCAAGTGAGGGAGCATAGGAATGCGCACCGCCCTGTCGGGATTTTTTTGTAAAAGCTCCTCGGGAAGTCCGCGGGTTTCTCTGCCAAACATCAGGAAAACCCTCTCGGGATAGGTAATTTCCGTGTAGGCACGGGGCGCCTTCGTGCTGAAATAATAAATGGCTTCGCTCCCGTTTTTTTCAAAAAATTCCGCTTCGTTTTCATAATACGTGATGTCTAACAAATGCCAGTAATCAAGCCCTGCACGCTTTAACTTCTTGTCGTCAATCTCAAAGCCCAAGGGCTTGATTAAATGCAACGCAGCGCCCGTGGCGGCGCAGGTGCGGGCGATGTTGCCCGTGTTCTGGGGAATTTCGGGACAATGCAATACAATGTTGATGTTTTTCATATAAAAAGATGAGCCAAGACTTCCTTTCTTTGTTTCCGTTGCTTTGAAAAGACGCAACCGTCTATATCAATATTGTAACCGATATTTTCGGTTTGTCAAGCAGAAAGAGGAAACAAATCGGTTTATAGCCGAAAAGCTTCCTCTTTTCCTGTTGGTTTAATGAAATCGTTGCACGGCAACGATGGAATCTTCACTTCGTTCAGATGAAGTCCAAGGACAAACCCTTGGAGGAAATCAAATCCGTCCAAGCTTAACCCTGCGAAGCAGGATTTCATCGCGAAAGCGATTTCATCCGTCAGAGACGGATTTGACTGCGTGTTTTCTGTCAAGGATAACACGCTGAGGTCTTTCGCCTCTTTTTGTACGAAAATTATGCCTCAAGCAGCTTTTCAAGCGCCGCCAAGCGAACCGCTACCGTCAAAACCTTCATTGCCTTCGTCAAGTCCTCAACCGAAGGATAGGAGGGCGCTAAGCGCAGGTTTTTGTCGTGAGGGTCCTTCCCGTAGGGGAAGGTGGCGCCTGCCTTTGTCAGCGCAACGCCCGCATCCTTGCAAAGCGCATATACCCTTTGGGCGCAGCCGTCAAGCACGTCAAGCGATACGAAGTAGCCGCCCTTCGGCTCGTTCCAGGTGGCAATGCCTGTATCACCCAAGTCCGCCTTCAAGGTGTCCAACACCACAGAGAAGCGCTGACGCAAAATAGAGGCGTGCTTCTTCATTAAGTCGTAAACATCGCTTGTGTGCGTGAAAAATTCCAAATGGCGCAGCTGATTTAATTTGTCGTGCCCAATGGTTTGGGTGTTCCAGATGGGAATAATCTGGTCTAAATTATGTTGGCTCATTGCCATCATTGCAACGCCTGAGCCCGGGAAGGTGATTTTAGAGGAAGAGGTAAAGAACATCACGCGGTCCTCGTTCCCAACAGCATATGCCTCAGGGAAAATATCAAGCAGCTTGTCGCTCTCTTCGCCCAAATCGTGAATCATATAGGCGTTGTCCCAATAGATGCGGAAATCGGGGGCGGCTGTTTCCATACGGACAAGGCGGCGCACCACCTCATCGGAATAGGTAATGCCCGTGGGGTTGGAATATTTCGGCACACACCAGATGCCCTTAACGGATGCGTCCTCTCTTGCGTACCGCTCCACTATGTCCATATCGGGTCCTTCCGCGGTCATAGGAATGGCAATCATATGAATGCCAAGAGATTCGCAAATGGCAAAATGACGGTCATACCCGGGAGAGGGGCAAAGGAAGGTTACCCTTTCTTCCTTGCTCCAAGGGCGGAGCGAGCCGTAAACACCGTATAGCATAGCCCTTGCCACAGAGTCATACATCAGATTCAAGCTGGAATTGCCACCGACAATTATTTGCTCGGCGGGAATGCCCGTCAGCTCGGACCAGAAACGGCGCATTTCGGGAGTGCCAAGCCCAAGCCCGTAGTTGCGGCAGTCAAAGCCCGACTCCGTAATGCAGTCCTTTTCAGAAAGACGCGAGTGACTGAGCATAGGCATAGAAAGCTCTAATTGCTCCGCGCACGGCTTGCCGCGGGACAGGTCTAAATTCAGCCCCAAGGCAACAATCCCGTCATATTCCTTTTGTAAAAGAGCGCGCTCCTTTTCCAGCGACTCCTGTGTTGCGTTTACATAATTCATAATATCTCCTTACCGCCGCCTTTTACGGCGAAAAGCATCATTGGCAGAAACGCCGATTTTGCAATTTTTGAAAAGCGAAATTTCACTTTTAATAATATTGTATTACATTATACAACATTATGCGAATAAAATCAAGAGTTTCTGCTATATTTTTTGCATATTTTCAAAAACCACAAGAAAAAATGAAATTCGAGGAAGAAAAATATGCAAAAAGCAGAAAAAACAAGTCCCCACTTGACGAAGAAGGAATGTTGTGCTATACTAAAACTGCTTTTATAGCAAGAATACAAGAATAATGGAAGAAAGGAACGGTAAAAATGGATTACGCAGACAGTAAATGCGACGATAGCGGTAATGGCCGATTATGGCAGGCATTTTTGCCGTGTCCGACCGTATAATTGCCGCGCGCATTTGCCTCTTTATTATCCACGGAGGAGGTATTGCTATGGCAGAAGAAACAAAAGAAATACAAGAGCTTGAAGAAAGAGATCTGGCAGAAGAGGTCTTAACGCTTCTCAAAGAAAAAAGGTTTTCGGCGCTTCGTGAGATGATAGCCATGCTGCCCTCGGCAGACATCGGCGTTTTGTTCTCGGAAATTCCCACGGAGTATCACCGCCTTTTTTATCGCCTGCTTCCCAAGGAGTATGCGGCGGAAATCTTTGTGGAAATGGATTATGATGCCCAAGAAAGTCTGATTTCTTCCTTTTCCGACGGCGAATTGCAGGAAATTCTCAACGAGCTGTTTTTGGATGATACAGCAGATATCATCGAAGAAATGCCCGCGGGTGTCGTGGCGCGTATACTGAAAAACTCCTCTCCTGAGGCGCGCCGTGACTTAAATATGCTTTTGCGCTATCCCCGTGACAGCGCGGGCAGCATTATGACCACCGAGTTTGTGGCGCTGAAAAAGAATATGACGGTGGACCAGGCGTTTCGCATCATTCGTCAGGTCGCCATTGATAAGGAAACGATTTACACCTGCTACATCACGGATGAAAACCGCCGTCTTATCGGCGTTATTTCCGCCAAAACCCTGCTGATTTCCCCCTTGGACGCGGTTCTGGGGGATATTATGGATGACCGTGTCATTTTTGTTCAAACACATACCGACAGGGAAGAGGCGGCGCGTAAATTTAATAAATACGACTTTCTGGCGTTGCCTGTGGTGGACAACGAGGAGCGCTTGGTCGGTATCATTACGGTTGACGACGCTATTGACGTTATCCAAGAGGAGCAAGAAGAGGACTTCTCCATTATGGCGGCTATCACCCCCGCGGAAACCTCTTATGTCAAGTCCTCGGTGTGGAGTCTTTGGTCGGCGCGCATCCCTTGGCTTTTGATTTTAACGCTGACTGCCACCTTCACGGGAATGATTATTACGGGCTTTGAAAACGCCTTGAAGGTGTGTGTCGCCTTAACTGCCTTTATCCCGATGCTGATGGGAACAGGCGGTAATGCGGGCAGCCAAGCCTCAACTACCATTGTTCGCGGTCTTTCCTTGGGCGAAATTGAAACGGCGGATATATGGCACGTTCTCTGGAAGGAGCTGCGGGTTTCCCTGCTTTGCGCGGTATCCTTGGCAGCTGTCACCTTTGGAAAGGTGATGCTGATTGACCGCCTTCTTTTGAACAACCCCGATGTTACCCTGTCCGTTGCTGCCGTGGTAGCGGCGACGCTTGCCTTAACCGTGGTCTGCGCCAAGCTTCTTGGCTGCTCCTTGCCACTTTTGGCAAAGAAAATAGGGCTTGACCCTGCGGTGATGGCAAACCCCTTTATCACCACCGTGGTGGATACGGTATCCCTGCTGTTATATTTCTTAATTGCGAAAAGCCTTTTGGGCATTTGACGGCAATTTGAATCAGTACGAAATTTTTTCTACAAGAAAAGGGCAATGATATGGCAAACGAAGCAAACTATAAGTTAGATATCCGAAATGGCGTCCTTTTGTCCTGCAACGTCATAGACACGAAGAACGGCAAGGTAGTCACCGTTCCCGACGGTGTTACCGCCATCGGCGAGCGCGCCTTCTGGCACTGCATCGAGATACACGGCATCGTTCTTCCCGATAGCGTAAGGCGCATTGGCGCAGAGGCATTCGGTCTTTGTTGTGGCTTACGGTGGATAAAGCTGCCGCCCGTTGTGGACGAGGATTTTGCCCCCTCTTCCGTCTTTTACGGTTGTGACCGTTTGGAAGAGGTTGTATATCCCGAGGGCTTGAAGGGCGCAGGATCGTTTGGCGGTTATGACGGCTATCCCTTTAATCTGAAACGAATGGTTCTGCCTCGAAGCTTGACTTCCTTTTGTTATCGCGCCGAGGTAGGCTTGAGTAGCTTCGCCGTTATCGTGTATAAGGGGACGAGAAAGAAATGGGAAGGCATCGTGTCAAAGTATTCCAAGCACACTTGCCCCGTTATCTGTACGGAGCTAGACGGGACCGAGGAAAAAACGCCCCTTGAGCGATTTATCATAGAAGATGGCGTTTTAGAAGGCTTTAAGAAAAAGTATTCCCGCCGTGACCGCAAGGACGGCGAGGACTCAACGGTTTGGATTCCCGACGGCGTAAAAACCGTTGCGGACTTCGGCCCGACGAACCTTGGCATTTACCGCATTATCCTCTCCGAAGGGGTAAGCTGTGTGAAAAAGAATGCTTTTAGGCGCCTTGATAACCTTGAAGAGCTTTTCTTGCCAAGCACGCTGACTGAAATAGAAGAAGACCCGACGTGGCTCTGCCCGAGATTGCGTCAGGTCACCTATAACGGAACGAAGGAAATGTGGAGGAAGCTTGACGAGGTAACAAGCCCCTTCTCCCACTCTGTCAAAATCATCTGCACCGACGGCGAATACGAAAGAACCGCCAAATAAAAAGCACCGTAATTGCAAATACGGCGCCTGCCAAAAGGGCGAAGAATGGTACCATTCTTCGCCCTTTTTATGTTGAATGAAGCGTGCCGCGAAATGACGGCTTTTCCATCTCCAATGTCCGCAGACATTTCACTCGCCGTAGGCGAATTTCACGCGCGGAGCGTATTTCACAAATCCCGCAAGGGATTTATTTCATTGCGTGCGCTTTCAGCGCAACGCCATCAGCTTTCCCAGTTGTGATATACGTTGGTAACGTCGTCGTTGTCGTCCAAGAGGTCCAAGAGCTTTTCCATATTCTCGGCGGTTTCCTCGTCAAGCGACACGTAAGTGGAAGGAACCTTCGTTACCTCAGCCCCTGCCAAGGTATAGCCGGCGCCCCGCAAGGACTCAGCAACTGCCTCTAAATCGTCGGGCTCGGTGTAAATTTCATACACGTTGTCCTCGCTCTTGAAGTCGGCAGCGCCCGCTTCCAAGGCGGCTTCCATCAAAGCATCCTCGTCTACTTCCTCGTCCTCATCGTCAATGGTGATAAGTCCCATATCCTGAAACATAAAGGCAACACAGCCCGAAACGCCCATATTACCGCCGCACTTGTCAAAATAATGGCGCACGTCGCCCGCGGTACGGTTGCGGGAGTCGGTTGCGGTCTGCACGATAACGGCAACGCCGCCGGGACCGTAGCCCTCGTAGGTGATTTCCTCGTAAATGACGTCGGTGTCCTTGTACTTTTTGATGGCGCGCTCAATGTTGTCGTTGGGAACGTTGAGCGATTTTGCTTTGCTGATAAGCTCTCTTAATTTGCTGTTGGAAACAGGGTTAGGACCGCCCGCGCGAATGGCTACCGCCATTTCCTTTCCGATTTTGGTAAAAACCTTGGCTCTTGCCGCGTCGGTTTTTCCTTTTTTTCTCTTAATGTTGTTCCATTTGCTATGTCCTGACATAAGACAATCCTTTCTTCCATCTATATAATCAAAATTTTTTGAGCGGAATTAAATTTTGCTCGGCGTGGGCATGCAAATCAAATGCAAAGCCGTACCCAAAACAGTCTTGACCGCCTTGGTCAGCGCCAAGCGGTTTCCTCTTACCGTCTTGTCCTCTGCCGAAAGAATCTGGCAGTCGTGATAAAAACGGTTAAAGGCGGCGCAAAGGTCCAAAATATAACGGGTGATAACGGAAGGCTCGCTTTCCGCCAAGGCAGAGGCGATTTTTTCAGGGAACACCGCAAGCACACGCGCCAAAGCCGCCTCTTCCTCGGTTACCGCTGTCATAGAGCAGGACGGGATTTCGTCCGCCGCTTTTTCCAAAAGGGAAGAGCAACGGGCATAGGTATATTGCGCGTAGGGGCCTGTGTTTCCGTCAAAGGAGAGCGCGTCTTCAAGCATAAAGTTGATGTCGCGCATACGGTTGTTGGAAAGATAGTAGAAAATAATCGCGCCAACGCCAACCTCTTCTGCCGTCTTTTCATCGGCAGAGGAATGCTTTTGCGCCATAATACCCTTGACCTTCTCAATGGCTTGGGCAAACAGGTCCTTCAAAAGAATGACGTTGCCCGTACGTGTTGCGAGCTTCTCGCCGTTGATGCTCACCGTTCCATAGGGCACGTGAAGCAGCTTGTCATAAAAATCATAGCCCATCAGCTCCACAACCTTGAACCATTGCGCGAAATGCAAGCATTGACCGGCAGAGGTCACGTAAATGCACTTGTCAAAATCGTAGGTTTCCTTGCGGTAGACGGCAGCGGCAATGTCACGGGTGGGGTAAAGGGTAGAGCCGTCACGCTTCAAAATCAGGCAGGGCGGCATATTCCATTCCTCTAAATTGACAACGGAAGCGCCGTCATCGATGGTTAAGAGCCCCATTTCCTTCATCTTTTTAATTTGAGGGGGCATCAGATCCGTATAAAAGCTTTCGCCGTTGTAGCTGTCAAATGCAATATTCAGCATACGGTAGGTCTTTTGATATTCGCGTAAAGAAATGTTGACAAACCAACGCCAGAGAGCCAGATTTTCCTCGTCGTGCGCTTCAAGCTTGGTAAATTCCGCTCTTGCCTCATCGTTCAGGGCGGGGTCCTTTTCGGCTTCCTCGTGGAACTTCACGTAAAGGCGTACAAGCTCGTCAATTTCCTTTTCTTCCACCTCGTCGCGTGAGCCCCATTTTCGATAGGCGACAATCAGCTTACCAAACTGCGTGCCCCAGTCGCCAAGATGGTTAATGCCCACGCACTTGTAGCCCACAAACTCGTGTAAAAGGCGCAAGGAGTGCCCGATGACTGTCGTGCCCAAGTGCCCGATGTGAAAGGGCTTGGCAACGTTGGGAGAGGAATAGTCAAGAACCACCGTTTTGCCCTCGCCCTCACGGGATGAGCCGTAGCCCTCGCCCTCTTCCAAAACCGTGTTTACGATGCGGCTTGTAAAGGCGGCGGTGTTCATTTTGAAGTTGAGGTAGCCGTTCAGCGCCGAAACCTCGGAAAAGGCGTCGGATGTGATGGCTCCCGCTAACTGCTCCGCAATTTGAACGGGAGAGCGGCGCAGCGTGCGGCTCAGCTTGAAGCAGGGCAGCGCCAAGTCGCCCATCTTGGTTTCGGGGGGATATTCAAGTAATTCAAAAACCTCGTCAACAGATAAGGATAAAGGCGCGAAAAGGGAAGAAACGGCAGCGCAAATAGCCTTTGCTGCTTGCTTTTTCAGTTGTTGCATAAAAATCTCCATTCTGCCGCCAATGCGGCGCGTATACTCATATAAGGGTCTGTTCGATTAAAAAAGGGAGTCCTTCATGGAAACGAAGGTGCCGCTTGGCTTTTTATCGACAACGGAAAGAACCGTCGGCACAAGAGGAACAAGCGAAAGCTCGTATGCCAAAGCAATCTCGGCATTTTCTGTTATATAAATGTCGCCGTCGTATTCCACCGCGGTAACCGTGCCGATGTCCTCTCCCTCGTCAAGCCAAGCGGAGAGCTTGGAAACCCTTGCCATATCTGCCGCATCATCGCTATACAAAAAGCGGCGGGGACAGATATAGGCATAGCGGCGGGAGTGGTCCTCTTGCCAATCGGCAAAGCAGGACAAAATGCAAGCCGCCACGTCCTCAGGAGAAGCGTAGGTGGAGTCCACCACCAGAGAATAGTTGGATAAGTCCTTGCAGTTGACACCGTATTTCTCCCGATAGCGCTTTGTTTCGCTTGCCTTTCGGGTTTTGATGTTCCTGGCGCATTCCTCAATCGATTGCGCCTTTTCCTCGGCGCGCTTAGCCGACAAAATGCGTCGGGCAGACTCTTGAAGCTCGGTGGTCATATACACGCGAAAGGTGTCCTTTACGAAGTGCCAAGCCATACGGGAATCGATAACCATAGCCTTGTCCACGTCCGAGAGGGCAACAAGCCCATCGTCAATCACCTTGTCAAATTCGGGATGGGTTTCCATATAGGTGTTCATCTCAATCACCGAAAAGCCGTGCTCCGCGGCAAAACGGCGGCAGATGACCCCTGTGGAATAATACTCGGCATTCAGCCGCTTGATGAGGATCTCGGAAACGGTGCTTTTTCCGCTTCCCAAATCTCCCGCCAAGGAAATCTTATTTGTTGTAAGCTTCTGCTCGCTCATAAAGCATCTCCATTCTAACGCCCAAGTGGCGCGCATGTTTATAAAAAGAAAAGAATTGATTTATCTTATATTTTATTATTTTACCGCAAATTCCGCTTTCTGTCAACACCAAAATAGCACTTTTTGCTTCCCTTGACAGAGAAAAATTTACGAAAAAAGATGTTTTTGCATTTTTTTTAGAAAAATACAAAAAAGTTATAGACAAAAGGGAAGAAAAGAGGTATTATAAAAATGCAGAATGTAAAATACAAAATACAAAATAAGGAATGATTTGGAAGGGAAAACATATGAAAATAGGAATTATCGCTGCTATGGAAATAGAGGCAGCTTTGCTGTCCTCGCACCTGCTTGGCGGCACAACGGAAAAAATCAGCGGCATATCCTTTATAGAGGGAAAATGGAATAAGACGGATGTTGTCCTTGCCGTTTGCAGCGAGGGAAAGGTCAACGCCGCCCTTTGCGCCGAAGCGATGATTTTACGTTATTCTCCCGATTTAATACTCAACACGGGTGTCGCGGGCGCGTTGTCCGAAACCCTGCGCGTGCCCAACATTGCTATCGCAACCGCCGTTGCTCAGCACGATATGGATATCTCGCCCTTGGGATATAACAAGGGGGACGTGCTTATCCATAATAAAGTACACACGCTTTTTGAAACAAACAAAGCTATGGCAGAAGCGCTTTTCGCCGTCTGTCAGGAAGAGGGGGTCTATGCGGAAAAGGGCGTCATTGTATCGGGCGACGTCTTCGTCGCCGACCCTGTCAAAAAAGAAGAGCTGAAAGCGCGCTATGGCGCCATTGCCTGCGAAATGGAAGGCGGCGCTATCGGTCACGTTTGCTATGTCAATAACATCCCCTTTGCCGTCTTGCGCGCCATCTCCGACACCGCTGACGATGGCACCGCCTACGATCCCGCGCGCGCCGCCGTCATCTCGGAAAAAATCGTAGAAAAAACCTTGGCAACGCTATGAAATACACAGAAATCAATATTAAACAGGGTATGCCGATGGTAGCGGATGCAATGAGATATTTGCAAGCCGCTATCACGAAATTGAAGAAAGATAAATACGAGTGTGTGCTCATTATACACGGCTACGGAAGCACGGGCAAGGGTGGCGCTATATGCGAAAAAGCGCGTCAATGGCTAAAAGCCCAAGAGCGAAACGGTAAAATGAAAGCCGTGATTTTTGGGGAAGACTTCACACTTTTCAATTTTAAGGCATTGGAGTTTAAAAATAAATGTCGAGAGCTTGAAAAGCTTATGTCGGTTTGTAATAACGGTGTCACAGTGGTTGAGCTGTAACAGAAAAAAGAGTTTTTTGCAGAAAAAACTCTTTTTTTCATTTTTCTATTGCGAAAAAGAGAAACATGTGATAGAATGTACCGGTAAAAGAGGATAAGGAGAATATATTTTGATTGTAGTCAGTAATTTGAGCTTTCATTTCGGGGGGCAGCTGCTCTTCAAGGACGTGGATTTGCAATTTACGGGTGGCAACTGCTATGGTATTATCGGCGCCAACGGCGCAGGAAAATCCACCTTTCTCAAGCTGCTTTGCGGCGAGCTTGAGCCATCTACGGGCGGGGTTTCCATTTTGCCCGGCTCTCGCCTTTCTGTTTTGCGGCAGGACCACTTCGCCTTTGATGCGGAAACGGTCCTTGACACCATTTTAGCGGGAAACGAACGGCTTTTCTCTATTATGAAGGAGAAGGACGCCCTTTATCAAAAGGAAGATTTCAGCGAAGAGGACGGTATCAGAGCCTCGGAATTAGAGGGCGAATTTGCCGAAATGAACGGCTGGGAGGCTGAATCGGACGCGGCAAAATTATTGGAAGGACTTGGTCTTTCGGACGCTTTGCTGTATACCCTGATGGGAGAATTGACCGAGGCTGAAAAAATCAAGGTGCTTTTAGCCCGCGCGCTTTTTGGCAACCCCGATATTATTCTGCTTGACGAGCCTACCAACGGCTTGGATATTGACGCGGTTCTTTGGTTAGAAGACTTTTTGGCTGATTATTTTGGTACGGTTTTGGTGGTTTCTCACGACAGACACTTTCTCAACGATGTCTGCACCAATATTGTGGACATCGATTACGGAAGTATTAAAATGTATGTGGGTAACTACGAGTTCTGGTATGAATCAAGCCAGCTCATTCAGCGTATGCTGAAACAGCAAAACAAGAAGAACGAGGAGAAAATTAAGGAGCTGCAAGCCTTTATCTCTCGTTTCTCCGCCAACAAATCCAAATCCCGACAGGCGACCTCTCGCCGAAAGCTGCTTGAAAAAATTTCCATTGAGGAAATGCCCGCCTCTTCCCGCCGCTATCCCTTTATCGGCTTTGATATGGATAGGGAAGCGGGAAAGGATATTTTGCGCGTAGATGGGCTTTCCAAGGAAGGCTTTTTCAGAAACGTCACCTTTACGGTCAACAAGGGCGATAAAATCGCCTTTTTGGGCAACGAGCTTGCCATTACCGCGCTTTTCCGCACCTTGATGGAAGAAACAGAGGCAGACAGCGGCGAATTCAAGTGGGGCGTCAGCATCACGACCTCGTATTTCCCTCACGATAACACCCCCTATTTCGCCGATTGCGAGGATAGCATCATCGATTGGATGCGCCGCTATTCCAAGGATCAGACGGAAACGTATCTGCGCGGCTTTTTGGGCAGAATGCTCTTTTCGGGGGACAGCGTGTTTAAGCCTGTTCGCGTGCTGTCGGGCGGCGAGAAGGTGCGTTGTATGTTTTCCCGTATGATGCTGTATGGCTCTAACGTGCTTTTGTTAGATCAGCCCACCGACCATCTGGATTTGGAATCCATTACCGCGGTTAACAACGGTCTTGCCGATTTTAAGGGCAACGTGCTGTTTTATACCCATGACTATGAAATGATGAACACCGTTGCCAATCGCATCATTGAAATTTTGCCCGATGGTATTCGGGATTTTGACGGAACATATGAAGAGTATCTGGCAAAAACAAACGCGTGACAACACGTGACAAAGGAATACTTTATAATAGAAAGGAATGTTTTATAAAATGAGCAACGAAACTTTGTGGCAGGTGATTGGCTTCAATCTTCCCCAAGAATGCTGGGAGTGGCTTGTGCGCATTTTGGTTGCCACGCTTTGTGGCGCCTTGATAGGACTTGAACGCGGCATCAGACAAAAGGAAGCCGGCATTCGTACCCATTGTATTGTGGCAATGGCGGCTGCTATATTTATGATTATCTCCAAATACGCTTTCTTTGATCTGCATTTCACCGAAGGGGAGCTTCTGCTTGGCACAAAAGGGGCAGACCCCTCGCGTATCGCTTCCCAAGCGGTCAGCGCCGTCGGTTTTTTGGGTGCGGGCATCATTTTCAAGGGCAAGGGCGCGGTCAAGGGCTTAACCACAGCTGCGGGTATTTGGGCAACGGCTGCCATCGGTTTAAGCATTGGGGCAGGGCTGTATACCATCGGCGTCGCTTCGGCTATCCTTCTTTTGCTTGTAAACATTTGCTTGCATAGATGGCTCATCAGATTGGAATCTATGTCTACCAGCGAATTTTCCTTTTTGATGGAAGACGAGCCTGAGGTTTTGGATCACTTGCGACAGCAGCTGGATGACCGCAAAATCCAAGTACAAAGCTTGGATATCAAGAAGCAGGAAACAGGGCTTTTGCAGGTGCGTATTGTGGCGCGTATTGCCAAAAACGCGGCGCTGAATGATTTTCTGCTGTTTATCAACGATAACCCCAGTATCCGCAATTTTACAGTACAGGTGTAGGAAAACACCGAAAAAAACAAAAAGCGCTTGCGTCCAATAGCGACACAAGCGCTTCTTTATTGCTTTTATGCAATGGGAGAAATTTTAATCAGTACGGTGGAATAAATGGGAAGGGAAAGATAGAGGGCAAAGTCCTTGGCGGTGAAGATTTCTTCCGCAACCAAGGTCTTGGAATGATCGCCGTCGAGCAGATACCGTTCCACCTTGATCTTGCCAGAATGGGGGATGTTATTGCACTCTATTTTCACGTTTTGAACGGGGGCCTCGTCATCGTCCTTGTAGTAGGAAAGGAAAACGGCGCTTTCTTCGCCATTTGTGGCGGCGCAGGAGTAAAGTCCGTTTTCGTGGTCCTGCTTTGAGGGAACGTGTGTGCCGTGAGCCGCAATATCCTTGAACATCAGATAGGTGTAATAGGTCTTTAAGGGTTCAAGGGTTGTGGAGTCAAACAGTCCGTTCATTCCGCTCGGACGTGCGTCATAGTACATCAGCATATCCAAGGGCGACGCCTGCCCGACGCACATAGCAGAAGCCGCAAAGGAAGAGCCCTTCAAGCCCTTTTCAGAGGCAAGAGAATATTTCCAATCCTCTCCTGCCCATCCTCTGATATAGTTCCATTCGTTCAAAACGGTTTCCTTGTCAGCGGCGCCGTGCTCCGTAAAGAAGCGCTTGGCTTCATAAATGGTGGCTTCAAAATCCTGCATGGTCTTCCCATACCAATGGTAAGAATAAAAGTCGGCGGGAAGGTTGCGTCTTAAAATGTCGGCATATATTTTTCTCGAATGCTCTGCCCACATAGAAGCCATCGCGGGACCCCCTATCTTCAAATGGGGGAATTTTTCTTTCAGGTGGCGAAGCACAACCTCGAAGAAGTTGGGAAACTCCATCTCATCTCCCTGCCAGCAGGGATTGCTTCCGTCGCCGTTGTGGCAGTCGGGCTCGTTCCAGATTTCCCAATAGGTGATGTCATAATGAAAGCCGTCAGCCCATCCTTCTGTGTAGTGGCGGATGATATGCTCGCAAATTCTTGCCCACTTTTCATAGTCCTTGGGGGGATAGGTGCCGTATTTTTCACCGTGCTCAATGCCTGCGCCCAGACGGTAAAAGGTTTTTGTTCCCGCATCGTGAATGTTCCTCAAATATGTATCGGTGGAACGGAAGGAGTAAGAAGCGGGGGCGTTCTCGTCTGCCTCGAAATTGCGGAAAATGCGGTGAACGTCTACGGTGAATTCACCGCCGTATCCGCTGTAAAAGGCGGAGTCGTGCGTGCGCGCAAAGGGAAACGCCGCTTCCGCATAGGTAGCGAAATTGCCCGCGTTTTTGCGAACGGCAGAGCCGGCGGGGCCGTTATTTACCGCATTCATAGGCTTTATTTTTTCACCGCTTTGGGCAAAATCAAAGGAAACAGGAATAGCGCTTGTCATAATGGCACCTCGTTTTAATCTTCTTCGGATTTTTTGAACAGACGAAAATGCTTATCTTCTTCCGCTTCCTCGTCCTTTTCTTCGGGAAGAATGGTAATTTGCGCCTTGGCTACACGCCGCTCATCTGTTAAAAGCAATGTCACAGAGAGGTTTCCGTCCACAAAGCTGTCGCCTTCACTTGGCAAGGTTCCCAGCTTCTCCATAACCCAACCGGTCACGGTATTGTCCTCGTCGCTTTCAATGCCGAAGGTTTCGCAAAATTCGTTCCAGTTGACGCCGCCGTCGACGCGGTATGTGTTTTCGTCAATTTTAGTGATGGTTTCTACAACCTCATCGTGTTCATCCCAAATTTCACCAACAAGCTCTTCCAAAATGTCTTCCATCGTGACAATGCCGAGTGTGCCGCCATAATTGTCGCCTATAACGGCAATGTGGGATTGGCTCTTTTGAAGCATACGGAGAAGAACGCTGATTTTCATAGACTTGGGAACGAAAACAGGCTCAGTCATAATTTCTTCCAAGGGCAAGGGGGAAACACCCGTACCCGTATAGAAATCCTTTTGGTGAATGACGCCCACAATCGTGTCAATGCTTTCCTTGTATACCAGAATACGGGAATAGCGGGTGTCTGTAAAGACGGAAGCAACCTCTTCCTTGGTCGCTTCAACAGAAACCGCTTCAAGCTCAACGCGAGGGGTCAGAATGCTCTCAACATCAAGGTCGGTAAATTCCAAGGCGTTATGCAAGAGCTTGCCCTCTTCCTCGTCGATGCCGCCCTCTTCCGTCACCTCTTCTACCAAGACCAGCAATTCGTCTTGTGTGAGAGTGCGGCTCTCGTTGCTTTTGAAAACAAGGGAAAGCAGCTTCTTCCAAAGCGAGAAAAACGCCACAAAGGGAAAAAGCAAAATCATAAAGAAGCGGATGAAGGGCGTTGCAATGATGGCAAAGCGCTCGGGCGACTCCTTGGCAATGGTTTTGGGCGAGATTTCACCGAAAATCAAAACCACCACCGTCATCACAACGGTAGAAAGCGTAGTTCCGAGACCTTCCTCAAATTGCAACAACTGCACGAACAAAATGGTGGCCAAAGAAGCAGAGGCAATATTGACAATGTTATTGTCAATCAAAATGGTAGACAAAAGGCGGTCGTATTTTTCAGACAGAGCCAAAGCGCGCTCCGCTCCGTGAGAGCCCTTTTCCGCCATCGTCTTCAAACGGGTTTTGTTCAGCGACGAAAAGGCGGTTTCCGACGCCGAAAAAAATGCTGAAAAGAAAACAAGCAGCACGATGATAAGTACTGTGCTCGGGATAGACATAATTTTTCTCCTATATTCGCCGCCTTGGCGGCTATTGTTATACTCTTTTTTTGAAAAAGGCAAAAACTGCAAAAAGGCATACCCCTCTGCCCATATACGAGCGAGGGAGATGCCTTACTTATGAAAGATATGCATATAAATAGACGGCCTTTGCCGAAATCAAAAACATATTCGTGTTACAATCCGTATCACTACTGTCCGCGTCCATGTTGTGACTCTCACCTTCCTTCGATAGTATTCTATATTATTATACAGGATATTCGCCGTTCTGTCAAGAGGAAAAAGAAAAATATTACAAAACGGCGATTTCAGAATAACAATCGCGTATTAAACCCGCGTATTATATTTCCTCTGCGGTAATGGTGCCGTCCTTTACAAGCAGGCGGCAAATGCGCGCGATACGCTCAGCGCCCTCTTTTCTGTCGCGCCCGTGATAAATAGCGTAATACTCGCCCTTCCACTTGATAACGCTGTGATGCCCAACGCCCTCTTCCGTTTCCGTCTGGAACAGAACGGGATTGAAAACGCCGTCCTTGCCCGTTATCTTCTCAAAGGTGATATTGGTGAGGTCGCTTTCCGTCGTCTTTGCCACGGCGTAGCCAATATGATAGGTATCGTTCTGATAGCAGCCGCCACTATACATCAGGTAGTGATAGTCACCCTCCTTGAAATAGAAGGGACCCTCTATGGTGTGCCATTGGCGCGTCTCGCCTTCCTTATACTTGAAGATTTCTTCGTCAATGGTGGGCACTATCAGCTCACGGCAAAGATTGGCGGGCGTGTCAGGTGAGAGAAGTCTGTCAACAAACACTCTTGTGCCAATCCGTTCTCCCTCATCGTTATTCTCCGCGTAAAACAAAAACAAGCCGTTTTCGTTCTGTACCGCGTGGGAGTCGATGGAAAAGCGGTCATAGAGCTGCTTTTTGAAGGTGAACGGACCGAGCGGGCTTTTTGCTTCCGCTACCAGCATATATTCCTCAAATTCGTCCAAGGGGTTGCAGGAAACGTACATATAATAAGTATCGCCCAACCGAATGACGCTGGGCGCCCAGAATTCCACGCGGTTTTCCATAGAAAAGACGATGCCCTCGTCCTCAAACAAACCAAAAAGATCATCGCCCGAAAAAGCCTTGACCCCCAAATGCCCCGTGACGTATATGTAAAGACGCCCCTCATCCTCAAAAATAAAGGGATCTGCCTTTTCGCTGTACATATCCTCAAAGCGTAACTTCATACCTTCTCCATTCTGCCAAGCTGTTTTTAGCGTCTTGCAAGAAGCGCCAAGATTATGTCGCCGGCATCGTTTTTTATCAGTATAACAGAAAGAAGGAAAGAAAGCAAGAGAAAAAAAGAAAAAAACAGTAAATAATGTGCAGAAAAAAATTTTAAATAATATAAGGAAAAGAAAAAGTTTTGTTTTCTTTCGGACTGTCAAAGCCGCTGCTTGCCTCTCGCGCTCTGCGCTGTAAAGCAAAAGAGCAAGCGAAAAAATAGCACAAATTCACAAAAGAGTGCTAAAAAACAGGTGAAAAAGGCAGAAAATGCGGCAAAAATATCTAAAAATATTAGCACTCAAATAATTAGAGTGCTAATATTTACAGTTGCGCAAAGAAATAGACAATATTTATTCACAAAAAAGTGTATACTAAAACCGTAAAAGAAAGCGACATCATACGGTTTTGTTGCTTCTTAATGAAAATACATAAACGGAGGAAAAACGAAATGTTTGGAATGACACCGTACAAAGCTTGTTCGTCTTTTTTACATGACCCCTTTGTGGAGCTGATGGCCTTGGAAAAGCAATTGCTTGATAAAAAAAGCTTGATTTTTCAATGGGATATTCGTAAGAAGGACAACGCCTACGTTATCGAAGCGGATTTGCCCGGCGTGAAAAAAGAGGACGTCACTCTTTCGGTTGAAGAGGACGTTTTGACCGTTTCCGCCAAGCGTGAACGGGCAACGGCAGAGGAAGAGGAAAACGGATATGTGCGCGGCGAGCGCGCTTTTGGCTCCTTTTCTCGTCGGTTGGACGTTTCCGAGGTTGACCAAGATGGCATAACCGCGAAATTAGAAGATGGCGTTTTGACCTTGGTTTTGCCCTTGAAGATGGAAAAGGCTCCTGTTGTCAGAAAAATTGAAATTGACTGAACAAGAGAAATGCCGCTTTCCTATATCATTTGTACGTAATTAAAAAGCAAAAGGCTGTAAAATACCCTGTGTATCTTACGGCCTTTTTCTTGATAAGTGCGGTATAAGGTGGAAGAAGCTAAGAGCGGTGCGGTTTTTTTCTCATCTGGCGGCTGAATACCCGTCTCAATAACGGTTTGAGGAAAGCGGGGGGACGCAAGACAATGATTTTCAAAAAAACACTCCCTTCTATGTAGGGTAGACCAAAGAGGCAAACGCATTAAAGGGGCGGCTTTCGGTGGCGTTACCTTTGCAAAAAGAAGAGTAGTCCTACCGCCACAATGACAACGGCTTCCAATACCACCAAAAAGGTTTCGGGAAGGAAAAACGAAATTAAAACGCCAAATCCAAAGGTCAAAATCGAAATGCCCAGAATTTTACATAGGGAAGGGCTTTTCATAATATGGAACCTTTCTTTTATGGATGAAGGACGGCACAGAAGAAACAAGAGGTATGGGCGTTTGCCGCGGCCTTTGGTATCATTCTATGCAGTCCTTATGCGGAATGTGACAAAAAAGAAGAGACTTGATGAGAAAAGCGTCAATATTAAATCATTGAATTTTCAGACGCGATAGGGAAAGGGCTTTATTTTGTCCCTCATCCACCTCGAACAGAACTGCGTCTGCAAAGAAAGCGCCCTCTGCCGCTTGAAAACGCGCGGGAAGGGCAGTTAAATAACGGTGAATGACCGTTTCTGCCTTAATACCCATAATGCCGCCATCAGCCCCGCACATACCCAAATCGCTGACAAAGCCCGTCCCCTTGGGTAAAATCTGCAAATCGGCGGTAGGAACATGGGTGTGCGTGCCAAAGACGGCAGCTGCCCTTCCGTCTAAATAATGCCCCAAGGCGAGCTTTTCTCCCGTCGTTTCCGCGTGAAAATCAAGCAAGGCAATGTCGTATCGCCCCGCTTCGCGTTTAAGGACCTTGTCTATCGCTTCAAAGGGCGAGTCTGCGGGAACATCCATATGCACGCGACCCATCGCGTTGATAACCAAAACCCGATAGCCCTTTGCCTCGGCAACGGTGTATCCGACGCCGGGGGCGGCGGCGGGCAAATTAATAGGACGCAAAACACGGCTGTTGGCTTCTAACATATTGTGCAAAGCAAAGTTTTGAAGCGTATGATTGCCCCCCGTTACCACGTCCGCCCCGCTTTCTAAAAGATTCTTGGCGGTGTCAGCAGAGGGACCCATAACGAAGCCCGCGTTTTCCGCGTTAACCAAAAGAAAATCAATCGCGTGCTCCTTGCGGATATCCCAAAGACGCGAAGCAAGCCACTCTGCCGCCGCAGGAGAGGTAATATCGCCAATGGCCATAATACGAAGCATAATGAAAACCTTTCTATAAATAGGAAAAGAATGTTTCTTTTAAGGAAAAGCATATTCCTGAAATGCGCGGAAAAAATAAACAGAGAAACACCCTAAAAAGAGGGGCTGTCCTGTTAAGACAGCCCGACAGGGTTATTTTGCGTAATCCACGGTGCGGCTTTCCCGAATTAAATTGACTTTGATTTGACCGGGATATTCCATTTCCGCTTCAATTTTCTTTGCGATTTCGTGCGCCAGAATGGTCATTTGATCGTCGCTGATCATTTCAGGCTTCACCATAATGCGAACCTCGCGACCCGCTTGAATGGCGAAGGTCTTATCAACACCCTCGAACTCGCCTGCGATTTCTTCCAGCTTCTGCAAGCGCTTGATGTAGTTTTCCATATCCTCGCGGCGCGCGCCGGGACGAGCGGCGGAAATAGCGTCAGCCGCTTGAATGAGGAATGCCAAGGGCGTTTTAGGCTCTACGTCGCCGTGATGCGCCTCGATGGCGTGAATGATATCCTTGCTTTCGTGATACTTTTTGGCGACCTCAACACCAAGCTGAATGTGAGAGCCCTCTGCTTCTTGGGTGAGCGCTTTGCCAATGTCGTGCAAAAGACCTGCTCTGCGCGCTTGCATACGGTCAACACCAATCTCGTCAGCCATCATGCCTGCCAAGAGGGAAACCTCAATGGAGTGGCGCAGAACGTTCTGCCCGTAGCTTGTGCGGTATTTCAGTCTGCCCAAGAGCTTCAACATTTCGGGGTTGATACCGTGAACGCCCGTCTCAAAGACTGCCTTTTCTCCTGCCTGCTTGATGGTGTTTTCCACCTCGCGACGCGCCTTTTCAACCATTTCTTCAATGCGCGCGGGATGAATACGCCCGTCCGCAATCAGCTTTTCCAGCGCAAGACGCGCGGTCTCGCGGCGGATGGGGTCAAAGCCCGAAACGGTAATCACCTCAGGTGTGTCGTCAATAATCAGCTCAACGCCAATCAACTGCTCAATGGTGCGAATGTTTCTGCCCTCGCGCCCGATAATGCGCCCCTTCATATCCTCGTTGGGAAGGGAAACGACGGAAATCGCAACCTCGCTGACGTGGTCAGCGGCGCAGCGCTGAATGGCAGAGGACAAAATTTCCTTCGCCTTCTCGGCAGATTCATCACGGAAGCGAGATTCATATTCCGCGAGCTTTTGCGCAGTTTCGTGAGAAATTTCGCTCTCCATACGCTCCAACAGCTCAGCCTTTGCTTCCTCAGCGGAGCAATGGGAAATTTTTTCCAAGGCATCAATCTGCTTTTGCAGGGTCTCACTCGTTTTTGCGTAAAGCGCTTCTACCTCCTGCTGTTTCTTCTGCAAAACGCCCTCTTTTTGTTCAAGGGCTTCGGTTTTCGCGTCTAAGTTTTCTTCCTTTTGCGCGATTCTGCGCTCTTGGCGGGAAACTTCCTTGCGACGCTCTTTTAATTCGTTTTCGGCATCCGTTTTCATAACAAGGATTTCTTCCTTGGTGGATAACAATGCTTCTTTTTTCGTATCGGCGGCGGACTTGATGGCATCGGACAGAATCTTTTTCGCTTGTAATTGCGCGGATTCCAGCTCTTGACGGCGGCGGCGCTTAGCAATGGCGCCAACAACCAGGGCAAGAACAACACCGACTGCTGCGCCGATAAGGGCATACAACCAGTTGTTCATAAAAAACCTCCTTCTTTTTTTCTTCCTAAGGGCAGACAAGGCTGCCTTTGTCTTTATGAATAATAAACGGACGGGAAGTCCTGCAAGAAAGAAAACATATATGTCAAAAAATCCCTGCACCTCGTCCAGTATATTACTACAATCTTTATTATATAATAATTTTTCACTTCTGTCAAGGATTTTTTTGCAAGCAAAAAGCATTAGGAAAGCAAAAAAAGAGGGATTTTTGGAAATTAACATTTTATTCACAAAAAAGTGGAAATAAGGTATTGACAATATGGGAATAAAGTGATACTCTAATAATGAAATTAGCACTTGAAGTGTAAGAGTGCTAAAATGAAGGTGGATGAACAGGAGGGTGTGCCGTATGAGCGAGCGAGAATTAAGCGAAAGAAAACGGCTTATTTTGAAAGCAATCGTGGAAGCGCACGTGTTGTACGGAGAGCCTGTCGGCTCCAAATCTCTCTTGTCAAATCAGCAATTAACCTGCTCCTCTGCTACAATACGCAATGAAATGGCAGAGCTTGAAAATATGGGGTATCTTGAACAGCCGCATACGTCGGCAGGGCGCGTGCCAACCGAAATGGGCTATCGCTTCTATGTGGATTCATTGGTGAAGCAGTATCGGATGACAGCCTTGGAAATCGAGCAGATCAACCGCACCTTACAGCGAAAAATCGGTGAGTTTGACCGCGTTTTAGAGGACGCCAGCCGTCTGCTCTCGCATTTTACCAATTATGCAGGCATCGCCTTCAAGCCCTCTGCCGACCAAGCGACCATTTCCCGCTTTGAATCGGCTTACCTTGACGAGCATTCCTTGGTTTTGGTTATGGTCTTTGCGGATGGAACGGTCAAAACGGGAACGGTGTATACCGAATTAACCCTCTCTCAGCAGGAGCTTTCCGCCTTTATTGACGTGTTAAACCGTCATTTGTGCGGCTTGACCAGCAGCGAAATCACCCTGCCGCGCATTGTGAATTTAGAGCGTCAGGTGGGCTTGCTGTCTGCTCTTGTGCACCCTGTTGTGACTTGTATATATGACGCGATGAGTGAGCTTGATGAGGCGAATTTGAAGGTTGACGGTGTCAATCATCTTTTGGAATATCCCGAATATTCGGACGTAGGACAGTTCAAGGAGATGCTTGACCTGCTTGAAAACAAGGAAGACCTCTTGGGGCTTATCGCCACGGATGGCGAAGAAAAGGACTTGCAGGTCCATATCGGCTCCCACAATTCACCGGGGCCTATGAGCAATTCTTCCTTTGTTTGTCGACTGGTGCGTCGGAATGGCAAGGTCATTGGCGCGGTTGGCGTTATCGGTCCCAGAAGACTGGACTATTCCCGCGTTATTGCCATCTTAAATCAGCTTTCTCTCGGTATTGCGGGCGCCATCGGGACAGACGAGGGTGAAAGCGGGCAAGCAGCGGACGAAAACTGAAACGGAATATAGATATACAGATAATAGCAGGTAAGAAAGGAACGGAAAATGGACGAAAACAAGAAAGCGGAAGAAACCGCAGCTGAGCAAGCGGCTGCTATGCAAGAGGAAGAAGCCTCTGCTTCTGCCGCAGAAAAAAAGGAAGAGAAAAAAGACAAAAAGGCAGACAAGAAATATAAGGAAGAATTAGCAAAGGCAGAGGAAGAGTGCAAAAAGCTCAAAGAAGCCTTGGCTGAGGAAAAGGATAAATATTTGCGTCTTGCCGCTGAATATGACAATTACCGCCGCCGTTCTCAAAAGGAAAAGGACGGAATTTATGCGGACGCGGTTGCGGACACCGTCAAGGCGTTTTTACCCTTCTTTGATAACTTGGAGCGCGCAGGGCAGTACACCGAGGGTGACAAGGTGGCAGAGGGTCTTGCCTTAATGGCAAAGGATACCGAAAGCCTGCTTGCAAAGCTCGGTATTGAAAAATTCGGTGTCAAGGGTGAGTCCTTTGATGCCGCATGGCACAACGCCGTTATGCACGAGGAAGACGAGGCATACGGAGAAAATGAAATCATTGAGGTCTTCCAGCAAGGATACCGCCGCGGCGACAAGGTTATCCGCTTTGCCGTTGTTAAGGTAGCCAACTAAAAGAGCAACAAATCAAACGAAACAAACAACAAAAACTTATACATGATGGAGGAAATAAATCATGGCAAAAATTATCGGTATTGACTTAGGTACAACCAACTCTTGCGTTGCGGTATTTGAAGGCGGCGAGCCTACCGTTATCCCCAATCCCGAGGGCGCGAGAACGACCCCTTCGATTGTGGCATTTGATAAAAAAACGGGTGAAAGAATGGTCGGTCAGGCGGCAAAGCGCCAAGCCATCACCAACCCCGAGCGCACCATTTCCAGCATCAAGCGTGAAATGGGTAGTAATTATAAGGTCACTATTGATGACAAAAAGTACACCCCTCAAGAAATTTCCGCAATGATTTTGCAGAAATTGAAGGCAGACGCTGAGGCGTATCTCGGCACAAGTGTAACCGAGGCGGTTATCACCGTTCCCGCATACTTCTCCGACGCGCAGCGTCAGGCAACCAAGGACGCGGGCAAAATCGCGGGTCTTGAAGTAAAGCGTATTATCAACGAGCCCACCGCCGCCGCTCTTGCTTACGGTATGGATAAAGAGGGCGAGCAGAAGATTATGGTATTCGACCTTGGCGGCGGAACGTTTGACGTTTCCTTGCTTGAAATCTCTGACGGTGTCTTTGAGGTTTTGGCAACCGCGGGTAACAACCGCTTGGGCGGCGACGACTTTGACGCCCGTATCGTTGACTGGATGGCAGAAACCTTTATGAAGGAAAACAACGGCATTGACCTGCGTCAGGATAAAATGGCATTGCAGAGATTGAAGGATGCCGCCGAAAAGGCTAAAATTGAGCTTTCCGGTATGGTCAGCACCCAAATCAACCTTCCTTTTATCACCGCGGACGCCACAGGCCCCAAGCACTTTGACGCCACCCTGACGCGCGCCAAGTTTGACGAGCTGACGAGAGATTTGGTGGAAGCCACCATGAAGCCCACCCGTCAGGTGTTGAGCGATGCTGGCCTTTCTGTTAAGGACGTCGGTAAGGTGCTGCTCGTTGGCGGCTCTTCCCGTATTCCCGCCGTACAAGAGGCAGTCAAGAACTTTATGGGCAAGGAGCCCTTTAAGGGCATCAACCCCGACGAGTGCGTTGCCATCGGCGCGGCTATTCAGGCAGGCGTTTTGGGCGGCGACGTTAAGGACCTGCTTCTTTTGGACGTAACGCCCCTGTCCCTCGGTATTGAAACGATGGGCGGCGTTTGCACCAAGATGATTGAAAGAAACACCACCATTCCCGTTAAGAAATCGCAGATTTTCTCCACCGCTGCTGACAATCAGACGTCCGTGGATATCCACGTTTTGCAGGGTGAGCGTGAAATGGCAGCAGGCAACACGACCCTTGGCACCTTCCGCTTGGATGGCATTTTGCCCGCAATGCGCGGCGTTCCCCAGATTGAAGTTACCTTTGATATTGACGCCAACGGTATCGTAAACGTTTCCGCTACCGATAAGGGTACAGGTAAGGAGCAGCATATCACCATCACCTCTTCCACCAATATGTCGCAAGAGGATATTGACCGCGCGGTAAAGGATGCGGAGAGATTTGCCGAAGAGGATAAGAAGCTCAAAGAGGCAGTGGAAACCAGAAACCGCGCCGAAAGCTTGGTTTCTCAGGCTGAAAAGACCTTGGGCGAGGTTGGCGATAAGCTGACCGATGAGGATAAAGCGCCCATCAATGCCGCTATTGAAAAATTGAAGGAAACCTTGAAGGGCACTGATACTGAGGCTATCAAGGCAGATACCGAAGCGCTCGAAAAGGCATTCTATGCCGTTTCCGAAAAGCTGTATCAGGCGAGCGGCGCGGGCAACGGCAACGGAGATGGGGCACAGGGCGCGGCAGGTGCTGATGGCACCTATTACGATGCCGCCTATGAGGACAAAACTGACACCGACGGCAACGGCGCAAACTACTGCAAATTTCAAAAGAGGCGTTGCGACAGCAACGCCTTCTTTAAGAAAGGTAACATCCCATTATGGCGGATAAAAGAGACTATTATGAGGTCCTTGGCGTTGCCAAGGGTGCCTCTGAGAGCGATATAAAGAAAGCATATCGCAAATTGGCGATGCAGTATCATCCCGACAGAAATCCCGACGATAAAGAGGCAGAAGCCAAGTTCAAGGAAGTCAATGAGGCGTATAGCGTCCTGTCCGATGCGGAAAAGAGAAGCAAGTATGACCAATTCGGGCACGCCGCCTTTGATGCCGCCTCAGGCGGCGCTTCCGATTTCGGTGGCTTTGGCGGCTTTGGTGGCTTTGAGGACATTTTTTCTTCCTTTTTCGGCGGCGGCTTTGGCGGTGGTTCTTCTTCTCGCGCTCGCGGACCAAGGCGGGGCGAGGACGTGTATGCCCGTGTAAGCATTTCCTTTGAGGAGTCCTTTACGGGCTGTAAAAAGGACGTCAGCTTCAAACATATCGAGGCTTGCTCCTCTTGTCACGGCAGTGGCGCGGAAAAAGGAACAGAGGCGCAAACCTGTCCCCGGTGTAAGGGCTCAGGGCAGATTATTACCCAACAGCGCACTATTCTTGGCGTTATGCAGTCCTCGCAAACCTGTCCCGAGTGTAAGGGACGGGGAAAAATCATCAAAACGCCATGCAGCTCCTGTCGCGGTACGGGCTATGTCAAGGTGGCGAAGAATATTGCCATATCCATTCCCGCGGGCGTGGACAACGGCAACCGCATTGTTCAGCGCGGTATGGGAGATGCGGGAAGAGACGGCGGACCCAACGGCGATTTGATTGTGGAAATAACGGTTGCGCCGCACACCATCTTTGAGCGCGAGGGAAGCCACGTTTACTGCGAGGTGCCCATTTCCTTTGCGGATGCGGCTCTTGGCGCTGAAATTGATATTCCCACACTAGATGGCACGCAAAAGTTTACCGTTCCCGAGGGCACGCAAACGGGAACGACCTTTACCCTGCGGGGCAAGGGTATGCCTGATATCCGCACTAAGCGGCGCGGCGACCTTGTCTTTACCGTAGAGGTAGAGGTGCCCAAAAACCTGAGTGGCAAGCAAAAGGAGCTGCTTCGCTCCTTTTCGGATTCCTGCACCGATTCCAACAACAGCAAGAAGAGCGGGTTCTTCAAAAAGCTCTTCAATAAATCATAAAACGCGAAACGGGGAAAGCTTTTTTCAAAAAGTTTCCCCGTTTTTTTGAGCGCAAGAATTGACAGATGCAAAAAAAGATGCTATAATCTTATACATCTATACAAAAAAGGAGTTTTGGCATGGAGACAAGAGGAAGTTGGTCATCAAGGTTTACCTTTATATTGGCGGCGATTGGGTCCGCGGTTGGCTTGGGGTGCGCTTGGCGCTTTCCGGGGCTTGCGGCGAAGCACGGCGGCGGCTCGTTTTTGCTTGTGTTCATTATCGCGACCTTTGTTTTTGGCATTCCTCTTTTGATGATGGAAATCGCGATTGGCAGAAAAATGAAGAAGGGTGTTACCTCTTCCTTGCGCGGCATCAATAAAAAGTTTGAGTTTGTCGGGTGGGCAGCCACCTCAAACGCCTTTGTGATTGGGTGCTACTATGCCATTGTATATGCTTGGGTTATTCTGATGGTTCTGGTGAGCTTCAAGTTTATTGGAATGACAGGAGATACCGCAGCGGCAGGAAACTTGTTTTTTAATACCATTCAAACGACGGGGACCGTTGAAAATTACGGCATTGCCCCTTCTATGATTATTCCCTTTGTGCTTGCCTGGGCGAGTATTTTCTATTGCCTGAGAAACGGCACCGAGAGCGTTGGAAAGATTGTCAAATACACCGTATTTCTTCCCGTTATCTTCCTTGGCATCATCGCGGTAAAGGGCTTGACTATGCCCGGTGCGATGGACGGTATCCGCGCTTTGTTCGTGCCCGATTTTAACGCCCTGCGTAACCCGCAGATCTGGGTTGACGCTATCGGTCAGGTCTTTTACAGCCTGTCGGTTATGATGGCAATTATGTTTGCCTACGGCTCTTATTTGAAGGATGACTCCAATATTGCCGTGGACGGTATGATTATCGGCATCTCCAATATTTTAATCAGCGTTCTGGCGGGCGTTGCCATGTTTACCACTATGGGCGGCGTCGGTATGCTGGGCGAAATGACCCCCTCGGGCATTTCTACCGCCTTTATCGTATATCCGCAGGCGATAGTCAGCCTGACAAGCTCGGGTATTGTGAACGCCATATTCGGCGCGCTGTTCTATCTGTGCTTGGTGGCGCTTGCCGTTGACTCGGCATTCTCCATCATTGAGGGCGTTTCTGCCGCTATTGCCGATTCCTTTCATTTGGACGCCAAAAAGACAACCAAGGTTGTCATTCTGATTATGCTGGTATGCTCCGTGTTCTTCGCGACAAGAGCAGGTCTTGCATGGCTTGATATTGTGGATAACTGGGCGAACTCCTATAATCTTATCATCGTGGGTATTCTGCAATGTATCGCGCTCGGCTGGTTCTTCAAGCCGCAAAAGGTGTTACTTGAAATCAACCGCAATACAAGCAAGTTCAAAATGCCTGCCTGGTGGTTCGTGACCTCTGTTAAATTCATTGCTCCCTTGATTTTGTCGGCGCTTTTCGCTTGGAACATTTACGATTTGTTCGTTAAGAACAATGGCAATTACGGTGGATATCCGCAATGGGCGCTCATTGTCGGCGGTTGGCTTATCACGCTTTTGGTTATGGTCAGCGGTCTTGTGGCAAGAAGGATTATTGAAGCGAAAAAGAAAAAGGGCTTCGTAGAGGAAGAGGTCAGTTGGGAGGATTAAGCCTTCTCTATTAAACAGTTGCTTCCCCTGAAAAAAACGGCTGAGTCGCAGACTCAGCCGTTTTTGTATGCTTTTGTAAAGGGGATAAGGTTAAGATTTTTCCAATAATTTTTCACAAACACCCATATCCAAAATGATGTCCGTTATAACGCCTGTGCTAAGCGCGCCCTTTATTGCGCAGAATTTGGAAGCGCCGCCCGCAATGGCGACCACGCGCTTTGCCTTTGCAAATTCCGCAAGGGAAGCGTGAATCATCTCAGGACCTATATCGACAAGCTTGCCGTTTATATCAAAATAGTTGATGCAGACGTCTCCGACAATGCTGCTTGTTATCTTCAAGGTGTCCTCACCCGGATACCTGTCTCTGACGAGCTTTTCAAGAGAGGGGTTCATACCAAGTCCGACAATGGCGATATCAATGCTTTCCCACAGGCTATGTAGCATAGCGTAAGAAGCAGTTTTCTTGAAAAGGTCGGAGTCCTTGCTATCAGAGGGGTTGGCAGGAACGTAGGCATATTGGGTCTTGGCGGAAATTTTTTCGACAAAATTCCGGGCAAGCTCGTTGGACATAAAATAGGGCTGGGTGTGGTCCGTGGCGCCCATAAGCGGGAAGACAACGGTGTTTTCCGTTTCCCGTCTTGTGAAGGCATTGATGAAATGACATACGGTCCGTCCCCATCCAATACCGATTTTCTTGTTGCCGTTGCCAATCAGGCGGTTGATGTGCTCTGTGGCGCGGTCTGCCAAGAAAAGGCTGATAAGGTTTTCATCCATAGAGGTGTACGGCAAAACGATTGCTTCACTTAGGTTGTACATCTCCTTCAGCTTGCTCGAAAGCTCCTTGGATTCCTCTAATGGATTGTTTATCTTGATTTCAATGATGTTCTGCTTTTTTGCCTCGGCAAGCATACTGATGACCGTCTGCCTTGAAAGGTTGAGCTTCTTCGCAATCTCCTGCTGTGTGTATTCGTATTTGTAATACAGAGTTGCCGCCTCTACCAATTTATCAATAGAATATTTCATTGCGTTACCTCATTTTCATCGTTGTCTATAATGTATCACAAATTTTATAAACTTGCAATAGTTTTTTTGCTTTTTATTAAAAAAACATTTGTACTTTTACAAAAGTATATTTGCAAAAGTATATTGACAAAAGTAAACAATTGGTATATAATTAAGGTATCTTTGCGGCAAAGGAGAGTACAGGTGAAATACTATTTGGGTATGGATATCGGCCATACAAAAATAAAAGTGGGCTTGTTTGATAAAAACGGGAACAATATTTGCTTTTCTTCCGCTCAGACACCCTTTCATTCCAACGTAATAGAGCCCGCTGTCCTTTGGCAATGCGCCGCCCTCTGCATTAAGAAGCTCATAATGGAAAATGACATTAATAAGGACGATATCAAGGGCATTTCTTGCGCCGGCCACGGCAACGGCCTTTATCTTATCGATAAGGGCGGCAAGGTGATGGATGAGGCGTATACCGCAACCTTTGACCTGGCGCAAAAATATGTGGATACATATAAAAGCAGCCCGCGTATCGAGGAACTGTACGGCTATACCTTGCAGAAAATCTGGTCGGGTCAGCCCTTGATGATATTAAACTATTTGAAAAACGAGCGCAAGGATATTTTCGATAAAATCGGTACTGCCTTCTTTTGCTAGGATTTCATTAACTATTGCCTGTGCGGCAATGCCTTTACCGAATATACCGATGCCGCCGCCGGCGGTGTGATGAATAATTGTCTCGGTGAATACGATGAAAGAGTCTTTGAAATTTTAGGTGTTGCAGAGGCAGGCGCGTTTTTCCCGCCTATCAGAAAAAGCACCGATATTGTCGGCTTTGTGAATGAGGAAGCCGCAAGGCAAACGGGCCTTTCCGTTGGTACGGCGGTGGTTGCAGGCTTTTTTGACGCGGCAGCGTCCTTTGTGGGAGCCGGTGTTTATGACGACGGTGCCTGCGGCGTCATTTCGGGCACTTGGGGCATTAATGCGTCCGTTCAGTCCCAAAAGCCCCAAAACCAAAAATTCCTGCAATGCGTCAATTACATAGACGGCAGCAAATATTTATACATAGAGTCAGCGCCCACATCCAGCGTCAATCTGGAATTTTTACTTCAAAACGTTTTCCCGCACATCGGCTATAAAGAGGCGGACGAAATTGTCAGCACCTTCTCGGCTGACGCGGTTGGGCTTATATATCGCCCCTATATCTATAATGCGGATAAAGGGAATGGCGCCTTCCTCAACCTGACCCACGAGGACAATTACAAAACGATGATTCGTGCGCTCTATGAGGGTGTTGCCTTCGGGCATAAGAAGCAGTTAGAGGCGCTGACGGAAAGCGGCGTTTCGATTGATAAAATCGTATTTATGGGCGGTGCGACGAATAGCGACGTCTGGTGTCAGATTTTTGCCGACGTCTTGGCATATCCCCTTTGCGTGCCCGATATTAAAAACACGGGAATGCTTGGCAACGTGATGGCGGCTGTCGTCGCCACGAGCGAGTACGCGGATATTGCCGAAGCGTGTCACGCGCTTGCCCCTCGGTATCAGACGTATCTTCCAAATACGGACAATATAAATGCTTATCAAACAAAGTACAAAAAATTTTTAACAGGGAGGGTATAGCATATGGATTACGGCTTGAAGGATAAGAGAGTCTTGGTGACAGGCTCGGCAGGAGGACTTGGAAAAACCTTGGCTAAGGTTTTCGATGAAGAGGGCGCTTATGTTATTTTGCACGGGCGCGAGGCAGAAAAGGAGCTGCTTGAGGGCGTTCTTTCGGAGCTTTCGCGCGGCGAATATTTTATGGCTGATTTCTCCGATGAGGAATCTGTTGAAAACCTGTGGAAGCAGGTAGGAGCTGTGGATATCTTGGTAAACAACGCGGGTATCTGGCCCACCGCTTACGTGAAGGATATGACCTCGGACCAATTCAGAAAAACGCTTGAAATCAACTTGATTGCTCCCTTTATTCTGTCCAGAAACTTTTTGAATGAGCGCATTGCGAGCGGCAAAAAGGGTAAAATCATCAATCTGGTATCGCAAGCAGCGTTCCACGGCTCAACAAGCGGACACGCGCACTACGCCGCCTCTAAGGCAGGTATGGTGGGCTTTACCGTATCTATGGCGAGAGAAGCGGCGCCCTTGGGCATCAATGTCAACGCCGTTGCCCCCGGTATGATGCGTACTCCCATGAATAAGGACGCGTTGGAGCAAAGAGAAGACGCTTATCTTGAAAGAATACCGCTCAGAAGAATTGCCGATCCCAGTGAGGTCGCATATGCGGTTGTGTATCTGGCAAGCAATAAAGCCGATTACATCACAGGGGCAACTCTTGACGTTACCGGCGGTATGTTAATGAGATGATTATAATTTATTAAAGGAGAAAATAAAATGTTTGTAACCATGAAGGAAATGCTGGCAGATGCCAGAGAAAAGAAGTACGCGATTCCCGCATTCGACGTCAGCAACTATGAGATGATCAAGTCTGTCATTGAGGTTTGCGAGGAAGAGAAGTCCCCCGCTATGTTTATGTGCTTGAAGGCAGACCTTGAAAACAAGGGCATCCATTTTCTGACCGCGCTTTTGCAGGAGGCTGCTAAGAATTACAGCGTTCCCGTTTGCGTTCACCTGGACCATGCAACCGATTTTAACGATATCAAGCAGGCTATCGACGCAGGATTTTCCTCCGTTATGTATGACGGAAGCGTTCTTCCCTTTGAGAAAAACGCGGAAAACACCAAGATCGTCGTTGATATGGCGCACGCCAAGGGCGTGAGCGTGGAAGCAGAGCTTGGTCACGTTTGCGATGCTATCGCAGGTACGGGCGAAGATGCTATGATGGGCAATGCCGACGCGAAGGAAGAAAACCCCGAGGACAGCCTTACCGATCCTCTCGAGGTAGAAAAGTTTGTTGACATCACCAACGTTGACGCTCTTGCCGTTGCTATCGGTACGGCGCACGGTGTATACCGTTCCACTCCTACCTTGCGTCTTGACCGCTTGGACGAAATCAACAAAATCAGCAAAATTCCGCTCGTTCTTCACGGCGGCTCCGGAACGCCCGATGATCAGGTAAAGCAGGCGATTGCCCGCGGTATCACGAAAATCAATATTTTCTCTGAGGTGCTCAACGGCTTGAATACAGGCTTGAAGGATAAGCTCAACAACATTCAGAATATGTCCATGTGGCCCATCTTCGTTTATGAAGAAGCCAATGCCCGTATGAGAGAGGTTATCAGAAACAAGATCAGAACCTTTGGCAGCAACGGCAGAGTTTAATAGCGAGAAAGGAAGAAAAAAAGATGAAACTTGTTGGAATTGGTGATTTATTTATCCCTTGCGAATACATCGAAAACGGTATCAAGAATATCGAAAACGTAGAAGTACATACGGTTGAATGGAAATTGAAGGGCTTTGACGAGCTGCAAAACATCAACCTTCTGGTTGAGCAGGGCGGCAGAGAGGATTTTGAAGCGCCTGACTACCTGATGGAAGCTATCAGCGATGCTGACATCATCATCACGCAGTTCTGCCCCATCACGAAGAAAATCATTGACGCTTGCAAAAACCTGAAATACATCGGTGTTCTGCGCGCAGGATACGAGAACGTAAACGTTGCGTACGCAAAAGAAAAGGGCATCAAGGTTTTCAATACCCCTGGGCGTAACGCGCACGCGGTCAGCGATTTCACCGTTGGTATGATCATCTGCGAAGCGAGAAACATCGCCCGCGGCCATCACGGTATCAAGAACGGCGAATGGATCAGAGATTATTCCAATAGCGGTATGATTCCTGACTTGGGCGAAAGAACCGTCGGTCTTATCGGCTATGGCGAGATTGGTCGCTTGGTAGCGAAAAAGCTCAGCGGCTTCGATATGAATGTTTTGGTATACGATCCCTTCTACAAGGGCGACGATGTTAACCTCGTTTCTCTGGAAGAATTGATGAAAAACAGCGACTTCGTTTCCTTGCACGCAAGATTGACCGAGGAAAACAAGCATATGATTGGTGCGAAAGAGCTTTCTCTTATGAAGAAGACGGCATATCTTATCAACACCTCTCGCTCCGCTCTTGTTGACGAAAAAGCGCTTTATGACGCTTTGAAGTCCAAATCCATTGCGGGCGCCGCTATTGACGTGTTTGACGTTGAGCCGCCCTCCAAGGATTATCCCTTGGTTACCCTTGACAACGTAACCTTAACTCCTCATATGGCAGGCGGAAGTAACGATGCCTTCATCAATACGCCCAAGCGCCTTATCGGAGATATGAAAAAAGCCTTTGCAGGTAATGAAAAAGAGTGCAAATTCTTGATTAAGTAATGAAGAATTTAAAGCAATTTACCAAAAGGTAATTTCTCCTCAAAACGAAATCCCGTGTGGCGAATGCCATACGGGATTTTTATCTTTACTTTGTATTCTGCTAATTAAAAATTAACCTATAAAATAAGGAACGCAACGCTGTTCGTGTTACATTTCTCTTGGAAGAGAGATAAGCAAACCCATATGGGCTGAAACCCCACTTGCGTCACAATCCGCCACTGCTTGTATCTGCTTGCCCAAAAACGACATATAATGTAATGTGCTTCACCCCAATTTACAAAGGAGGTATTTTTATGAGCAGACAAAATCCATTTATGCGAAGCACAGGCAATTGTTATTGCAATAACTGTCAAAACGGTTGCCAAAGTAACTGTAATAATCAGCAGTCTTGCTGTGATAAAGATAAAAATAAAAATCCGTGTGTGGTCTGTCCACCCGGTCCTCGAGGTGCAACAGGCCCCACGGGTCCGACAGGTCCTACGGGTGCGACAGGTGCGACAGGTCCTACGGGTGCGACAGGTGCGACAGGTCCCACGGGTGCGACAGGCCCCACGGGTCCCACAGGTGCAACAGGCGCACAGGGACCACAAGGAGTCCCCGGTGGAGTATTGAGCTACGCTGATTTTTATGCCTTGATGCCGCCCGACAATTCGGCAACGGTAGCACCGGGTACCGACGTCAGCTTTCCGCAAAACGGTCCGATAGCCAACACAAATATAGGTCGTCTTGGTCCGTCATCCTTCAATCTCGGTCCTATAGGAGCCTATCAGATATTGTTCCAAGTCAGCGTTACCGAGGCAGGACAGCTGATTTTGACCTTGAATGGTCAGGACCTTGATTATACCGTTGCGGGTCGTGCTACGGGAACGTCCCAAATCGTTGGTATGGTTATCGTAACTACCACAGCGGTCAACTCGGTTTTGACGGTCCGTAATCCCGCTGGAAACGCAGCAGCTCTTACCATCACGCCTCTTGCCGGTGGAACTCGCCCCGTGTCCGCACATCTTGTCATCACACAGATAGGATAATTGCTTTGACAGCAAGGTAAAAAAACACCGCTGAGGGGGTTTAACTCCTCAGCGGCAATTTTCTTTCAAGCCAAGTAGCACATCAAATTTCAGATTTCACTCGTCTTCGTTGATGACCTTTATTTGACAAGCCTTCATAGCTTCCAGTGCTCTTTTATGGCTCTCGGGAGTGACTCCCGCGCAACCCTTCGCGTCGACGGTCAGCGGCACCTCGGGAAAGAACGCTTTTACCAGCATTGCGTTTGAAATGACGCAAATATCGGTACAAAGTCCAAGAAAGGTGATGCTTTCAATATTGTCTTGTGCTTTCAGTACGTCAACCAGAGCCGAAGAACCGAAGGTGGGCTTGTCAATAGCCTCTGTCAAACGCAGTGCATCAAGCTCATCTTGTATCTGCCAACCGTCTGTGCCCTTGATACAGTGCGGAACAGGTAGGTTTTTTCCTTCCTGCGTCTGCATATAGTTCTCAGAATGCGTGTCTCTTGTGAAGAGAACCTTGCCGTCAAAGCTCTCAATCACCTTCTTCACATAGGGAACAATAGCGACCGCTTCCTTCGTGCCGAGCGCTCCGTCAATAAAGTCGTTTTGCATATCTACAACAATTAAAATCTTTGACATAATGATCTCCCTCCGCATTTATGATTTGTAATCCGTCTTCATCCTAAAATAAGTATATCACAAATATGTAAATTCTTCAATAATAATATTTCAAAAACGCTAAGCTCTTTTGCCATAAGGTTAGAACATAAGAAAAAAGCCTGCAAGGCAAAGCACGCAGGCTTGTGGCGCAGAGAGAGGGATTCTTTCTTGAATTTTGCGAAGCATTTCGGATAAGATTTAATGATATGCTTTGCAAAATTTTTCGGTCACCGCTCAAAAACAACACACTGTGTTGTTTTTTTCACTGCGTTCGAACCCCATTGTATTCTCACACCAAAAACAAAAAGCACCCTCAAAAGAGGATGCTTTCCGTTTATGGCGCAGAGAGAGGGATTCGAACCCTCGTGTGCTTTCGCACAAACTGATTTCGAGTCAGCCCCGTTATGACCACTTCGATATCTCT
>JAGBFG010000005.1 GCA_017936565.1 Clostridia bacterium
AAAAAAGGTGCGTAAAGTCGGCAAGTTGGTTTTGAACTCTTATGTCAAATCTAGAGAAGTAAAGCCTAAAGCGTTAAGCTTCCTTTGAAATGCATAGTATTCTGAAAACTGCTTTGTGTACGGGTTCCAACCGATCTTTTTCAAGAATCGAGTGAATGCTGTTTTCTTCAATGGTATGTAAAATCTTGTATGGTGAGTGGGCGTAAAAAACTCAAAGAAAGGAAAACATCTGCCGCCAATGCATTTTAATCTACCCTCTCGTTGTTCGGGCGATATGCCCTGCGCCAAATCGTAGTTTTTAGCGCATTCGTCGAGATTGATTTTTTCGGTTTCTCCATCACTGTTTTTGAAAACCAACTCTTCCGAGGTGATTTCAATGATGTTTTCAAACGGTATTTTTTTTACAGTAGCTTCGTCTTCTATATGACATGCCTCTTGAATGGATTTGTAAAATTCGTTCCAACTCATATTTTAACCGCCTTTCCGCTTATATTATATCACAAACCCGTTAGATTTTCAAGTGAAATATTCGGCGTGCGCCGAATGTGAAATAATTCACTCCATGAATTGTGAAATATTGCTCCTACGTCGCAATGTGAAATGAAATTTGCCCACATTCGCGTTAGCGGATATTTCACATTTGCGGAGCAAATATTTCACAGCGAAGCTATTTCACTTGCCCGCAAGGGCAAATTTCGTTTAAAAAAGCACACATTGTCTTGGTAGACAAATGTGTGCTTTTTTCTGGTGGGGGAAGGTGGATTCGGACCACCGAAGTCAGTGACAACAGATTTACAGTCTGCCCCCTTTGGCCGCTCGGGAATTCCCCCTTATGAAGTGTGATGATGGAGCTGGTGGACGGATTCGAACCCCCGACCTGCTGATTACAAATCAGCTGCTCTACCAGCTGAGCTACACCAGCAAACTCTCTCACAACGAAAAGGATTATATCATAAAAAATTAGGGTTGTCAAGGGCTTTACGCAAAGTTTTGCGAGATTTTTTCAAGTTTTTTTATTTTGTCGGCGAAAAAGGAATAAAACGGTTGAGCAAACTGTTTTTTACTTGTAGGATTTCTTCCTCTTTGGGTGAAAAATCATAAAACGGCTCAAAAGAAAAGGGAAGAAGACGACACGGGGCGGGAACACCAAGCCTTTCTGCCTCTTCCTTTACGTCCTCGGCAAAGGCAGTAGCCTTGGCGCTTTGGGGAAATAAAACGCAGGGAACGCCCAAGGCAAGTGCCGCAACGGCGGCGTGCAAGCGGTTGGAAAAGACAAAAGCCGCGCGGGAAAGCAGAGAAGAAAAAACGTCCTCTTTTCCCTTCAAAAGAACAAACGACGGGGGCAGGGAAAGCGCTTGTCCTGCTTTTTTGCAAAAGGCATTGTCTGCAGGGTTGAGAGAAACTATAAAGGGTTGCAGCGTCCCGTTCTCGCGTAAATAATGAGCAAGGGAAGAAAAAAACTCATATTCTATGGAAGAGGGGGGCTTTTGTAAAACCAGAAGAACCAGAGAAGCGTTTTGGCTTTTCTCGGGAAAAGGATGGGCAAGCGCGGCGTCGTGGGTTAAGAAAACCGAAGCACTTGGAGCCGCTTGGTAAAAAGCCTCGGCGTCCTTGCGGGTTCGGGCTTCTATTCTCCTTGCCCCTGTTAAAATGGGCAAAGCCTTTTCTACTCCCCTTTGAGATAAAGGACCGATTCCCGATGAAAGCAAAGAAAGAGAACACCCTTTTTTCAAGGCGTAACGGGAAAGAGCGGTGTAAAACCAAAGAGAGCGGCGGCTGGTGGCGTCCTGTAAAAGATTTCCCCCGCCCAAATAAAAATCCGCCCTTCTTTTTATAGCGCCAAAGACCTTCCAGGATAAAGAGCGGCTGGAAAGAATGTGAATGCGAGCATATCCTTCCCGATAGAGCCTTGCTACGAGTGCTTCCTTCATCCATTCATCTCCGCTGTTCAAAAAACCGTAGTATCCGCAAAGCACCGCCTCTTTGCTTTGAGAGAGAATGCGAGAATATACCCGTTCTGCATCCTCTGTCATCGGGGAAAGGGAATAGTTTTTTTCTATATACTGCCTGTTATAAGCGCCCATTGTCTTGCGCTCGGCAGAGGACATAGATAAAACCTCTTTTACGGCTTCTTCTAATAGAGGGAGCGAAAGGGGGATGCCCTCGCGGCAACAAAAATTGCTTTTCTCCGCTTCCTTCGCCTTATCTGGTGTAAACAGAGAAGAAAAGCCCTCGTTGCCCGCTAAAATCACAGGAACACCGCATGCCATAGCTTCCAAGGCGGCTCTGGAAACCCCCACAAAGCAGTCTGCCCTTTGTAAAAAGGGAGATAGGTGACTTTGCGCCCCGTACAAAAAAACACGCTCTTCCTCATCTTGCCGATTTATTTGCTCCGCTATTGTCTTGATTTGTGAAAAATCCTCTCCGTCCCCAATCAAATGCAGGGTGACCTTCCTTCCCATTTCGCCCTTCATCATTTCCAAAAGCGTGAAAGCGGCAAGAGAACGATCCTTGTCAAAGCGTCCCGCGTGATAAATAGAAAACCCCTCTTTTTCTGTTGGCAAGGGGCAGAAAACCTCGGTGTCTATGCCGTTGCGGGTGATGAAAATGTTTTCGCGAGAAAGGTTGTACTCCTTTACCAAATAGTCAGCAATATCCTGACTGACCGCCAATGTCCCCTTGCCCCAAACGGAAAGCAAACGGCGGGGAAAGGATACCGAAAAGGGAAAATGCGCGGTAACAACCAAGGGACTGCCGCCCGAAAGGCGCGCCAGCAGGGCAGGATAGCGCGCGTGGGCGTGAATAATATCAAATTTTTCCTTTTTCCATAATTGCCTAAGAGCCCGTGTGCAGAAAAGACATTTTTTCTTATCGTTCAAGGGGAGAAAAACAAAGCGCAAGGAAGCGTGGGGCTCTGTATGCTGCGCCAAGGAGCCGCCTGCTGATACCACAGTAACGGAATGCCCCTTTTGCGTCAAGCCCTTTGCCAAGGCTAAAATGTGCGTTTCAGCGCCCCCAATGCCAAGGGATGAGGTAAGCATACAAATCTTATACATAGGAAAAATCCCCTTCTTTTTTCTTCCTTGGTAGCCTTGCCAACTCTTCTTCCTTTTATACGAATAACAGAAAAAGCGTCTTTAAAAAAAATAGAAAAGTGAGCCATAAACTCGCTTTTCTATCTTTATAATGTTTATAGAGGAAGACTCTTTATACCAAGGATTCTTCCGCGGGGGTTTCTTCGGCAGCCATTTCATTTTGCATAGCAATCAGCTGTACGTGATAGGCGTCAATGACCGCGTTTTCAAGCTCTTGGCGGAAGGCGGCGTTGATGGGATGCACAATATCCCGATAGGTGCCATCGGGATTTTTTCGGCTGGGCATCACAATAAAGTAACGGTCTCTTGCGTAAATGACCTTGATGTCGTGAACGGCAAGCGCGTCGCCAAACGTCACCGAAACAATGGCCTTCATAGGGCCTTCGTCAAAAAATTTTCTGATTTTAATATCCGAGATTTGCATTTTTGTTCTCCTTAAAAGAATGTAGTTTTAGTTGTGCTTTTCTGTATTTGTATTATAACAATGAAATGTGAAGGTTTTGCGATAGAAATGAGATATTTTATAAAAAAAACAATAAACGCATTATGTCACCTATTTTCCCCCAAAAAACGCCAAAAAACACCCCCAAAATCCCTCTTTTCGTTCCCCTCTTCCTCTTTTTCCCAAGCATTTTTTGACGAAACGGGTAAAAAAATATATTTTTTGGGAATAGGCGGGGTCAGTATGTCTGCCATAGCGGAGCTGTGCCTTGACCTCGGCTTCTCTGTTTTTGGCAGCGACAGAGCCGAAAACCAAGCTACACGTCGGCTCTCTCAAAAAGGAATATACATCGAAATCGGGGAAGAAGGGAAAAAAATAACGGAAGCGGATCTTTTGGTCTATACCCTCGCCGTTCCTCTCGCCCATCCGCTTTTGCAAAAGGCAATGGAAGCGGGTATCGAAGCGGTACCGCGTAACCGTTTTTTAGGAGAAATCAGTCGGCGCTTTCCTGTTTGCGCCTGCGTTGCGGGTATGCACGGAAAAAGCAGTACCGTCGGAATGTGCGCCGAGATTCTTCGCCATACAAGCCTCTCCCCCACGGTGCTTTCGGGCGCCCCCTTTTCCAAGGAAGAGGGGTGTTACCGTAAGGGAAGCGGAGAAATTTTACTTATGGAAGCGTGTGAATATAAAGCCGCCTTTCTTTCCTTTGCGCCAACCCATATCGCTATACTGAATATAGAATGGGAGCATACCGATTACTATCCTGATTTACAAAGCGTCCTTTCCGCCTTTCAGTCCTTTGTTCGTAAAAGGACGGTCAAAAGATTGATTTTGCCCAGGGAAAAAGCTCCCCTTTGCGAGCGCAAGGGTGTTCTTGTCAAAACGTTTGGATACAAGGGTGATTTCTATGCCGTCGGCAAAAAAGAGAGGGGTGGCTTTTGGTCCTTTTCTCTCTATGAGGGCGCCCTTTGCATCGGTCAGGTCCATCTGCAAACGCCGGGAGAATACCAAATAGAAAACGCCTTAGCCGCCGCCGCCCTGTGCGAAAGCCTTGGCGTGCCTAAGCAAGCCATATTGAAGGGGCTGTGCTCCTATAAGGGTATTCCGCGCCGTATGGAATATATGGGTAGGCTGCAAAACGCACCCGTGTATTTAGATTACGCACACCACCCGAGCGAGCTTTCCTCGGTATTACAGACAGCGCGCCTGATGGGGAAAACCGTTGTCGTGTTTCAACCCCATACCTATTCAAGACTCGCCGCCTTCCATACGGACCTTGCCTCTCTTTTACGTGAAACGGAAACGTGCGGCGTCTTGCCCGTCTATGCCGCAAGAGAAGCCAAAGCGGAGCTTGACAGTGAAATGCTTGCCAAGGAAGCCGCCGCCCTTTTCTTGCCCGACTTTGAGAGCGCAGCCGCCTTTTTGCAGGAGCAGGATAAGGAAGAAAATGTCCTATTGGTGATAGGGGCAGGAGATGTAGAAAATATCTTTCCTTACTTAAACATTGTAGAAAAGCCGTAAAATCAATTCAGAGAAAGTATGACGGATTTTGTTTGGGCGGTATCAAGCACTCCCAATTTCGGTGCAATTTCTATCTTGAAAAAAGGAGCCCTCGCTCGCGTTTTTTGTTCTTTGAAAAAAATAAAAAATTTTTCAAAAACCCCTTGACAAACAAAAAACAATGTGCTATTATATTGCCATACTTCATTAAGATAAAGCATTAAAGCGGTGAAGCGATAAAAGAAAGAAGGAATATAAAAATGAAAAAAATTTTGTCATTGGTTTTGACAGCGGCATTGCTTGTAGGTTGTTGCTTTGCCTTTGCGTCTTGCGGAACGCAGGATGCAAAAAAGTTTGAGGAAAACGGGTATTTCCGTTGCGGTATCACCCTTTATGCGCCGATGAACTATTTTGACGAGGATGGAAACCTTGTTGGCTTTGATACCGAGTTTGCGAAGGCGGTTGCCGAGGAGCTTGGCTTGGAGGTTAAGTTTCAGGTGATTGATTGGCCCTCAAAGTATCTGGAATTAAACAAGGGCTCTATTGATATGATTTGGAACGGCTTTACGTACGGTGCCGAGGAAGACGGAACATCCAGAACCGAGCATGTGGATTTCTCCTATGCCTACTTGAACAACTCTCAATGCGTTGTCGTCAAGAAGGGCGATTTAGACACTTACACAACGTTGGCGTCCTTGGCAGGCAAAAGAGGAATGGCTGAGGGCGGAAGCGCGGGCGAAACCGTTGCCAAGGGTGCTTCCGAGGATTATACCGCCGTCAACGTGCAAAGCAAGGCGCTCTTGGAGCTGAACAGCGGAACGGTGGATTTCATTGTTATTGACGTTTTGATGGCAGAGGCGTTGGTCGGTCAGGGTGACTATCGGGATCTCGCTATCGCGCGGGCAATAGAGCTTCCTGCTGAGGTGTATGCCATCGGCTTGCGTAAGGGAAGCGATTTCACCGAAAAGGTGAATGCGGCTATCGCTAAGCTCTCTGCTGACGGAACGCTGGATAGAATTGCCGAGAAGTACGGTCTTTCCAATGCACTGATTAAAAACATCGGTCAATAATTGTCTTAAACAAGCCTGCTCCGAAAAGAGCAGGCTTGTGAAATGGAGTCATATATGTCATTTTCTTATATAACGCTTTTGTTGCTGGAAGGGTTCGGTAAAACCTTTTTGCTCTTCTTTTTAACCTTGTTTTTTTCTCTGCCGCTGGGGCTTGTGGTTTCCTTTGGCTCAATGAGTAAAATCAAGCCCTTGCAATATGTAACGAGGATCTTTGTCTGGATCATACGCGGCACCCCCTTGATGCTGCAGCTTTTCGTGGTTTTTTACGTCCCGGGCATTTTGTTTGATGTTCAACTGTTCAATGGCGTAAACGGGCGCTTTACAGCGGCGCTTGTCGCCTTCGTCATCAATTACGCCTGCTATTTTTCCGAAATTTACCGAGGCGGTATTGAGGGTATTCCCCACGGGCAGTATGAAGCAGGACAAGTCTTGGGGATGACAAAGCCCGAAATCTTTTTCCGCGTCATACTTATGCAGGTGGTAAAGCGCATTTTAGCGCCTATCAGCAACGAGGTTATCACCTTGGTAAAGGACACCTCGCTTGCCCGTGTGATTGCGGTAGCGGAAATTTTTTATCAGAACGAGAACTATATTTTGTCAAAGGGCGTTGTGTGGCCGTTGTTCTATATCGGGGTGTTCTTCTTGATTTTTGTTGGCGGCTTAACGCTGTTGTTCAACTATTTAGAAAAGAAGCTTTCCTACTATCGCGTATAAATGAAAAGGAGTGTCCTTATGGCATTTTTAGAAATCAAGAATCTTCGCAAGCGCTTTGGCGATAACGAGGTATTAAAGGGAATAGACTTTTCTATGGAAAAGGGGGAAGTGATTTCCGTTATCGGCTCCTCGGGCGGCGGAAAAACAACCTTTTTGCGTTGCTTGAATTTTTTAGAAAAGGCAGACGAAGGGGAATTTTTTATCGAGAATACTCTGCTTTTTGACGCGAAAGCGCTTTATACCGATACGGAAATTCGGGAAAAACGGCTTTCCTTCGGGCTTGTATTTCAGTCCTTTCACCTGTTTCCTCAATACACAACCCTGCAAAACGTATTAATTCCCTTGAATTTAAGAACGTTTGAGCGAGAGGGCGTTAAAAGGCTTCCTTTTCGGAAAAGGCGTGTCGCAAAGGCGGAAATCACAGAAAGAAATCGCCAAAAGGCTATGGAAATTTTGAAAAGCGTCGGATTGGAAAGCAAAATAAACGAATATCCTTGTCACTTGTCTGGCGGTCAGTGCCAGCGCGTTGCTATTGCGCGCGCTCTTGCCCTGTCACCCTCTATTCTTTGCTTTGATGAGCCTACCTCTGCCCTTGATCCCGAGCTGACAGGCGAGGTGTTGCGCGTGATTAAAGAGTTGAAAAATGAAGGAAGAACGATGATTATCGTCACCCACGAAATGGAATTTGCCCGCTTCGTTTCTGACAGAGTCGTTTTTATGGCGGACGGCGTTATAGAAGAAAGCGGGACACCAAGCGAGGTTTTTGATAATCCAAAAAGTCCCAAAACAAAGGCATTTCTTGCCTCATATCAGGAAAGCTTTTGATATGTTTTATAAAAAAACCCCCAAGCAAACGGAAGGGCAAGAGTCCTTTTTCCGAAACTTGGGGGTGCTTTTTTATATGTTTTCGCTGCGCTTATTCCTTGGGAAGCTCGCAGGAAAGAGTGCTCTTCGCGCGCGCGTGCTTAGTAACAATACCGCTCAAAGCCAGAAGAGCCAATGCGTTGGGAATAACCATCAGGTAGTTAAAGAAGTCCGTAAGCTCCCAAACCAAATCGTTGGAGAGAAGAGAACCGAGGAAGATAAAGCCAACGGCCACAACAGAGTAAACGATGGTGGCAATCTTGCTGTTCTTGAAGAGATACTGCACATTTAACTTGCCAAAGAAGTTCCAGCTGATGATGGTGGAGAAGGCAAAGAAGAAGAGGCAGATAGCAACGAAGCTGTTGCCGAAGTTGCCGAAGATGGAGCTGGCGGCCAGCTGCATTGCCGTGGACTTGGAAACGAGGGCAAGCTCTCCCGATGTGGCCACCTTGTAGGCATCGCCCGAAAGACCGGCTAAAACGCCATCACCTGTGTAAAGGCAGGTGATAATCACCAAAGCCGTCATGGTCAAAACAACGAAGGTGTCAATAAACACACCAATCATAGCCACAACGCCCTGGTCGTGGGGCTTGTCTACCTTTGCTGTTGCGTGGGCGTGGGGCGTAGAACCCATACCTGCCTCGTTGGAGAACAGACCTCTCTTGGCACCCTGGCTGATAGCCTGTGCAATAGCAGCACCGAATGCACCGCCAACGAGAGCCTGAGGAGCAAAGGCGTACTTAAAGATCAGACCGATAGCGTCGGGAACGAATTGAATACGGAAGCCGAGAATGACTAAGCCCCCCAAAAGGAAGATAACAGCCATAATGGGAACCAACTTTTCGGTAACAGAGGCCAGTCTGTTGATACCGCCAATGAAAATAAAGGCGGCGATTGCGGCAAGAACCAAGCCGACTATCCAAGTGGGAATACCAAATGCGGACTCGAAGTTTTCCGCGATGGAGTTAGACTGCACCATAGTGCCCATAAACCCAAGGGCAAGCGTGGTGGCAATGGCGAAGAAAATGGCAAGCACCTTGGCAAAAGTGCCCTTAAATGCTTTTTTGATGTAGTAAACGGGACCGCCGTGAACGTTGCCCTCTTCGTCAACGCACTTGGTTTCCTGTGCTAAGGTTGCCTCGGCATAAATGGTTGCCATGCCCAAGAAGGCGATGATCCACATCCAGAAGATAGCGCCGGGACCGCCGACCAGAATAGCGCCCGAAGCACCAACGATGTTACCCGTGCCGACCTGTGCGGCAACGGCAGTGGCAAGCGCCTGGAAGGAGGAAAGACCGCCCTTTTGCTTGCCACCGCGCAGGGAGATATTCCCGAAAACGCGCTTCATGCCCTCGCCAAAGCAACGCACCTGGACGAAGCGGGTCTTAATGGTGAAGAAAAGCCCTGTGCCCACCAATAAAATGATGAGAATGTAGTCGGACAAATACTTGTTGATGTTCACGACTATGGGGAGAAGAAAATCTTGAATTGCTTGCATAATAAGCCTCCTTAAAATAAAAATGAAAAAAGCCTCTGTAAAAGCAGAGGCTCCGGAGAAAGAAATTGCGAGTTTATATCGCTCTGTCCTTTTGCCTGAGAGATTCGGCATAAGCCTTGCACCTTCGGCACCCGATTCAACGGGATTCTCCAGAGACCCCTCTGTTTTTCGGTCCTGCCTTTCGGCTCCTGAGAGATTCGCTCCTTCGGCACACCCTTCGGTGACTTTCCCAAAAAACTTCATAGGGATTATCTTTTTTATAGCCTGCAAACCCCATTTGCAAACTACCTGCATAGTATAACACAGACTCTTTTCTTTGTCAAGTGTATTTTAACAAAAAATATAGAACCAGAAATCCGCCGCCGTGTTCATATATTACGGTTGAAAAAGGACGAAATTTATGGTATAATAAACGCAGGAAGTCTTGCTAGCGCAAGTCTTGGGCTACGCCCTTCGCGCACTTTGTGCGCCTGCGTTATTGACGGCTTCGCAAAAATGTCCTTGCGAGCAAACATTTTTGCTTCATGTTATAATAAGGTATCGAAAATCAGGAGGTAATTATGCTTACCTACACATACATATCAAAAGGAAAATTCGGCTTGGTTGAGAAGTCAAAGCCTGTTATACAGCACGAGAGAGATGCGATTGTCAAGGTCGCGCTTGCGAGCATCTGCTCGAGTGATTTACACATTAAGCACGGCAGCGTGCCGAGAGCAGTGGAAGGAATTACGGTCGGTCACGAGATGGTCGGTATTGTTGAAGAAGTCGGCTCGGCGGTCACGCATGTAAAGCCCGGCGACAGAGTTACGGTCAACGTGGAAACCTTCTGCGGCGAGTGCTTCTTCTGCAAGAAGGGCTTCGTCAACAACTGCACCGATAAAAACGGCGGTTGGGCACTTGGTTGCCACATTGATGGCGGTCAGGCAGAGTATGTTCGCGTGCCGTTCGCGGATCAGGGCTTGAACAAGATTCCCGATACCGTGACCGACAGACAAGCTCTGCTTGTGGGCGATGTTCTTGCCACGGGATATTGGGCGGCGAAGATCTCCGAGATCACAGAGGACGATACCGTTCTCATCATCGGAGCAGGCCCCACAGGAATCTGCACGCTCCTTTGCGTGATGCTGAAAAATCCGAAACGTATCATCGTGTGCGAGAAGGACGAGAATCGCATCCAGTTTGTGAACGATCATTATCCCGACGTGCTAACCGTTACGCCCGAAAAATGCCTTGATTTTGTTCGCAAGAACAGCGCTCACGGCGGTGCAGACGTGGTGCTTGAGGTGGCAGGAGCAGAGAACACCTTCGAACTTGCGTGGCAGTGTGCGCGTCCGAATGCGATCGTCACGGTGGTGGCACTTTACGATAAGGCGCAGACTCTGCCTCTGCCGAATATGTACGGCAAGAATCTGACCTTCAAGACCGGCGGCGTTGACGGTTGCGATTGCGAAGAAACACTGAGGCTCATTGCCGAGGGCAAGCTCGATACCGAGCCACTAATCACGCATACCTATCCGCTCTCAAAGATCGATGAGGCATATGAACTGTTTGAAAATAAGCGCGACGGAGTTATTAAGGTCGCGGTGGAATGTTGACAAAATATAGCTTTTATGATACAATTCTACCAGAAGTAGAATTCGAAAATCAGAGGTTACAAGCCTCAAAAAAGCAGCTCAACGAAATGTAGGTTTACATTTTGTCACATTCATGGTAGAATAAACCCAGTAAAACACGGAGGTTTTGAATATGGAAAAGCATAGCGTAGGACAAACCATTGCGGCCCTCAGAAAGAAAAAAGAATGGACTCAGGTAGAGCTTGCGGAGAAGCTCCAAGTTAGTGATAAAGCAGTAAGTAAATGGGAAAAGGATGATTCCTATCCGAGCATTGAATTTCTTCCTGTGCTTGCTTCTTTATTTGGAGTTACCATAGATTATCTTATTACAGGTGCTACAAAATCCGAAAAGATAGTAGAAAATACACCTAAAAAAGTAGAGGAAGAAATTCTTGCAGATGATCCAAGAATCAAAGCGGTAATACATAACGGTATCTTGCATATAGATGAGATTCTTGTATCCAAGAACTACAAGTTGATTAGGACGGCTATTGAAGCATACCCAATATGTCAGTTTGAGCTCAATTATGTTAATCTCCAAAACGCAAAGCAAATGCTAGCGGACGGAAATTGGCGTGATCTCTTCAGATTTGCAGTTGATAAAGGTTCGAGCAGACTTATAAAGTTTGTATTGGAAAGAAACGTAGAGCTCTGCGAAAAAATGTTGGACGGGCTTTGCAAGACAATGACTGATTTTGCCTATTCAAGCACATTGCCGAGTTCGGGTTACAACGGTGTAAATGCTCAATATCTTCGTTTGAGAAAATCGCCTAATGCATATTTCAGACCGAATTGCTCTTATGAAGCTGTATTGAAATTTATTGCATCGTGCAAGCAGCAGATTCTTGATGATTGTGCTAATCTTTATGACAAGGAAAGCAAAGTCGCAGAATTAACAAAGGAATACTTTGAAAGCGAGCTTGAAAAAGGAAATACCGAAATCGTTATTATCAAGCTTTGCGTAAGATTAGAAGCCATTCTTCGTTGTGACTATCACTACGAAGGAGAATTCTCGGAAATGCTGAATGAGTATTGCTCCAAGCACGGTCGCGAAGATGACGGATGGGGCTATGATGTGGAAGCAAACTTTGTTAAGTATCTCCACAAGCTCCGCAAGTGCAGAAACAACATCGTTCACTCTGAAAGAACCGAAGAAGCGATGACAATTGACGAAATAAAGTTCTGCATTGAGTATATTTGCAGAATGGGTTGAGGTAAGCAGTATGGATAAATATCCAAAGGTATTATTAGAAACCGAAAAAACAAGTGTATTTTTCACTTGTACTTCTAAGAAAAATTCTTTGGTGTTAAATGGCGGATTCAACTACGACGAGGATGTTTACACACTAACACAGGATGAAGATATCTTTTCTACAAAATATGAGTTCGTTGTTAAAACGAATCCGAATATAGAAACTTGTACCTTCCTTGTAAGCGGTGAATGGCAGAGCGCAAGCCGAAAAGGAACTGCATTTGCCGTAGAATTGGATTTCGAAAATCGTGTTGAAAAAGTTAAACTCACTTTCGCAGACAATATTGTTGATGATTATATTTTCTCTATTCAGTATGTAGAAGCAGATAAGGATTTGTATTATCAGAAGCAAGAGGCAGATCGAAAGGCTAACCTTCTGGCTGCTGCACAGATAAAGCATTCTACAAGTTCTGACTTGATCAACATTTATTTCCAACCTTGTTGTGATAAGTACGAATATACTGAAATTCTTCTGTATATCCCACAAGAAGAAAACTTCAAGGGCTGGACGGGTGATGGCAGAAAAGTTGTAGAAATTTTGTCTTGGTCGATGATAAAAAAATGTAAAGTGCCTCCTGAAGATTTTTATAAATCAATAAATGGTTTGGCTCCGGGGACATATTCGTATGTTATCAAGCAGTACGACAAAAAAGATGAACTTTTGATGGAGACGGAACATTTTGAATTCCGGATTCAAAAGCCCAAGCAACCCATTATGGGAAGGATAAACAGAATATAAGAAAAAACGGCGGTTGCGGTAGTACAATCGCCGTTTCAATGTTTTTAGCTAAAGGAGGTGACCCGCGGTGCCATTCGGGAGCCAAACTTATTCATTCTTGACGTTCTCCGAGCTAAGTATCATAACAGCCTTAAAAACGGCCTTCATGAACATCACCTCCTCAACGCGCCAAAC
>JAGBFG010000006.1 GCA_017936565.1 Clostridia bacterium
CGAGAAAAACAACTAAGTGTTGTTTTTCGACGCGAGGTAACTAAAATAGCGAGTTTTGAAGGCAGGCTGCGCCTGGCGCACAAAACGAACATATTTTAGGAAGTAAGCATGACTGTTAGCGCATCCGGCGCTATGATGTCGTTGGTTCGAGCCCAACAGGGGGAGCCAGAAAAAAGCACTTGCTTCGGCAAGTGCTTTTTTCAATGAAGCGCACCTTGCGGTGCATGAAGAATGAAGCAGGGCTTCGCCCTATGAAGCGTGCCTTCGGCACACGGAGAACTTTTAGTGCGCTTCGCTTCATATTTGCGAAGCAAATGCATCATGCGAGCGTAGCGAGTGCATCATATCGGCGCAAGCCGATGCTTCATTAAATACTTAAAGCCCTTGACTTCGGGGGGATTTTTGTGTTTTTAGGGGTAAAAATCAACCTTCTTTCACCATGGCACCTTTTCTTGAACCTTATGGTCTCGAACCTTCGACTTTTTATTTTCTAATATAACAAGAGGTTATTGCCAATTATGTAGAAATATGTTATAATATAACAAAGAGGTGATAATATGACTTTCAACAAGACAATTCAAATGTGCATTTTTGATGGCAATCCTAATGGAAGGATTATGTGCGAGTTATCCAATTGGAACGGACGTGTGTATAAAATTTCAAGAAATGATTTAAGCGAATTTGCTAATCGTCCAGATTGTGAGTATACTGGTGTTTATTTCCTTTTTGGAAAAGATGAGGATAATAAAGATACTGTTTATGTAGGCGAAGCAGAAAAAATGCTTGTTAGATTGAAACAGCATTTGAAAGATCATAACTACTGGAACGATTGTGTTGTTGTTATATCAAAGGATAACATTTTGAATAAAGCCCATGTGAAATATCTTGAAAACAAATTCTATACTCTTGCTGTAGATGCCAAGCGGTCATCAATTATTAACAATACGGTGCCGACGTGTTCCTCAATTTCAGAGTTCGACGAATCCATGTTGTCGGAATTTATTGAGAATGCAAGATTATTGGTCAATACTTTGGGCTATAAAGTGTTTGACAAGATTGACACATCGATTGCGGAAAAAGAAAACAACGACACTATTTTTCATATTGTAGCTGCGCGAGGAGCAGATGCAAAAGGGTTGCTTGTGCCTGACGGATTTGTAGTAATCAAAGGGTCGAAAATTGCTAAAGATACGGCTCCAAGTATTGCAAATAGTCTTATGAACATGAGAAACAAAATGTTAGAGAAAAATATTATAAATCAAGATTTTGTTTTTGTTACGGACTATATGTTTACAAGTCCTTCGTTGGCTGCTGGTATTGTGATGGGAAGAAATGCTAATGGTCGAACAGAGTGGAAAACAATAAACGGCAAAAGCATAAAAGATATTGAAGAGGTGTGATAAAGGATAAAATTATTATATGGACGATTTTATTATTGGAATACTTGCAACACTATTGTCTACAGCTATAATTGGTTTGTGGGGAGTTTTAGTGGTTGACCCATATCGTTCTCATGTGTCAATTCACAAACAAATAATGCGATTTATAAGGAATTTTGAAGATCCTCGCGAAATTAATGATCAATTGATGGAACATTTAAAGGTGGAGTCCATTTCAAGACAGATCAATACTTTGGATGATATTTTAGATTTGATAGAGGAGCAAAAAGATTGCAATAAATTTGTATATTGGTTGTTTAACTATAAAATAATATCAAAACACTTAAATATTTTATTTGAATATATAAGAAATCCAATTATGCTTGAAAGTCAAAAAAGGTTTGATAATAATTATATTCTCGACAGTACTAAAGTTTTCGACTTGTTAAGAAAAAAATCAAAGGTATTTAATTGGAAAATGTTTTTTTCACTTTTGATTATTACAATGGTTTTGATTTCCATTTTTGTTGTTGCTATTTATATAGTAAAATAATGTGTGTTAAGGGATTTTTGTTCTTGAACGTGTTTTAATAGCAGGGTTCAAAATTGTTGTGGGAACTCAAAACAAACCACCTAATCGGGTGGTTTTTGCTTTACACACCACGTTTTTTGTTGACAGCAAACGGCACTTGTGCTATAATTGGGCAGAAGACGAAGGCATTTGGGAGGGTATATGGCAAAAAAAGATTTTCGCGGAGAAGTTTGGAATAATATCGATGAGATGGTGCTTGCACAAATCGTCAGAATAAACGGTGAAGCAGTGGACGGCAAGGTCGGACACGATAGCTATACCGCAAAAGCGACTGCTTATTTACAGTCTTTTTTTGATGAGAAGATCGATGTTTTATATACGATAAACGGCACCGCGGCGAATATTGTTGCCTTAAAGGCGATGCTTGCAAGCTACGGTACGGTGATCTGCGCTGAGCAGGCTCACATAAATACATACGAGTGCGGTGCGTTAGAATACAATCTTGGAAACAAAATTTTATCCATTCCTACCCTTGATGCCAAGATAACGCCCAAAATGATAGAAGCACTACTTGCGGAGCATGAAAGCCATCAATACCGACCTTCGGTTGTTGCAATCACGCAACCGACGGAGCTGGGAACCGTTTATACCTTAGAAGAGATGAAGAACTTGGCAGCATATGCGCATCAGAACGGGATGAAGCTGTTTGTCGACGGTGCAAGGCTGGGCTCGGCGCTTGCCGCTCTTGGCGTCACCCTGCGGCAAATGATGGCAGAGACGGGTGTTGATGTTTTTACAGTTGGCGGCACAAAGGCGGGCGCAATGTTTGGCGAGGCGGTGGTGTTTACCCAAAGCAATCCATTGCCTGCGGGTGAATATATTTTGAAGCAATCTATGCAGCATTTTGATAAATCTAAATTTTTGGGCGCGCAGATGTTATGCCTGTTTGAAAATGACAGATGGATCAATCATTTTGCGAATGCAAACAAAATGGCTAAATTGCTTGAAGGCAAGCTCAGAGAAAAAGGTATAGAAATATATTTGCCCGTTGAAAGCAATATGGTATTCTGCGTTTTGGAAAAGGAAACGCTGGCAAAAATCAATGTCGAATATGACCTTAAATATTGGTTTAAGGATAAAAGGGTCGTAAGAATCGTCACGACCTTTGCGACGACCAAACAAGATATCGACGCTCTTTCTGCGTTGATAGGATAATATGGGTGCGATATGAACAGTGTGAACAAAACACTATACATTCCCCTATATGGAAAAGCCTACGTGAGCAAGCGGGGCTTGTTTCTTCACGACAAAAAAGCCGAAGAAATTTGGGAAGCGGAAGGCTTTTCGCTTAAAGGAAAGGCTAAATCCAAATGGCTTGCTTACTATATGGGCATTCGTTCCGCTGTATTTGATGAATGGCTTATACGGCAAATGGCAGAGCGACAGGATGCGGCGGTCATTCATATCGGATGCGGAATGGATAGCCGCATTATAAGGGTTGGAACAAAAAAGCATCGGTGGTACGACGTGGATTTTTCTGAGGTCATAGCAGAAAGAAAACAGTATTATGCCGAATCGGATGATTACAAAATGCTTGCGGGGGACGCAAGAGATACCGAATGGCTAGCACAGATTGCGGAAAGCAAAGCCGCTATCGTTGTTATGGAAGGCGTGAGTATGTACCTGACGAATGAGGAAATGCAAGCTCTGGTAGCTGCTCTTGATGAGCGCTTTGAAAGTGTTTCTCTTTTGATGGATTGCTACACATCCTTTGCTGCCAAAATGTCAAAGCGCAGAAATCCGATAAACAGCGTAGGCGTTACCGAGGTGTACGGTATAGACGATCCGCAGGCACTTCAGGGCGGGGCGCTCCTTTACGAAAAAGAACACGAAATGACGCCGCGGAAATACATAGACGAGCTGCAAGGACCGCAAAGGCTTATTTTTGCAAAGCTGTATGCGGGCGCTCTTTCTAAAAGGCTGTATCGCTTATATGAATACAAAAAAGCGTAAATGGCAAAATAAACTATCCCAAAAAACAAAAGGAACCGTTTGAATGTTGGCGGTTCCTTTTTTGTTTGGTGTTTCTTTTTCAAAGCGGAAGCGTCAATTCTTTTCCGCTTTGCTTTGCCTTCTGTATTCTGTTGGCGTTACGCCTGTGAATTTTTTGAAGGCTTGGACAAAGGACGAAACGTCGTGAAAATACAGCTTGGCGGCAATGCTTTCCAAGGTTTCATCCGTTTTTTCAAGGTATTCCTTTGCCGATTGCATTCTTAGCACTGTTTTCCGTTTCCCAAATGGGAGTCCGTAAATTTGTTTTATCATACGCGCGAGCTGCCGCTCGCTGATATAGAGCTCTTTGGCGAGATCCTTCAATTTCATATCGTACACGTTGGCAAAATTCAGTCTTTCGTAGATAAGAAAATGGACTGTTCCAAGCGGGCGAAGGGACTTCACGGATAAATGCCCCTCTTTTATTATGTGCTCCGTCAGTAAGATAAAAAACTTGCGCAGCTCGTTTTGGATGAGATAGTAGGATAAAAGCTTATATTCACGCATATATAGGGCGATTTGCGAAAAGCACCCGTTTAACCGCTCGTTGCTCGTATACGTCAACACCTCGTTTCCAAACACCTTTTCAAAAAGGGCGTACGTATTCTCCGTTTTTTGCTTTGCCTCTTTTTCCTTTTTCATAGAAAAGCCGATAGAATAGTAGCACGTGCTTTCGTAATAGGAAATATGATAGGTTTGCTTTGGTACGTAGAGGATTTGAGCGCCTTCGCACGTGTACTCATTCTGCCCGATTTTCATAACAAGCTTACCGTCCAAAACAAGCAAAAGCTCATTGACATAATGGTTGTGCGCAAAGCTGTCTTTTTTTTCATCGTTTTTTCGTTCGTGTATGCTGATTTCAAACAGGGTGTTTCCTATCGAAAACGCAACGCCGTAGCTCGTTTTTTCCTTCTCTTGCTCTAAATCGTACAAATTCTTTTCCTCATATTTTCGCTTTTCTCTATTATAGCACAGTCGGATTTATTTCACAAGGCTTTCGCTATAAAAATATGTAAAAACAGACAAAAAAACAAAAAAATGTCTGTTTTCATATATTGTTATTCCGTAAGCATTGTGATAGAATGAAGCGGGGGTGAAGAAATGTACTTGTTAACCTTTTTGTCGGCGTTGTTTTTGCCGTTGAACAATATTGGTACAAAGCTGAATAAAACAGAAGGCAACGCCAAAATTTTGAGTATTACTTGTACCACCTGTATAGGCGGGGCGCTTTCGTGGCTCGTTTGCTTTGTCCTGAAAGAAAGGGTGACGGCGGATATGTTTCTTTTTGCCGTGCTTTTCGCGCTCTTTTTCATCGGCGCGACTCTCAGCGCCTTGAATGCTTATACCAAGGGCTCCTTGTCCGCAACGTCCCTCTTTGGAAACGCAAGTCTTGTCGTTGTCGTGCTGTTCAGCACCTTTTATTTTAAGGAAGCGCTTGGCGCACTTAGCATCGTCGGCGTGCTTGGCACGCTTGTATCACTTGCGCTTTTGAGCTTGCCCGATGAAAAAACGGCGGGGAAAAGGCAAGGCTTTAATCTCGTTTGGCTTCTGCTTTGCTTGGGTATGCTACTCTCTAACAGCTTGCTTTCCATCAGCTCCAAGCTCAGACAATCCATCGCAAACGGAGAAAATGCTTTCGCGTTTATGGCGCTTTGTTATAGCTTTACTTTCGTTCTCTCCCTGCTTGTTTACGCTTGCTTGCAGACGAAAAAGCACACCTTTTCAGATGACTTTGTAAAAATCAAGCAAAACGTTCTCCCTATTGCCATACAGGCAACGGGAAATACAGGCTCTAATTTGCTTGTTACCTATCTTGCCTCGCGGGTGAACGCCACCGTCCTTTATCCCGTCAATATGGGTGGGGGACTTGTGATCACCGTGCTTTGCGGCTTTATATTTTTTAAGGATAAGCCAAACTTAAAAAACATAGTGGGTATTATTTTCGGTATCGTTTCTTTGATACTGTTAAATTTATAAAAGGAGTTATCATATGAAAACCAACATTTACGTTCCCTTGATTACACCCTTTAAGGAAAATTTTGAGGTGGATTACGAAGGTCTTGCGCGCGCGACAAAATTCGTGCTTGCCAAGGGCGCTGACGGCATTTACGCCTGTGGCGGTTCGTCCGAATTTACCCTTCTGACAACGGAAGAGCGCAAGCGCTGCTTAGAGGTCATTATCGCAAACGCCGAGGGCAAAGATGTTATCGCGCACGTCGGCTCGCAGTCGGGCTTAGAGGCTGTTGCGCTTGCGAAGCACGCATACGAGGCAGGCGCTTGTATGCTTTCTGCCGTTGCCCCTTATTATTTCGGCTATTCGTTTGCACAGGTGAAGGAATATTTCCATTCGATTGCACATGCCACACCCCTTTCCTTGATGATTTACAGCGCCGCGCAAGCCCGCCCGTACTCCATTGCCGAGTTGAAGGAGCTGCTTGACGATGAAAAGATTTCTTCCGTGAAATATACGGGCTACGATTTCTATACGTTGGAACGACTGATTCGCGCGTATCCCAACAAAAAATTCTACACGGGCGCTGATGAGGCGTTCCTTGCCGGGCAAGCGGTGGGAGCAGACGGCGCTATCGGAACAACCTACAATTATTATGCCGACAAATACATTCTCGCCCGCGAGCTGTTCGGACAAGGCAAAAACAAAGAGGCGCTTGACATCATTCATAAGCTCAACGACATCACTGAGGCATTGCTCTCGGGTGGCACGCTTCTTGCCGCGACAAAGTATATGATGACGTTGCAGGGCTTGGATATTTTACCCATTTCCCGTCCGCCGTTTACCCCGCTTGAAGAAAGCGTAAAGGCGCGCTTGAAAGAGGTTTTAGAAGCGACCAGGTTTTAATGGCACGAGCGAAAACCACTTGGCGTTGATGCTGTAAAAAAGAATTTGCTCAATTTCCATTACGCAAAAACCTTGAAATATGAACTGTTTTTGTTCGATTTCAAGGTTTTTCTTTACTTATAAATATTTTGATACAAAAGCTTATGTTTAGCTTATGTTCTAATTTATATATCAGATTCTTTTTGTTCGTCATAGCTTCTGTCTTCTTTGTCTATCTTGACGAGCTTGTATTCTGGATTTTTTATTAAAATACCAAGCTCAGTCGCTACAACTTCTACTTTTTCTGTTAAACCGAAACGCTCTCTAAACTCTTTTGGTATAACAATTCTGCCTAACTTGTCTATTTCTTTTATGATGCCTATTATGGCTTTTGTTTTCATCCTCTTTAACCCGCTATTTTTTTGACATCTTGTGAATGTCATACTAAGTATTTTAACATAATATAATAAATTTGTCAACCACTGAATGTCAAAAGAGGTGTAATATGTTCAAGAACAAAAACGAGGGTAGGAACAATTTGTGCGGAGAAAGCATTTATAGGCTCAGGTTAAGCTATCCAACGAAGCTTTCGCAAAGAGCTCTTGCTGACAAAATGCAGCTCATTGGCATAGACTTGGACAAAAACGCTATACAAAGAATAGAGTGCGGGAAAAGATTTGTGACGGACATTGAACTGCGGGGTTTTGCTGACATATTCGGAGTCAGTCTTGATGCGCTTGTTCGACGCTAACTGCCTTCTATCAATGAATAAAAGGGACAGAGGATGAAAGACCTTTGTCCCTTTTCAAATTAAAAAAAGAATAGCAGGACAAAAATGTTATAGACTTTCTGCCCTTTTTTTGCTAAAATAATCTTACAGTTCTATATGCGTGGGAGGCGTTGGCGGTTGAAATGGGAAAAATACTGACATCCAAAAAGATTGCGGCGCTTTTTGCCAAAAGATTGGAGGAAGACAACCTCATATCCGATGTTTTTGATTATCTGGGCTTTGATTGCACCCTCAGATGCTATATCGCGCCTGATGCGCTTGATGAAAAAATAAGAGACTTTTATAAGTCAAGAGAAATGGAGCAGTTAATTGCCGTAATCGATTTGATACAAAAAGGCAAAAAAATGGCTTCTATTGACGAAAAAGCCTTTTTGCGCGACGTGAAGCAATATATTGTGGACCATCTGAATGAGGGGGTGACGGTAGAAGAGGTTGCCAACATCTTTTGTGTGAGCTATTACTATCTTTGCCATCTTTTCAAGAAATTGGCGAATAAAACCGTCAACCAGTTCAGAACGGAGAAATTGCTTGAAAAAGCCATGCGGCTGTTATTGGAAACAGACAGCAAAATATCTGACGTTGCCCTGTCTTGCGGCTTTGATAATTTCAGTTATTTTTCAGAGATTTTCATCAAGCACATCGGTGTAGCGCCGAGTGAATTCAGGAAAAAATATGCGGATTGTACGCTTCATCCCTTTTACGAGTTTGAGGATATGCTTTTGGCTATCAAGATGAAGTCCTTGCATTTTCTTGACGGGGATAAGGGCGAGGAAGAGACGCAGGCTGTTTCTTATATTCACGTGCACGACCCGAGCGAAGCATTTGGAACCTTTTTGCACGAGGCTGCCATTATTGAATATGAAGGTGTTTTGTTTGCCTCGTGGTATAATTGCAAGGAAAGGGAGCTTATCGGATACACGCCAATCGTAGGGCGGCGCTCGTATGACGGCGGAAAAACGTGGACAGCGCCCGAGGTGATTGCCGAGGACAAAAGCGAAAAAATACTTTACTGTCCGCCCGTTTACGGCATTTGCGATGGGAAGCTGTATATGCTTCTCAATCAAATGGTATCGGCAGACCATATGCATTCCTTGGATCTATATGTGCTAAACAAGGAAACCGACAAATTTGAACGGCTTTGGTCGCGCCCGATTCCCTTCAAGCTGAATACCAACGTGTTTCCCTTGCCAAACGGAAAGCTGCTGTTACCGGGAAGAATAGCCGAGCTTGACGATTTTCCAACCACCCCTGCCGTGATGATTTCGGACAGCGGGAAAATCGACGCGCAATGGCGGGTTGTCAAGGTGGCGGAAAATGGGTTGCTTCCTGATGGGGAAAGCCTTGTTCACCCCGAAACGACGGTCATCTGTCATCGTAACATACTGTATATGTTCAATCGCAACGATAAGCGCAAGGTTCCGCTGGTCTATATCTCTAATGACTTTGGCGAGAGCTGGAGCGAGGCGATGGCGCACGATATTCCGTACAGAGAGTCAAAGATATACAGCGGTATGCTGCGTGACGGCAGGTTTTATCTGATCGCAAACGCAGATCGCTTCAACCGCTCTAAGCTTGTTTTGTACCTCAGCGAAAAGGATGAGCTGAAATTCACAAAGCAAAGGGTGCTGATGGATTGCGAATCTGCCAAGGGTGATATGATAAAATGCCATTATCCTGCCGCCGTGGAAAAGGACGGAATGCTCTATATCATCGCAACCGCGGACTATGCGGGTGAGGATATGAGGGGCAGAGGTGCTATCTTGTTTACAGTCGATTTAAGTAGCCTTTGATTTGAGTCATCAAAAATAAAAAAACCAAGTCTTTAGCGTGATGTTCTTAACGGACAAATCACGCTAAAGACTTGGTTTTTTATATAGGATTTCTTAAAACGATAAAACACCGTACATAAGCAGGCTGATGATGGTAGCTGCCATAGCGATCCCCAAAAGAGTGGCAAGAGAAGCCTTTTTGATGTCGATACCAAGCAAAGCGGCAATGAGAGAGCCGGTCCAAGCGCCCGTTCCCGGCAGAGGAACACCGACAAACAGCGTCAGTCCCACGAACTCACCCTTTTTCAATGCCTCACTTTTTTTCATCGCTTTTTCTTCCAGCTTACAAACCAAACGCCCAAAAAGCTTGGTTGGTTTGAGCCAGGCGAAAATCTTTTTGATGAAAAGCAAAATAAAGGGAATGGGAATGATGTTGCCAATAACAGAAATGACAACCGTCTTTACCAAGGGCATTCCCAAAAGCCGCCCGACGATGATACCGCCGCGGCATTCTAAAATGGGCAAAAGCGACACGATAAAGGTGACAAGCTCTGCAGGGATATATTGCCCGAGCGTTTCACCGAACCATAAAGCGATAGAATCCATACCTTCTCCTTGCGCCGTTTTGGCGGCTTCGCCGCCTGTGGATATTATATCCCATTTTGCCGCAAAAGTCAAGAGATAGTGCGCCTTATTCAAAAGTAAGGTGTAAAGAGATAATTTGCTTGACTTTCTTTTTTCGCTATGCTATAATGCAAAATGAAAATAGAAGTATTTTTGCGCGAAAGGAAAGAAAATGGACATAAAAGGCGCAATTTTTGATATGGACGGAACCTTAGTGGATTCACTTCACTTTTGGCGCGTTTTTTGGAGCAAAATGGGGGAAAGATATCTGTCTGACCCCGCCTTCGTTCCCGCACTTGAGGACGATAAGCAAGCGCGCACGATGCTTTTTTTCGACGTGATGACACTTTTGAAGGAGAAATACCGTATGGGCGACTCCACCGAGGAGATGCTTGCCTACGGCAACGCGCTTCTGGCTTCCTTTTATGAAAATGATGTGAAGCTTAAAGTGGGAGCAAGAGAGCTTTTGGAGCTTCTGAAACGGAAAGAAATTCCAATGTGCGTCGCTTCCGCAACAACGCCCGAAAAGGTGGAAAAGGCGCTCTGCCTTTGCGGCATCAGAGAGTATTTTTCCTTTGTCATTTCCTGCGCTCAGGTAGGGGCGGGAAAGGAAAAGCCTGACGTGTTCGCCGCGGCACTTAAAAAACTAGGCACGCCCCTTGAGAATACCTTTGTGTTTGAGGACTCCTGGGTCGCCTTGCGCTCTGCCCAAAAATATGGCTTTCAAACGGTTGGCGTTTTTGACGAAAACAACTTTTTCCAGGATAAAATTCAAGAGAACGCAACCGTTTATTTGGGGAAGGACAAAACCTTTTTCCATCTCATAGAGGAATGGGATAAGTAGAAATAAGACGAAAAACATTAGATTTTACCGAAAAATGCAAATAAAGATTGACAAGAAGGGAGGGAAAATGGTGACACGGTATCAGGAAAAAGCGGAAGCATTTTTTCTCTCCCCCTTTTTTATGCTCATTTGCGTTGCGGTGGGCTGGTTTGGTATTTTTGGCGGGGATGACGCCGTTATGCCGTCCTTAACGGTGAACGGGCTCTTGTTTGGTCTGGCGCTGTTGTTTTGCCGCCATTTTTCCTGCGGAATGATGCCGTACCTTTCGGTGATTGCGGTGGGGGGACAGCTGATGTCGAAATGGACGGACATTCTCCCCTATTTGCCTTGGGGTATTCCAATTGCTGTTTGCTTGGTGTATCATTTTGTTCGCTATCCTAAAAAAATTCAATGTGGGCATTCCTATCGCGGCGTGCTTGCCGCCGCCCTTGCGATTATGCTTGGCGGGCTTTTTTCTGCCGACAAGTCGGAAATGCTAAACCCTGCTGCGATATATCACTATCTGGGGTTAAGCATATTGCTGTTGGTCTTGTATCTGGTATACGCCGCGGACTACAAAATGCAGGACGCGGAACAGGCGCAGGAGCATTTTCTTTGGTGCGTTTTGTTTATGGGTGTGCTTTGCGCGGCTATCGTCTTCAAAAACGGGCTTGTTTGGTGGGAAAACAGAGGCAATACGTCTTTTTATAATAATTGGTTTGCTTCCCGCAATACGATTGCAAACCTGCTCTTGATGTGTATTCCCGTCCCCTTCTATTTTGCCAAAAAACAGGGAAGGGCATACAGCCGCCTGTTTTGCTTCCTTTTGGGGCTTTGCTTTTATATTGCGTCCCTTTTCACAACGGCGCGCACCGCCCTTGTTTTCGGAACGGTTTTGGTTGTATTGTGCTTGGGATATTTTTATTACGGTAAAAGGGACATTCCCTTCAAGTTAGTAACCGCTTTGGTATCCGTTGCCTTTTTGGCGGTTGCCCTTTCGCTATTTTGCGATTTGCTGTTGGATATTATTCCAACCAAATATGACGACGCGTTTACCTTATATAAGCCAAACGAAGCAAGAGTCAAGCTCTTTTTTCAGTCCTTGGCTGATTTTGCCGCAAGACCTCTCTTTGGGGTTGGCATTGCGCCTGTAAACGATATTTTGAAAAACCCGATGGGTTGTATTCGTTGGTATCATTTGTATTTTCCGCAGATTTGGGGCAGTATGGGGCTCTTTGGCTGCTTTGCCTATCTTTATCAAGGGTATTTAAGGTATCAGTTAGCCACTTACCGCCCTACCGCCAAAAGCGCGGCGCTTGTTTTGTGTTACGTAGGGCTGTTTCTCTATTCGCAGACAGACCCCGGCGTTTTTATTCCTCTGCCCTTTGGGCATTTTGCCGTTATCCTTTTTATCTTGTTAGAGGGAAGGTATGAAAAGGACCTCTCGCATTCGCCCTTGGTCAAGGGGCGCGGGTTTTTATCGGGCTATCTTGATGAAGTGAAAAGTCTGAAATAAAGCATTTATTCAGAAAAACGCTAATATATAGGGAGAGAGAAAATGAGCTTGAAAATCATAAAAACCTCAAAGACAGTGGTCGACGCAAAAAGCATTGAGGAAGGGCTTTCTCAGGTAAAGGCATTGGCTAAGGCCTCCGAAGGGCAAGAGCTTTCCATTACCTTGGAGCTGCACGGGGACAGGTATCATTTGAAGGAGCCCGTCCTGTTTTCCGCTGAAAAGGATCCTTGTCTTTCCTCTGTCCGCCTGACCTTGAAGGGTAGTGACGTTTCTTTGCCCATCATTTCAGGGGCTCGGTATTTCTATAACGATAGGTTTGAAAAGGTAGAAGGAAAGCCTTACTATAAATATCAGCTCGACAAGGATGAAAACGGCGAGTATCCCTTGTTCCGCGAGTTTTTTGTGGATAGGAAACGCATTCCTATGGCAAAAAGCGAATATCTCATACATCCCTTTCCCCGTCCGCCCAAGGAGCAAAGGGGAGAAAAGGAAAATCTGCGAGGGCTCTATATGCCCATCGAGGCGGTAGAGAAGCTCGCCTCGGAAAACCTCTCATCCGCAGAGCTTCATATGCTGCTTGAATGGGAGCATAAGGCTTACCGCATTTTAGGGGTAGACCTTACTGCAACGAAAGAGGAAGGCGGAAAGACCTATGCCTTGGTGGAGCTTGACGAGGAGTTTGCCCATTACGCGCAGCAGCCCGTGAACGAATATCTCACCACCAAAAACCGCCGTTGCTATATTTGCAACTCCTTGGCGTTTATAGAGCCAGGTAGCTTTGTGTATGATTACAACAACGGCATCGCCTATTATTATCCCGCCGAGGGCTACAATATTGTCGCGCATACCCAGGAATATCCCGTTCTGGAAAACCTGTTGATGTTTGAGGGCTTGCGCGGGCTGACGCTTGAAAACCTGTGCTTCACGGCTACAACCTCAAAGCACCTGTGCAAAAACGGCTACAACGCGGGGCAGGCAAACGTTCTTGGCGCTCGCTTGCAAAACGCCGCTGTTTTCACCCGCAATATGAGAGGCTTTACGGCAACGAATTGCTCCTTTGAAGAGCTTGGGGGCAACGGACTTTTGATGCTTGACGCCAATATTGACATAAGAATTGAGAAATGCCGCTTTGAAAACGTGGGTATGTCGGGCATTTTTATCGGCAATGCCAACGCAAGCCTTTCCGCATGGGAAGACCCCCAAAACCGCAATATAGATATTCATATTGTAAACAATTATATGCATCATATTGCCTATGACTATCCGACTGCCTGCGCCTTTTATATTTCCTTGGTGGACGGCTTGGAGTTCACACACAACACCATTCGGGACGTGGCATATTCCGCCCTGTCGGCAGGCTGGAACTGGTGTCAGGTGCCCTATTCGTTGGGGGAAAAGGTCAACGTCAGAGATGCGGACATTGCCTTTAATTTCTTTGAGGACTATATGATGGTCTTGGAGGACGGGGGCGCTACCTACGTGAACGGCGGAAACTGCTCGGTCAAAACCGCAAGGCTGTTTAATAAAATTCATGACAATTATGCCGTTTGCCACCAAATGCGCGACAGAGCCAGATATGGCTACTATATGGACGGCGCGGCGTCCAACTGGGAATGCTATCATAACGTGGTTATCAACGCCAATCTTCCTGTCTTTGCCCAGCCGCATCCGCAGTCGCTCAGCTGTCACGTGCACATACGGGATATATACGCCAATACCCCCTATGAGTGGTATATGGGCGCCCCTGCCTCTCTTGCCGCAAGAGATGTGGTTGTTACCGATTATCATTTGGAAGAGTCGGAAGAGGTCATTCTAAATAAGCACCCCGAAGCGCTCGCTATCAAAGAAAAGGCAGGCTGCTGTCTTTAATACCCTTTTACAATAAAAAAAGCATATAGACGTTTCTTGACAAGCAGAGAAATTTCTATATGCTTTTTTCTTGACCGTTATCAGTCCTTTTTATGTTTTTTTGCCTTTTTTTCGTGATGGAACAGGCGGGCGATGACCGTCCTTTCCACCTTCATTGCGCTCTTGGGGCAAAATTCCTGACAGCAAAAGCAGCGAATACATAAGCCCCGCTCAATTTTTGCCTTTCCGTTTTCTATGATAATCGCCTTGGCAGGACAAATGTTGGCGCACACGCCACAGCCAACGCACAGCTTTTTATGTAAAACAGGGCGGGTACGCAATATTTTGGCAGCAAGCGTTCCGAAGAAGCGAAGCAGGGGATTTTTGCGCGATTGCGCAAATTCCACCGAGGCTTGCAAGGGCATATTCTGAAAATCAGAGAGGAAAAAGGGCGCAAGGTCGCCGACTACGCCTAGCTTTTCGGCATCTTCGGGAATATAGCCGCGCCTGTATGCCGCCTCTAACGTGGGGACGTTTTCTTTTTTTAGTCCTAAAATAGCCGCCGCCGCTAAATCCAAGCAGTGCGGTGAGGTGGAAGCCAGAAGACAGCCGATTTGTCGCGGTGTTCCCGCGGTAGGGCCGTTGCCTTCCATTCCCACAACGGCGTCGGCAATACAAAGCACAGGATGAAAATAATCGTCCAAATCCAAAATCATATCGGCAAAATCCTCGTGCTTGGGAAAACGGTAATGGTATTCAGGCTTGATAACGCCCGGGATAACGCCAAACATATTTTTTGCAGCACAGGACATAGCCATCATACCGTGGCTCTTCAATTTGCATACGTTGATAATCAGGTCCGCCTTATCCAAATACGAGGTGTAGGAAAAGCTTTTCAATACCTTTCCCTCAGGATAGAGCGCTTCCTTCTGCCCGAAATCGCGGTTGAGAGAAACGCCCTCTCTTTCTATTTCCGTCATACCTGAAACACGGTATACACGCTCAACAAAGGCGGCGTTATAGAGTCCCCCCGGGCTATCGCCAAGAAGAACAGTCGCTCCCATATCAAGTAAAAGCTCGCAAAGCGTCTTAATGAGCAGCGGATGGGTGGTCGCCGCTTCCTCGGGCTTCATCGCGGAAACCAAATTTGCTTTAATAACCACCGTCATACCCTGCTTTATGAGGGCAAGCGTTTTGTCAAAGGGGCGCAGCAGCAAAGAGAGCGCCGCTTTTAACCCTTCCTCTTGGTAATCGGCGCAAGCGACTGCGCAAACGGGATCCTTTGGGGTAAAGGCGGGAAGTGAAATCATAGGAAATCCTTTCTTTTGCAAGTATGTTTATCCTTCTTTTTGCATAAAGTGAAGCAGAAAATAAGGAAAGGGGTAAGGTATGAGGGCAAAGAGAAAAGGGAAAGGGATTGTGGCGCTTCTTTTTTTGCTTTCTCTGCTTTTGACAGGCTGCGGTGGGCAAAAAAGTGTGTCGGATTATGCAGAGAGACTCAAAAGGGAAGTCGCCTTGCCCTTGGGCGTTTGGTATTCCGACGAGGCAGAAATGTGGGAAGAGGGATTTTTGGATGAATCGCTTTGCCGCGCGCTTTTCGGTCAGGCGGATATAAAAGCGGAGAGTTACCGCGTTTTTCTTTGCACTGAGGGAGAAAGTATTTGCGAGATTGCCTTGGTGAGCATGCCCACGCGCGCAGAGGCAGAGCGACTTTCCGCCTTTTTGTCTGCGCGTCTTTCTTTTCTTCAAAAAACCGCCAAGGAGAACGGCTTTGACGCGCTCGATGACGGTTTTGTGGTGCAACGGGGAAGATGCGTGCTTTACGTGGCGGCAGAAAACGCCGCCTTTATTCTCTCTTGCCTATCCGTTTAGAGTATTATAGGTTTTCTAATTTTTTGAGCTCTTCGTGCAATTTCTTTTCGGTTTCGCGGTATTTGGCGAGCTTTGCTCTTTCACCGTCCACCACAGCGGCGGGTGCTTTGGCAACAAAGCCCTCGTTGCCGAGCTTCTTTTCAATGCGGGAAATCTCGCCCTCTGTCTTTTCAAGCTCCTTGGCAAGTCTTTCTTTTTCTTTGTCAAGGTCAATCATATCAGCCAAAGGTATATAAACCGTAGCGGAAGAGGTAACAATACCAACAGCGCCCTCGTCCTTGAAGGCATCGGTAAACACAACCTCGGAAGCCCCTGCCAATTTGATAAAGAAGCCCTCAGCGGCGCGGAATGCCTCGGAATGCTTGGTAACAATAAAGAGCTTGGTTTTGCGTGAAGGAAGCACGTTCATTTCCGCGCGGCGGGTACGAATGGCGCGAATGGTCTCAATCACGCGCTCCATATTTTCCTCTTCCTCGGGGAAGAGGAGCGCTTCGTCATAAACAGGGAAGCGGCTTATCATAATGCTTTCCTCATCGTGAGGAAGCGCTTGGTAAATCTCTTCGGTGATAAAGGGCATATAAGGATGCAGAAGCTTCAAGGTTTCTACTAAAATATAACCCAAAACGCGAACAGCATTCTTAGCGCTCTTTGAGGTTTTGTCATACAGGCGACTCTTGGTTAACTCAATATACCAATCGCAGAAAACATCCCAAGAAAAATCGTATATCGCGTTCAGGGCGACACCGAGCTCAAATTTGTCTAAGTTCGAGCCGACCTCTTTGGTCAGCTTCTGGAAGCGGGACAAAATCCACTTGTCCTCGGTAGCAAGCTCCTCGACTGCGGGAAGACCGTAGGGCGTTTCCTCGTCCATATTCATCAAAACAAAACGGGAAGCGTTCCAGAGCTTGTTGGCAAAGTTTCTGGCTGCCTCTATCTTTTCCGTGGAGAAGCGCATATCGTTTCCGGGAGAATTGCCTGATGCCAAAGCAAAGCGCAAGGCGTCTGCCCCGTATTCATCAATGACCTCTAACGGATCAATGCCGTTTCCAAGAGATTTGGACATCTTGCGTCCCTGCGCGTCGCGCACAAGTCCGTGAATAAAGACGGTATCAAAGGGCTTTTCACCCGTGTGCTCCATAGCGGAGAAAATCATACGGGCAACCCAGAAGAAGATGATGTCATATCCTGTGACAAGGACGCTGGTGGGATAGTAGCGGCGCAAATCCTCTGTGTCCTCGGGCCAGCCCATCGTAGAGAAGGGCCAAAGAGCAGAAGAGAACCAGGTGTCAAGCACGTCCTCCTCCTGACGCATGGGGGCGTTGCATTTCGGACAAGTATGAACGTCTGTTTTGGAAACCACCATTTCTCCGCAAGCGTCGCAGTAGAAGGCGGGAATACGGTGACCCCACCAAAGCTGGCGGGAAATGCACCAGTCGTGCACGTTTTCCATCCAGTTGATATACGTTTTAGAGAAGCGCTCGGGCTCAAACTTCACAGAGCCGTTCTTAACCACCTCCAAGGCAGGAGCTGCCAAGGGCTCCATCTTGACAAACCATTGGTCAGAGGTCAAGGGCTCAACGGTGGTCTTGCAGCGGTAGCAGGTGCCAACGTTGTGGGAATATTCCTCTACTTTTACCAAGAAGCCGCCCTTTTCCAAATCTGCAACGATTTGCTTTCTGGCTTCATAACGGTCAAGCCCTGCGTATACGCCGCCGTCCTTGCTGATGGTGGCGTCGTCATTCATTATACGGATAATGGGCAGGTCATGGCGCTTGCCGACCTCAAAGTCGTTGGGGTCGTGCGCGGGAGTGATCTTTACACAGCCCGTACCGAAGTCCTTTTCCACGTATTCGTCAGCAACAATGGGAATTTCACGGTTGACAAGCGGCAAAATCAGGGTCTTTCCAACAAGGTCCTTGTATCTCTCATCATCGGGATGGACGGCAACCGCCGTGTCACCCAGCATCGTTTCAGGACGGGTGGTGGCAATGGTCAAAAATTGGTCAGTGCCCTTGATGGGATAGCGGACGTGCCAGAAATGCCCGGCTTGTTCGCTGTATTCCACCTCTGCATCCGACAGGGCGGTGCGGCAGTTGGGACACCAGTTAATGATGCGATAACCGCGATAAATCAAGCCCTTGTTGTACAAATTGACAAAAACCTCACGCACAGCCTTAGAGCAGCCCTCGTCCATCGTGAAGCGCTCGCGGCTCCAATCGCAAGAGGTGCCGAGCTTCTTCAACTGGCTGATGATGCGAGAGCCGAATTTGTTTTTCCAATCCCAGACTCTTTCCAAAAATGCCTCGCGCCCCAAATCGTAGCGGGTCAAGCCCTCGTTTACACGCAGACTCTCTTCCACCTTGATTTGCGTTGCAATGCCCGCGTGGTCCGTACCGGGCACCCACAGAGTGCTATACCCTTGCATTCTTTTGGAGCGCACCAAAATGTCTTGCAGAGTTTCATCCAATGCGTGCCCCATATGAAGCTGACCCGTTACGTTGGGCGGCGGAATAACCACCGAGAAAGCAGGCTTGCTTTTGTCTGCAGAGGGCATAAAATATCCCTTTTCGCACCAGGTTTGATAAATTCTGTCCTCGAATTCTTTCGGGGCATAGGTCTTTGGTAATTCTTTTTTCATTTTATAACTGCCTTTCCGCGCTTTGCGAAATAAAAATAATAACAAGGTAATTAAAAGCGATATAAGCCCACGCGAAAAAAATAAAACGCCCTGAACATTCAGGGCGTCAAAAACGCGGTACCACCTGATTCGCAGAAAATCTGCCTCTTTGCTTCTGTAACGGCGAAGAACCCGACGGAGTCTTGGCTATGTGCTTTTTTTCCGTTGCTCAGCGGCGACCTTCATTTCCGCGCTTCAAGGCTCGCACCAACCGCCTCTTCTCTGAAAAGCACCAAGGAAATTACTCCTCCGCGTCTACGCATTTTTTTGTAACGCTACTATTTTACTATGAAAACCCTTTTTTGTCAAGAGCCTTTTTCACGATACTGAAAAAATCCGAAAAATCCAAAAAACCGTAAAAGAAAAAACGGGTCGTTTCTTCAAAAAAAACGCTAAAACGAGTATATATTCTATATTCCGCCAATGTTTCGCAAACGAGGGGGGATATTTTTTGTACCATAGATGTTGACAAGTGAACTTCTTTGTGGTATAATATAGGCGTCAGGGATAAAAAAGACGCGAATTTCTTTTATATACCTTGACAAAGGGAGAGGTTTAATGAGAGAAAAATTCAGTATGTTCGTGCATGAGATTGACCGTCTTTATAAGTGCGTTAAGGGGCTTGAAAACGATATGGCGGAGCGCATTAACGTCAAGAGCGTTCATATCTTTTGGATTTATTCGCTGTTTCACGAGCCAAACGGATTGACAGCAAGTGAAATCGCGCGGCGAAATAATATCAACAGGTCCTTGGTCTCTCGTGAAATTACAAGACTTGAAAAAGAGGGCGTTATCTCCTATCGCGAAGAGGGAGAACGCAAAAACAAGTACAACGCCAAAATTGTCTTAACGGAAAAGGGGCGGGAGATTGCGCAGGTTATTTTTCGCACCGGCGTTAAGGTTCAGCACGCGGTGGGGCAGAATGTCACCGCAAACGAATTGAAGCTTCTTTATTCGATTTTGGGAAGAATGTCAGACAGTCTTTCGCAAATTTCCATCAAACAAGAAGCGGTTGCTTCTTCACAAAAACCAGATTTATTGCAGGGAAAGGATATTTCAGAATGAACGAATATGTTATTTTTACCGATTCGGGCTGTGATATTTCAAGGCCTGTTTTGCAGGAATGGGGAGTTGCCTGCGTTGATTTGTTGGTGACCTTTGTGGGCAGTACCACTTTATATAAGGATACTGAGTTAGACCCCAAGGCTTTTTATGAAAGAATGCGGCAGGGCGAGATGGCAAAGACATCTGCTATCAATACCGAAACCTTCCGCACCGCCTTTGAGGAGCATGCCAAGGCGGGAAAGGATATTATCTATTTGGGCTTTTCATCGGGACTTAGCACGACCTTCCATTGCGCTCAAATGGCATTGAAGGAGCTCGCAACGCAGTATCCCTCGCAAAC
>JAGBFG010000001.1 GCA_017936565.1 Clostridia bacterium
AGGGCACGCCAATCGGCGTGCCCTTTGTGCTGGCTGGGATGGCTGGGTTCGAACCAGCGGATGCAGGAGTCAAAGTCCTGTGCCTTACCACTTGGCGACATCCCAATATGAAAGAGAGGGAATACTGCGTACTCCCGAACAAGCAGTATTGTAGCACAAATTTTCTCTTTTGTCAACACCAAAATAGAAAAAAGAGGGAAATTTTTGAAAAGAAATTTTTTCGCGGCAGTCGGTAGAAAAAATTACTTTTCCCGTTTGCTTTCGCCGCTTTTTCTTTTGTTGATAAAAAAGGATAAAACTCCCGAAAGAATTAAAAAAATGCCAAGGGCCACCCTCAAAACGCGCACAGGTAAATACTCGGACAAAAGATAGCCTATATAGGCTCCCGGAATGCCAAAAAGGAGTATTTGCGCCAAAAAAGGATAGTCAAGCCTTTTTTGACGTATGTGAATGACAACCGCCGACAAAAGTGCCGTTACAAAAAAGAGCAGATTTCCGTTTTTGGCAGCCTCGTGCGGCAAATGAAGAATATCGTGTAAAAAAATAATGTATAAGCCGCCGCTTCCAACCCCAAGCCCTGCAAGCACCGCAAGCGCGAAGGAAACGACAATGTTGAATAACTGCATATATCACCCGTCCTTTTCAGGTTGTTTTCGGTAATCAATCAAGCAAAGAAAAATTCCTTTATCAGCACAAAAATCCCTGACAGCACAAGCAAGACGCCAAAAATACCGTTTAAGACCCGCAGCTTTATTTTCCCAAGCCACAAGCCGCCAAGCGTACCCCCCGCCAATGCTGCCAAAAGAAAAAAGGGTGTTAAGAGAGCCATCGTTTCCTCAATCCCCTTGCCGTCTAAAAGAAGCGAAAACAGAGAAAGCGCAAGAACCCCTGTTGCGGAAGTGGCAAAGGCGCTTCTGTTGTTTTGCCTTCTCATTGCCACAAACCAAAGCGGAATGCCGCCTCCTGTGCCTAACATTCCATTCAAAAGACCTGCCCCAAGGGCGCAAAGTGGGAGCAGTATAGCGGGGCGTTTTTTGACTTTCTTCATATCTTTGGTGGGGCTTCCGCAAGGGAAAGAACCTTTCTTTTCATTTTGACCTTTGCCCGAAAAGTGAGAATGTACGGAATTTGTCAGTAAATTTGGAAAAAACTGAAAAGTTCTGTATTTTTTTCTTCTTTTCTCTTGTAATTTAGGCAAAAATTTGTTACAATAATACTATAACTTTGACAGAATGGCAATCCGTTCCTTTTGGGAACAGAGCCTTTATATTGTTTGCGCTTTCAGTCAAACTATACGGAAGCGAAAGAGGTTTTCTGGGGTCTTGGAAATAAGAAGTAACGCAAGAAAGGAAACGCAAGATGGAAGAGTATCAAAACAACACCGAATACTCGGAACAAGAAATAGACAAATCCAAGGAAGGCGATAAGGGTCAAGCGCGCCAAAGTGCGGAGAAAAAAGGCAAAAAGCCCGTCAGAGAAGATGATTTTTTTGTCCAAGCGATGCCGATTATCCTGTTGGCGCTCGGCGCGTTTTTCGGTATTTGCGTGTATACGGCAACGCCCGTGGGCGTTGTGGGAGAGTTTTTCCACTATGTCCTTTTTGGCGTTTTCGGAAACTCCGCCTTCGCTCTGCCTGTGCTTTTGATTTACGGCGCTATTTTCTTTAAGAGGGATTATCTCGCGCACACCGTTTTGCGCAAAATGCTTTTCTCCTTTTTGGGCTTGCTTTTGGTGTCCGTGATGTTTTATACCTTTGGCGTGCCGGATGCGGACAAGACTGCCTTTGCTTCCTTCTTCAAAATGGGAGTGGAAAAAATCGGCGGCGGTGTCTTTGGAAACTACGTCGGCTTTGCCTTGAATTATACCGTTTCAACCACGGGAACGATTATTTTGAGCGCCCTGTTTTTGATTTTGTTCTCTATGGTCTTTTTCGGGTTCAGCCCCACAAAGTTTTTCCTTTCTTTGAAAAACAAGGTCGTTGCCTTTGCCAAAGGGCGCAAGGAAAAGCGCCGTCAGTATAAAGAGGAAAAAGAGCGGCTTCAAATCGAAAAGCAAAACGAAGCGCAAAAGCGTGCTGTTGGCGCCTTTTACGGCGAAGGACTGCCAGATAGAGCAGAGAGCGAAAACGCCCTTGTGGCGCAATCGGAAAGGGAAGCGCTGGCGTCCGTTGAGAAAAGCCAAAGCCCCTTTTACTTTCCTTCTCACGAGGGCGCGGGAAGAAGAACGTTTTACGATGTCGAAGCGGATAAAAGCGTCTTTGAGGAAGACGCTTCTGCCAATGCGCAAGAAACCGTTTTGCCCTATGGCGTACCCCCCTCGGCAAAAAGACCCGTTCCCGTGCAAAGAGATTCTCTTTTCACGATGGACGATGATTTTGGGCAGGTGAGCAAGCAGGAGCCGCCGCGTGAAACGCCCCCCGTTTCCAATGCACAAGACGATGCGTATCACTTCTCCTTTGCCGATGAATCGGAGTTTCCGCGCGTGGAAATCGTGTCGGAGTCCGATATTCCCGATGTCGATGAGGAAGGCACCTTGGAAATTGACGATGTTTCAGATCCCTTCCAAAGTGAAATTCCCGAAGAAGACGAGAGGAAAGAGGATGTCGATGACGAGGATGATCTTTCGTCCTTCGATATAGAGGACAAGCCCCCCGCCCCCTCTGCTGTCAAACAGAAGGCTACCGTTATCAACGAGGCATACGAAATTGAAAACTGCGGCATTGAAACGTTTGACGACGTTACCGATTCCTCTAAGGGCGAGGCGTATTCCTTCCCGCCCCTTTCCTTGCTGAACAACGCGGACGACGTTGCCGAAAGGGATAGTGACGAATATATTGAGAGTCGGAAAAACATTCTGCTTGCCACCTTGAAGAGCTTTAACGTGTCCGCCGAAATTCCCAATACCTCGCGCGGTCCTCGCTTGACGAGATACGAGCTTGTTCCGGACGTGGGCGTGCGTATCAAGTCCATTGAAAATCTGGTCAATGAAATTGCGATGAATTTAGAGGCAACCTCTGTCCGTATCGAAGCCCCCATTCCGGGCAAGGCGGCAGTGGGTATAGAGGTGCCGAACGCTAAATACAGCGTTGTGCGGTTAAGAGGGCTCTTGGATACGGAAGAATTCCGCTCCGCTCCCGGTAAAACAACCGTCTGTCTTGGCGTGGACGTGGTTGGAAAGCCCGTCTTTGCCGACTTGGATAAAATGCCTCACCTGCTTGTAGCGGGCGCTACGGGTATGGGTAAATCCGTTTGTATCAACTCCATCCTGGTCAGCCTTTTGTATAAAGCAAGACCAAGCGAGGTCAAGCTGATTTTGATTGACCCGAAAAAAGTAGAGTTCAAGCCCTATTCCAACATTCCGCACTTGCTCGTGCCTATTGTGACAGACTCGCAAAAGGCGGCAGGAGCGCTGTCTTGGGCGGTGAACGAGATGGAGCGCCGCTACGATATCATTGAGGCGGCGGGGGTTAAAAACCTCAAATCCTATAACAAATATCTGGAAACGCATCCCGGTGAGCGTTTGCCGCATATCGTGGTTGTCATTGATGAGCTGCACGACTTAATGATGCAGGCGCCCGATGCGGTAGAGGACAGTATTTGCCGTATCGCCCAAAAGGCAAGAGCGGCGGGTATTCTTTTGATTATTGGTACACAGCGCCCCTCTGTCAACGTTATTACGGGCGTCATTAAAGCCAATATTCCGTCCCGTATTGCGTTTCACGTGGCGTCGCAGGTCGACTCGCGTACCATTTTGGATTCCGTTGGCGCGGAAAAGCTGCTCAACGACGGTGATATGCTGTTCCTGTGCCCCGGTATGAGAATGCTGACGCCCAAGCGCGTGCAAGGCGCGTTCTTGGACGATGACGAGGTAGAGCGTGTGGCGGATTACCTGCGCAACCATTCTGCCAATACGGAATACGATGAAACCATTATAGCGGATATGGAGCGCGAAAGCGAAAAATGCTGTAAGGATAAACGCGGCGCTGTGGATATCGGTATGGCAGAGGGCGGTGCGGATAACGAGGACGACCTGTTTTATCGCGCCGTTGAGGTTGCCTTGGAAAACGGAAAAATATCCACCTCGCTTTTGCAACGCAAGCTCTCTCTTGGCTTTGGTAAAGCGGCAAGAATGATTGACCGTATGCAGGAAATGGGTATTGTCAGCGCGCCAAACGGGCAGAAGCCGCGTGACGTCTTAATCACCTACGACGATTATCGCAGAATGCGCTTGCGCGAGGATGAATAAGTAAGAAAAACGCTTCGCATTTATCTTTGCACGTTTTCTCCTTGGCGGTCAAGGACAAAGACCGCCATTCCGCCTTTGGCGGAAGCGAAGCAAACGTGCGCTGCAAGAAAAACGCTTCGCATTTATCTTTGCACGTTTTCTCCTTGGCGGTCAAGGACAAAGACCGCCATTCCGCCCTTGGCGGAAGCGAAGCAAACGTGCGCTGCAAGAAAAACGCTTCGCATTTATCTTTGCACGTTTTCTCCTTGGCGCTCCAAAAGTAAGACCGCCATTCCGCCCTTGGCGGAAGCGAAGCAAACGTGCGCTGCAAGAAAAACGCTTCGCATTTATCTTGTTTGAAATTCATTTTTATGAAGGAACACCTCGGACCTTGAGGTATAGGGTATAAGAAATATGACGGTTTATATATTGTTGGCAGAGGGCTTTGAAGAGATTGAAGCCTTAACGCCGCTTGATATGCTGCGCCGCGCGGGATGCGAGGCGGCTTTGGTTTCCATCACGGAAAAAAGGGAAGTGAAGGGGGCGCACGGTATTTCCGTGTTGGCAGACCTTGCCTGTTATGAGGCAAAGGACACGCCTCAAATGGTTGTCCTGCCCGGCGGAATGCCAGGCGCTTCTCATTTGGATGCCTCGCCCTTTGTTTCTTCCTTGGTGCTTAATACCTTACAAAACGGCGGCAGAGCCGCCGCCATTTGCGCCGCGCCTATGGTGCTCGGGCATCTGGGGCTTTTGGAAGGAAAAAGAGCGGTCTGTTACCCCGGCTTTGAAAAGGAATTAAAGGGCGCGACTGTAGAGAAGCTCCCCGTTGTGACCGATGGAAATATTACCACCTCGCAAAGCATGGGAACAGCCTTGCTTTTCTCCTTTGAGCTTGTCCGCTTGATGACGAACAGGGAAACAGCCGAAAAATTGCTCGGTGACGTTGATAAGCTATCCCTTTATTCTAACGCTTTTTCCCAAATCTGTGTGTCAGGAAACGATGAGGAGCTGTTTTCTCGCGCCGTTGAAATTGCTTTTGAAAACGGAAAAATATCCACCTCGCTTTTGCAAAGAAAGCTGTCTGTCGGCTTTGGTAAAGCGGCAAAAATGATTGACCGTATGCAGGAAATGGGCATTGTCAGCGCGCCTGACGGGCAAAAGCCGCGTGATGTCTTAATCACGTATGAGGATTATCGTAAAATGCGCTCTTAATAAAAAAGCAATCCTTTGAATTTTGTGCCGCGCTTGCGGCAGAATGGAGAATGTATGGAAAAGCGAACGCTTTTTTCCCTTTCCTTTTGGCGCGACAGAACGCATCTTCTGTTGTTGCTGTATGGGATTTCCTCGCTTTTGTTCTTTTTCCTCGCATCCTTTTTTTTGAGAGGAAGGGAAGCGAGCGATATCCCGCTTTCTCTTGGGCTTGCACAGGCACTGGCGCTCTTTTTGCCCTTGCTCTTTGCGTTGCATATGCAAGAGGGGGAAACCTTTTTTCAAACAAGGGATAGGCTTTCCTTTTCCTTTGTTCTTCGCGCCATTTCCGTCTTGCTCTCGGCTTGTGCCTTCTTTTTGGGATATAAGGCGCTTTTATCCCTGCTTGAAATCCCCTTTGCTTACACGGTTTTGCGTGTGCCCGCGCCCGAAATATCTCCTTTGTCTGTTGTGTCCTTTGTTGTCCTTCCCGCCTTCTTGGAGGAGTTCTTTTGTCGGGGGCTTGTCTATTCACATCTGCGGGAGTACGGTATCGTCTCTTGTATGACCGTTACCACCCTTCTTTCCGCCTTCTTGTATTTGCCATCCCCTTGGCTTTTGCCGCTTTTGCTTGTCTTTGGGATACTTATGGGGCTTCTTCGCTTGATATCCCGCTCCTTTTTCCCCACCTTTTTGGTGATGGCGGCTGTTAAGCTCTTTTGCTTTCTGGATGCGAGAGGGTTGTTTGCGCTTTGGCATTTAGAGGGGCAAAATATGCTGCTCTTCTGCCTTGGGGCGTTTTTCCTCTTTCTTCTTTTTATCGCCCTTGCCCTTTCTTCCTTTGGTCGTCTTGTAAAGCAGAATCGGACAGAAACAGCGCAAAGTCCCAAGAAGCTATGGTCGTCTCTTATGCTTTGGGGAGTTTTTTTGCTTTGTGGATTGCTATGCGTCTTAATGGGCGTATAATATGTATTGATTGCCTGTTGGCAGAATGGAGTAAATGCTATGATTTTAGAACAGAAGCAAGCGCATATCGCTTACCATTGCCCCTATTGCGGAAACGCGGTGCTCGGCTTTGTAGGGGCGTTTGCCCTTTCGGGCGATATGCTCAAAATAAAATGCACCTGCGGACACAGTGAATTAAGCGTCACCTGTACCAAGGATAACAAGGTACGCTTGACAGTGCCATGCCTTTTTTGCGAAAACCCTCATCATTTTGTGGTGTCGCAAACGGTCTTCTTTGGAAGAGACGTTTTTCTTCTCAACTGTCCCTATGCAGGAATGGACGTGTGCTTTATCGGTAAGCCCGAGCATCTGCAAAAGGAATTGGACAGAAGCGCCAAGGAGCTGAATGCCTTATATGAGGAAATGGGTGCGGTTTTGCCCATCGCCGAGGAAAGCGAAAGAGAGGAAATCACTCCCCCCCAGCTTTCCGAAGAGGAGCTTTTACCCGATGAAGAGGTTTATGACATCGTGCGCTTTTTGGTACGGGAATTGCAGGCGGATGCCGCCATTGATTGCCCCTGTCATAGCGGTGACTACGATTTTGAAATGATAGCGGGGGGCGTGCGTGTCTACTGTCGGGAATGCGGTGCGGATTATCTGTTTCCCGCCAATACCGTTTCAGCCGCTCAGGAATTTCTCGGGTGCGACGAGGTAAAGCTGACCGCCGACCCTAAAACGCTTCCGTAACTATACCCCATAATAACGGACAAGCCCTTGGTAAATGCCCTCTGCAAAGAGGGTAGGGTTGTTGCTCATTAAAGATGCGTCCTGCGGATTGGTGATAAAGCCAAGCTCTAAAAGAACCGCGGGCATAACGGTTCTGCGCAAAACGAAAAGCCCGGGGCGCACGAAAACACCGCGGTTGCGAAGTCCTGTTATGGTAGCAAGAGAAGCGAGCACGGTTTCTGCAATGGTATAGGATTGGGTAATACGGTTGAAAACCAGCGCCTCCGACCCTGTGGCAGAGGGGTTGTCAGAGGCATTTGTATGTAGGGAAAGAAACAGGTTCGCTCCCCAGGCATTCGCCTCGCGCACGCGGATTTGCAGGCTCTCTGCATTGCTCCCCCCTAATTGCGTATCGGGGCTTGGTCTTGACAGTCTTGTTTCAAACGCGGGGTTCGTGTCAAGTCTTTCCTTGGTATCTACCCCTATCTGATACACGATATCCTGTTCTCTGAGCCCATTTCCCTCAGCGCCCGCGTTGGGGTTTTGTGGGTTGTGCCCTTGGTCAATATAAATTTTGATTGCCATACTGAATTTCCTTTCCCTTGCGACCATTCGGTTTGATATACCCTTATTATTTTATGCAATGAAAGGTTTTTTGCTCTATATGAAGGAATTGCAACGGATTTTGAGCTTTGTGCGCCGTGCCGTAGATGACTACAATATGATAGAAGAAAACGATACCATAGCCGTCGGTATTTCGGGCGGGAAGGATTCGGTGACTCTTTTGTCTGCTCTTGCCGCTATGCGCCGCTTTTATCCCGTTCCCTATAATTTGGTGGCAGTCACGGTGGATATGGGCTTTAAGGATAGCGACTTTTCTCCCCTTGAAGCGTATTGCGGTGAGCTTGGCGTGCCATATAAGGTGGTAAAAACGGATATTGCCGAAATTATCTTTGATGTACGCAAGGAGCCAAACCCCTGTTCTCTCTGCGCCAAAATGCGTCGCGGCGTTCTGCATCAGGCGGCAAAGGAGTGCGGGGCTAACCGTGTCGCCTTGGGTCACCATTATGATGATGTGGTGGATACCTTTATGCTGAATTTGTTTTTTGAGGGAAGAATTGGATGCTTCTCGCCCGTTTCTTATCTGTCCCGCGCCGATTTGCACCTGATTCGCCCCCTTCTGTATACCCCCGAAAAAGACATTATGTACTATGTCAAGCGCGCGAATATACCCGTTTTGGCAAGTAAATGCCCCGAGGACCACGCCACAGAGCGAGAAAATATGAAGCGCCTGCTTGCCGATTTGGAAAGAAACAATAAGGGGCTTCGCCATCGTATTTTCGGCGCTATCTGTCGTGGCGAGGTGGATGGCTTTCATCCGCAGGGCTCACTTCCCAAGCAAGAGGAATAAAGAAAAAAACACGCCAAATCCCGTTTTGTAGGAAGGTGTGTTTTTTGTTTTTTATTCTTTGTGCAGCATCCGATAAAATTCGCTCTTGGAAATTCCTCTGTCCTTGGCAGCTTTCTTCATAGCGTCCATCTTGGCAAAGCCCAAGGCTTCATAATGGGCTAAATGCTCCTCGGGGGAGAGGGTTAACAAGGGGTTTTCCTCGCTTGTGTCGGTATCGGGGCATTCGTCAAGCCCTGCCAATATCAAAACATATTCTCCCTTTGGAGCGCGCTCTTGATAAATGGCAATGGCGTCCTTCAAGGTGGTTTGACATATCTCCTCGTTCAGCTTGGTAAGCTCTCGGCAAAGAGTGATTTTCCTATCCTCTCCAAAGCAGTCTGCCAAGTCCGATAGGGTGTTTTGAAGCTTGTGCGGGGCTTCATAGAAAATCATCGTGCGTCTTTCGCGTTGGATTTCGGCAAGGCGCTTTTTACGTTCTCCCTTGTTGACGGACATAAAGCCCTCAAAGGCAAATCTGCCTGTCATCAAGCCGGAAAGAGAAAGCGCGTGCACCGCGGCGCAGCAGCCGGGCGCCCCCGTTACCGTGACGTGTCTTTCGGCGCAAAGGCGTACCAAATCCTCACCAGGATCGCTTATAGCGGGGGTTCCCGCGTCGGTTATCAGGGCGCAGCTTTCTCCGCCCTCGATACGAGAGAGTATATACTCGCCCTTTTGCCTTTTGTTGTGCTCAAAATAACTGATAAGCTCCTTCCCGTGAATATCAAAGAAGGATAGGAGCTTTTGCGCGTTTCGGGTGTCCTCAGCGGCAATAAAATCCACCTCTGAAAGAATTTTAACGGCGCGGGGCGAAAGGTCGGCAAGATTGCCGATGGGGGTCGCAACCAGATATAGTGTGCGGGGCAAAATGCGGTTTTTTTCCATCTGTTCCATTTCCTCTCCTTTGCCAAAATCAAAATCCTGACGGCATTGAGCCGTTTTGCATGATATAATCCATATCCTCTTCGTTGGATAAGAGCAAGGGCCGCGTGAAGATGAGCCCTGCCCTTGCGCCCCTCTTGCATTCGGCTAAAAACATAGAAGGAGCAAGCAGAGGACGGGCAAAAACGGCGGTAAGGCGTTTGGGCTCCAAATCAGCTCCTCGGCAGGCGACAAAAAAATCCGTCATTCTGTCAGGGCGCAAAACAATATAAAAGCAGCCGCCGTATTTCAGCATACGGGATGCGGTGCATATAAAATCCGCAACAGTACCGCAAAGCTCGTGCCTTGCCCTGTTTTTTAAGTCGTTGTCGCAAGCCCTTCCGCTGTCTGCCGTCATATACGGGGGATTGGTAAAGACCACATCATAGCTGCCAACCTCCCCCAGCTTCTCCGTCTGCCGTATGTCAGCCTCTATGACGGAGATTTTTTCTTCCAAGTGATTAAGGGCAACGTTGCGCCTTGTCAGCTGTGCGTATTCCTTTTGCACCTCTGCTGCCCAAATATGCTTGCATTTGCCTCGGGTAGCGGCAAGAAGGCTAATGATACCGCTTCCACTTCCAAGCTCCAACCCTATGCCATTCGTTTGGCGCATATAAGATGCCAAAAGCAAAGCGTCCGTGCCGAAGGTGAGCCCGTTTGTATTCTGTATTAAGGATATATTGTCGTTTACAACGTCCAACCGTTCAAAAGAAGGATTAAATTCCATCTGGCGCAAGCCTTTCGTAAAAATAAAGTAAAGACGCAAGAAAAGAAAAGGGGCAGCCACCAAGGCGGCACCCCTTTTTATGTTCGTTGAGATTATTCCTCAACCGGAGCCCCAACAGGGCAAACGCCTGCGCAAGAGCCGCAGCCAACGCATTGGTCAGCATTGATTTCATACTTGCCGTCGCCTTCGGTGATGCATTCAACAGGGCACTCGGGTTCGCAAGCGCCGCAAGCGATGCAATCATCAGTAATCTTATAAGCCATTTTATTTACCTCCGTTTTTTATATTTTATAATATTACAAATTATAATATTGCAAATATATTGTAGCAAGGTTTTTCTAAAAAATCAAGATGCTTTTTAAAAAAAAACAATATTCGTGCAAAATAACTGAAAAAAATGTCAGGAATTGGTGTCAGAAGGGCGTTTTTCACTCTTTTCGCCCTCGCGATTTCTGTTTCTGCGGGGATCATCTCTTCTGTGGTTTCTCTTTTTGCGGCTTTCGTCGCTCGGTTTTTGGGGTTGGGATGCCTTCTTTTCCTCGACAGAGGGCTCTTCCTTCTTTTCCTCAACGGGCTTGGGACGCTTGCCGTTGCCTTGAGAGATAACACTCACAGCAGAGCAGGGGTATAGCTTCGGCGCTTCATTTCCCTCGTCCAAGCGCACCTTCACCAGCTGCGCCAAGGGTCTTGTTTCCACCACCTTGCCAGGTCCGTTTTCGGTCATTACAGAGGAATTGACGGCGGGGGTGGTCTTTAACGCCTCTTCGTATGTTTCGTGCTCGTAACGCAGACAGCACATCAGTCGCCCGCAGCTTCCCGAAATCTTGGCAGAGTTCAAGGAGAAGTTTTGCTCCTTTGCCATCTTGATGGAAACCTGAACAAAATCAGGCAAAAAGCTGGAGCAGCAGAAGGGACGCCCGCAAATACCAAGACCGCCCATTGCTCTTGCCTCATCGCGAATGCCGATTTGGCGCAGCTCAATTCTTGTGCGGAAGGCAGAGGCAAGGTCCTTGACCAGCTCTCTGAAATCCACGCGCCCGTCAGCCGTGAAGTAAAACAAGAGCTTTGAATTGTCAAAGGTGTACTCCGCGTCCACCAGCTTCATTTCTAAATTGTGCTTGGCGATTTTTTCAGCGCAAATCTTTTTTGCCTTTTCCGCGGCAATCTTGTTTTCCTCGTTGCGCTTTATGTCAGCCTCAGTCGCCATACGGATGACCTTTTTCAAGGGCAAAACCGCCAAGGAAGCGGAAATGACGCGGTTGGAAACCGTTACCGTTCCAAATTCAAGACCGCGGGCAGTCTCCACAATGACGATGTCCTTTTGAGAAAGCGTAAAGCCGTTGGGGTCAAAATAATATGTCTTTGCGCCGGAAGGAAAGCGAACACCCACAATCAGCACTTCGCATTTCTCTTGCTCCGGTATTTCTTCGGCGGGCACTTCTTCTGCCTCAATGCCGTCTTGCAGCAGCGCCTCGTCCAAAAATTTTTCTTCGTTTTCCATTATAATCTCCAATCTGTTGCCTATGCAACATCATTATTTTCGTTTAATGAGATAAGTCACATTTCAGTAGTGTTAAAACGGTTTGTACGTTGGCATTCCTTTCAAGCTCATCCAAGGCGGAAAAAACCTTGTCAGCCATAGAAAGCAAGCGAGAGAGGGAAAAACGGCGCATAGCCCCCTCAGCGTCTTCCTTGGACGCAAAATACAGAAGGGAAGCCCCCTCTGCCTTCTTGCATACGATACAGTCCCTAAGCGCCAGATGAAGCAAAGAGAGTATTTGGGAAAGCGGCTCTCGCTTTGTCGGCAAAAGCGCAAACGCATCGCACAGCCTTGAAAAAGAGGACTCAGCCTGTGACTCGGACAAAATTTTCTCCACCAGCTCCCGTTTTTCCAATAGCTCCTGCAAGGGCTTGGGCGCAAGCAAGCGCTTCGCCTCGCCAATTCTGCCCCCTGCCGCCATAAAAACAGCGGAAAGCTCCTTCGGCTTGTCCCGAAAAGAATGAAGCAGAGAGGCTTCCTTTTCGTTGAAATAACGCCGAAGCGTGTCCGAGGAAAACAGCTCCATTCGCAAAAGCCTTGTTCGACTGCGTATGGTTAATAGCATAGCCTCGCTTTCCTCGCAGAGCAGAAGGATATTCACGTGCTTGGGCGGCTCTTCCAACACAATCAGAAGCGCGTTTTGCGCTTGGGGGGTCATCGTATGAGCATCCTTAAAAATATAAAACTTTTTGGGAAGCTCCGTTGGCTGTAAAAACATATCCTCTCTTGCCTCGCGAACCGTCTCAACGCCAAGAGTCGCCTTTTCGCCCTTGGAAATGACTGCAACGTCAGCGGCATTTCCCGAAAGCACAAGGCGGCAGGCTCGGCACTCGCCGCACGGCAAGGGCAAGGAAGAATTCTTGTTCTCACAAAGCTCGGCAGCCGCGATTTGTAGGGCAAGGGTTGTTTTTCCGCTACCCGAGGGACCCTCTAACAGAATGGCGTGGTGCAGCGTACCCGATTCTATGCTTTTTCCCAAATCGTTTTTGATTTTGGTGTTACCAAACAGCATATCCAAATACCGCCGCATATCCTTCTCCTTGTAAAACTATTTTACCTATATAGTATAGCAAAAAAAATAAAACCTGTCAATGACAATTCTTGTGAAAGACGGATTTTTATCAAAAAGGGGATTTGTTTCACGGTAAACGGCGGGAAACGGGAAAATTTTCCTTTTCCCGCTTTCATTCGTTTTTTCTTGACTTTTTTGTTCTTTTTGGTACAATATACGTATAAACGGCAAAGGAGATGAATATGGATAAAGAAAAATTTGAGGCTGCCTGTCGCTCTGCGATAGGGCGGGATTATCCAAGAAGCTCTGTGGGGCTTTTGTCCGAAAAAACGCTTCACGCCGCCTTAAAGCTCTATTACGAGCCCGACCTTTCCTTTCACGAGCAAAAAATAGGTCCTTATTTTGCCGATATATGTAAAGAGGGAAGCATTATAGAAATCCAAACTGCCTCTTTTGGCAGGCTTTCCGAAAAGCTGTCCTTTTTCTTGCCCGATTACCGCGTGACGGTGGTTTACCCCATTCCCGCCACCAAATATCTCTCTTGGATAAGCGCCGAGAACGGTGAAATCCTTTCTCGCCGCAAGGTAGGGAAAAAGGGAAGCTATTACGATGCAGGAAGAGAGCTATACCGTCTGCTCCCCCTTTTGCCGCACGAGAATTTGCAAATACACCTGCTCCTGATTGATATGGAAGAGCTGCGCTTGCAGGACGGATGGGGCAAGGGCGGGAAAAGAGGAGCGCACCGTATTGAGAGAATTCCCAAGGCCTTGGTGGGCGAGCTTGTCCTGCATACGAAAGAAAGCTTTGCCGCCCTGCTTCCGAAATCGCTCCCTTCCCCCTTTACCGTCAAGGAGCTTCGAGGGGCAACGAAAACGGGCCCAAGGGTTTGTTCGGCGCTTTTGTCCTTGCTGATAAAAATGGGAACAGTCGAAAAAACAGGGCAAAAGGGAAGAGCTTACCTATACTCAGTTCTGCCCTCGGTGGAAGAGAAAAATGAAAAAATACCCTTATAAAATTGGCTTTTTCTATTGACTTTATAGGGGAAAGGTGCTAAAATATCAAGAAAGCAGGTCGCTCTTTTCAAGTGACGGCTTCTTACGCAAGCATTTTGCAAATCTTTTTGAAAAGCGAGGTTTCCAAATGAAAAAGAATTTGGTTGTTGTTGGATACGGCGGAATGGGTGGCGGCTTTCACGCCAAAAAGGCCTTAACCAGCGATGTTGTCAATTTACTTGGTATTTACGATATAGATGAAAAGAAAAACGAGCTTGCCAGAGCAAACGGCATTTATGCCTATTCTTCCTTGGATGAGGTGTTGGCGGACGAGCGCGTGGATATCGTGACGGTAGCTGTTCCCAACGATTCGCATAAGGAAATCGTTATTCGCGCATTAGAAGCAGGCAAGAGCGTTATTTGCGAAAAGCCTGTTGCTATGTCCTTAGCGGAGCTTGATGAGATGATTGCCGCTGCCAACAAAAGCGGAAATATTTTCTCCGTTCACCAAAACCGCCGTTTTGATGTGGACTATCTGGCAATCAAGAAAATTGTCGGTGACGGAAAAATCGGCAAGCCCCTTCGCATTGAATCCCGTATTCACGGCTCCCGCGGCATTCCCAGCGACTGGCGCGGCGAAAAGGAGCACGGCGGCGGTATGATTTTGGACTGGGGCGTTCATTTGATCGACCAGCTTTTGCAGATTTTCAACGAGCCCATCAAGAGCATTTATTGCACCGTGACCAATATCACCAATAAAGAGGTGGACGACGGCTTTTATCTGACCATCACCTTTGCCTCGGGCGCTGAGGCGTTTATCGAGGTCGGTACATATAACTTCATTCCCCTGCCTCGCTTCTATATGAAAGCGGAAAAGGGCTCTGCTATTATCACCGATTGGCGTGAGTGCGCAAAGGTCGTGAAGTGCAAATATTGGCACGAGAGCGAGGTTATCCCCGTTGAAACAGCCGCAGGCTTGACAAAGACAATGGCGCCGCGTGACGCTGTGACCGTTGAAGAATGGAGCGAGGAAAGGCCGCAAAGCGACGTGCACGATTATTACCGCAATTTCTGCGCCGCGATGGACGGCAAGGAAACCCAAATGGTAACGCACCCCGAAATGCGTACCGTTATGCGCGTGATGGAGCTGGCGTTTGCCTCTGCCCAAGCGGGCGAGCCCGTTCCCTATACGGAATAAGATTTATAAAAAACCGCAACACCTCTTTTCCGAGGGCTGCGGTTTTTTGTTTTGTTTAAGAGAGAAGCGAAAGAAGCCCCTCTTCGTCAAGTATCGGCACGCCAAGGGTCTTTGCCTTGGTTAATTTGCTTCCCGCCTCTTCTCCCGCCACGACAAAGGATGTCTTGGAAGAAACGGAGGAGGAAACCTTTCCGCCCGCCGCCTTGATTTTTTCGGCGGCTTCGTCACGCGTCATATGAGGAAGCGTTCCTGTCAGAACAAAGGTTTTCCCTTTTAGCTTGTCCGAGGGCTTTTCCTTTTTCGCAAGCGTGCTAACACCCGCCTCCTCCAAGCGCGCAATCAGCGAGAGCGCCTCGTCATTATGGAAGAAACGGAATAGGTGTCCTGCGGTGATGTCGCCAATATCCGTAATAGCGGCAAAATCCTCTTCCTTGGCGTCAAGACAGGCGGCAAGACTGCCGAAATGCGCGGCAATGGCTTCTGCCGCCGATTCACCCACTTGTCTGACACCGAAAGCAAAGAGCAGCCTTTCAAGACCTCTTTCCTTGGAGTCCTCAATGGCTGAAATGAGATTTTGCGCGGACTTTTCGCCCATTCTTTCCATCTGTGCAACGTCGGAAACGGAAAGCTTGTATAAATCGGCGCTGTCGGCAATCAGATTGCCCTCTAAAAGCGCCAAGACAATTCTCTCGCCAAGTCCGTCAATGTTCATCGCGTTTTTAGAAGCAAAATGTATAATGCTTCTTGCTCTTTGAGCAGGGCAGGCAGGATTGACACACCGCAAAGCCGCGCCTTGTCCGTCACCGTCCTTAATCAAGGGCGTCTGACACGAGGGGCAATGAGTGGGAATATCAAACGTCTTCTCGTCTCCCGTCCTCTTTTGCGTAAGCGCGCAGACGATTTCGGGAATGATATCCCCCGCCTTTTGTAAAATAACCTTGTCGCCAAGGCGAATGTCCTTGGCAGCGATATAGTCAAAATTGTGAAGCGTTGCGCGCGAAACGGTGCTTCCCGCCAAGAAAACGGGGGTCAAAACGGCTGTCGGTGTTAAAACGCCCGTTCTGCCGACGGCAAGCTCAATGTCAAGCAGCGTGGTTTCTTGCTGCTCGGGTGGATATTTGTATGCGACAGCCCATTTCGGCGTGTTTGTCAGCTCGCCGAGTCGCCGCCGCGCCTCAAAATCGTCCGCCTTGACAACGGCGCCGTCAATATCAAAGGGAAGAGTATCTCTCATTTTGCCCAAATCCAGAATGTGCGCCTTGACCTCTTCACGGGAAGAAAGCCGCTTGATATGGGGCAGAATTTGAAAGCCCAGCTCCTCTAAACGCAAAAGCGCTTCGGTATGGGTTTTTGCCTCTCTGCCGTCGGCGTATAAGGAGCCTTCCTGTAAATTGAAGATAAATATATCCAAACGGCGGGAAGCGGTAATCTTGGAATCTAATTGGCGAAGCGACCCTGCCGCGGCATTGCGCGGATTGGCAAAGCGGGGAAGACCCTCTTCCTCTCTTGCCTCGTTCAAGGCACTAAAAACCTTGCGTGACATAAAAACCTCGCCCCTGACACAAAGATAGGGAAGGCTCTCCTTTAACTTCAAGGGAATGGCGCGAATGGTTTTCAGGTTTTCCGTCACGTCCTCGCCCGTAACCCCATCTCCGCGCGTCGCTCCCCTGACAAAAACACCGTTTTCATAGGTCAAAGCCACCGAAAGACCGTCGATTTTAGGCTCAACGGAAAAGTAAATATTCGGCTCCTTTTCGGCAGTCCTTTCAAAAAAATCGTCAAGCTCCTCAAAGGAAAATACGTCGGAAAGACTGCCCAAGGGAACACGGTGCGTCATTTTTTCAAATTTATCCAAAACAGCACCGCCCACTCGCTTTGTGGGAGAATCAGGAGAGTCATACATAGGAAAAGCCGCTTCCAGATCCTGTAATTCGCGGTACATTGCGTCATAGGCGAAGTCGGAAATTTCAGGCTCGTCCATCACGTAATAGCGGTGGGAATGGTATTCAATTTGCTTGCGAAGGTTGGAAATTTTTAATCCTGCTTCTTCTTGTGTCATTGCCTTTTTGCCGCAGTTGAGGGCATCCTTTCTGTTTGGTAGATGCTTTATCTGATTTATATTATACGAAAAAAGAAAGGGAAAGTCAAGGTTTTCAGACGGAATAAGATATGGTTGTCTCGTATTCCCGTTTGAGTATGGAAGCCGATGCTTGCAGCTTCTTTTCTTCCTCGGCAGAAAGAGAAATTTCAAAAATATGAGCAACGCCGCCCCTGCCCACAATCGCGGGAACCCCCATACAAACGTCGGAAATGCCCCAAGTGCCCGAAAGGAGAGTGGAAACGGTGAGAACGGAATGCTCGTTTCTCATAATGGCAGCGCAAATTCTCTTGACCGATTGGGCAATGCCGTAATAGGTTGCCCCTTTTCCCTCAATAATGGTGTATGCGCTGTCGCGCACTTCCTCAAAGATTTCCTGTAAGCGCTTCTCGTCTGCGTCAAAATGGGATATATCCATTCCCGAAACGTTGGCGCTGCTCCAAACGGGAAATTCGCTGTCACCGTGCTCGCCCAAAACAAAGGCGTGAATGTTGCGGCTGTCAACCTGTAATTCCTTTCCCAGGCACTGTTTTAAGCGGGCAGTGTCAAGAACGGTACCCGAGCCTATCACGCGAGAAGCAGGGAAGCCCGTTTTTTGTAAGGTATAGTAGGTTAAAATATCAACGGGATTGGTAACGACCAAAATCACAGCATCCCCCGCATACTTCACAAGCTCTGTCGCAATACTGTCAAATATCCGCATATTGCGCGAAAGCAGGGAAAGGCGTGTCTCACCTGGCTTCTGTCCGCTTCCCGCGGCAATGATAATTACTTGGCTTCCCGCCATATCGGCATATTCTCCTGCGTGTACCGTCATAGGCGCTAAAAAGGGAAGACCGTGGCTGATGTCCATCGCCTCACCAATGGCTCTTTTTTTGTCAACGTCAATTAAAACGAGCTCGTTGAAAAGCCCGGTTCCCGTTAAAGAATAAGCGGTGCTGGCACCCACAAAGCCACAGCCGATGATCGTACACTTTTTGTTTTCTGTCATTTTATAATTCCTTTCTTTATAAAAATCACTCTTATGTTTTGCGAAACAAGAAGAAAATATGTGTCCTCTTACCGCCCTAAAACGAAATACAGGAAAGAGCCGCCTTGATTTTTTTCTGCAACGGCTCCTCGGGTAAGAATAAAGGCAGCCGCAGGTAAGGCGCGCCAAAGCCCAAGAGAGACATCGCGTATTTGACGGGAGATGGGTTTGTTTCCTCAAAAAGCAGCTTCATAAGAGGAAGAAGCGCAAAGAAAATTTCTCTCGCCCTTTCGGCTTTTCCTGAAGAGAAAAGACGGCAGATATCCTCAATCTGCTTGGGATATAAATTGGATATCACGGAAATAATCCCGTCCCCACCAAGAGATAAAAAGGGAAGAAGGTGCGTGTCGTTTCCCGTATAAAGAGAAGCGCTCTTTCCAAAGGAATAAGAAAGCCAAGCCTCTTTTTCCATATTGTCTTCCGCTTCCTTCACCCCGATAATATTTTCCTGCTTGAATAAACGCGCATAGTCGGCAAGCGAAAGGGAAACGCCTGTGCGCGAGGGAACGTTGTACAGTAAAATGGGAATATGGACACGGGCGGCTATCTCTTCGTAATGGCGTCTTATTCCCTCTTTTGTTCCCTTGTTGTAATAGGGTGTGACAAGCAAAAGGGCGTCTGCCCCGTTTTTTTCGGCATTTTGGGAAAGGAAGAGCGCGTTCTTTGTATCATTAGCCCCCGCTCCCATAATAATGGGAATGTTGCCCTTGACCTCATCCTTGGCTATCTGTAAAAGCAGCTCCTTTTCCGCAAGCGAGAGGGTTGAGGCTTCCCCCGTTGTTCCCGCCACCACCAAGGCGGAAATCCCGCTTTGATATTGTAGGGAAACAAGACGTCGAAAGGCATCGGCGTCTACCTGCCCCTTCTCATCAAAGGGGGTTATCAGCGCGGTTGCCGCGCCGCGAAAAAGACATTTTTTTTCGCTCATATGGTGTTCCTTCTTTCTTTTGGAATACAATTTGGCAAAAAACGAGAAAATTCTCTTTTACCATTGCTTTCTTGCCGTTTTTGTGCTAAAATAACGGAAAGAAGGCTCTTTTTTCATTGTATGTGAAAGAAGGCGTATGTGATAACGGAAGGCAGATAGAAATGGAAATTATAAATGAGCGTAAGGCAACCGATTTGCAAACCTCGGATTTTTATTATGAATTGCCCCAGGAGCTGATTGCCCAAACGCCCGCGCAAAAAAGAGATATGTCAAGACTGATGGTCATAGACAGAGAAAAGGATACGGTGACGCATCGCCGCTTTGAGAACATCATCGACTATTTGAACCCCGAGGATGTTTTGGTGGTAAATTCCTCCAAGGTTATTCCCGCAAGGCTCATAGGTGTTTCCGAAAAAACGGGATCCCCTATGGAGCTTTTGCTGCTCCGCGCCCGTGAAAAAGGGCTTTGGGAGTGTCTTGTGCGCCCGGGAAAGCGGGCAAAAATCGGTGCAACCTTTTCCTTCGGTGGCATTTTGCAGGCGGCTGTTGAGGATATCGTGGAAGAGGGAAACCGCCTTGTGCGCTTTTCTTATGATACCTCGCGTTATACCTCTATCTACGAGGTGTTGGATTTAGTGGGAAATATGCCCCTGCCCCCGTATATCACCCAAAAATTAGAGGATAAAAATCGGTATCAAACGGTTTATGCCAAAGAGCTTGGCTCTGCCGCCGCCCCCACCGCAGGCTTGCATTTTACAGAGGAACTTTTGTCTGCCATTCGGGCAAAGGGGGTAGGGTATGCCGAGGTGACGCTTCACGTGGGTCTTGGCACGTTTCGCCCTGTAAAGGCAAAGAGAATTGAAGACCATACTATGCACCTCGAGCATTTCCATATCCAAAAGGAAACGGCAGATTTAATCAACGAAAGAAAGGCAAAGGGCGGCAGAATTGTCGCCGTTGGTACCACGTCCTGCCGCGTGCTTGAAAGCGTTGCCGATGAAAACGGCATCATCCATCCTATGGAAGCGGAAACGGGCATCTTCATATATCCAGGCTATAAGTTCAAAGCCATAGATGCCTTAATCACCAATTTCCACCTGCCCGAAAGCACCCTGCTTATGCTGGTTTCCGCATTAGCGGGAAAGGAAAGAATGTTGAAGGCATACAAAGAGGCGGTGGAGGAAAGGTATCGGTTTTTCTCCTTCGGAGATGCGATGCTCATTCAATAAAAGATTTATTGAATGAGCAGATAAAAGATAAGAAATAAAAGATAAGAGAAAATGAAGCTTTTTGCTTTTGCAAAAAGCAACCGTTTCTTTTCACTTTTCACTTTTCTCTTTTCACTCACCGAAGTTTTGCTTCTTGAATGAACGATGATTTGGTACGAAATTTTATATAGCATTAATTTATGACGGCAAGCCGTTAATTCATAACAGCATATATGACTCGTTTTTTTGGTAAACCAGAAGCTCAAAGGCGGTTTTCACGGTCAGGCTCTCTAACGCCTTGACCTTTTCTTGGTCCTTGGCTGAGGTTTTATAATAATAGGGCGTCATTTGGAACAGGGCTTGAATGTCCTCTTGGGAAGAAAGACAGATATCCCTTTCAATGTGCCGCTGCTCCAAAAGCGTGAAGCCGTCCAGCGTGAAATCGGCTGGGGTGTTGAGATAGGGCGTGTCATATATCGCGCTCTTCAATTCCCAAAGGTGTCTTTCCGCGGGAATGGCGAGAATAAAATATCCGCCCTTTTTCAAAACCCGCAGGCACTCTTCCTTGGCATAAGGCGAGAAGAAAAGCAGGGCTAAATCAATAGATGCGTCCGCTATCGGCATATGATAGGCGCTGGCAACGAAAAGAGTAGCAGAAAGCGCCCTTTTTGCGCCAAAGCGCAACGCCTGCTTTGAAATGTCAAATCCGTATAAATGCGGCGCTTTTTCCTCTAACGCCTGCTTTACCGCTTCGAGATAATAGCATTCCCCCGTTCCTATATCAAGAACGGCAGGGGCAGAAGAAAGCGGCAGTCTCTTTATCGCCTCTTTCAGCCCTTGGGCAAGATGGTCATAAAAGCCGCGGCTCAGGAAGGCGTGCCTTGCGGCGATCATAGCGGTATTATCTCCGTGCTGTCCCGCATTCCCCAAAAGCAGGTTGACGTAGCCGTGCTTGGCAATGTCAAAGGAATGCCCCTTGGGGCATGCAAAGCGCTTGTCATACCTTGAAAGAGCCCCTTTGCAAACAGGGCAGATTAAAACAGATTTCATAGAAAAAACTCTTTTCTGAAAAGTACCTTTATCATATCATATCTCACCAAAAAAGTCAATAAAATACGCAGTAAGGAAAGAAAAAAAGAGAGTGTGTTTTCTTTTTTCTTTGCTTTTTGGCGGCGAAACAAAAAAGGAAGTAAAAAATAAATGAATGAAGAAAAAAAGGGTAGAATATTAGGTGTGGATTACGGCGACGTCAGAACAGGACTTGCCGTATCAGATCTGCTTGGCTTTATGGCGTCAGGCATCGGAACCATCAAAATGGGTGGAATGCGTTCCACCGCCGAGGCTGTCGCGAAGGAAGCGGAAAAGCAGGAAGCCGTTTTGATCGTTATTGGGCTTCCTAAAAATATGGATGGCAGCGAGGGCTTTCGTGCACAAGCGGTCAGAGCCTTTGGCGCGCTTTTGGCGGAGTATACGTCCATTCCTTACACGTTTTATGATGAGCGGTTAAGCACCGCAGAGGCGCATCAGATTCTGAATATCACAAATACAAGCGGCAAAAAGCGGAAAAACGTGATTGACACCCTATCCGCGCAAATTATTTTGCAGAATTACTTGGATGCCAAACGTTCTGTTTGATATTACAGGATTTTCAAGACAAAATCTTGTTTTCTTCATAGAGTTTTCACATTGAAATGATATAGTAATAAAAAAAGAGCAACCCAATACAAACGGGCAAGAAAGGGATATATGATGCAGGACGAGAACGGATTTTATCATATGAAGCCGCAGCACAACGACGATATAAACGCAAGCGAGGGCGCTGTCGAAAGCGAGAAAAAAGAGGACCTCGGCTTTTCGGAAGAAAACGGAAACGGCGGCGCATCGGTGGAATACGGCCCTGTTGGCGCGTATTATACCGACACCAAAAAGAGTAGCGGCGGAAAGGGCATTGTCGCCCTTGTTATAGTCGCCTGTCTTTTGTTTTCGGCGATTGCTGGCGTTGGCGGACTTTTAATCGGAAAGAATATGTATGGCAATACCCCCTCGGGCAACGGAACAGGCGGCGGCAATTCTGTGCTTGGCGGCGCATCTGAATCCGTTACCATTAACACTCTTTCTAAGGATACCGTCATCGCAGACGGCTCCTTTGCTTCCGTGGCAGAGGCTTGCGCGGGAAGCGTTGTGGAAATTCAAACCGCTCCCATTACAGGAAGCATTACGGGCGTTTCCATTGACGGCGCGGCGGGAAGCGGCGTGATAATTGGATTGGGAAACACCACGAAATTTCCATATTTGGTTACCAATAACCACGTCATAGAAGGCTACACCAGCATCACGGTCCTCTCCAATACGGGAGAAAAATACGAGGCAAAGGTAGTGGGAAGCGACTGGATGTCGGATATTGCGGTCCTTGTGATTGAAGACAGCACAACGGGGCTTGAGCCTGCCGTTTGCGGCGATAGCGCAAAAATGGTTTTGGGGCAAGAGGTGGTGGCTATCGGTAATCCCCTTGGGTCGCTCGGCGGCTCCTTGACGGAGGGCGTCATCAGCTCTGTTTCCCGTCAGATTTCCATTGAGAGCATTCCGATGACCCTCTTGCAAACCTCTGCCGCCATCAACCCCGGTAATTCGGGAGGCGGGCTTTTTGATATGAACGGTTGCCTTATCGGTATTGTCAATGCCAAGATAACGGGCTCTGCTATTGATGGCATCGGCTTTGCCATTCCCGTCAATACCGCCCTTGAAAAGGTGGAGCAGATTATCGAGCAGGGCTACGTATCGGGAACGCCCGATTTAGGCTTTACCTTTGCCAGCAACGACTCCAATACCATTTATTCCTATCGCTATAACGATGAAATTGCCGTAGAGAGCAAAAAAATCAAGGCAAACGATATTCTGTATAGCATCGGCGGAAAAACCATCAAGGATTATTCCGACTATAAAGCGGCAATGGCTTCCTTGAAAAACCCAGACGGAAGCCTTAAAACCTCGGTAGAGGTGGTTATACGCCGTATGTCAGGCTTCAACCCCTTTTACGCCACGTACGATGATTTCACCGTGGAAATTAAGGTGCACGAATATATCCCAAGCGCGCAGAGCGGCGGGGAAAATGTCGAGATTGAAACGGAAAACTAAAAGGCAAGACCAAATAAAAAGCGCACACTGCGCGGAAAGGCATCGCTATGAGTAAGCTTTTGATTGTGGACGATGAAGAGAAAATCCGTGATCTGATTCGTAAATACGCCGTGTTCAGCGGCTATGAAACGGCGGAAGCGGAGGACGGTATGAAGGCCATCGCTTGCGTGAAGGAGCAAGCGTTTGACGCGATTATTCTGGATATTATGATGCCGGAGCTTGACGGCTTTTCGGTCTGCCGTGAAATCCGCAAATTTTCCGACGTGCCTATTTTGCTGCTTTCAGCCAGAGGCGCGGAATATGACAAAATAAATGGCTTTGAATGCGGGGCGGACGATTATATTGTCAAGCCCTTCTCACCCCGAGAGCTGATGCTCCGGGTGGACGCCATCCTCAAACGGATGCAAAGCGAAAAGAAAAAGACGGAAAAGGAAACCGATACCTACGTATACCGTGGGCTGACGGTGGATTTCACGGCTCGTATCGTAACCATTGACGGCGAGAAAATTGATTTATCTCCCAAGGAATACGACCTGTTGTTTTATTTTATTCGCAACCGCAATATTGCCCTATCTCGCGAAAAATTGATTTGCGACGTCTGGGGATATGATTTTTACGGCGGTGACCGCACACTCGATACCCACGTAAAGCTTTTGCGCAAAAGCATCGGTGAATACAGCGCCTGTGTCACAACCCTGCGTGGAGTAGGATATCGGTTCGATGCGCCCTGATAATAAAAAAATTCCGATTAAGTGGTTTCTGTTTGCGGCTTTCGTGGGGCTCTCAACCGTTTTCATCTTGTTGCTTTGGCTGTTTCAGGTCTTTTTTCTGCCCGCTTTTTATGACGGTCTTATGCAAGTCAGAGCAGGAAACGCGGCAGAAGAGCTGCTTGTTGCATCCGCAGAGGAAGATTTTACGGAAAAGGTGCAGGAAATCGGAGAACGGGAGCATTTTTGCGTAAACGTCTACACCGTAACGGACAAGGTGGCAACGCAGGTGCAAAGCACACATATGGGGCACGCCTGCTTTCTGCACCGTATGGGCACGGAAGAAATCACAAGACTGTACGAAAGCGCCATCTCTAATGGCGGAGAATACCACGAGCGAATGAAAAAAGACGAGGACACACGCCTTTTGACCATTCACGCCGAATATAACGCAAACGGGGAGCAGATTGTCATTTTCTTGGACAATGCCGTTGAGCCCGTTGTTGCCACAACCGAAATTTTAAGAGTGGAGCTTCGGGCGATTTCCGTCTTTATGCTTCTTTTGTCTGCCGTGCTTTCTTTTATTTTGGCGGACTACATTTCCCACCCCATTGAGCGAGTGAACAAGCAAGCAAAAATGCTTGCCGAGGGAAAATACGAGGCAGAGGACAGCACGGTCAATTACCGTGAAATCGTGGAGCTTTCCGACACGCTCGCCAATGCCGCTGATGAGCTATCAAGGGTTGACCGCTTGCAAAAGGAATTGGTGGCAAATATTTCGCATGACCTGCGTACTCCCTTGACGATGATTGTCGGCTATGGGGAAGTAATGCGGGACATCAAGGAAGAAAACACCCCTGAGAACATGCAGGTCCTCATCGATGAGGCGCTGCGGCTCTCTTCCTTTGTAGATGACCTTTTGGAGCTTTCTAAAATCCAAAGCGGCAGTCGGGAAAAGAAGGAAGAAATTTTCTCCTTCAATGATGAAATAGAGCAAATTGTCACGCGCTACCGTCACTTGAAGGAGCACGATGGCTTTACCTTCTCCTATGAAGCGGACGAGGGCGAGTCCTTGGTATCCGCTGATAAGGGAATGATATGGCAAATCGCTTGCAATCTGCTAAACAACGCGGTGCATTATTCGGGGGAGAGTCGGGAAATCGCCGTAAAATGCAAGCTGTTAAACGGAGAAGTGCGCTTTGAGGTGCGGGATTACGGCATCGGTATTGCCGAGGAAGAATTGCCGCATATCTGGGAGCGGTATTATCGCGCGAAGCAAAACCATCGCCGCACTGTCAGGGGAAGCGGACTTGGGCTTTTCATCGTTCGCGAGCTCCTTGAATTGCACAACGCAAGATACGGAGTCAGCAGTCGGCTGGGAGAGGGAACTCTTTTCTGGTTTGCCCTTCCTCTTGTCTTGCCGCCTGACGCGGAATAAAGAGGAAAGAGATACCGTATCAAAAAAAACAAAGGGCAGCTTCACTGTTCGTGAAGCACCGAGAAGCAACACAAAACGGTTGCTTTTCTGCCCTCGTTGGTTGCAATTTCACAGAAATTGTCACCTGACCTTCAAATTTTCTGCGAAAAATTCGGCAATTTGCGCCTTTGTTGGCACAACCTGCCAAGGGGATGAGTTATTAACTCAGCCCCTTTTTTTCAATAGATACTTGCTAAAAGGAAAATTTTGTGCTACAATAAACGAGAAAGAAAAGGGCGCGCTTGTATCAAGCGCTTTTGCCCGTATGAAAGGCGTATATTTGTTTATGAGAATGAGAAAAAAGAAGCACTTGGACAGCCGCTTGGATGCGTGCCGTTCCTTGCTTTGCGAAAAACCGCAAGAGCCTGTTTTGTCCTCTGTCCTTCATTTTGGCAAGGAGAGCCCCTTGCATTTGGAAATAGGCTGCGGCAAGGGCGGCTTTGCTTGTGGAATGGCAGAAAAGCATCCCGATATCTGCTTTTACGCGATGGAGCGTATACCCAACGTCATAACCAACGCCGTGGAAAAAGCCATAGCAGAGGAAGAAAAACGCCCCACAGATAACCTGCGCTTTATCATCGGCAACGCCGAGACACTGCTTGAATGGTTTGCTCCGCATTCGATAGACATGCTCTATTTGAATTTCAGCGACCCCTGGCCCAAGGAGCGACACGCCAAGCGTCGCTTGACCCATCGCCGTTTCCTCTCTCTTTATTTTGAAATCTTAAATCCGAGGGGCGAAATTATTTTAAAAACGGATAATGTCAACCTTTTTGCCTTCACACTTGAGGAATTGGAAGCCTTGCATATCACGCCAAGTGTCGTCACGCACGATTTGCACCATTCGCCCTATGCCGCCGACAACGTGATGACAGAATATGAGAGGAATTTTTCCGAAAAGGGCTTTCCCATTCATTTGGTGCGCTTTTCCTCTCCTCTATGTCAGTAATAAAACATCCTGCTGCCAAAATGTATGCCGTCGTGAACGGTCATTTGCGGCAAGGGGAGCATAGCGCCGTTCAGCAAAAGCAAAACGCAAATCATAATCGCTAAAAGCAACCAAAGAACGAAAAAATTGGGATATTGCATAAAACCGCTCCTTTCTCTGTTTCTTTGCTTTTAGTGTCGGGAAAAATCAAAAAAATATACATTTCTCCATAAGAAAGAAGCATAATAACCGTAAGACCCATAAACAAATGAAAGGGAATGAGAAAAGATGAAATCACTATGGAATAAAAACCCAAGGCTTTCCTTGAAATACAGTATAAATGCCGACCTGTTCTCGCAAAGCGCGAATGAAGAGCCAACCTTGGCAACCGCAAAGCAGGGGGATTTTTCAATAGATTTTCAAAAAAGCCTGATACTTTGCTGTCTTTTTTCTATGTTTTATTTGATTGTTTCCATGCGTCGCGTATTTCGTAAAAAATAATGCAAAGGACAAAGGAAATCAATCTGCGGGCAGGGCACCGTGGCAGAGTGCGTGACCGCTTTTTGCGCGAAGGGCTTGACGGCTTTCTGCCTCACGAGGTTTTGGAGCTCCTTCTGTTTTATGCGGTGGCTCAAAAGGATACAAAAATAATGGCGCATTCTCTTATTAACCGCTTTGGCACTCTTTCCCGTGTGCTTCACGCAAATAAGGAAGAGCTGACCGAGGTAGAGGGAATAGGCGCCCATACCGCCGCTTTTCTTAGTGAGCTTCTTGTCCTGGCAAGATATGCCATCAAGGACAAGCCCTTGCCCGCTACATATGATAGCCCCGCCTCTGTCGGTAAATACTTCGTTTCGTATTACAGAGATAAAAAGGCGCCATCATTAGACGTTGCCCTGTTTAATAACCGTCTTGAAATGCTGCAAACGGTCCATCTTTGTGACGGCGAGCTTGGCTCGCCCCGCTTTCAGATTAAGGATGCGGTAGAGGCAGCCTATTCCTGTAATGCCTCGTCCTTGGTTTTGGCATCTGCCACGCAAAAGCCTATCGCTTTTCCCGATTACGAGGATTTTTGTCTGTTTCGCAGTATCTTGAAGGTGTTTCGGGATACGGGGCTTACCCTGAACGAAATTGTCTTGGTGTCAGGCAGTCAATATAACACCCTCTTGAAATATTTGAAGGAGGGAATTTGGAATAAGGATACCGCCGAATGCTTTTGGGCAGATTGCGGATACGGAACAGGTGAAAAGGTAAAGAGCGTCACCTCGCCCGATACTGCGTCCGTCTTGTGCAAAATGCTATACTATGGTGGCGGCAGAAAAGCAGAAGAAAGGGGCGCTGGCATTTTAGAAAGATACCCCTCTTTGAGCGCCCTGCTTTCTATGACGCACGACACGTTGATCGAAACGTGCGCGCTTTCCTCGTCCACAGCCGTGTTTTTGAAGCTGCTATCTCCTCTTTACGCCTATACCAAATTAGAGGAAGCAAAAGCAAATACCCCTTCCTTTGCCGATGAAGAGGACCTTGGCAGATTTTTTTGCGACATTCACGCGGGCAGGGAAGAGGAAACGGTAAGTCTTTTGATGGTGGACGAAAGGAACAGGCTTTTGGATGTCAAGGTCTTTGTAGGCGGAACGGTAAACACCATTATGGTCGCGCCCCGTGTTCTGACGGAAACCGCCGTAAGGGCGCGTGCGAAGAGCGTCGCCGTTGCCCACAATCATCCCTTTGGTAACACAGTCCCCTCGGATGCCGACGTATATATGACAAGCGTCATTAAAAGGGCATTTGAGCAAATGGATATTTCTTTTCTCGGGCACTTTGTAGTCAACGAGCGAGAATATACCCTGTTATGAGCGCGAAAAAACAAAAAAAACGACTTCAAGAGAAGTCGTTTTTTTATCGCAAATAGTTTTTTTATTCGTTCACTTTGCTTTCCAGATAGTTTACAATATCGCCCACGGTCAAAAGGGTGTTCAAATCCTCATCGTCAATTACAATGTTGAACTTATCCTCACAGACCAAAATCAAATCGGCAAGCTCCAAGGAGTTGATACCGAGATCGGACGTCAGCTTTGCGTCAAGCGTGATGCCGCTTTCGTCAATGCTCAATTCCTCTACCAACAAATTTTTTACCTTCTCAAACATGAAAAATCCTCCTAATAGTGTTTGTTATAAATGATAGGTTGTGTAACAAAAAAATATAATAGAGCCGTTATTTTACCTTATACCGTTTGATCTTGCGGCTTGACGTTTTTTCAAATTCCTCAAACCGAACCTCCACATCCGTCATATGCTTAAAGGAAGGGAGCTTTTTATTGATATCTCTGACAATATCCTTGGTAATCTCTTCAATCTCGTCCTTGTTCTTGTCTTGGAAAACCTCGGACTCCATATTGGGAACAACGATGGCAGTAATCGCGATTTCGCCGTTTTCCTGCTCTCTTCCCACCACCACGGATTCTAAAACAGCGGGATTGCGGGAAAGATGCTCTTCTAATTCCTCAGGGAAAACGTTTTTACCGTTGGAGAGAATAATAACGTTCTTTTTGCGCCCCGTGATAAAGATATAACCCTTTTTATCCATATATCCGATATCACCGGTGCGGAACCAACCGTCCTCCGTAAAGGCTTCCTTGGTGGCTTCCTCATTTTTGTAGTAGCCAAGCATCACGTTGTCGCCCTGCACCAAAATCTCGCCGGTTTCCTGACCGGGCACCGCGTCGATTTTTACCTTGCAGTTGCGAACGGGCGTGCCAACCGAATGAAACTTCATTTTTCCCGGGGAATTAACCGCAACCAAGGGGGCGCATTCGGTAATGCCGTAGCCCTCTAAGACCGTAATGCCGAAGTGATAGAAATCCTTGATAATTTCGGGGCTGATGGGCGCGCCACCGCAAACGATGCTGGCAAGATTTCCGCCAAACGCCTGTGTAATTCTGCCAAAGAGCTTCTGGCGTATGTCAATGCCAAGGTCCAAAAGACCGGCATTCACTTTCATAGCGGTGCGAACCTTTTTCTCCATGTTCTGCTTGCGAATTTCTGCCCAAATCTTTTTGTGCATGGTCTCCAAGAAAAGAGGAACCAGCATAAGCGCGTTGGGCTTAAAGGCGGCAAAGTTTTTCAGCGCGTGCCGAATGGCGTCATTGATGAAAACCTCAGCGCCGATATTCATAGCGGCAAGATGACCGCAGGTCATCTCATAGGTGTGATGAGGGGGAAGAACAGACACCAAGGTGGTGTTGTCGTCATAAGACATAGAAAGACAGGAGGAATTGGTCGCGGCGGTCAGATTGCGCTGGCAGAGCATAACGCCCTTGCTCGTTCCCGTTGTGCCCGATGTGCAAATCAAGGCGCACATTTTTTCCATATCGATCTCGTGATGCAGATATTGGTCATTTCCCGCGTCAAGCTCTTGCTTGCCCAAGGCAAGCAGGTCGTCGTATTTCATAAAACGCTTGTCGGGAAGCTTTTTGTTTTCCTCGGGCTGTATAGCGACAAAGTATTTGATGCGCTTGGTCAAAGCGGCAATATCGGCAATGTGCTTGTTCATCGCGCCCGTATAGAAAAGGACCTCGGCTTCCGTAAATTCAAAAAAGCCGCCCAAATCCTCTAAATCAATTTCCTTGTCAAGCGGAACGATAACGCCCCCGCCGTTTACCACGGCAAGATAGGTCGTGGTGTAAGCGGGATGAACCTCGCCCATCACGGCAACGTGCTTGTCGGAAAGCCCTAAATGATATAACGCCTGCCCAAGACAATTCATATTTTCAAGCAGCTCGTTGTAGGTAAACTGCTTTTCCTCTTGGTTTTCGATATATCGGTATAAAACCTTGTCACCAAAGACCTCAGCGCCGCTGTAAACCAAATGACGCAAATCGGAAATGATTTTCGGGGGCTTGGCGTGCAGATTATTCACAATTCTCATGATGCAAAACTCCTTCTTTTTAGCAGGGAAAAGGTCGAAACTGTATAATCATCAATCAAAATATGTCAAAACAATCGGTAATAAATTCTTGTAATACCAATCTATTATACATTAAATAGAGGATTTTGTCAATAGAAAAAATTTTTCTCACATTCTGTTTCATTATTATTGACTTTATAGACGAAAAATGATATAATTTATTATAGTAATTATTGTTTTTGCCTTTCTTTTTCATAAGATACCTGTAAAACGAAAAAAAGGCAAAAAATATATATGGGAGGTTGTATGGAATATATGGAGTACGTTTGGCTTGGACTTTTGGTTGCGGCGGCTGTTTTGGAAGCGCTCACCACGCAGCTTGTGGCGATTTGGTTTGCCCCAGGGGCTTTGGTTTCTATGATTTTGGCATTCTGTGGGGTCGAGCCTTGGGTGCAGTTTTTAGTTTTTGCCGCTTTATCTCTTATCTCTCTCTTACTTGGCAAGGAAGTATTCAAAAAGCATCTTGGCGCTGGTAAAGAGAAATTCAACGTAGACGCTGTTATCGGTGAAAAATGCCTGGTAACCGAAAAAATTGACAATCTGGCGGGAGCCGGCGCTGTCAAGGTAAAGGGCTTGCAATGGGCAGCGCGCTCCTTGGAAGAACAGGCTGTTTTTGAAGCGGGAGAAACCGTAGAGGTCATTGCCGTTGAGGGCGTGAAGCTGATTTGCAAGGCGTATAAGGGAAGATAATACAAATACATATTGAAAAAGGAGAAAAAAGATGCCAACAGGATTAATTGTTTCGTTGATTTTTATTGTTTTGTTTATCGTAATCGTTTTGATTGCCAACATTAAAATTGTGCCCCAGGGCTATGCCTATGTGGTGGAATATCTGGGAAGCTACCGTGCCACGTGGAAAAACGGCATTCATCTCAAAATTCCTTTCTTTGAAAAAATAAACTCTAAAATCACCTTGATGGAGCAGGTGGTGGATTTTCCGCCCCAGCCCGTGATTACAAAGGATAACGTCCGTATGCAGATTGACACGGTTGTCTTTTATCAGATTACCGACTGCAAGCTCTATGCCTACGGTGTAACAAATCCCATCTTCGCGATTGAAAATCTGACAGCGACTACCTTGCGTAATCTGGTGGGCGAGCTGGATTTGGACGAAACGCTGACCTCGCGTGACGTGGTTAACTCCAAAATGCGCACCATTCTGGATGAAGCGACGGATGCGTGGGGTATTAAGGTAAACCGTGTGGAGTTGAAGAGCATCATTCCGCCCAAGGAAATACAGGACGCTATGGAAAAGCAAATGAAGGCGGAGCGTGAGCGCCGCGAGGCTATCTTGCGCGCCGAGGGCGAAAAGAACAGCGCCATTCTGGTTGCCGAGGGTAGAAAGCAGTCTATGATTTTGGAAGCGGAAGCGGAAAAGCAGGCGGCAATTTTGAGCGCCGAGGCAATCCGTGAGGCAAAAATCAGAGAAGCAGAGGGCGAAGCCGAGGCTATTTTGAAGGTGCAAGAGGCAACTGCCGCAGGTCTGCGTATGCTGAACGAGGTAAACCCCGTGCAGTCGGTTATTGCCATCAAGTCCTTGGAGGCATTGGCTAAGGTTGCCGACGGACAGGCGACCAAAATTATTATTCCATCCGATATTCAGTCCTTGGCAGGACTTGTTACCTCTGCCATTGAAATCGGAAAATCCGAAAAATAATACGTGATATTTCTGCAACGGCTCGCATAACGGGCCGTTGCCTTTGTAAAACCGATAAAAGAGGTGAAGACTGCGTCCTTTTGTCGGGATTGCACCGCAAGCAAGGACGGCTTATGGATTGGCTTTTTGGGCAAAGGATGGATTGATATGTTACCTGAAAAATTTTGTCAACGGATGCAAGCGTTGCTTGGCGAGGAGTACGAGGCTTTTCTTTCCGTAATGGAAGAGGACTCGGTGCGCGCCTTGCGGGTGAATACGGATAAAATCGGGACAGGTGATTTTTGCCGTCTTTTTCCCTATC
>JAGBFG010000007.1 GCA_017936565.1 Clostridia bacterium
AAAGGGTAGAAATGTCAGGTACGCCAAGGCTTTTTGGCACTTTGCAGAAATTCGCGACTGCAAATTTTCAAGACCGCCTCGTTATGACCGCTTCGTAGTTCATCGGCGTATGCCGATATAACCCTCCGTAAATATGATGTAACAGCGTGCATCATATTTATGGAGACGGAAAAGAGGCGGCTCGGCGGCATTGCCGCCGAATCCGCTGCGCATACCCCACCCGAAAATCGACAAGCTCGCTTGTCAGCGCTGGGTGTGGATATCTTCGCCGCAAGGCGAAATAGCACTCCGTGATGCATACTGCAACATATTTGATTTTTTGATTTGCGAAATTTAGAGCGAAAGCATTAGATGCCGCAAGAGATTTTTTAGAAAAAGCTGCGGTTTATGCTAAAGGTGCAAGTCCTGAGAAAACCCAAGGGCGAAGCAGCTTTTGAGGAGAAACCGTTGCTTCTTTCCGCAGTCGTATTCCCATACGGCGAGGAAAAAGCGGCGGTTTATACCAAAAGATGCGAGCCCCTATTATACACAGCCTTGGGCTTTCATTGCTTCTGCTACCTTCAAGAAGCCCGCAATGTTAGCACCGGCGACCAAGTCGCCTTCCATGCCGTATTCCTTGGCAGCGGCAACGGAGCTTTCGTAGATGCCCTTCATGATGCCTTTGAGCTTTGCGTCAACCTCTTCGGCGCTCCAGCTGTAACGCATGGAGTTCTGAGACATTTCAAGACCGGAAACGGCAACGCCGCCCGCGTTGACTGCCTTAGAGGGAGCAACGATAACACCGTGTGCTTTGAGGTATGCCATAGCCTCGTTGGTGGTGGGCATATTGGAAACCTCAACGTAGTATTTAAGACCGTTGGCAACCATTATCTCTGCCTCTGCCAAGCCAACCTCGTTCTGGGTGGCGCAGGGCATCATCACGTCGACAACCTCGCCCCAAGGCTTTTTGCCCGCAAAGAAGGGAACGCCAAATTTATCGGCATAGTCCTCTACGCGATTGCGGCAGGAGTCACGCATTTCCAGCATAAAGGCGATTTTTTCAGGGGTGTTGATACCGTCCTTGTCGTATACGAAGCCGTCAGGACCGGAGATGGTGACGACCTTACCGCCAAGCTCGGTGATTTTCTGCACGGTTCCCCACGCCACGTTACCGAAGCCGGAGATGGCAAACGTTTTGCCCTTGATATCCTCGCCGTAGGTTTTGAGAAGCTCAACGGCGTAGTAAACGGCGCCAAAGCCCGTTGCTTCAGGACGAATGAGAGAGCCGCCATAGGTGCGTCCCTTACCCGTCAAAACGCCCGTAAATTCATCGCGCAATCTCTTATACTGACCGAAGAGGTAGCCGATTTCTCTTGCGCCAACACCGATATCACCCGCGGGAACGTCGGTATCCGCGCCGATGTGCTTGGAAAGCTCCGTCATAAAGCTCTGGCAGAAGCGCATCACCTCAGCATCGCTCTTGCCCTTGGGGTCAAAGTCAGATCCACCCTTACCGCCGCCCATAGGCAGACCCGTCAGGGAGTTCTTAAAGGTTTGCTCAAAGCCCAAGAATTTAATAATGCTGGCATTTACAGAGGGGTGGAAGCGAAGACCGCCCTTGTAAGGACCGATAGCAGAGTTGAACTGCACGCGGAAGCCGCGGTTTACCTGAGGCTTACCCGCATCGTCAACCCACGGAACACGGAAGACAATCTGACGCTCGGGCTCTACCATACGCTCTACAACGCCAGCCGCAACCAAGTCGGGACGGCGCTCGATGACGGGCTCAAGAGTGGAAAGAACCTCCTCTACCGCCTGAATGAACTCGGGCTCACCCTGGTTTCTCTTCTTAACGGTTTCTAATACTTGAAGCAAATACTCGTTTTTCATATGTAAAATCCTCCTAAAAAATGCAATAATAGCCGCGCCCCCAAGGACGCTTTCTTGATTTTTTTATTGTAGCACACAGATGCAGATTTTTCAAGTGTTTTTGTAAAATTTTCTGCAATTTTTCTCAACATAAAAATGCTTACCCCACCATTTAAGCGAGGTAGGCATTTTTTATGCGTTGTTTTGGGAAAAATCCTTATACTTCCATCACGATGGGCAAAATCATAGGCTTTCTCTTGGTTTGCTTGAAGAAGAAGCCCGAGAGCGCCTCCTTCATCACGGTTTTGACCTCGTACCAATCGGCATATCCGTCGGAAAGACATCTCTCTACCGCTTCCTTGGCAACGCGGCGCGCGTCATCCATTAAGGAAGAGGACTCCTTCACGTACACGAAGCCGCGGGAAACAAGCTCAGGACCCGACAACAGCATACAGCCTACGGTGTCAACGGACACAACCGCCACGATAAGTCCGTCCTCAGAAAGATGCTTTCTGTCACGAAGCACCACGCTTCCAACGTCGCCCACCCCCGCGCCGTCCACAAGCACATTGCCAGCAGGCACGGTATCGGCAAAGCGAGCGCCGTTTTCGTCAAGCTCCAAAACCTTTCCGAGAGTTGCCACGAAGATACGGTCCTTGGGCATACCCATATATTCGGCGATTTCCTTGTGAGCGTAAAGATGGCGCGCTTCGCCGTGAATCGGCATAAAGTATTTGGGCTTGGTTAAGGCGTGGAAGAGCTTTAACTCCTCCTGGCAGGCGTGACCCGACACGTGAACGCCAAGGCTTGGGTCACTGATTACCTTGACCCCCGCCGTCACCAACGCGTTGATGATTTTACCCACCAATTTTTCGTTTCCGGGGATTGCAGTGGCGCTAAGGACGACCACGTCCTCGGGGGTGAGCTTCACTCTATCGTGCTCGGCAAACGCCATACGGTAGAGCGCGGACATCGGCTCTCCCTGGCTTCCCGTGGTGATAAGGGTTATCTGGTCGGGGCGGTAGCGCTTCATTTCCGAGGTGTCGATCAGCGTTCCCTCGGGAATATCCATATAGCCAAGCTCCGCCGCCGCTTGTGTGACGTTGAGCATACTCCGTCCCACCACCGCTACGCGCCGTCCGTGACGGACGCTGGCGTCTATAATCTGCTGTACGCGATGCACGTTAGAGGAGAAGGTGGCGATAATCAGACGGTTGCCCTTGTGGGTATTGAAAATCTGCTCCAAGGAGCCGCCAACCTTGCGCTCCGAGGGGGTATAGCCCGCCCGCTCCGCATTGGTGGACTCGCACAAAAGCAGGGAAACCCCCTCTTTGCCAAGCTCACCCAGACGCGTGACGTCCATCATATTTCCGTCAATGGGGGACACGTCGAGCTTGAAGTCGCCCGAATGCACCACCGTACCAACGGGGGTACGAATAGCCAAGGCGCAGGCGTCCGCAATAGAGTGGTTGACGTGAATGAACTCCACCGAAAAGGACGTTCCTATCGAAACGACATCCCCCGCCTGTACCGTTTGCAGCTTGGGTTTGCTTTCGTAGCGGAATTCCTCTAATTTCTTCCGCAAAATGCCAAGGGTGAGCCCCGTTCCGTAAACGGTGGGCTGTAAGCTGCGCAATAAGTAGGGCACCCCGCCGATATGGTCCTCGTGTCCGTGGGTCAAAAGCAGCGCCTTAAATTTATGCGCGTTGTTTGCAAGGTAGGTAAAATCGGGAATAACCAAATCAATCCCGAGCATATCCTCATCGGGAAAGCCCATTCCGCAGTCAATGGCAATCATATCCTCGCCATACTCCAAAACCGCAATGTTCTTTCCAACCTCTTGCAGTCCCCCAAGCATCATTACGCGCAGCTTTTCGCCGGGCTTCTTTTGCAATTTCGTCTTTTTCTTTGCTTTTGCAGAGGGCGAAGCGCTTGCGACGGCTTCTCTTGCGGAAGCGGGAGAATACCCCTTGCTTCTCTTGCCCTTTTCCTTGCTTTTTGCGGATTGCTCGGGCTTTTGTCTTTGCGCGGGCTTTGGCTCGCTACCCGTCTTTCCCTTTTTCTTTTGCCCCTTGCCTGCCGGCTTTGATGGAGCCTTTTTTGTCTTTTGCTCTGCGTTTCCCTTTTCGTTATGTTTTTTCTCTTTCGGCGTCTTTCCCGCCTTAACCGCCTCTAACACGCGGTTTAGTTGTTTATCTGTCATATAGTATATTTATTTATTCGCGCCACAAAAAAGCCTTAAAACACAGGCTTTTTATCTGTGTTTGTAAAGCGCGATTTACTTCCTTTCTTATAGAGTTTTTTCTTGATTTTTGTCTTTTTTGGGGCTTAAAGACACTCTTACAAGGCAAAAAGGCAGACGACACCCACCGCCGCCGCGCCGCACAAAAACCCCCATAAAAAGAAACGCCACACACCGCCTTTTCTCGTTTGAGCGACAGAAGAGCCGTTCTCTTCGTCCTCGCCGCGAAGCAGTCTTTCTGCCTCGGCAACCATATCCTGACGGGTGGGCCTATTGCCCCCATTCTCTCGCAAGACAAAATATGCCTCATCAAACAAGGTGCTGTTGGGGCTTTTTACAAAAATCACTTGCTTTTGAAATCCTCGCATACCCATACTATTCCGCTTTCTCTTTTCCTATGCCTGCTTGCCTCTATCCCTTGGAAATTTTTTCCAAAACAAAAAAGGCCGCGTCACAAGAAGCCCTTTGGCGACGGGCTTCTTCGCATAGTCAAAGCATTTTTTCGTGGGTGAGGCGCAACACGAGGGGGCAGAGCCATTCTTCGTAACGGTCCTTCCTCGTCAAAAAGCACCGCAAGGCACACCCCGTCCCGAAGGACCAAGACCTTTGAAGCGATAGCAACAAAGGCCGCTGTGGTTTGCGCCTATCACGCCACACCGCCAAGGAGATTATCCTCGGTTTTTTCAGGAATTATTCAGTTTAACGGTATGTTCAGAAAAAAGCTCTTTCCTTATTTTCTTCTGCCAAAGAGAGCGCTGAAAAATCCGCCCTTCTTTTCCTTCTTTTCTTCGGGCTTCTCTTCGGGCTTTTCTTCCGCTTTTTCCTCGGGCTTGACTTCCTCGGCAGCCTTTGCGCTTTCCGCGGGCTCTTCCTTTTCGGTAAGCTCTGCCTCAGGCGCCTTTTCCGCGGGGGCAGTTTCTGTCTTATCCACGAAGCGACAGGGGAGCGCGTCATCAATCAGCTCCTCCACCGTTACTTCAAACATACGGGCTATTTTAAGCAACTTTTCCACATCGGGATAAGACTGTCCCGTTTCCCATTTGTAAACGGACTGACGGGAAACGCCAACCGCCTCGGCAAACGTGCTTTGGGTCAATCCACGGCCCTTTCTCAGCTTAACGAGTTTCACGTGAAATGTCATTTTTTTGTCCCTTTCTTTTTTGGTCTGTCTGTTATTCCATAAAATACTTTATTCGTCCTTTAAGGCTTACGGCGCTATCTCTTCCGTGTCATAATATTTAACGGTAATGCTGTCAAGCTTCCATACACCATTCTCTTTTATCAGGCGGAAGGTTGCGTTCTCTTCCGTTTGAACGGGGTGCTCCTTGTAGGAAACAGAGAGCTTTACTGAAATTTCTGCTTCTTTGCCACGACACCACACCAAGCGGCAATCCTCATAGGTATTTTTCCCGACACCAATAGGCTCGTAATTGGTGGCGACCATCAAAAGCCGCTCGCCTTCCTTTTCCCCTTCCGTTTCATAATAACGCTTGGGAGAAACAAGCGCACCGTCCACAAGCAAAGGATTCAAAACAATGCTGTACAGCTGCGCGCAGACACCCTCGGAATACACCGCCTCTGCCTTTGCGCGTATATCAGAAAGGCCCGTCACCCCAAAATGCGACAGACTCGACGCCTTGGCTTCATAATAGGAGCCTATTTTTTTCCCTTCCTCATCCCACTCTATCCCTTCGCCCAAATACATCTCATTGACGAGAAAGGACAAAGGAAGCAATGCCTGCGCCTGCGCCAGAACCTCTTGGTCCGTTTCCCTTTGGCAAGAGGTAAAGGACAAGAAAAGGCTTGCGAAAAGAAGGAACAGGCATAGTGCCGTTTGCCATCTTTTTTTCATACTGACGCTCTTCCTTTCTGACTCTTTTTGCTTGCTTTTTAGGTAAAAAGCCCATTGAAAAACAGGCCTTTTACCTTGTTTTGTAAATATTTGTTTTCGTTTAATCCTCGCCGCTTTCATCGGCGTTTTCGGCAGGAGTTTCTTGCGCCGTTCCTTCCGCACCTTCGCTTGTCGGCTCTTCGGTGGCGCTATCCCTCTCGCCTTGCTCCGCTACCTCTTCAATCTCTTCCTTTTCGCGTTCCAGTCTTGCGAAGGAGATAATAGAGGCATCTGCTGACAAGCGCATCACAATAACGCCGCCAGCCCCCCTTGAAAGCACGGGGATACTGCTTACGTGGGTTCTGATGATGGTTCCCTCGTTGGTAATCATCATAATATCATCGTCCTCATTCACCGTTGCCACGGAGCAGAGCTTACCGGAACGGTCCGTGAGCTTGTGACAGACGACACCCGTTCCGCCGCGGTGCTTCATCTGGCGGAAATCGCTGAATTTGGTTCTCTTACCAAGACCCTTTTCCGTAATGGTCAAAAGGCTCTTTTCCTCATCCAGAACGGCAACGCCCACGACCTCGTCATCCCCGTCAAGCCGTATACCGATAACACCTCTGGCGGTTCTTCCCATCGCTCTGACGTTTCCTTCGGCAAATCTGACTGCCTGTCCGTTGCGGGAAGCGATAAGAAGCTCACCGTCCCCGTGGGTCAAGCGAACAAAGAGGAGCGAGTCGCCCTCATCGAGCGAGAGCGCTATCTTTCCGCCCTTTCTCTGGTATTCGTATTCCGAGAGCAGGGTTCTCTTCACGATACCGCGCTTTGTGACCATGGTTAAGAAAGAGTCCTTTTCAAATTCCGCCACCGGGATAAAGGCGGTAATCTTCTCTCCTTCCTCCAAGGCAAGCAGGTTGACAACGTTGCTTCCCTTAGCACCTCTTGACGCCTCGGGAATGCGGTACGCCTTCATACTGTACACCTTACCCTTATCGGTAAAGGCAAGCAGGAGCGAGTGTGTGTTGCAAACGAGCACGTTTTGCACGAAATCCTCTTCCTTCATGGAAAGGGCGCTCTTGCCCATTCCACCTCTGGCTTGGGCATTGTATTCGCTGACCTTTTGTCTCTTCATATAGCCTGCGTGGGTAACGGTTATCACACAGGTACCTCTGGGAATGAGGTCCTCGAGGTCAATGTCGTCCACCGACTCGGTAAGCTCCGTTCTTCTCTTGTCGTTGAAGCGGCGCTTGATTTCGCTCATTTCTTCCTTGATGATGTTATCCACTTTTTGCGGATCTGCCAAAACAGATTGAAGCTCTGCGACAAGCTCGGAAAGCTTCAAGAGTCTTTCCTCTACCTTTTGTCTTTCAAGACCTGATAGCTTTCCTAACGTCATTTCCACAATGGCTTGTGCTTGCGCGTCAGAAAGCCCAAAGCTCTCCATCAGTCTTTCCTTGGCATTGGGAATAGAGTCACTGCCCTTGATAATGGCGATAACCTCATCAATATGGTCAATGGCAGTCTTATATCCCTCGTAGATGTGCATTTCCGCCAACGCCTTGTTTAATTCAAACTGCGTACGGTTGACGATAACAGAGCGCTGGAAATTAATGTAGTGGTCCAAAATAGCAGGCAAGGACAGAATTTTAGGCTCGCCGTCCACCAGCGCCAGCATATTGACAGCGCAGGTATCCTGTAACTGGGTGTATTTATAGAGCTGGTTGAGAATGACCTCGCCGTTTGCGTCTCTTCTGTATTCCACGACAATTCTCATACCGCCGCGCCCTGATTCGTCACGAAGCGCCGTTAAGCCCTCAATTCTCTTTTCGTGGTAAAGGTCGGCAATCGAGGAAACGAGCATACTCTTATTGACGCCGTAGGGAATTTCCGTTATCACAATGCGGTGATTTTCAGGCTCGATTCTTGCGCGCGCACGGACAAGAATGCGCCCTTTTCCCGTTTCATATGCCTCTTTGATGCCACGAGAACCGTATATAATGCCGTAGGTGGGGAAGTCAGGCCCCTTGATGTATTCCATCAGCTCATCCACGCTGCAATCGGGATTTTCCATACGGTAAATGGTTCCGTCAATGACCTCTCCCAGATTATGCTGCGGAATTTTGGTTGCCATACCGACAGCAATTCCCCAAGAGCCGTTGACCAAAATATTGGGAAAGCGCGAGGGAAGAACGACAGGCTCATCTCTGGTGTTATCAAAGTTGCGCACCATCGGCACAACCTTTTTTTCGATATCAGACAGCATATAGTCCGCGATTTTAGACATTCTCGCCTCGGTATAACGGTAGGCAGCCGCCCCGTCACCGTCCACGTTACCAAAGTTTCCGTGGCCCTCTACCAAGGGATAGCGAAGGTAAAAGGACTGCGCCATATGCACCATTGTGTCATACACGGCAACGTCACCGTGAGGATGGTACCGACCAAGCACATTACCAACCGTTGTCGCGGATTTACGGAAGGGCTTGTCATAGGTTAGGTGGTCCTCATACATTGCGTAAAGGATACGGCGCTGACCCGGCTTCATTCCGTCGCGCACGTCAGGCAAGGCGCGGCTGGTGATAACGCTCATGGAATATTCCAAGAAGGACTTGCGCACTTCCTTTTCCATATTTCTTTCTTCTATTTTTTGATTGGGGAAGGCTATGCTTCCCGTCAAATCATGCTCTACCATCTTTCATAAACCTTTCTTTCTTGCATGATCTTTTTTCTTCATTAAACGTCCAGATTTTCCACGAAGCGAGCGTTTTGCTCGATAAATTCACGTCTGGGCTCTACCTGGTCTCCCATTAAGAGAGAGAAGGTTTCGTCTGCCGTAATCGCGTCACCAATGGAAACCTTCAAGAGCGTTCTTCTTTCGGGGTCCATTGTGGTTTCCCACAGCTGCTCAGGGTCCATTTCACCAAGACCCTTATAACGCTCCGCTTCCGTGTTACCGCCCATTTCCGCTATAATGGCATCTCTTTCCGCATCGGAAAAGGCGTATCTCTCCTGGCTTTTACCCTTTTTTATTTTGTAAAGCGGGGGCTGCGCCAAGTAGATATGTCCTTCCTCTATCAGTCTTCTCATATGGCGGAAAAAGAAGGTTAAAAGCAAGATACGAATGTGCGAGCCATCAACGTCAGCATCCGCCATAATGATGATTTTTCCATACCGCAGCTTTTCCATATTGAATTCCTCGCCAATGCCGCAGCCAAGGGCTTGGATAATTGGAATAAGGGAAGGGTTGGAATAAATTTTATCCAGTCGGCTCTTTTCAACGTTAAGCACCTTTCCGCGCAAGGGCAGAATGGCTTGGAAGCGGCTGTCTCTGCCGTCCTTCGCGGAGCCGCCTGCGGAGTCTCCCTCTACCAGATAAACCTCTGTCAAGGACACGTCCTTTTCCTGACAGTCAGCAAGCTTGCCGGGCAGGGTAGAAACCTCTAAGGCGTTTTTCTTGCGAGAGGCTTCTCTTGCCTTTCTCGCCGCTTCTCTGGCGCGGGAAGCCGCAAGCGCCTTTTCTATCACGATTTTTCCCACAGAGGGGTTTTCTTCTAAATATTCCTCAAGCTTTTTGGAAACCATCGAGTCAACCAATACGCGAATTTCGGAGTTTCCGAGCTTGGCTTTGGTCTGGCTTTCAAACTGCGCGTCCGTCAGCTTGACGCTGATAATCACGCAAAGACCCTCCCGAACGTCATCTCCCGACAGCTTTTCACCGTCCTTCAATGCCTTGGTTTTATGGGCATAGTCATTCAGGACCTTGGTAAGCGCCGTCTTAAATCCTGTTTCGTGCGTTCCGCCCTCAATGGTTGCCATATTGTTGGCGAAGGATATCATCATCTCATTGTAGGAGTCGTTGTATTGCATAGCGACCTCAGCAATGGAGCCATCCTTTTCGTCCTTGATGTATATAGGCTTATCGTGCAAGGGTGTGACGTGGCGGGTACTGTTCAGGTATTCAACGAAGGAGACGATACCGCCTTCATAGCAAAGGCTTTCTTCCTTCGGCTCTTCCCCTCTTAAATCAATAATTTTCAAGGCAACGCCCGCATTCAGAAATGCCTGCTCTCTTAAACGGGACAAGAGAGTGTCGTATTCAAACACCGTTTCTTCAAATATGGTTGCGTCAGGCTTAAAGCGAACATAAAGCCCGTGCCTGTCTGTATCTCCCTCACAAGTGAAGGGTCTTGCCACCTGACCCTTTTCAAAGCGCTCGGTGTATTTTTTTCCGTCACGGCAGTTTTCTACCTCTACCCATTCGGACAGCGCGTTAACAACGCTTGCTCCCACGCCGTGAAGTCCACCCGCGATTTTATATCCGCCGCCGCCAAACTTACCGCCCGCGTGAAGCACGGTATAGACAACCTCCAAGGTAGGAAGCCCTAATTTCTCATTCATACCCGAGGGAATACCGCGCCCATCGTCAAGCACGGAAACGCTGTTGTCGGGGTGCAGAGTAACCGTTATTAAATTACATTCTCCTGCCAATGCCTCGTCAATAGAATTATCCACAATTTCATACACCAAATGGTGAAGACCGCGAATAGAGGTCGTCCCGATATACATACCGGGGCGCTTTCTGACAGCCTCTAATCCTTCGAGCACCTGTATTTGCGCGTCATTATATTCCTGCTCGTTTTGCTGCTTTACTTCTTGCTCGTTCATTGATATGAATATTCCTTTCTTCCAAACCGCGGAGTCTTGCGGTTTCAGTTCCGTATATTTTTTTAATCCTTGACAAAACGGTTTTATTCGCCCTCAATCAAATCCTCATTTTCGGACGAAGCGCGTGCGGCTAAAACACCCGATGAAAATTTGGAAAGGTAGAAAAAAGATTTTTCTTTCTTTTTTTGCTCTCTTTTCGGGGAAGACACGATTACAATGGATTTCGGTATATCCTCTTTAACAGAAACAAGGCTTCCCTCTTTTTCCTTCTTGGTTAAAAGAAGGCGCGTCACAGAGGAAACCGTTGCGTTATCCAAATCAAATATACCAAGTATATTCTTTTTTCTTACGTACCTTCCCGAGCCTATACTTATATACATCGTTTTTTTCCTGTTTTTTTATTTTATCTCTGTCGCTTTTCCCTCTTTAACCTCTATAAAGTGCAAGGAAGATCCCTTCACAGCTTCCCTGTCGCACCCGGTAAAGATAAACTGCGCGTCCTTAATTCCCGAAAGCAAAAAGCTTTTTCTTTCCTCGTCAAGCTCGCTTAACACATCGTCAAACAGATATACTGGTGTCTCCCCGAACAAAGCCTCGGAAATTTTACCTTCCGCCAATTTTAATACCAGAACAAGGCTTCTTTGCTGCCCTTGGCTGGCGAAATCTCTGGCATCCTTTCCGTTGACAAAAAAGGATATATCATCACGGTGCACCCCAAAAAGCGTGCTTCCCGCGGCAATTTCTCTTTTTATGCTCTCGGAAAAAGCTCTTTTATATTCCCTTTCCAAGCTCTCTTTATCCATACCCTTGGTATAGACGGTATCCGATTCATAGTTCAAGGAAAGATTTTCTCTGCCGTTTGATAAGGAAAAAAGCATTTCCTTGCCAAAGGCGGCAAGCTTTTGCACGTACTCTTCCCTGTACAAGCGTATTTCCGCCGCCAAGGACGCAAGACCCTCGCTATAAACGGCTATCTGGGCAGAGAAGCTTTCTGCCTCTGTTCCCTTTTGCGCCATTTTCAAAAGCGTGTTTCTCTCTGAAAGATATTTTAGATACCTGCTATACAGGTTGATATAGACGGGGTAGCATTGAGAGATGGCTATATCTAAAAACCGCCGTCTTTCAAAGGGCGCGCCCTTAACCAGCTGTAAATGGTCGGGATAGAACAAAACCGCTCTGAAATGACCCAGCATATCGGTAATTCTGTCTACCCTGACACCGTTCTTCTTTTTTGTTTTTTCCTTACCGTCCAAGCCGTAAAAAAGAGTCTCTTCTCTATCCTTTTTCTGATAGACAATTTCAGCAGTAAAGCCCCTCTTTCCAAACATCACAAGCTCGCTGTCCTTTGCCAGCCGAAAGCTTTTTCCTCTGGCAAAAAGATATATAGCTTCCAGTATGTTGGTTTTTCCTTGGGCGTTTTCGCCTAAAAGAAAATTCATTCCGGGCTCTAATTTCATTTCTACCGACTCTATATTACGAAAGGTGGAAAGCTTTATTTTCTTGACGTACATCAGCCATTCATACGAACAGGAAGCACCATATAGAAGAAATCACTCTCCCCATTCTTTTCCGCGGGCTCAATGGTGATGCCTTGGGTTGCCCCCTTCATCGTTATCTTGATAATTTCGCTGTCAGCGGCTCTGACACAGTCAAGAAGCAAGCGGCAGTTAAAGCCAATCTCCAAATCCGCGCCCTCGTGCTGACAGAACATCTCATCATAAACCTTTCCGCCTTGGGAATTAGAGGTTATAGTCAAGGTGTTTCCTTCCAGCGTCAGCTTTACGTAGCTTCTTCCGCTTCCCTTGATTTTTTCTTCCGCAATCAGCATAGCTCTTTCCAAGCCCTCTTGCAATCTCTTTTTTTCCAAGGTTAAGAAAATAGTCTGCTCCTTGGGAACAAAGCGGTTGTAATCAATATAATCCCCGTCAAGCAAGCGGGTGAAGAACAAAACATCGTCCACGTGGAAAATAGCGTGCTTGAAGCCAAGATAAATGCGAACACTCTTCTCCCCGTCTCCAATCAGTCGCACAAGCTCCGTCAAGGCGTGCCCGGGGATATTCAAGGACTCGTGAAGAGAATACTTTTTGCCTATATCCTTAATATCACACACCACCGAGCAGATAGAAAGGGTATGGCTGTCGCAGGATACAACCGAGAGCTTTCCTTCCCCTACTGTAAAATAAGAGCCTGTCAGAATGGGTCTTATATCATCCTGGGCAATGGAGTGCATTGTTTGATTTATCATCTTTTTCAAAACGTCAGCGCCAATTTCAAATCCCTTCTCCCCTGCAAGCTCGGGAAGCGCGGGAAAGTCAGCACCCTTCAAGGCAAATAAGGAAAAGGATGATTTACCGCTGGAAATGGTTACGTGATAGGTATTATCCACCTCAATGGTTACGTCGCTTTCATTCGGAAGCACCTTCAAAATCTGCAACAGCTTGTTTCCGTTTATAATGTAGCTGCCGCTCTCTTCAATGGTTGCTCCCTTTACAAAGGTTCTGACACCCTTTAACATATCGTAAGAGGTGAGTCTTAAAGAACCATCATCCATTGTTTCAATCAAAACACCCTCAATAGCGGGAATGGTGTTCTTTGTGGAAACCGTCACCATAACGGGATATAACTGCTTCAAAAACTCTTCTTTCGGAAATGTGATTTTCATAATGTGTTCCTTTCGTCTGCTTTTTTGCCTTGTTCCTTATATCATATAATAAATATTAGCAGTAATAGTAGTAGGGGCTGTGGATTTTGTGTATAACTCAAAAAACAAAGATACAGTCCTTCTAAAAGGGGAAAAATTTTTATATTCTTCAAGTGGAAAAGGGGTGCGTATTTTTGTGGAAAATAAAGGAAAAAATATCTTGTCCTTGGGGATAAAAACGCAAGATTTTTTATCAACAGCTTATTAACAGGAAATCCCCGTGGAAAATGTGCAAAAGCCCATCCCCTTCTTCTTGAAAAAATATAATAAAGCATCTCTTTATGATAGAAAAAAGGGAAAGGTTATTAACAATTAACAGGATATAAACAACGCTCTGTGGAAAAAATCAATCCTTTATTTTTTCAATCAACTCTTTAATAAGAGATTCTGTACTCTTATTATCTGCCATTTCGTTTTCGATTTTTTCAATGGAATAGATAACAGTGGTGTGATCTCTGTCGAAATATTCGCCTATATCCTGCAAGGAGAGGGTTGTAAGCTCGCGGATAAGGTAAATACACATATGACGAGCAGCGACAATATTGGCGCTTCTCTTTTTACCCTTGATATCCTCAGCAGAAATGTCGTAATATTCCGAAACAATACGCACAATTCTTTCAATCGTTAAGGGAACAGGCTCCTCGCCCGACACCATATCTCCCACAACGTGGCGACACATATCAAGGTCGGGCTGCTGCGCGCGAATGGCGGCTAACGCGGAGAGCTTTTTCATTGCCCCTTCAATCTGACGGATGTTTTTATTCAGATTTTCACTCAGATAATCAATGCTTGTCTGCGTCATACTCAGGTTGTACCCTTCCGCTTTTTTGCGGATAATGGCGGCGCGAAGCTCAGCGGACGGCGGTTGAATATCGGCGATAAGACCCCATTCAAAGCGGGTACGTAAGCGCTCAACCAAGGGCTTTATATCCTTTGGTGGACGGTCAGAGGTCAAAATGATCTGCTTTTCGTTTTCGTAAAGCGTGGAAAATGTGTGGAAAAATTCATCCTGTATGGCTTCCTTATGCGCTAAAAACTGCACGTCGTCAATCAAAAAAATATCGGCAGAGCGGTATTTTTCACGGAAGGCGGGCATATTGGCGTTTTTCAAGGCAGACACCATTTCATTGGTGAAATCCTCGCAGGTCTTATATACGATTTTAACGTTGCTGTTGCTCTTTTTGATTTCGTTGGTAATGGCATAAAGTAGGTGCGTTTTTCCAATACCGCTCGGTCCGTATATAAAAAGAGGGTTGTAGATAAAGGAATCATCCGAGCCCTGCTCTCCCTTTCTTTGCAAAGAGGAGCTATAAGAGGTTGCCACGGCATAACAGGCGGCTTGGGCAAATTTATTGGACTCTCCGATAATGAAGTTTTCAAAGGTATAACGGGAAATGATGGCGTTTCCTTCAATTTCGGAACGGGTGCGCTCTGTCTTTTCCGCCTTTTCCTCATCTGTGTAGGATGAGCCCCTATGTACGTAGAAGGACTGGGGAATGTCCTCTTGCTTGTTGTTTTCAGAGGAAAGAATAAACACTTCCATAGGAAAGCCGCAAACGTGCTCCAAGGCGAGCTTTATCACAGCAACGTGCTTGTTTTGCAAAATATCGCGCTTAAAATCGTTGTTGATGGAAAAAACGGCACTCTCCTCATTCATATCCTGTAAAATAAGATCCTGAAACCATAGCTTGAATACGGTAGGACTTAACGTTTCTCTCCAAAAACCGTGCATAAGAGCATCAATTTCCGCTAAATTTTCCATTGCCTCGGGCATATTGTTTTTTTCGTCCATAGATAGCAATCTCCCATGTAAATTTGAAACGGCAAAGACACGGAAAAAAGGCGAATTTTGCCGTAATATAGTTAATATATAGTATATAATATATTTATAGGGCTATTATAACATATTTTTAACTTGATTTGGGGACAATCGAAAAAAGAAAAATGTAAATTTTTTATAAACAAAAAAACAGAGCGAAGAAAAGAGGTAAAATACTCATTTTTTGCTCTGTTGTTTTTTGGCGTTTTTTAATAAACTTTTACAGGGTGGAAAGAAAATCCTTGCCACAAAGAAGAGTCAAAAGGTCATCCAAATCCTCGTTATCCTCAAAAAAGAGGGTTAAGGACTTTTTATTGCCGTTCGTGGAAAGCTTGACACGGCGCCCAAGCTGCGACATCATTCTTTGCTCTAATTCCTTGACGTAATCCACCTTGAAGGGCAAAGGCTCTGTTTCTTCTTCTTCTTCATCCTTCAATGCGTTGTATTTTCTGACGGCGGCTTCTAATTCACGAACGGAAAGGGATTTAGAAACGGCTATTTCAGCCAGAAGAAGAATATGCTCGCGGCGGCGCAAGCCCAAGAGGGTTCTGGCGTGTCCTGCGCTTAAAGAGCCATTTATCACCATATCCTGCACCTTTTCGGGCAAATCAAGCAGGCGAAGGGCGTTGGCAATAGAGGGGCGGCTTCTGCCCACCTTCTCGGATATTTCCTCTTGCGTCATACCGTATTCCTTAGAGAGCGTCAAAAAGCCCGCGGCTTCTTCAATGGGATTGAGGTTTTCTCTTTGTATGTTTTCAATCAAGGCAATTTGAGCGGCGCTCTTTTCGTCCATATCGGTTACAATAACGGGAATTTCGTTAAGACCTGCCATTCTCGCGGCTCTCCAACGGCGCTCACCTGCTACAATAACGTATCTGTCCTCTGAAACCTGACGGACTAAAATCGGCTGCAAAACACCGTGCGCGGCAATCGAGTCGGCAAGGCCAGCAAGCGCTTCCCCATCAAAATGCTTACGGGGCTGATTTTGCGCGGGATCAATTTGAGAGAGGCGAAGGGAAAGGGGAGAGGAAGGAGCATTCTCCTCTAATGCGTTATCCAAGAAGATTGCGTCAATGCCTCTGCCGAGGCCGGTTTTTTTAGCCATAGCTACCTCCAAAAAAAGAAATAAGATTCGGTTTTCGCGTTTCTTTTTCAAAAGAAACAAAAATTATGTAACGTTTTATTTACAAAACAAAATTTTATGGATAAAAAACAAGGATTAAAAAAACAAAAATGTAAAGAAAGGTTATCGGAATTTTTTGCTTTTTATATGCGTATCATATCCGCATCATAAGCTCTTTGGCAACGGCGGCATATTCAAGAGAGCCCTTTCCGTAGGGGTCGTGGTAACAAATAGGCTCGCCAAAGCCCGGCGCCTCGGACAGCTTAACGGTGCGGGAGATGGGCTGCTTGAAGAGCTTGTCCGCATAATATTTTTTCAATTCTCTGACAACCTGCGTTGTAAGAATCAAACGCCCGTTATACATTGTTAAAAGGATACCCGTAATTTGCAAGGACGGATTATATAGCTGCTTGACGCGCTTCACGGTGCCTGCCAGCTGGGAAAGACCCTCTAATGCGAAAAACTCGCACTGCATAGGGATAATAAGACCGTCGGAGGCTGACAGCGCATTGATGGTTAAAAGAGAAAGGGCAGGGGGGCAGTCAATGAGAATATAGTCAAACGCCTCGCGAAGAGAAGAAAGAGCACTTTTCGCACGAAATTCTCTTTTTTCCTCGTCAAGAAGGTCAATTTCCGCGCCCACCAAGGACATATTTGAGGGAATTAAGGAGAGGTTTTTGAATTTGGTTGCTATAACGGCATCCTTCGCTTCACAGGCGCCAATCAAAACCTCGTATGTAGAATTTTTGATTTGCTTTTTATCAAATCCGACGCCGCTGGTGGCGTTTCCTTGGGGGTCCATATCCACCAGAAGAACCCTTTTATTTGCTTTGCCAAGCGCAGCGGCAATATTCACGGCAGAGGTGGTCTTTCCGACACCCCCTTTTTGGTTGGCAAATGCTAAAATGGCAGACATAGGCTCGTTCCCTTTCTTTGTTGATATAGTTTACATAAAGGTTAAGTTTTCTCTACTTATTTTATCATAAAAAAAAGCATCTGTCAATAGTGTGATACAGTGAAAAGGACGCGCGCCCTTTTCAAAAAAACATTGACAAAGAGCTCTGTAAGAGGTATAATAAAAGAGAGGACCCTTGGGCTTTGTCCATAGTTTGTAAAGCAAAAAAACAAAAGGGAATTATGAAGAAATGAAGGAGACAAGAAAACAAATTTACAGGCTTTTATCCTTATTGCTTGCTCTTTTGACAGCTTGTTCGCTTTTTCTTTTATACGGTTGTGAAGAAAAAGATAAGGAGAAAAACGGAGAAAAAGGGGAAGAAAACGCTTCGGAAAACCAGCCCAAGCCCTATGATGATTGGCAGGAAACGGTGTTTTTCCAAAAGGAAAGTAAAACCGCCTTTTCCTTTTGCTTGCCTTGGGCGTGGGACGTTTGGCAAAGCGGGGATAGCGCGATTTTATACAAGGATGGCGAAGAGATAGGAAAAATAGGAAAATATTATGGCGGCAGCCACGGTCAAGAGTATCAAAACACCCTTTGTGACGGTTTTTTAGTGGAGAGAAAGGAATATCTCGACCAAGGAAAAAGGCGCTTCTTTATCTCTATATCCGAGAACGAAACCCAAACGGACTGCTATATTGCCTTGGATATAAAAGCAGATGCGCTCTGCGAGGAAGACAAGGACTTTATATTTGACAACGCGGGGGCTGCGAGTCCTTCTTATTTGGATATGTTTTACGGTACGCTTCCTTCCTCGGGCGAAATTCTGATTTTGGGAAACAGCTTTGTCGCCTTCTCCGAGATAGGCTCTTATTTCAGAGCTCTTTTGCAAGCGGGGAGAAAGTCTTATACGGTAAACGCCGTTAGTAAAGAATATGCCTCGGTTTCCCGTTATGCCGATGAAAACGGATACGGGTACGACGTGCAGGACGATTTAAGAAATGGGCGGTATGTGGCGGTTTTCCTTTGCGGATTTTACAGCGAGGCGGACGTGGAGGCGCTTCCCACCATTATGTCGCTTTGTCAAGAGGGTGGGACGCCCTTGGTGCTTTTTCCTGCACACAACGAAGGCGCAGGGCTTTGGCAAAAGGCTGTTGAGAATACAAACATAGACGTTTTGCCCTGGCAAAAGGAAATCAACGCCTTAATAGACGAGGGGCTTGCTACCTATCGCGATTTTTGCGTAGATGACGCGCATAACCATTCAACAGCCCTTGCGGGATATGTGGGGGCTTCGATGTTATATCGGGCGGTTTGCGGAGAAATGCCGCCTCGCAGCTTTTATGGAACCTCGCTTTCCTCACAGCAAATAGAAAATTATTTGGATGTCTATATGGAAAGAGGCAATGCGGGAAGCAATTTTGATATACCTTTATACGTGTTGGAGAAAATGAAATAGCATATTAACCGTGCCGCGCGACGAGGGCGAAGGGCGGTTTGTATAAAAAAAAAAGAAACAAGGAGAAAAAGATGTTAGGTATTATTTTTGTTTTGTTATTTGGCTTGTTCATTGCAGGCGGCGTCTCTCTTATTGCGATAAAGCGCAAAACGATGCGCGCAAAGCCGAATATGCTTGGTATTGCGCTTGCTGTTATCGGCGTTCTGGGCTTGGTGACCGTTCCTGCCAGCATTCACACGATAAACGCGGGCGAGGTTGCCGTTGTTAAGCACTTGGGAAGAGCCAACGACGTTCGTCTGGCGGGTACATATTTTGATTTCTGGCTAACCGAGGAATACGAGATATACGATGCCAAGGTACAAAATATGGAGCTTGCCACCCAAGCCTACTCCAAGGACGCGCAGACGATGAGCATCGCCATGACGGTGCAATTCCAGATTAACACCGAAAAGGCAATAGAAATTGCCAATCAATACGGGTCTGTTGAGGTTTTGGCAAACCGCATTGAGTCTATCGCCATAGAAAAAACGAAGGCGACTCTTTCCTCTTACTCCGCTATGAACATCATTGAAACCCGTTCTTCCATTTCTCCCTTGGTGGAAAAAACCATTAAGGACACGGTGGACGAGGAATACTGTGTTGACATCATCGCGGTGGTTCTGACCAACATTGACTTTTCCGATGCGTTTGAAAAGACGGTTGAGGACAAGATGATTGCCGAGCAGGAAAAGCTCAAGGCAGAGTATGAAAAGGAAACCGCCATTGTCAACGCCGAAAAGGAATTAGAGGTGGCAAAATTAGATGCGCAGGCAAAGCTTGAAAAGGCAAAGGCTGACGCTGAGGCGCAAATCGCCATTGCCGAGGCTGAGGCTGAGGCTATTAAATTAAAATCCATCGAGGTGGCAAGAGCCTTGGGCTTCACCATCAACGAAACGGATGTTGTAGAAGAGGGCGTTGTGGTCGGCGTGGAATACGAGATTGACTTCGAGGGAAAGACGGATGCGGAAATCAAGCTGATTACCGAATATCTGAAATACATCGAATATCTGGATAAATGGGACGGCAAGCTCCCTTCCGTTATGACGGGGGATTCTGCCAACGTGATGATTCCCACCCAGCCGTAAGCGTTCTTTTGAACGGCTAATAGGTCAAGAAAAGAGGTTCTTGTAAAAAAAGAGCCTTTTTTCTTTTGCTTTTTCGCAAATGTCAAGTAGTTGAGTGAATTTTTTTCAAAAAAATGCAATATTTATTTTTTGGAGTTCATTTTGAAAGAGCGTTAGGCTGTTTTTGCCGTTGAAAAGACGTCGGGGATAGGCGTTGATGTAATCCTGGATATCCT
>JAGBFG010000008.1 GCA_017936565.1 Clostridia bacterium
AGCGAGGGCAAATTCCCCGCATTCCGTGACTTCTACGTCAACGGCTTTACTGCAGACCTTGCTCATAGCACCCCCACCACCACGGCAAACGGCGAGTTCCCCTATATTCTTCGCTTTGACCGTGATTATTCGGGCACCTTCTTGAAGGCAGAGTATTACTACAACGAGGGTACTCTTTTAGACCACGCTCCTGAGGTTGAATTTGCTTCTTCTCCCGAAAGAACGGACCTGATTGAAAGCTACACGACCCACTATACGTATTTCTTAGCGCTTTACGAATTGAAGGCGAAATACAATGACAGCGCGGTTTCTTCTGACGATTTTAAGGCTCTGACGGCGCAAACGCTTCACCCCAACTGTGACGGCACGTATAAAACCGCCTTTGCTACCTTCCACGCAAGCCTTTGCGACGCAAAGGACGGAAAAATAAAAGCGGAAGCGGTCACGTATACCTATGCCAAGCCGATGGAATCCCATCTTCGCCCCGGCGTCGTTTATGTGAACGTCGAAGTGGTGGAATTCTTGCGCGATACAGTCAAGGCGAGAACAGAAGCCTTGAAGGCAGCGGGCACATATGAGCCCACCTCGTCCTATAAGACCATTTTGTCGGGTATGCAAGCGGAAATGATCTTTATGCCCGAATGGCACTACGACATTATGGATGTGGCGGGTATTGACTTTGAGGACGTTGTTTATTATAAAATCCCCGAAGGACCTAACGGCTATAAGGGAACGGTGGAAACCGCGGTTGCCGTTTATCTGGATGAAGAGCAGTATAAGAAGTTTACCGCGCCCGGCGGCTACTCCATTGCCGGCACGCACGTTGCCTTGCAAAACGCAATGGAATTTGTGGACGAGAATAACGAGTATTATTACGACTTGACAGCAGGAAGACTTTACTACTTCAACGAAAATGGCATAGACGATACAACCTTTGCATATCCTACGTTGGATAATATGTTTATCTTCCATAACGCCCGCAATCTGACGGTGAGCGATTTAACCATCTGGGGCATTGATAACTACATTTTGTCCGAGGTGGGCTTTGCGGCAACGCAGGCGGGCGGTAACCTTCTCGGCTCCACGCTTTTAAGGCAAACGGGCTTTTCTTCCCGTGGCGCGCTTGTGTTCTTCAACGCAAAGGACGTCACCGTTGAGGACTGTTATATCCACGACATCGGCGGTACTGCCATCTTTATGGAAGGCAGAACGGAAAACATCAGCATTTTGGGCAATGAGATTGAAAGCATTGGCGAGGGCGGCATCCGTCTTTGCGGTCACAGAGATGACTACGGTGAATTCTCGGAAAGAAGCGGTGCGGAAAACGTCACAATCTTCAACAACTATCTGTACGGGATAGCGCAACAGATTTACAACATTCCCGCCATTCACTTAACCGCCTGCAAGGATGTTGAGATAGCGCAGAATACAGTCATCGGCTGCTCTTATTCTGCATTTTCCTTGGGCTGGAAATGGGTTAAGGCAGACTGGGAAGAGGGCGAAGGCTATAATATTTATAACGCCAACATTCACCATAACTACGTCACCGACTTTATGCAGAATATGGGTGACGGCGGCGCGTTCTACGTGGTAGGCGGTAACTTGAAGCGCGACAATCCCAAGCTTGTCAACTACATTCACCACAACTACGTGGTTCTCAGCCAGTACACAGGTAACGGTCTTGGTCGGCTTTGCTCTGCTTACTATTTTGATGGCGCATCGAGCAACTGGGATTGCTACGAAAATATTGCGGTGAACTACTCAGCGGGCGCTGATAGGGGTGCTTCTGCTAACGCAAGCTATAAGGATTACACGATGTACGTCCGCCGCACGCAGAACCACTATATCTTTAACATCCAATGGGTGAACGACATTGCGTATGCCTATCATGTTCGTGTGAAGGGCAACCACGTGTTTAACGTGCGCGCGAGTAGCGCTAAAAATCAAGAGTTGGAATGCTATAAGTCGGAGGGCGGCAGAGTGCCCGCCAAGGACAGAGGCGTCTTTATCACCGATGCCTATTATTATGCGGGGGCAGATAAATTGAGTATCCCCGGCGCCGTGAAGGCGTTGATAGAGGAAACAGGCTCGTATATGCGCCCGGGCGAATGGGAATGGCTGCTTTCCAACGAGTATTAAGCGCAAGCTCAGTAAAAAAGGCAATTTTATACCGCAAGCAAGCACGGAGCGCGCTCCGTGCTTGCTTTTTTCAAAGACAAAAAGCACAAAAAAGCAGGATGAAATTTGGCGAATTTTAACAACTCCCTTTTGGGAATTCTGTATTGACTTTTTTGCTCGTTTTTGATATAATACAATTGACTAATTACAAAAGTAAACCTTAACCTAAACATATACCGAGGAGTAAAGCAAATGAAAAGAAGATTGTTAAGCGCGCTGCTCGTGCTTTGTATGTTAACCTCTCTCATTCCTGTCGCCCTTTATCCTGTGTCGGCAGTTGAAGAGGGAAGCGCGTCCAAAGAAGCCTTTGATTACAGCTCTTTATACGTCGGCGTTGACGGAAGCGAAAATGCCAACGGCGGTAAGCTTACCCTGCTTCTTACCTCGTATCTGGGCGATTCGTCCGTATCCGAGGATAAAACGGCTTGGACCAACAAAGCCCCCGATGCTACTAAGCATGGCACCCTGTACGGCACATGGTCCGATAAGAGCAAGGGCGGTATCGGCTATGACGTTGCGGACGAAAGCAATATGCATCAGCTGAGCCTTGACGCTTCCTTGCTTCCCGTGGATACATATTCTCTTGAAATCATTACCTCGGTGCGCGGCTTTACCCAAAACGCCAACGGCGTAACGCCTGCAAAACAGTATAACAAGGGCGATGGCGCTATGTGGCTCGGGCGCTTAAACGGATTTTTGTTCTCGGGCGATTTTAGCGAGGGGCGCGGCAACAACGGCTTGGTTGTGGTTATGAATGACAAAACCAGAGATAAGCACGTGTATGACGAGGTAGCATCGGGTTCCTCTTATTACAACACCCTTCAGCTTTTCTGCAATAACACGAGCATTGTCAGCTTTGGTATTGATTTAACCAAGAGCGACACGCACTTCAATTATCAGTTCCTGCATAATGGCTCCACCATCAAGCCTGTCGGCTTGGCAGGCGCTGTGGGTACCACGTCCTGCGAAATCGCGGCGGACTTGGAGCCCGAAACCCAACACGATTATTTCGTTTTGTTCCGCAATATGGGCGCAACGGTGTATAGTGTTCGTCTTTATACCAAGCCCTTGACGGATAAGGAGCGTAACCAGAACCATTTTGCAGACGTCTGTTCCTTCTATGCGCTTGATATGTCCAAATTTGATATTGATGCGGATAACAACGCGCTTTACAATTATTTTGTGGCCGTTAGCTTGGATGCGGACAATTACGAAACCGCAAAGGCAGATGCCCAAGCAAGGCTTGACAATTTTGCCGATATGGTTCGGTACAGCGAGTTTTACGTGGGCGCTGACGGTAGCAAAAACGCAAACGGCGGAAAGCTGACCGTTCTTCTGACCGCCTATAAAGGAGAAAGCACCGTTTCTACCGACAAAACGACGTGGATCAATACCGCTCCCGATGCATCTAAAAACGGCGCGCTGACGGGCACCTGGTCCGAAAAGGGTCAGGGCGGTGTCGGTTATGATATCGCAAACGACAGCGTAACGCATCAGCTGGCGCTTGACGCATCTCTGCTTCCCGTAGATACCTATTCTCTTGAAATGATCGCCTCGGTGCGCGGATATACCGAAAACGCCAACGGCACAACCCCTGCCGCCTTTTTCAGCACCACCTCGAACATGTGGCTTGGGCGGCTTAACGCCTTCTTGTTCTCAGGCGAGCGCACGACGGACCACCGTAGCCATAACGGCTTCGTTGTGATTGCCAATGATACCGCAAGCCTCAAAGGAAAGCACAACTGGGCAGAGGTTGGCGATGCGGCTGCCTGGTACAATTCCATTTCTCCCTTCCGCTATAATACAAGCGTTGTAAGCTTTGGTATTACCCTGACCAAGAGCGCAACACACTACAATTATCAGTTCCTGAATCACGGCAGCGTGTGCCAGCCTATCGGCTTGAGATTTGCTAAAGGCACCTCTTCTTGTGAAATTGACGCGACAAATACCGAAACCCAGCACGACAATTTCATTTTGTTCCGCAATATGGGCTCAACAATGTATAGCGTCCGTCTGTACGATAAGCCCTTGACGGAAGCTGAGCGCCGTCAGAACCATTTTGTTGACGTTTGTGCCTTCTATGCATTGAATCTTAAAAATTTCGATATTGACGCGGATAACGAATACCTGTATACACAGTTTGCAAGCGTCTCCTTGGACGAGGTCAATTACGAAGCCGCTAAGGCTGCCGCCCAGTTAAAGCTCGATACGTATAAGGACGCGTTCCTTTATAGCTCTCTATACGTTGGCGCTGACGGAAGCAAGACGGAAAATGGCGGCAAGCTGACCGTTCTCTTGACGTCCTTTAAGAGTGAGTCATCCGTTACCGCCGATAAAAAGGCGTGGATAAACATTGCCCCCGGCGCTGTGCAGAACGGTAATCTTTCGGGCACATGGGAAGAAAGGGGCTTTGGTGGTATCGGCTTTGACCAGGAAACGCATAGCGGAAGCGGTATCACCTTTGACGGCACTCTGCTTCCCATTGATACCTATACGATTGAGATGATTTCCGCGGTTCGCGGATATACCGTAGATGGAGATGGCGTGACCGCTCCCTCTAAATACCTCTACACTGACCCGGGTATGGTCTTGGGTCGCTTACGCGGCTTCCTGTTCTCGGGCGCTATGGACGGAACGGAGAGCACAGGCGCGCAAACCCAGCGTGAAAATTCGATGATTATGATGATGTATGACAACGTCAGAAATCACGACACGTTCGGTGGCGGTAAGCTTGTTCAGTTTACAAATGCGCTTTCCGTATACCGCAACAACTCCAAGGTCACCAACCTTACTATCAATCTGACCAAGGATTCCAAGCACTATATTTATCAGTTTGTGGGCGATGGCAAGGTTTACAAGCTCCCGCAGTACAACGCTTGTGCGATTGCAACGGACCTTGACCAGGAAAACTACCACGGCAACTTCGTTTTGTTCCGTGATATGTCCCCCACCGTTCACAGCGTCCGCCTTTACGATAAAACGTTAACGGACGCCGAAAGCGCGTGGAACCACTTTGTTGACTTAATGGCATATGCGGGCGCGGATATGACCGCCTTCAATTCGGCGGGCGCCGAGCTGCAAGCCACCATTATCCGTTCCTTGCGCGGCACGAAATACACCGAGGATGCCGCGGAAATAGAAGGCGCCATTCAGGAAATCATCAATGCCTTTGCGCACGAATGGAATCCCGAAGAGACGCTCTACGTGACAGACGGGCTTACGCTTTTGCTTTCCTCGTATAAGGGCTTTATGACAAGCGTTGTCGGTGAAGGAAGCATTACGTGGGTCAGCCCTATACAGGAAGGAACCTCGGCAATGCTTGTTGGTGACTCCTGGCACAGAAGTGAGGACGGGGGGCTTCGCATTCGCGATACCATTCCCAAATCCGCCGCTGATAGCAATACGGTAAGAGAATACCGTAACAGCACAGGACAAAACAACTTCTATCTGAGCTTTGACTATTCCTTGCTTCCCGAGGAAGATTATACCATTGAGTCCGTTATGTCTCCCGAGGGCATTACGGTTGAAGATGAAAGCGGCTTAATATCCCGTTATTATGACGAATATACCAATTACGGTATTTATGCCGATAACGCGATGATTCTCGGTCCGCTTCGCGCTATCTGCTTCTCCTGTTACAGCCACGCTCTCTATGCCAATATGGAGCGCCGTTGGATGTATCAGGCGGGATATAGCTGGGATAGCCCCCCGCCCACAGGCCGTGTGGAGATTGGTCGGGAAACCGCCTATGACAATTTGGCGGTAGGGCAGATTGTCAGCTATACCATTGCCCACGACTATGCGTTGGATAAGGAACAAAAGCCTACCTCAAACTACGATATTTTGTTTGACGGAACGTCGGTGTTCAGAGCCTTTATCAACGCGGACCAATATCTATCCAAGAATGATGCTACGGATAAGCAGTTTATCCTGTGGCGCGGGCTTGCAAGCACGATGTATGCCGTCCGTATATACGATAGAGTCTTGACCGAGGCCGAGCTGCTTCAAAACCGCGTGGCAGATATCTGCTACTACTTTGATTTGGATACCACGCTGCTTGAAAAGGCATTGGAGCAGATTGACGATAAGGCAACGGTCTTCCGCGCGTTTACGAGCCTTTCCTTCAATATGACCAAGGAAGAGGCGCAGGCGGCGCTTGATTACAGTATGGCAGGTCTTTGGATTTCCCACGAGGGCGTTGCGTCAAGAGCAATATGACGAATGCCATTCGCTATTACTTCAACCTGCAATATCCCGCCTTGGCAGCTATGATGAAGAGCGGCTTCTCCGTTGAGGTCGGTATTCTTTTGAATGTCGGAAGCGAAGAAAAGCCCGTTCTGGAAGAGGGCGCCTACGGCTATCGCTATGTGGTGTTTGATTCCGTTGCGGGTACGCATACCGAATACTTCTTGGATGAGGATACCTGCGCTATCACCCTTTCCTATCCCGGTGCCTCTGCTGATATGTTTAACCAGAAAATCAGTTTCCAGACCTACGTAAGGCTAACGTCTGACGGCAACGAAACGATGTGCTTCTACGGCGGGCTTGGAGACTTCGCCTATACCAAGGATAACTCACTCTTTGCCGTATACAGATATATGGCAGAGCAAGAGAGCGTCCTTGAAGAAGGATATGAAAGCTATTTGAAGCAGGTTGTGGACAGCTGCTATACGGAAGAGATCATCTATTTTGACTCTGCTGCAAACGGAAAAGGCGATGGGACGGAAAAAGCACCTTATACTGACTTTGCTGATGCCTTTGACGCCTGCAAGGACATTCTGATTGAGAGAACAAATCCCACCCACGTTACCTTGTTTGTCGCAGGGGGAACGCACTTTATTGGGGAAATTGCCGAGCTTGACTTTGATGAAATGTCCTTTGAGGCAAACACCTTCTCCATTGAGGGCGACTTCTTGGCGGATGAGCTTCCCACCCTGACAACAACGGTGGAAATTTCCTCCTCCGATTTTGAAGCGGTAGAAGGAAAGGAAGGGCTTTACGTCTATCAGTTTACGGCTGATAGCGAGGGCAAATTCCCCGCATTCCGTGACTTCTACGTCAACGGCTTTACTGCAGACCTTGCTCATAGCACCCCCACCACCACGGCAAACGGTGAGTTCCCTTATATTTCCCGCTTTGACCGTGATGCTTCGGGTACCTTCTTGAAGGCAGAGTATTACTACAACGAGGGCACGCTTTTGGACCACGCTCCCGAGGTTGAATACGCAAGCACACCCGAGAGAACGGACCTGATTGAAAGTTACACGACCCACTATACGTATTTCTTAGCGCTTTACGATTTGAACGCGAAATACCGTGACGGCTCGCTCTCTACCGCCGATTTCAAAGCACTAACGGCAGAAGCGGTTCGTCCCAATTGCAATCAAATATATAAGAACGCCTTTACCGCTTACCATCCGCAATTCTGCAGCGTAAAGGACGGACAGGGAAGTATAACCAATATTACTTATACGTATAAAGCGCCGACGGATAATCTCCTTCGCCCGGGTGTACTGTATCTGCACATTGATATGGTAGAGTCCCTGCGGGAAACGGTTGAGGCAAGAATAGAAGCCTTGAAGACCGCAGGCACCTATGATCCGACCTCGTCCTATAAGACCATTTTGTCGGATATGCAGATTGAGCTCACTGTTGCGGCAGAATGGCACTATAACATTATGGCTGTGGCAGGCATTGACTTTGAGGACGTTGTTTATTACGAAATCCCCAAAGGACCCAACGGCTATAAGGGCACGGTGGAAACCTTGGTTGCGGTTTATATGGACAGGGAGCAGTATAAGAAGTTTACCACTCCGGGCGGATACTCCGTGGCAAACACGCATGTGGCTTTGCAAAACGCCGCTGAATTCGCGGACGAGAACAACGAGTATTACTACGACTTGGCAACGGGAAGACTTTACTACTTCAATGAAAACGGCGTGGATGAAGAAGCCTTTGCCTATCCTACGCTTGAGAATATGTTTATCTTCCGCAACGCCCGCAATCTTACCATTACCGACTTAACCATCTGGGGCATTGATAACTACACCCTGTCCGAGATAGGCTTGGCGGCAACGCAGGGCGGTGTTAACCTGACAGGATCTGCTGATTTAGGGCAAACAGGCTTCTCCACCCGTAGCGCGCTCGCCTTCTTTAACGCCTACAACGACAGCATTGAAGATTGCTATATTCACGATATCGGCGGTACTGCCATCTTTATGCAAGGCAGAGCAGAGGATATCAATATTATGGGCAACGAAATCGAAACCGTTGGCCAAGGCGGTATCTTCATCTGCGGACGCAAGGATGCTCCCGGTGAGTTCTCCGAAATAAGCGGCGCGGAAAACGTCAGAATTTTCAACAACTATCTGCACGGCATAGCGAAGGATGTTTACAACATCGCCGCCATTCTGATGACGGCGTGCAAGAAAGTTGAGGTGGCGCAGAACACGATAATCGGCTGCTCCTATACGGGTATATCTATGGGTTGGAGATGGAGCAAGGCAACCTGGGAAGAGGGTGAAAATTATAACCTCTACAACGTAGAAATTCACCACAACTACGTCACCGACTTTATGCAGAATCTCGGGGACGGCGGCGCCTTCTACGTGGTTGGCGGTAACTTGAAGCCCGAAAACACCAATCTTGTCAACTATATCCATCACAACTTTGCGGTTCTCAGCCAGTATACAAGTAACGGTCTTGGACGGCACACTTCTGCTTACTACTTTGACGGCGCGTCTACCAGCTGGGACTTCTACGACAATATCGCGGTGAACTACTCTGCGGGCGCTGACAGAGGCTCAAGGGCGGATGCAACGTATAGGGATTACACAATGTATACCCGCCGTACGCAAAAAAACTACCTTTTCTTCATACAGTGGGTAAACGATGTGGCTTATGCTTACAACGTGCACGCCAGAAATAACCACGCCTTCAATGTGCGCTCGGTTGACCCCGAATCTCAGCAAAAGGAATGCTATTCTGTGGAAGGATACGGTCTTGTTCCAAGCGAGGATCGCGGTGTTTACATTTCCAACGCCTATTATTATTCGGGCACAAATAAGCTCAACTTCTCGAATGCCATCAAGGGTATGATAGAAGAAACAGGCTCGTATATGTGTCCCGGTGATTGGGGCTGGCTGCTTGAAAATGAGTATTAATTTTTAAGCCAAAGCAAAAATTTCATAAGCAACCAACAAGCGCGGGGATCGCCCTGCGCTTGTTTTCTTTTTCTTGAAAAGACAAAATGCACAAAAAGAAAGGCTCTTTTTTGTGAAATCAGACAAGAAAAAAAGGGGCTTTTTCGGTTGACTTAAAAAATGTTTTTTGTTATAATTGGGGCGTAATCGGTATGCTTGGAAATATCGGTATAAAAAGGAGATAAACAATGAAAAAAATAGTATTGCGCCAAAACACGAGCGGCTATGCGGAAGAAAAGATTTACTTTGATTCTCACGCCGCTGGCATCGGTAACGGCACGAAGGATATGCCTTATACCGACTTTAACGATGCCTTTACCGCCTGCAAGAACCTTTTGAAAAGCCTTACAGTACCTACCCACGTCACCCTGTATGTAAAGGGTGGGGCGCATCCTGTCAAGGAAATCGCCGAGCTTGATTTTGACGAGGTGCCCTTCGAGGAATGTACCTTTACTATAAGGGGAGATGAATCTGCCGAGAAGCGCCCTGCACTAACAACGGCAAGGGAAATTCCCACCTCTGCCTTTGAAGCGGTAGAAGGAAAGGAAGGGCTCTATGTCTATTCCTTTGCTCCCGACAGCGAGGGCAACTACCCCCAATTCCGCAATCTTTACGTCAACGGTGCGATGGCAGACCTTGCCCATAGCACCCCCACCACCACGGCAAACGGTGAGTTCCCCTATCTTTCCCGCTTTGACCGGGACTATGCGGGCACCTTCTTGAAGGCACAGTTCTATTACAACGAGGGAACACTCGCCGCGCACACCCCCGAGGTTGAATACGCGACCCTTCCCGAGAGAACGGATTTGCTTGAAGGCTATACATTGCATTACACCAAATTCCTGGCGCTTGCCGACTTGAAGGAAAAATACGCCGCAAACCCCGACGCTCTTGAAGCCTTAACGGTAGAAGCCGTCCGTCCTGGGTCCGATGAGGTGTATAAGGAAGCATTCGCCGAATTCCACGCCAAGCTCTTGGAAGCCAAGGCAAACGGCACCTCGCCCGATGCCGTTATCTATAAATACGCCCTGCCCACTACCCCCGAAACACGTCCGGGCGTCATTTATCTGCATCCCGATATGGTAGAGCCCCTGCGCAAAACGGTTGAGGGAAAGATTGCCGCGATGAAGGCAGAGGGCAAGTATGATGCCACCTCTTCCTTCAAGACCATTCTTTTGGATTTGCAGGCAGAGCTTCACGCCACGGCAGAATGGCACTACAACATCATTCACGTCGCGGGCATTGACTTTGACGACGTTGTCTATCTCAAAATCCCCAAGGGCCCCGATGCGGGCAAGGTGGAAACTGCCGTTGCCGTATATCTTGATCAAGAGCAGTATCAAAGATACGCCATTCCCGGCGGAAACAATATGTCGAACAGATACGTTTTCCTGCAAAACGCCTTGGAGTTTGTGGATGCCGACGATGAATATTATTATGACCTGGCAACGGGCAAGCTGTATTATTTCAGCAAAAACGGCTTGGAAGGAAAGACCTTTGCATATCCCTCGCTTGACAATTTGCTTGTCTTCCGCAATGCCCGTAACGTCACTGTCAGAGGCTTGGATATCTGGGGCGTTGACGATTATACGCTTTCCGAAATCGGCTTGGCAGCGTTCCAGGCAGGAAACAATAACACAGGCTCCGAGGAATTGGGGCACAGAGGCTTTATCCGCCGCTCCGCTCTTGCGTTCTTTAACGCTTACGGTGTGAGCATTCGGGATTGCTATATCCACGATATTGGCGGCGCCGGCATCTATATGGAAGGCAGAGCGGAGAACATCGACGTTTCAAGCAACAAGATTGAAAACATCGGTGACTCAGCTATCCGCCTTTGCGGTTGCAGAGAAGCTTTTGGTGAATTTTCGGAAAGAAGCGGCGCTGAAAACGTGAAAATCATAAACAACTACGTCCATCGCGTGACAAGAAGTGTTTACAACGCCGTTGCCATTTATCTGGCAGCCTGCAAGGATGTAGAGCTGGCGTATAACACCGTTATCGGATGCGCCTATTCTGCGTTCTCTCTGGGCTGGAAATGGGATAAAGCAACCTGGGAAGAGGGCGAAAACTACAATGTTTATAATGCTGATATTCACCATAACTACATCACCCACTTTATGCAGGATTTGGCAGACGGAAGTGCCTTCTATATGGTTGGCGGTAACTTGAAGCCCGAAAATCCCAAGCTTGTCAACTTCATCCACGATAATTTCGTGGTTCTCAGCCAGTATACGGGAAGCGGTCTTGGCGTGCATACCTCTTGCTACTACTTCGACGGCTCCTCTACCAACTGGGATTTCTATGACAATATCGCGGTCAACTACTCCGCGGGCGCTGACAGAGGTGCACTGCCCGAGGCAAACCATAAGGATTTCACGATGTACGTGCGCCGTACGCAAAGAAACTATATTTTCTTTATGCAATGGGTTGCGCAATCGGCATATTCTTACAACATTTATTCCAGAAACAACCGCGCCTTCAACGTGCGCGCAACGGACCCCGAAGCCCAGCAAAGAGAATGCTTCTCGCTTGATGGCGGAAGCCACGTTCCGCACAAGGAGCGCGGTGTCATCGTGACCGATACCGTTTATCATTCTGGCGAGGATAAATTGCACTTCACGGATGTGGAGAAGGCAATGATTGAAGCAACGGGCTGTTCTATGCGCCGTGGCGAATGGGAATGGTTGGTTGACAACGAGTATTAATCTTCCCTTCAAAAAACTTATACCCCCGGCGGGCTGGCTTGTGAATAGCAAGACAGCCCGCCTCATTTTGCGTCAAAAAAGACGCAAAATGGCAAAATGAACAAAAAGAGATTTGAATTTTTGTCATTTTTGACAAACGAATAAAGAGAAGTTTCATATTGACTAAATTTCTTTTTTTTGATACAATAAGATTGGTAAATTATAAACAAACTTATAACGAATATTTTAAGGAGAAACACAATGAAAAAAAGACTGTTAAGCGCGCTGTTGGTGCTTTGCATGCTGACCTCTCTTGTCCCCGTTGTCCTTGTTCCCACGGCAGCGACTGAGACGGCAACCCAAAGCACAACCCCTACAAGCCTTGAGGACTTGTATGTGGGCGCCAATGGGCAAACTACCGAAAACGGCGGAACGTTAAAGCTGTTTTTATCCGCCTATAAGGGCAATTCCACCTATGATTTGACAACAGGAAAATGGAATAGCCTTGTCGGGACAAATAACAGTGCGACAATACAGGGCACTTGGGTGGAAAAGGCAGATGGCGGTATTGGCTATGACCTGGCATCCGATACGAGCACAACCGCAACTGGGTACAGTCTTGTTTTTGATTCCACCCTGCTTCCCACGGATACATATGCCTTGGAGATGGTCGCTTCCGTGCGCGGCTTGACCAAAAATGCGGACGGCGTGACCAAGAACGATGGACATACGCAAAGGGCGGGCTTTACTCTTGGTCGCTTACGCGGCTTTTTCTGGTCAACCGCCGCTAAGAATACGGATAACTCGGGTCAGTTAACGCAGCGCGATAATTCCATCATTATGATGCACTCTGACACCTACGCGACAAACGATGACTGGAACGGAATGGGCGTTGCCACAGGACATTGGACCAATGGCGTTTCCGTTTTCCGCAACGATACCTCCGTGGTGAATTTCACCGTTAACCTGCAAACGGAAGGCACAAGCTACAAGTATAGCTTCCTGAAAAACGGTATTTCGTGTAATCCCTCGTCCACCACAGGCACCTTAGCCGCAACGCCTTATCAGGGCAATTTCGTTTTGTTCCGCGCTGTGCCTGCAACGGTATATGCCATTCGTCTTTACACCAAGCCCTTGACCGAAGAGGAAATTATCATCAACCGCGCGGTTGACATTATGATGCACGCGGGCGTTGCTTTCTCGGTGTATGAGAGTGTAGCGGCGGCTGACAAGAAGGATTTTCTTGCGGTTGTGGCACAGAGAAGCTTTGATACAACGGCAGCTCAAATTGAAGAGATTGCCGAAAACCTTGCAGCGCAACGTGAGCAGGAGCTTATCAACCGCAAGCAAAACGATTACGACAAGCTGTATATCGGCGCTGACGGCAGCAGCACGGAGAACGGCGGAAAGCTGCAAGCCCTTCTTACCGCTTACGAAACAAAATCGGTTGTTTTCTCTGATATTAAGACCGCTTGGCTTGATAAGATGAACAACAACGACGCCACCTTTGAGGGCGCTTTATGGCAGATTTATGATTGCGGCTTTGGCTACGATATCACCGCGGGTCCCAATATGGGAGCAAATGACGGCGGCTTTACCACTGTCAATACCAATAGCCCGTATTACACGGTAAACGATGCCAAAAATCAATATCTGCGTTTGCCCTCTTCCTTGATTGTGGGTAAAGAAAACTTTACACTTGAAATGGCGTTCGTGGCAAAAACCAATGTGTATCATACCGATGCGCAGGGAAAGATTACGAACGAGATGTACGTTCCCAATCAGATATACTACGTCTATACAGCCTATGACGTTTCCGGTAATAAGCTTGTCGAAGGCATCAAGATGGCATCCGACGTTTTCGCGGCAGATAAGACCTATCAGGTTACGTATCACATGAATACCGAAGCGTATGCCCGTAACGTGTTTGAGTATAATACCACGACAAACCAAAAAGGCACTCAGGTTGTAGGATATAGCGATAACCAGAACAACCCCGAGCTTGGAAAAATCGCGCACAATACAGTTGTCACCTTTGAGAAAACCGATGAGATGTATTTAAGAAAGTCTCTTTGGGTGAATAACAGTAAGTCTATGCAAATAGGCAACTTAAAAACCTGGACGCAATATGAATATGAGTATGGCTTTGCCAGCGGTGCTAAGGACAATTCGCAAACCATAGGCTACAACCACCGTTATTTCTTAACAGAAGGCAACGGTGACTGGGCTGCCAGCACAGGGCGCAAGGCAATAGCTTATGAAGCAAAGTCAATTTATGACAACAAAACGCATACCCTCGCGATTTCCCGCGTTATGGCGGCGGACGGCTTGTCTTACGCGTATAACATCGTTTCGGACTTCTCCTTGAGCTATTCGCTTTCTGTTGAAAAGGCAACGCTTCCCTTGGAGAAGGAGGGCGAAACCGATCTCTTCCTTTTGAATCAGGCTCCTTGTACGGTGTACGCCATTCGTGTGTACGACGCTGTATTGACGGATGCTGAAAAGGCTTGGAACCGCTTTGTTGACTTAATGGCTTATGCCGAAGCGGACATCTCGGTCTTCCAAAACGCAAGCGCTGAGGTAAAGGGCTTCGTTGTCAACGCGATGCGCGATATGGAATATACCAAGGATGCCGAAGCGTTAGAGGAGAGCATAGAAGAAATCATCAATATGTTTGATTTCGCTTGGGATGCTGATAAATCCCTGTACGTGACCGACGGCTTGAAGATTTTGCTTTCTTCTTACGACGGATTTTCCACAGGCACCCGTATAAACGCGGACAGCGTTATTTGGAGCAATGCGGTTGAAACGGGCACCTTTGGTACCTTGGTAGGTAAAAACTGGCATAGAAGCGAGGACGGTGGCCTTCGCATTCGCGATACCGTTCCGAAATCCGTTGCCGATAGCAAAACGGTAACCGTATACCGTAAGGGCACAGGTCAGGGCAACTTCTATTTGGACTTTGATTACTCTATGCTTCCTGAAGAGGACTACACCATAGAGACCGTTCTTGCCCCCGAGGGAATTACCGTTGAGGACGAGGGTGGAAATCTCTTCCGTTACTACGACGATTATACCACCTACGGTATTTATTACGAAAGCGCCTTTATACTTGGTCCGTTGCGTGCGATGGGCTTTGCCTGTTACAGCCACGCAAGCCAAGCAAATATGGAGCGCCGCTGGATGTATCAGAACACAGGCGGCTGGGATAGCGGTCATCCCGGCGGGCGTGTTGAGGTTGGAACGGATAACTCCATTCACGACTTGGAGGTTGGAGAAATCGTCAGCTATTCCGTTACCCACGATTTCATTTTAGAGGAAGAAACAAATCCCACCTCTAAATATAAAATTATCCGCGATGGCGAAACGTCCTTGAACATTGCCATTGACGCAGAGAAGTATCTCTCCAAGACGGACGTTTTGGATAAGCAGTTTGACGTTTGGCGCGGTCTTGCCAGCACGATGTATTCCGTCCGTGTGTATGACAGAATCTTAACGGACGAGGAGCGCCTGCAAAACCACGTGGCAGACGTTTGCTACTACTTTGGCTTGGATACCACCCTTTTGGAAGAGGCGTTGCTGCAAATCGACGATAAATCAACCGTCTTCCAAGCCTTCTCTCACCTTTCCTTTGATATGACCAAGGAAGAGGCGCAGATGGCTCTTGATAACGGTATGGCAGGCGTTTGGATCATACCCGAGGACATTGGCATCAAGAATAATATGTCCGATACCGTTCGGTACTATTTCAGCCTGCAATATCCCGCCTTGGCGTCTATGCAGAAGGGCGGCTTTGGCGTTGAGGTCGGTGTGCTTTTGAACGTGGATTCCAAAGGCGCGCCCACGATGGAAAACAATGCGTATGATTATCGCTTTGTGGTATTTGATTCCGTTGCAGGTACGCATACCGAGTACTTCTTGGACGAGGACACCTGTGCTATCACCCTGTCCTATCAGAACGCGAACAGCGCCTTGTATAACAAGCAGATCAACTTCAAGACCTACGTGAAGCTGACATCCGAGAGTGGTGATGCTGTGTATTTCTACGGCGGTCTGTTAAATTCCGCTTATGCCCATAATAACTCTCTCTTCAATATTTATAAGTACTTAGCAGAAGACGAGAATGTCATTGCCAACGGCTATGACGCATATTTAGACGAGGTCGTAGCAAGCTGTTACAGCGAAGAGGGAATTTACTTTGACTCCGCCGCTGTGGGTGTTGGTAACGGAACGGCAGAAACGCCCTACACCGACTTTGGCGTTGCCTTTGAGGCCTGCAAGGAAATTTTGAAGAATTTGCAAGAGCCCACCCACGTTACGCTTTACGTGGCAGGCGGCACGCACTTTATTAATGAAATTGCCGAGCTTGATTTCGGCGAGGTTTCTTACCCTGAATATACCTTCAATATAGAAGGCGACTTCATGGCAGATGAGCTTCCCACCTTAACTTCGGCGGTGAATATCCCCTATTCCGCTTTTGAAGCAGTAGAAGGAAAAGCAGGGCTTTACATCTATGAATTCGCGCCCGACGGCGAGGGAAATTATCCCAAGTTCCGTAACTTCTACGTGGAAGGCTTTACGGCAGACCTTGCCCATAGCACGCCCACGACAACGGCGAACGGCGAGTTCCCCTATATTTCCCGCTTTGACCGTGACCACTCGGGTACCTTCTTAAGGGCAGAGTATTACTACAACGAGGGAACGCTGCTGGATCACGCTCCCGCGGTTGAATTTGCAAGCGCGCCCGAGCGAACGGACTTGATTGCAAGCTATACGACGCATTATATGACCTTCCTTGCAATGTACGATCTGCGTCAGAAGTATCAGGACGGTTCGTATGACCTTACTGCATACAGAGCGCTGACAGCGGAAGGACTCCGTCCCGGCTGTGATGCGCAATATAAGGCTGCCTTTAGCGTCTATCATCCCCAGTTCTGCAACGCAAAGGCAGGCTCGATAAAGGTTAATACGATCAAATATACCTACGAGCTGCCCACAACCAACGCGGGTCGTCCCGGTGTGCTGTATCTGCACATTGATATGGTAGAGTCCCTGCGCGCAACGGTTGAGGCAAGAATACAAGCCTTGAAGGCTGCGGGTACCTATAACCCCACCTCGTCCTATAAGACTCTCTTGGCAGATATGCAGATAGAGCTGAACGCCACAGCAGAATGGGATTTCAATATCATCGACGTAGCGGGCGTTGACTTTGACGATGTCGTTTACTACGAAATTCCCGACGGTCCCAACGGCTATAAGGGCACGGTAGAAACCTTGGTTGCTGTGTATCTTGAAAAAGAGCAGTATGAAAAGTTTGTCATTCCCACCGGAAACAATATGTCCAACAGACATGTTTCCTTGCAAAACGCGCTTGAATTCGTGGATGAAAACAACGAGTATTATTACGACATACAGACGGGCAAGCTCTATTACTTCAACGAAAACGGTATAGAGGACACAACCTTTGCCTATCCTACGCTGGATAATATGCTTGTCTTCCGTAATGCCCGTAATCTTACTGTCAGCGATCTGACTATATGGGGTGTTGACGATTACTTGATGTCCGAGATAGGCTTAGCGGCAGGTCAGGCAGGCTCGAACCAATTTGGATCTGATATCGGTCACAACGGCTTTACCAGCCGCGCGGCTCTTGCCTTCTACCACGCGCATAACGTTACCGTTCAGGATTGCTATATCCACGATATCGGCGGCGCTGCCATCTATATGGAAGGCAGAGTAGAGGATACCGACATCACAGGCAACGAAATTGAAAACATCGGTGATAGCGCCATCCGTGTGCGCGGCGACAGAAAAGCCAACAATGAATTTTCTGACAAGAGCGGCGCGGAAAACGTGAGAGTGATTAACAACTACATTCACCAGGTAGCGCAAGATACCTACAATGCCCCTGCTATTTACTTCGCTTCCTGTAAGGATGTGGAATTGGCTCAGAACACCGTTATCGGTTGCTCCTATTCCGCATACTCTCTGGGATGGAGCTGGTCGAGGGCAACCTGGGAAGAGGGCGACAAGATTAACCTCTACAACGTAGATATTCACCACAACTACATCACCGACTTTATGCAAAATCTCGGAGATGGTGGCGCGTTCTACGTGCTTGGCGGTAACTTAAAGCCCGATAATCCCAAGCTTGTCAACTTCATTCACCACAATTTCGTGGTTCTCAGCCAGTATTCGGGTAACGGTCTTGGTGTGCATACCTCTTGCTACTACTTTGACGGCTCGTCTACCAACTGGGACTTCTACGATAACATCGCGGTCAACTACTCCGCGGGCGCTGACAGAGGCGCAAACGCGAACGCAAGCTATAAGGATTACACGATGTACACCCGCCGTACAAGAAGAAATTACATCTTCTTTATGCAGTGGACTGTTGCGACTGCTTACTCCTATAACATCCAATCCAGAAACAATCACGCCTTCAACGTGCGCGCAACCGATCCTGAATTGCAGCAGAAGGAAATTTACTCTATGGACGGAAAACCCCATACTCCATATAACGAGCGCGGCATTATCGTGTCTAACACCAGCTACTATTCGGGAGTAAATAAACTCAACTTCTCGAATAAGGTCAAGGGTATGATAGAAGAAACAGGCTCTTATATGTGCCCGGGTGATTGGGGCTGGCTGCTTTCTAACGAATATTGATCTATTTCCCAAATTTTACAACCGCGAACAAGCACGGGGCGAGCCCCGTGCTTGTTTTTATGCTCCGCAAAAAAACGAAACGAAAAGAAAAATCAAAAAAATATCAAAAAACACTTTCTTTTTTCAAAATATGTGGTATAATAGCTTTGATAGTAAGAAGATAGGATGGAAGAGTGGAAAACGCCACTCTTCCTTTTCTTTGGTATAGCGTGCTTGCGGCAAAAGCGCAAAGTGATGGAAAGGATGGCTTTTATGAAAAAAAACATAGCCGAAACAGTAGAAGAATTGATAGCGCCGACTGTATCCGCCCTTGGATACGAGATTTGGGACGTTGTATATAACAAGGTCGGCGCGGAGTATTACTTGGAAATCACCATTGACAGTGAGGAAGGCATTGGAATTGACGATTGCGAAAAGGTTCACCGTGCCATTGATCCGTTGCTTGACGAGGCGGACCCTATTGAAAACTCTTATCGCTTGCAGGTTTCTTCTCCCGGTATTGAAAGAGAAATCCGAACGGACGCGCATATTCTTGCCTGCATGGGCGAGGTGGTGGAGCTTCGCTTTTATGCCGCAAGAGAGGACGGAAAGAAGAGCGTCATTGCTGTTTTGACAGACTATCAGGATGGCGTGCTTTCCTTCGTCACGAGAGACGATGTGCAAATGCAGGTGCCCCGTCGGGAAATTGCCCATATGAATACCGTCTATTTTGAAGAAGAGTAAAATAAATACAAAATAATAAAACGATAAAATCATAACCGAAAGGATACCATTATGAACACCGAACTTTTTAACGCGTTAGACCTGTTGGAGCGAGAGAAGGGCATATCCAGAACCTATATGATGGAAAAACTGGAGGTTGCTCTTGCCAATGCTTATAAAAAGGAGCATAACGGTGCGACCAATATTCGCGTAGCATTCAACCCCGATAAGAAGGATATCAAGGTATATCAGCAGAAAACCGTTGTAGAGGTGGTAGAGGACGAGGAAACGCAAATCTCCTTAGAGGCTGCCCGCGCCATCAGCAAGCGCCATAAGCTTGGCGGTGTTGTGGAATTTGAGATAAAAACCGATAAATTCAGCCGTTTGGCTGCCCAAGCGGGAAAACAGGTGATTATTCAAGCCATTCGCGAGGCTGAGCGTATTCACGTCACCAGACAGTACGAAGAGAAAAAGGAAGAAATCATCACGGCAACCGTCTATAAGGTGGACGAAAATGACGGAAGCCTTGTTATTGATACAGGCACAAGCAAAGCCGTTTTGCTTGCCACAGAGCAGATTCCGGGCGAGGTTTATCAGGTGGGTGATCGCTTGAAGGTCTATGTCAGCGAGGTAAGAAGCGGCGAGAGCAAGGGTCCTATCGTGTTGCTTTCCCGTGTCCATCCCGGGCTTGTCAGCCGCCTGTTTGCCTTGGAGGTGCCTGAAATTCAGGACGGCACGGTAGAAATCAAGAGCATTTCCCGTGACGCAGGCTCCAGAACCAAAATGGCTGTGGCTTCCAACAACCCCGACGTTGATCCCGTCGGCGCTTGCATTGGTAATCACGGCGCGCGTATCAACGCTGTTTTGGCAGAGCTTGGCAACGAGAAGGTCGATGTCATTCGTTATGCCGAGGACAAAGCGGAATACGTAAAGGAAGCGCTCTCTCCTGCCACGGTTCTTTCCGTAGAATACGACGGCGAGCGCTGCTGCCGTGTTAAGGTAGCGCCTGATCAGCTCTCTCTTGCCATCGGCAGAGAAGGGCAGAACGCAAAGCTTGCCGCCAAATTGACAGGCTGCAAGATTGATATTAAGGCATAAAACGCTAAAAAACAAGAAAGACTTTCCGCAAAAGCGAAAGGAACGGTCAAAGGATGCCAAATCTTCAAAAACCTATGAAAAAAATACCCCAGCGGCGTTGCGTCGGCTGTGGAGAGCATTTTCCCAAGGGAGAGCTGATACGGGTTGTTCGTTCCCCCGAGGGCGACATTTCCTTGGATTTTAAGGGAAAAGCCGCGGGAAGAGGCGCATATATATGCAAAAACCCCGTATGCTTGCAAAAAGCGCGTAAGGCGCACCGATTGGAAGCGGCGTTTTCTTGTGCTATTGCCGAGGCGGTTTATGCGGCTTTGGAGGAACAGCTGCAGGATGCATAAGGAAAACGAAGTCGCAAGCGTGGAAGGAAAGTTACTGCGCCTTTTAGGGCTCTGCCGAAGGGCAGGGAAAACGGTGATGGGAACGAATTTGGTATGCTCGGCCCTCGCCGATAGGAAGAAGCCGTATTTGGTTCTTCTGGCAGCGGACGTCTCACCTGCTACCGAAAAAAAGGTGCGGAACAAATGTCTTTTTTACCGTGTTCGGTTAGAAAAAATCTCTGTCTCCAACGAAGCCTTGGGTAAAGCCCTTGGAAAGCTCGGGGGCATCGCGGCAGTAGCTGTGACGGAAGAGCATTTTGCTACTGAACTTATCAGATTGAATACCACAGGAAAGGATCCCCGGCAGAACGAGGGAGAAGGTGCGTGAGTATGGCAAAAACATTCAAATTAACGCAGATACAAAAGGATTTTGATATGAAGAGCAAGGATCTGCTTTCCTTGCTTGCGGAAATCAGCATCGTCAAAAAGAGCGGCGCGTCCTTAGAGGAAAATGAGTTTGAGGCTCTTTTGCAGTATATAACTCTGCAAAACCAAATTGAAAATTTGGATGACTATTTGGACGGAAAGGCAACCTTAACCCCGCCCGTTGACGAAGCGGCATTGGCTGCCAAAAAAGCAGCGGAGGAAAAAGCCAAGGCGGAAGCAGAGGCTAAAGCGAAGGAAGAGGCAGAAGCCAAGGCAAAGGCGGAAGCAGAGGCTAAGGCAAAGGCTGAGGCGGAAGCCAAGGCAAAAGCAGAAGCCAAAGCAAAAGCTGATGCTAAAGCCAAAGAGGAAGCAGAGGCTAAGGCAAAGGCAGAAGCGGAAGCCAAAGCCAAGGCAGCCGCGAAAAGGGCGCAAAAGCAAACGCTTAAGGTCATTCCCTTGACACCCTCGACAGGCGGAAGCGGAGAAGCCGTTGTGGTGCAAACGCCCCGTCGGCGCGTGGTTGATACGCGCTCTGCAAGCACCGAGGACCTTTCCAAATACGATGACTCCGTAGCGGACCGTTTTGCCTCTTATGGCGGAAATCATGCCGCCGCGGGCAAGCAAAAGCTGAAAAAGCAAAACAACGGTCAGAACGGGCAAGGACATAACCCCAGAGGTCTTGTCAATAACCAAAAGGCTCAAAAGGAAAAGGAGCGCGCCGAAAGAGAACGGATGCAGCGTATGGAAGCGGAGCGCGCCAGAAAGAAGCAGCTTGAAATTGCCCTTCCCGATGAAATTACCGTTGGGGAGCTGGCAAGCCGTATGAAGAAAACCTCTGCTGAGGTTATCAAAAAGCTGATGCTCTTGGGTGTGATGGCTACCGTCAACCAGGTGGTAGACTATGATACCGCCTTCTTGGTTTGTGATGAAATGGGCATCAAGGTCACCAAGGAAGTGGTGGTGAGCATTGAGGAGCGTCTGTTCAGCGAAGCCGAAGAGGATGTGGGAGACCAGACGGAGCGTCCCCCTGTTGTCTGCGTGATGGGTCACGTTGACCACGGTAAAACGTCCTTGCTGGACTATATCCGTCATATGCACGTTGCCGCTAAGGAAGCGGGCGGTATTACCCAGCACATCGGCGCGTATAACGCACACGTCAAGGGGAAGGACATCACCTTCTTGGACACCCCCGGTCACGAAGCCTTCACGGCTATGCGCGCGCGTGGCGCTATGGCAACGGATATTGCCATTCTGGTTGTGGCAGCGGATGACGGTATTATGCCGCAAACCGTAGAAGCCATCAATCACGCCAAGGCGGCGGGCTTGGATATTATCGTTGCCATTAACAAAATGGATAAACCCCAAGCAGACCCCGAGCGTATCAAGCAGGAGCTGACGCAGCACGAGCTTGTTCCTGAGGAATGGGGCGGCGACGTTATCTGTGTTCCTGTTTCTGCTATGACAGGGCAGGGTGTCGACGAGCTGCTTGAAAACGTGCTGTTGGTTGCCGAGGTTAAAGAGCTTCGCGCTAACCCCAACCGTCGCGCGAAGGGTATCGTTATTGAGTCGAGTCTGGATAAGGGTCAAGGACCTGTTGCCACCATTTTGGTGCAAAACGGAACCCTGCATATCGGTGATATTGTAATTGCGGGTACAACGGTTGGCCGTGTGCGCTCTATGGTGAATTCCGATCAGAAAAACGTGAAGACCGTTTTGCCGGGCTACGCCGTTAAAATCGCGGGACTTGCCGAGGTACCCTCTGCGGGAGACGAGTTCAACGCCGTTGAGGATGAAAAAATGGCTCGTTCCTTGGCAGAGCAGCGCAAGGCGAAAATCAAGGAAGAGAGCAACCGCGCGAAATCTGCCGCAAATCTGGACGAACTGTTTGCGCAAATTTCCGAGGGCACCAAGAAGCTCGATATCATCGTCAAAGCAGACGTGGCAGGCTCAGTAGAGGCGGTCAAGGCGGCACTTTTGAAGCTTTCCAATGAGGAGGTTCGCGTGTCCGTTATTCATACGGGTGTTGGCGCCATCACAGAGGGTGATGTTATGCTGGCAACTGCCTCGAACGCCATCATCGTTGGCTTTAACGTCCGTCCCGATAAGGGCGCTGTTGATTCCGCTGAAAGAAACAGCGTGGATATCCGCACCTACCGTGTCATTTACGAATGTATCAACGAGATTACCGATGCTATGAAGGGTATGCTTGACCCCATTTACAAGGAAAACATCCAAGGTCGCTTGGAAATCCGCAAGCTGTATCACGTTCCCGGCGTCTCTTCCGTGGTCGCGGGCTGTTACGTGCTGGATGGAAAGGTCACCCGTCAGTCCTTGGTGCGCGTGGTGCGTGACGGTATCGTCGTGTTTGACCGTCGCCCCGAGGAAAACGGCGAGTATTCCAACAAGATTGGTTCTCTTTATCGCTTCCAGGACTCCGTCAAGGAGGTCGCCGCCGGGTATGAGTGCGCTGTCACCATTGCCCGCTACGATGACTTGAAGGTAGGAGATATTCTGGAAATGTACTCGATGGACGAGGTCGAAAGATAAAATAACGTAAGGGACTGGCTCACAAATAAGTAAGCCAGCCCCTTTTTTACAAAATCAAAAGAAGGCTTTTGCATATTTCCTCTGTTTTCTTCATAAAGTGAAACGAGAACGGCAGAAAGGAAACAGGGCGTTTATGCAAAACAAAAAGCAATTTTTGAAAAACGGCGCTTGTTTAGCTGCCGTTTCTCTTTTTATGCGCACCGTTTCCATGCTTTTTAATGCCTATATCGTACAAAGGGTGGGAGCGGAAGCGATGGGCTTGCTTTCGCTGACAATGAGCGTGTATGCCTTTGCGGTGACCTTTGCCACCTCGGGTATTTCCTTGGCGATTACCCGTCTTGTTGCCGCGGCGCTTGGAAAAGGAGAGGGAAACCGCGTCAAAAGGGTGATGCAGCGGGCGGTCTTGTACGCCATTGTCTTTGGCGGCACAGCGGCGGTAGTCTTGTACTTTGGCTCTGATTTCATTGCCACGCGCTTGCTCCTGGATATACGCACCCGTCCTTCCTTGCGCCTGTTATCCATCAGCCTTGTTCCTATCGCTCTTTCTGCTGTGTATAGCGGGTATTTCGTTGGGGTGCGGCGTGTTGTGCATAACGCCGTCACCCAGATAGCAGAGCAGGCTATGCGTATTTCCTTGACCGTTTTCGGCTTGGCGTTTCTTTTGCCCAAGGGCTTGACGTATGCCTGTCTTGCTCTGGTCGGCGGCTCATCCTTGGCAGAGCTTTTTTCTTTCTTTTTGCTGTTTATACAGGCGAAATGGGATATGCGCCGCCATAGGCTGCAAGGGGGAGAAACGGGGGGCGAGCTGAAAAGCCTGCTTGAAATCGCTCTGCCTTGCGCCATATCTGCCCACGCCAGAAGCGGTCTTGTGACTGTGGAGCATTTGCTCATTCCCTTCGCCTTGGGGCTTGGCGGATTCGCCAGAGACGAGGCGCTCGCGTCCTACGCCGCCTTGCACAGTATGGCGATACCTGTGGTTTTGTTTCCCTCTGCTATCCTTGCCTCGTTTTCAGGACTGCTTGTGCCAGAATGCGCGGAGCTTGAAAGCCAAAATAAAAAAAGCGCTCTTTCGCGCTTGGCAAAAAGGGCGCTTGAAGCAGGCTTTGTTTTTTCCGTTTTGTCGATGTTCGGTCTTTTGCTGGGGGCAGACGGGTTGGGGAGCCTCTTATATCAAAGTCCCGATGCCGCGCGGTATATCTCTCTTTTAGCGCCCCTTGTTCCTGTGATGTATTTGGACAGCGTGGTAGACGCGCACTTGAAGGGCTTGGGGCATCAGGTATATGCCATGGGAGTGAATATTGTGGATGCTATCGTTTCCATATTGGCGGTGTTGCTGTTCTTGCCGCGCTTTGGAGCGGACGGATATATTTACGTCATTTATTTGGCGGAATGCCTGAATTTTGCTTTCAGCTTCGGGAAGCTGTATTCCTTGGTTAAGCCCGCTATTTCTGCTAAGTCGGTAGCCTTTTTTTTAGCACTTGGCGGGGCTTCTGTTGCCTTGACCTTTTTGCTCTTCCCCGCAAGCTTAACGCTCCCGCTTCTCTTGATAAGGCTTTTTGCCTTTTTATGCCTTTTTGCCTTGGGACTGCTGCTTTTTTATCCCGCAAAGAAAAAGAAAGCCTGTGTTTCATATAAAGAAGACAAAAAAAGAAGGCAAAGTCCTTTCCCTAATTAAAAAAGCGAGCCGAAAAGGCTCGCTTTTTTGTATTTCAGCCGACAAACCAAATCACCATCAAAGCGTCTTGCTCGGCTCGGATAAATAAAGAGCGTAGATGTAGCAAAAAGCAGGATAGATGTGGAACAAATGCTCATCAACAAAGGAGCATAGGATGAGAGCGAACATAGAAATAAAGAGAAAGAGGGAAGCGGTGTTTTTGCGGCTTTGCCAAAGCAGCTGTACCGTCTTTACACGATGCCAAAGATACGCCCCGAGACCTAAAATACCTGTTGCGGAAAGCAGATGCAGTATGGTGTTGTGAGAGGTAGGGGGGAACAGGGAAAGCTCTCCGACCCACTCCACGTGAAGCCCGATATCGTAAAAGCCAACACCGAACACAGGTGCTTCCTTAAAGGCGTCGAATGCCCTTTCCCAAAGGACAAAGCGTCCGTTATCGCTGAATCCGTATTTCCAATACAACGTGAAAAAGCGGAACAGCGTCTCTCGGAAGAGAAAACAGAAGATAAGACACAAAAGACAAAAAACAAGAACGCAAAGGCGGTTTTGCCTTTTATTCGCGCTTTTATAAACCAAAAGCAACAGGCAGAACAGGAAAACAACAGCGCCAAAGCCAAGAGAGGCGCGGCTTCCCGATAGCACGATGCCGCCAAAAACCAAGCAGCCCAAGCAAAACCAAAGAGTAGGCTTTTTTTCATCAGTAGCGGCAAAATAGAAGGGCGCGGGTAAAAGAAGCGTTAAATAAGCGCCAATGTTGGTCCAAGCGCCCCAGCCCAGGATGATAGACTCTTTAATAGGGTCAAGGTTGTCATCAAAGCGGACGGTGGTAGCATACGCCACCAATAATTGCCCGACAATCATCAAGGCGGTAACAAGCATCGTGAAGAAGAAATAGCGGCGCACATCCTCGGTTCTTGGCAAAAACGCCGCGTTGAGCAGGTAAAAGCCTACAAAGGAAGCGGCAAGCACCAAACCGAACAACAGATTTGGAAGAATGCTTCCGCCTGTGAAGAGTCCGTTAAGAATCAGCATCAGGGAAAAAGCCGCAAGAGGGGGAAGCTGTCCCTTGAAAGCGATGGGGTTTGCCTTTCTCCTCATACGGAAGAAGAAATAGCCGAGTCCAAGCAGCAAAAGCAAAAGAAAAATGATGAAAAACACCACAAAACCCTTGCTTTGATATACCGTTTCTCCCTCGTTGAACGTGGGGGAATTGTGAACGCTGACAAGACAAATGAAGCATAGGAAGGTCGGAATAGTGAAACGGAAATCCGTCGCGAAAAGACAGCCAAGGAGCGTAAATAAAAGGAGAATACAACAGCCGATGATATCTAACCCGAAGGTGTGGCAGATAAATACTGTCAATGCAACGGCAGAAGGATAATAATAGCTGTTAAACAAGGAAGCGGCGCGTTGACAGACCGACATATGTATTCCCTTTCTGCCGTCTTGCCCCTTGGGTCAAGACGGCTCGTCTTCGTTTTTCGGTGATTGTGCGGCAGAGGCGTTTTCCTGCGTGGCGCTATTGTTTGCGCTCTGGGCAGGTGCTTGCACTATATCGCCTTTTGCCTTTTTCGTCTTTTTCCCTTTTTTCGCCTTTTTTTCGGTGGTGGCAGGGGAAGTGCCTTTTTTTGTTTTGCTTGTCTTTTTTTCCTTTTTCTTGCTGTCCACAGTCATTTCAATTTGCGCGGGAGCAGCCTCGGCAAAGGATTGCACCACATATTTGTTCTTGTCGCCAAGCTTGTCGGCGCTCTTTTTGCGGCGCTTTTCATGGAAGTTGATAAACTTAAAGGGGGTTAAAATCAAAATCTTCCAATCGCGGAACCAGGACCAATGCTCAATATAGTTAATATCCTCGTCAATGCGAAGCTGAATGGACGTATCACCGCGAAGCCCGCGGATTTGCGCCAGCCCCGTAATACCGGGACGAACAGAGTGCTTGAGCATATAAAGAGGAACGGTTTTTCTGAATTGCTCTACGTAGTAGGGGATTTCAGGACGGGGACCGACAATGCTCATATCGCCCTTTAACACGTTGAAGAACTGCGGCAGCTCATCAATGGAAAACTTGCGGATAAAGTTACCGAAGGCGGTCTTTCTTGGGTCATAGTCGGTGGTCCAACCCACAGATTCCTTGGCGTTAACACGCATAGAACGGAACTTGTAAATGGTGAATTCCTTGTTGTGCATACCAACGCGCTTTTGACGGAACAAAATAGGACCGGGGGAAGAAAGACGGACGCCAATGGCGGTGACAACCATAATGGGAGAAAACAAAATGATAAAGAAGGATGCCAGAACGATGTCCGTAACTCTTTTGATAAACTGATTGGTAGGGTTGTCCAAGGGATTACATCTGACGTCCACCATAGGCAACGTGCCAAGGGAGGTCATCTGGCGCGGAGATTTGAAAAATCCGCAAATAGCGGGAACAACAAAAACCTTTAAGCAGTGGTCGTCACAAATGGTGATGTATTTGGTAATAACGCTCTTGCGCACGGTTTCAAAGGCAATCACAACCTCGTCAGGACGCATTTCCTGCAAAATACGGTCCAAATCTCCCGTTGCCCCCAAATGCTTCACACCCTCAATGGCAAGGTTTCCGACATACCCGATAACCTCGTATCCAAACTCGGGGTTGGAGTGTATCTCCCATAAATATTCTTCTGTCATTTCTTGGGAGTCTGTAATCAGCAAGACCTTTTTCAAGCTTTTTTGTCTTAGACGAATAGCGTGCAAAACAAAAATCATAACCGTCTTTTTTACGGACATTACCACGATGCTGAATATGCAGGTAATCATCGCCCAGCTGGCATAGTAAACGAAATAATCGGTAACGGTGGCAGCCAAAAAGACGCAAATGAGCAAAATGGTGAAGTTGGAAAACACAATGCGGCGGATAAAGTAAGAAACGCGGATGTTACGCATCGGGCGATACAGGTTGTGAATGTCGTATATGAGGAAAGAACAGAAGCAAAGCAAGCCTGCCGTGGTAAATTGCCCGATGGGGTTTACATTGGCGGCTACCTCTGGCGGACAGTAGGTCACGTAATATCCGAGATAAACCAAGCAAATGTTGATAAAAATATCAATAATTCTTTCAGCGCCGTTGGCGAATTTTGCATATTCCTTCATAAAAATCCTTTCAAGGCACTATGCCCTTTATGCGTTTTTAGACGATTTTTTTATTTGTGTTGCACAGAATATACCGTTCCTGTCGGCTTTATGGTAGCCTTTGTTTGTATAAAATAAAATATACAGTCGATACTAAAAAAGAAACTGCACGGCAAATTGCAATACTCTTGAATATTATACCACGGTTTTATTCATATGTCAAGAATTTTGTTCGCACTTCTCGGCGGTGAAAAGACCGCCCTTCTTTAATTTCAGCAAAGGAAAGGAGAAAAGGCTTTGTCCGAAAAAACGGTGCTTGGTCTTCGTTATACCGACCTTGACAGACAAGACATTTTAGCGCTGCTTTTATCTCGCGCGAAGGAGAGGGTGTTTACCGCGGTTTTCACGCCAAACGCCGTAATAGCGGCAGAAGCAGCCAAGGATGCGGAAAAAAAGGCTGTTTTAGAAAAAGCAGACTGTTTAATCGCGGATGGAGCGGGGCTTTTGCTCGCCTCGCGATTAGAGGGCAGCCCTCTTTCCTTTCGCAACACGGGCATTGATACCGCCTATGCCCTGTTGCCGTTGGCAGAGAAGGAAGGCTTGCGGCTTTTTCTGTACGGCGCGACAAGGGAAAGCGTAAAGAGGGCAAAGGAAAAAATTGAAGAACGCTTCCCAAATCTGACGGTTGCCTGCCTTGACGGATATAGCGAGGACCCAAGTGCGCGTATTCTTTTGTTTAGACCGCATCTTTTATATGTTTGCCTTGGCTTTCCGAAGCAGGAGCGCTTTATTCTGTCCTTGAAGGGAAAGGGTGATTTTGTGGCTATGGGGCTTGGGGGGAGCTTTGACGTCTGGTCGGGTCAAAGGAAAAGAGCACCCCTCTTTTTGCAAAGGGCAGGGCTTGAATGGCTGTGGCGTACCGTGGGTGAGCCACAGCGTCTTGCGCGACTCCTTCCCTTGCCGCGCTTTTTTTGGCAGGCTTGGCGGCAAAGATGGCGAAAAAACATACAAAAGCCACAAAAAACGAAAAAAACGTCCCCGTTTCATCGGGATTTATCACAAAATTGATAAAAAAAACACAATTCCTCTTGCAATCGCAAAACGGGTGTGCTATAATAACAAAGGTTAAGATATTTTATTGGGTTAATAAAAAAATTATAGATTAATTGGAGGATTTATCATGTCTGTAAAAGTTGCCATTAACGGCTTTGGCCGTATCGGACGTTTGGCTTTCCGCCAGATGTTTGACGCAGAGGGTTATGAGGTAGTTGCTATCAACGACCTGACCGCTCCCAAAATGCTTGCTCACCTTTTGAAGTACGACACCGCTCAGGGTAGATACAACCACGCGGTTGAAGCAGGTGAGGACACCATCACTGTTGATGGAAAGACCATCAAAATTTATGCCGAGAAGGACGCTAACAACTGTCCTTGGGGCGCTCTTGACGTTGACGTTGTTCTCGAGTGCACCGGCTTCTACTGCTCCACTGAAAAGTCTATGGCTCACATCAACGCAGGCGCGAAGAAGGTTGTTATCTCCGCCCCCGCAGGCAAGGATTTGAAGACCATTGTTTACAGCGTTAACGAGAAGACCTTGACCGCTGACGACAAAATCATCTCCGCTGCATCCTGCACCACCAACTGCCTCGCTCCTATGGCAAAGGCTCTTAACGACTATGCTCCTATCCAGAGCGGTATTATGACCACCGTTCACGCATACACCGGTGACCAGATGATCTTGGACGGTCCTCACAGAAAGGGTGACCTCCGCCGCGCACGTGCCGGCGCACAAAACATCGTTCCTAACTCTACCGGCGCTGCAAAAGCAATCGGCTTGGTTATTCCCGAGTTGAACGGCAAGCTCATCGGCTCCGCTCAGCGCGTTCCCACTCCTACCGGCTCGACCACCATCCTCGTCGCAGTCGTTAAGGGTGCAGACATCACGAAGGACGGCATCAACGCTGCAATGAAGGCTGCTTCCACCGAATCCTTCGGCTACACCACCGAAGAGCTCGTTTCCTCCGACGTTATCGGTATGCGTTACGGCTCCCTCTTCGACGCAACCCAGACCATGGTTTCCAAGATCGACGACGAAACCTACCAGGTTCAGGTTGTTTCGTGGTACGACAACGAAAACTCCTACACCAGCCAGATGGTTCGCACCATCAAGTACTTCGCTGAGCTCAACTGATTCAGTGAAATACAGGGGTTACCCGTATAAAAACAAGGCGGTCGCTTCGGCGACCGCCTTGTTTTTGCTTGACATCAAAGTTCCGTTATCCGTTCTCGCTTGTCGTGAAGGTGCATTCTTCAATTTTCCGATTCAGAAGCGCCCGGAACTGCAAAAGCCGCTCGGCGCTTTGCGGATGGGTATGGAAGGTGACTTCACCGAAGAAGTCCTCCGTGAATTTCCGCGTTTCCGCCTTGCCGATCCGCTTTTCGAGAAGCTGCAACGCGCGCATATCGTTCAGCCCCTCATAAAACACCTTCTGACGGATGGACTGAATGCATCCGCCGTTCAGCGCGGGATAGACCAGATAGGACGTCGCGGGATTTGCTCCGCCGAAAAAGCTCGCGTCGGTATTGGGATCCGCAAAGCCCTGCGAAAGGGTGTCGTACCAGAAATTATAGCCCCAATGCAGAAAGCCCTCAATACCGTACATATACAGCTGAATGCCCAGCATACGGTTGCGCTCGTTTGAGCAGTTCAGCTTTCGGTTGCTGAGCCCGTCCGAGCACTGTGCGCCCGTATAGTACGCCCAGAGATGCTTCGTGCGGCCGTAAAACTGCTCGACCTCGGTCGTCATGACGATCGGCGTGGTGACAAGTCCCTCCTTATAATATTCATAATGGGAAAGTGCGTCGCCCACCGTATAGCCGTCCAGCAGATCACCGACCGCCGCCTTCGCCTTTCGGTAGGTCTCACGGGTTTTCGGGGAGGGCTCGTCGGAGATGTGGAAGATGAACCGCCTATCGAGC
>JAGBFG010000009.1 GCA_017936565.1 Clostridia bacterium
ATTTCGTTTTGCGAACCCTGCGGCTAAGCCGCGCGGGTTCGGTAGACCTATCTCTCCGCCTAAGAACAAAAAAACCGACCCTTTTGGGTCGGTTCGTTCTTTGGCGGAGAGATAGGGATTCGAACCCTAGATGCAGTATCAGTGCATACACGATTTCCAGTCGTGCGCCTTAGACCAAACTCAGCCATCTCTCCACGACGAAGGGAATTATAACACATCTTTTCAAAAAAGTCAATACTTTTTCTTATATTTTTAGAAAAAAAGAAAGAAATATTCCTAAATTTTGATAAAAAAGGAATCTTTCTTTCTCTCTTTTTTAATAGAATGTGGCGACCTCTTGCGCGGGCTTTTTGGCGGGCTCACAGCGCTCCATATAAAGAACGGGGCCCTTTCCCTGATAAATTTTATTATATTCGAGCACAAGGCGACCTGTAACAGAAATCCAATCACGTGTAGAAAGCGGAGCGGGCTCTTCTGCCTTGACGGCAAGACCGCGATAGGTGATATCGGCTTCACAGCAGGTCATAATATGCCGCCCAATGACAAACTGCGTATCGGGCAGGCTTTTATCCCTTGCGACAATTCCCGTGAATTTTATCGTCTTTCCAATGTATTTATCCATTTCCTCGGACAAGTCACGGTAAAAAATAGCGTAATCGTTGTCCTTGATTTCCACTATTTCGGCTTCCAAATCATACGGCAAGGGGTCTTCAATGGTATCCTGCTCCAAGGTGCCGTCCTCGTATTCGTATCCTATCATTGCGTTACGGGAAGAGCCGCGGACAATCTTGTGCAATTCCATTTTATCGATGGAAGGATTGTAACGGTTAAAGATGACGACCTCACAGGATTGCAGCTTATCCACGGTCAACTGACGCATATTGGCATTATATGAGAGAAAGGTGGTGGCATCTGCCAGCATAAACTCCTGATACACCAACCAATTTTCAGGCAGGGCTTCATACAGCTTCTGCAAGGTCCACATTCCGTTGTATTCAATCAACACCCGCTCTGCGTGGTAAAGCTCTGCGGTCTTGGTTAAAAACGCCGTTGTGATATCCTCTTCATTTTCAACTGTGACAAGACGAACGTTTTTGCCCGAAAAGGAAGAGATATCAAGCTCCTCTATTCCCTCTTCGCAAAGCAGAATAACCGTTGGCTCTCCTGCGTTAAACCGACTGTCCTCCATTGTTTCCTGAATGAGCTTTGTTTTACCCGCTTCCAAAAAGCCAGTAAATAAATAAACGGGTATTTCCTTTTTATTTGCCATATCGTAACCCTTTCTTGCGGATAAACCAATTACGCGTCGTGGGCGCTGAACGCAACGCCAAACAAATCCGAAATTTTTTCTTTATCGAGCCCCGAGCCAATCACGCACAAACGACCAATAACCGAGGCACTTCCGCTTCTGATATCGACCTCGCCCGGCACATAATCAAAGTGAATCCAACCGCCGTCCGTATTTTCCACAATGCCCTTGGCGCGTAAAACCATACCAAATGCGTGCGCATTTTGCGCAATCTTGTCAAAACCTCGCCGCAATTCCTCGGCAGAAAACTTTTTCGTCGTTTCCGTTCCAAAGGAAACAAAAACGTCCTCTGCATGATGATGGTGGTGGTG
>JAGBFG010000010.1 GCA_017936565.1 Clostridia bacterium
CGCCGTCCCGAAATAGTCCTCGCAGTCTAAACAACTGCGTTCCGTAAGCGGAAAACGGAATATTTCCAAAACAAAGTGCAGACCGAATGCGGCGACCTTTTATAACATCAATTACGTGTTTACAAAAGAAACATCGTCAAGCAAAGCATATTCTCCCGTATCAGCCGTTACGGAAAAGGAAATGACAGCTTCGGTTGCAAAGTCGGGCGCTACCAGCGTCACGCCGCGATAATAGGCATAGAGTGCTGCTGTATCCATAACATTCTGATTGGGAACAAGAATAGTCAATGCCGTTTGTGTTTGACCCTCGCCATCGGTAAAGATGACGGTGGCAGTGGTTACGGGAGTTGTTCCCACACTTTTTTCGTAGAACGAAAGCGTATAATATCTTCCCGGCGTTACGGGAACTGTTTGAGAAAGGTTTGCCCCGTCAAACAGACGAAGAGCAGAGCTTCCTGTATACACCTCACCCGCTTCTGTGGTTGGCGCAATCAAGGTGGCAGCATTGACGTTCCAGGCTGTCGGTACCTCATCGGTAAAGCTTTCCAGCGTTCCGTTGGTTAGTAGTTCACCTGTGCTGACCGCATCAGCGCCCGCAGGACCTGTGGGGCCTGTGGGACCTGTGGGACCCGTTGCGCCTGTGGCGCCTGTTGCGCCTGTGGGACCCGTGGGACCCGTAGGACCTGTGGGGCCTGTGGGACCCGTTGCACCCGTGGCACCTGTGGCACCTGTAGCACCTGTAGCACCTGTGGCACCTGTGGCACCCGTGGGACCTGCGGGACCTGCGGGACCGGTGGGACCCGTTGCACCTGTGGCACCTGTAGCGCCTGTGGCGCCCGTTGCGCCTGTAGCGCCCGTGGGGCCTGTGGGACCGGTGGGGCCTGTGGGGCCCGTGGGACCCGTAGGACCTGTCGGTCCGTTGGGGTCGATAGGACAAATATTGGCAATGGCAATAAAATCCCCTGATTCTCCGGGAATACCCTGTGGGCAATTTACCGCCACAAAATATAAAACGCCTTCATACGTCACCAGTTGACCTGCAAAATACGTTCTACCAAACACAAACGGAACGGGAAAAGAGGGGGTTGGGTGGCAGCATCTCGGCTTGCAGCCGCAAGAGCACTCGCTTCCCTTGTGTCTTTTCATGTTCTGTTCGCAGAATCCATTCATAAAAAACGAACTCCTTTCAAAGTTTCGGGGTAGTTATCTACCCAAAGACAGTATATGTTGCGTCTTTTTTTCCGTGCACACGGACAAGGGACGGTTTGGCTGCGGTTCCTTTCTAAAAATTAGCTGCGGTTCCTTTCTAAAAAAGGAATTGACGAAACCTCTCTTTTATGCTAAAATAAAAGAAAGCCTGACAAAAAGGATGGAACACATATGAGCAGCAAAGAATCATTTATAAGCTACTACAAAACCCACATCACCCGCCCGGGGGCTGAAGAGCTTCTCGCTTACTTGGAAAGCCCTCAGTCCGACTTTTTCACAGCCCCCGCTTCCACCCGCTTTCATGGATGCTACGAGGGGGGACTTTGCGAGCACAGCGTCAATGTTTACGAGGCGCTTTGCGCTTATGTGAAGAGCGAGCGTTTCACCAAGGATTACGGTCTTTCCTTTTCCGATGAGAGCTTAGCTATTGTGGCGCTTTTACACGATTTGTGCAAGGTGAACGTTTACAAAGCAAGCACGCGCAACGTAAAAAAGGACGGTGTCTGGACAACGGTTCCCTTCTATGAATTCAACGATGAAATGCCGTACGGGCACGGCGAAAAATCCGTATACATCGTAAACGGATTTATGCGGCTTTCCAGAGAAGAGGCGTTTGCCATTCGCTATCATATGGGCTTCTCAAAGGAAGAGGAAACAAAAAACGTTTCCGCTTCTTTTGAAAAATACCCCTTGGCAATGGCGCTTTACGTTGCCGATATGGAAGCCACCTTTATTATTGAGGAACGGGGCAAAAAGGAAACAAAATAATGGCGTTTCTCTTGCCTTATGAGAGGTTTCACGCAGTATGATAACACTACCCAAAGAGCTTCCGACTCTTCTTTCTGCCTGGTTTCGGGAAAACGCGCGCCCGTTGCCGTGGCGTCAAAGCATCACCCCCTATCGCGTTTGGCTGTCGGAAATTATGCTGCAGCAGACACGGGTGGAAGCGGTTATCCCCTATTATGAGCGTTTTTTAGAGGTCTTTCCCACCGTAAAGTCCTTGGCATTCGGCAAGGACGAGGTGCTGATGAAATGCTGGGAAGGGCTTGGCTATTACAGCCGCGCGAGAAACCTGAAAAAAGCCGCCTTGGAAATCGTCGAGAATTTTGGCGGCGTTTTTCCGAGCAGCTATGAGGATATTCTCTCCTTATCGGGTATAGGTCCTTATACGGCTGGCGCTATCGGCAGTATTGCCTTTGGGCTTCCCACCCCTGCGGTGGACGGGAATGTGCTGCGCATTCTGGCGCGGCTTTCAAGGGACAGAGAGGACGTGCTTTCTCCCGTCCTTAAAAGGTCCTATCAAGAGGCGCTTGAAAAAATATACCCCGAAGGGAAAGAGGCGGGAGAATTCACCCAATCCTTTATGGAGCTTGGGCAAAAAATTTGTCTTCCCAGCGGCACACCCAAGTGCCGAGAATGTCCTCTATATCACCTTTGCCAATCCAAGGACGGCGCCTATGCCGAAATTCCCTATCGCGCGCCGAAGAAGCAGCGGAAAATACAAGAAAAAACCGTTTTCCTGTTTTTGTATGAGGACACCTTTGCCCTGCGCTTGCGCGAAAAGGGCGGGCTTCTTGGCGGGCTTTGGGAGTTTCCCAACACGGAAGGCTTCCTTTCGGCTGACGAGGTATACGCTCTTGCCGTCAAGATGGGGCTATCCCCCTTGGGCGCGGAAGAAATCGGAGAGAGCAAGCATATTTTCACTCACTTGGAATGGCATATGAAGGGGTTTTTGGTTCCTTGCGAGAAAAAGGGAGCCGAGGGCTTCGTTTTCGCTTCCCAAAAGGATATACGGGAGCATTTTGCCATCGCATCTGCCTTTCGCTTTTTTAAGAATTTCATTCAAGACGAAAATCAATACTAAAAAACCCGCTGTTCTCGTTTTTGCCGAGATAGCGGGTTTTGCCGTTAAAATGTAAGGTTTTGTTTACAAGGATATTATTCGTCACGGTGCTCTTCAACAGGGAGCGACTCGCTCGCCCTTTCAGCCACTGCGCCTTCCACCTCTTCCGCGGGCAAATCCTTCAGCTTAATGGCGCTATACACCGCCATCGCCAAGGAAACCAACACCCAGATATGAAAGACAAGGTTAATGGCGTTATCCTCGCGCAACCCATCCAAGACGAAAAAACCTACGGTATCAATACCAAAGAGGATAAGCGCCGCCAAGAGCCAACCGTATTTACTTGGGTCCTTTCCGAGAAAGAACGCCAACACGTAGGGAACGAGCATCAGAATGGCAAGAAGCGTCAATGGAAGAATCAATGCCGTAAAGGAAGGATTTTGCTCAGCCATCACCCAAGGAAAAACGGCTACAAAATACGGAACGGAAGCCGAGAAGAGAAAATATAAGCTCCCACCCAAAACCAAAAGAATGACATTCACCAAGGTGAAGACGGACATAATCATCAGATTGCTTCTGCCGCATGCATATCCTTTTAGGTGCTTTTCTCTTTCTGTCATTTTTCTTCCCCCTTTATACTGTTAGTCGGGCAATTTCAAATCGTTTTCCTTAATCCAGCCAACACGGCGCAGAAGCAAGGCAATCGTCCACGATAAAATAGCGGGAATGACAAAGCAAATCAAAACAAGTCCCAGCCAATCAAACCAAGTGACCGCGCGAGGATATACACCGTCAAACCAGCCTAAGACAATACCAATAGGACCAAGCAAGCCGCAGGTGCCCATGCCCGAATTGATAGCCGCGCCGTACATTTGCATATTGAAAACGCAGGTCGCCAAGGGGCCTGTCACCGCAGAGGCAATCACGGGCGGAATCCAAAGGCGCGGATTTTTCACAAGGTTGGGCATTTGCAGCATACTCGTACCAATTCCTTGGGAAACGAGCCCACCCCAGCGGTTTTCACGGAAGGACATCACGGCAAAGCCGACCATATGCGCGCAGCACCCTGCCACAGCGGCGCCCCCCGCCATAGCCAAGCCAACATCGCCCCCCATACCCGAAAGACCGAGAGCCGCGCATATAGCGGCTGAGGAAATGGGCAAGGTCAGCGCAATTCCCACCACAACAGAAACCACAAGACCCATAACAAAGGGCTGTTGGAGCATTGCCCAGCTGATAAGCGTACCAACGTAGCTGACGAGCTTTCCGATATAGCCCGCAAACAGCACCGACAAGCCGCCGCCCACAAAGACGGTAACAAAGGGCGTTACCAAAATGTCAACCTTTGTTTCCTTGGAAACCATTTTACCGAATTCCACGGCAAACACCGTAATAATCAAAACGGCAAGAGGACCGCCAGCGCCCCCAAGGTCGTTGGCGATAAAGCCCACAAGAGCCGAGGAATACAAGACAAGCGGAGGAGCTTGCAGGGCATAGGCAATCGCCACTGCCATAGCGCAGCCTGCTGCCTTTACGCCATATTCGCCAATCGTCTTAAAGAACGCAAGAGCGGGAATTAACCCGATGGCGTTAAAGATTGTCGCAATCAAGAGCGACCCGAAAAGCCCCAGAGCCATCGCTCCCAAGGCGTCAATTCCGTAACGCTTTGCGGAAATGATAATGTTTTTACGCTTCAAAAATTCTTTCACGGTACAAGCTCCCCTCAATTTTATTCTTAATTAGTCTACATTGTAGCACACGGGGCGAAAAATGTCAATATTTTATCCCGTTTTTTTATTGGCGTCTATCTAAGTTTTTAATACCGTCATCTTGACTTTTGGGTATGCTTCTGTTATACTCTTATTAAGTAAAAAAGGAGTGTTTTGCGATGAAAGCAGTACAACCGGAAGAAATAAAGCGATATACACCAAAAGCGGACACAGGCTTGACCGTAAAAGAGGCAGAAATGCGTAAAAGAGCAAAAATGTCCAACCGCGTCAAGACCAAGACGGGAAAATCCTATTTCCGCATTGTTTCTGATAATCTTTTTACATACTTCAATTTGATTTGGGCGGTGATTGTTGCCGTTCTTATCTACGCAAGAGCGCCGCTTGACCAGTTTTTGTTTTTGGGCGTCATCATCGCCAATACAGGTCTTGCTATTTTCCAAGAGGTGCGGGCAAAGAGGACGGTTGAAAAGCTGTCTATGCTCACAGCCCCCAAGGCAAAGGTTGTGCGAGAGGGAAGGCTATTGGATATATCCGCCGACGACGTCGTTTTAGACGACGTTTTAGTGCTTTCCGCCGGCAACCAGATCCCTGCTGACCTTATTGTGTTAGAGGGAAGTCTTGAAGTCAATGAAAGTCTGTTGACGGGAGAGTCCGACGGGGTGAAGAAAAGCGCGGGCGATATGCTTTTAGCGGGCAGCTTTGTGATTTCCGGCGGATGCAAGGCGAGAGCCGAGCGTGTGGGCGCGGATGCGTACATTCAGACAATCGCCGTAAAGGCCAAGGCGTTCAAGGCAACCGAGTCTTATCTGTTCCGCGACATCAAGCGTATTGTAAAAATCATTGGCTTTCTCATCATTCCCTTTTCCGTTTTAATGTTCTATAACAACTTTAAGGAAGCCGCGCTCTTCTCTGCCCTGCAAAAGACCGCAGGCTCCTTGGTCGGTATGATTCCTGCGGGTATGTTTTTGCTGATTACCGTGGCGCTTTCTATGGGCGTTGTGCGGTTGGCAAGCAAAAAAACGATGGTCAAAAATCCTTACAGCATTGAAATGCTGGCAAGAACCAACGTGCTTTGCTTAGACAAGACAGGCACTATCACCGACGGTACTATGCGCGTTTCGGGTGATGAGGCACTTGACGAGATACCCGGTGGGGATTTGCAAACGGTTGTTGCCTCTATTCTGTCAGCGCAGCCCGACGCCAATTTCACCTCTCTTGCCTTGCGGGAGAAATACACATCGGGGGTCCTGCTTCCCGTTTCCTACAACATTCCCTTTTCCTCTAAAAGAAAATGCACGGTAACCGCCTTTGAGGGTGTTGGCACCTTTGCCTTGGGCGCACCCGAATTTTTGCACGTCGGCGCGCTTTCCGAGGATGTCAGCGCACGCATACAAGCAGAGGCTCAGGCGGGGCGGCGCGTTTTGATGCTCTCTTATGCCAAAGAGGAAATCGAAGAGGATGCTCTTCCCGAAAAAATGACGCCAAAGGCACTCTTCTTTTTAGAGGACCACATCCGCGAGGAAGCCTATGACACCATTCGCTGGTTCAGAGAAAACGGCGTTGCTGTTAAGATCATTTCAGGTGACAATCCCGTCACCGTTTCTTCCATCGCCCGCCGTGTTGGCGTGGCAGGGGCAGACAAATATCTCTCTTTGGAAGGGCTGACGCCCGAGGAAGCCGCCGAAAAGGCAGAGGAATGCACGGTTTTTGGCCGTGTTACCCCTGAGCAAAAGCACGCCTTGGTGGTTGCCTTGAAGCAAAAGGGATATGTGGTTTCTATGACGGGAGACGGTGTGAACGACACCTTAGCCTTGAAGGAAGCCGATTGCAGCATCGCCATGGCTGACGGAAGCGACGCGGCGCGCGGATTAAGCAATATTGTCCTGCTTGACAACAATTTTGCCTCGCTTCCCTCTGTTGTCAGAGAGGGGCGGCAGGTCGTCAACAACGTGGAATGCTCCTCGACGCTGTTTTTGATGAAAACCTTTTTCGCCCTGTCCTTCTCCCTCATTTGCATTTTGTCGGGAACGCCTTACCCCTTTGTTACAACGGGTATGCTCTTGTTTGAGGTGTTTGTGGACGGTATTCCTTCCGTCATTCTCGCCCTGCAAAAGAACGACAAGCTGATAGAAGGGCGCTTTATCACAGGCGTTTTGAAGCGGTGCGTTCCCAGCGGGCTTTTGATGCTTCTTTCTGTTCTTTCCGTTCTTTTGCTGAAAAACGTCGGCTTTTTCGGGGATATCACGGGAAGCTCCGAATATTTGACAATGTGCGTTTTGGCAGTCACGTATAGTGGCTTTGTGGCGCTGACGGTGCTTTGCGTTCCCTTCAATAAAATTCGTGTGGCTTGTGTGCTGTTCTCCTTTGTAGGAACGGTTGCTCTCGTCCTTTTGGGTGGCTTGGGCATTTTCCGCGCCAACTTCGGCATTGCCGCCTTAAACCTCAAAACCGTCGTGTCGACGCTGGTTTTGATGGTGCTCTGTGTGCCAACCTTGCTTGGCATTAACAAGCTCTTCCCTCTTCTTTTATCCCTCTTCTCCAAAAGAAAAACAAAAAAGTCATAACAAAAGGCATACCGTAACCCTTGTGCATACACTGTTAAAAACAGAAAAAAGGGGGAAACGGTATGCCTTTCTTTTGCGGATGCTCGTCCTTGTCAGGCTGGCATTTGACAGAGCTTTTGGAATACAGCAGGTCTTTGCTTCTGCCAACGGAGCATTTTGGCTTTTCCTTAGAGGACGGCGTTGCTCTTTGCTCCTCTTCTGCCGACAGAACAAGACCCTACCCCTTTCGTTACCGCTATGGCAATCATTTTCTTGCCATTGCTTGCGTTGGTTGGGCAAAGACAAGCAAAGGAAGTCTTTACACAGGGCAAAACGAAGCGGCGCTTCTTTCCCTTTATGTCAGGCACGGTATAAAAATGCGTAGATTTCTGATGGGCGATTATGCCTTTGTCATACACGACAACGCCAAGGGGCGTTTGTTTTTTGCCACATCGCCCAACCGAAAAATCTGGATTGGGGCGCAAAAGGGGGAATTTTGGTTTTCCTCTGCCCCTATTTTACCTCATACGACAGAGGCGGATATAGGGCTTTACCGCTTGCGTTAAAAAAGCGCTTATGGGAAAATTTCTCATAAACGCTTTTGTTTTTTCCTACCCATTAGGGCAGGATATGAATTTTTTACCGTTTCATTTGAAGAAGAAAAACCATACCAAAAACACGACAAAAACAGCGCCAAAGCAAATCAGGGGGATATATTCCCCGATGCCGCGAGGCTCTTCTTCCTGTATATCCCCATCTTCCCCTTCTTTGTCCTCGTAGAGATCCGCTTCCTCGGCAAGCTCCTCTTCCGTCACCTCGTGGGGAACGGCTTCTCCTTCCAAGGCTGCCTTCAAAACAGCTACCCCTTCGGGCTCGCGAATGTTGAAGGATTTTTTCAGGATTTCTCCCTGTGCCAGCTCCTTTTCGGGCGCATCTGAAATGGCAATATCCAACAGCCTTTCGCAATCGGCGCAAAGCACACGGCGCGCTCCATAGCGATTGATGTATAAAACCGCAGGCGCTTTTTCCCCGTCTGCTTCAAATTTTTGTCTGCACAATACACAAGTTTCCATTTTATAACCGTACCTTTCTGCACAGGGTTTAGAATTTTTCAGGCGTTTTCCCTCTCTATCCTTCAAGCGCTTTTCAGCGCCGATGAGCAGGAGCTTGTTTTTGATACAAACAGTATAACAAAATCTCTCGCCTTTGTCAATTCTTTCCCTCTTTTTTCATTCTTTTCGCCCCTGTTTTTGATATAAAACTGCTTTTTTGAAAAATAAAAACACGGAATTATGTAAAAAATAAAAAAAAGACTTGACTTTTTCAAGAAGGTTTAGTATAATAATACGGCAGATTAAAAAGCGGCGTACTGCGATTTGGAGAAGTACTCAAGAGGCCGAAGAGGCGTCCCTGCTAAGGATGTAGGTCGGGTTTATCCGGCGCGAGAGTTCAAATCTCTCCTTCTCCGCCAAAAAGACCTTGTCGCATGACAGGGTCTTTTCTTTTGTTTCACCGCAAGAAAAAAACAAAAATTAGACTCATTTGAGATTTAATTGTATATGCAGAGATATCGAAGTGGGGACGTTTGCGAGCGCTGCCGGGGGCAGATGAAGCGAGCAAAAAGGAGTGGCAGCGGTCGAAATTTTGTGAGCAAGAGCAAACAAAAAATTTCGGGCACCGCAACGGGACATAACGGGGCTGCCCCGCGAGATGAACAACAAAATTAGGCTCATTTGAGATTTAATTGTATATGCAGAGATATCGAAGTGGTCATAACGGGGCTGACTCGAAATCAGTTTGTGCGAAAGCACACGAGGGTTCGAATCCCTCTCTCTGCGCCATAAACG
>JAGBFG010000011.1 GCA_017936565.1 Clostridia bacterium
ATAAGACTAACCTGATGACCGTTATGATTACGCATAATATGGCAGACGCCATTCGTGTCGGAAATCGCTTGGTTATGATGCACGAGGGGCGCATCGTGGTTGACGTAAAGGGCGAGGAAAAGAAAAAGCTCACGATAGAACAGCTTTTGCAAATGTTTGAAGCGTCCAGCGGCAGCCAATTTACAAGCGATAAGGTTATGCTTTCTATGTGAAAACAAAAAACACAGTCACCGACTGTGTTTTTTTATGTTGCTTTTTTGCTTGGAATGTGTTACAATACCCATATGGTATTCACGCAAAAAAAGCGCGGCTTCTTGCGTATCAAGGGCGTCCTTGCCCGACTGAAAAATAAAACGATAAAAAGGAAAGAAAACCCCGATGAAAAGCTTTCAGGATTTGTTTGTCGAATCGCAGAAAAGCGTTGTCCTTCAAGGCACGCAAAAGTCCGTTTCCATTCTTCGCAAGGAGTATGAGGACGAGGCTCTCTCTACGGTATACCCCGAGGCGCTGCGCGCGGCGATGTCCTCGCTTTCGCTGGAAGAACAGCTTTCTGCCTGTATGTATTTAGATGCCTTTGAATGCGGCACGATGCCGAAGGAGCGTCTTTCGGAGGATTATCCCCTGCTTTCTCCCGAAGAGGTCAAAAAGCATTGGAGCAGATATACCATTGGTGTAGCTGAGCTTGCAGAGACCGTTCTTGCGACAGAGGGCGGGCTTTTGCTTGGCATTTGCGTGCAAAATAAAATTCTTTGGTTGGGCGGTGAGATATCTTATCGAACGACTGCTTGGAGTGAGGGCGACAACAACGGCGCGGGATATAAGGGAGCGGGCTATTACGAGGCGACTAAATACCTCACGATGCTTTATCGTCCCACCCTGCTGTTTTCTGATGTCGTTCTTGATTCCTCTTATGCGCTCGAGGAAAAGCGTGTTATCTTGCCCGATGGCGTCAAGAAGATTCAAAGCGGCGCATTTGCGGGAAGAGAAGCGTTAGAGGAAATCGTCTTTCCAGAGGGCTTGGAAAAAATCGGCTATCAGAGCTTTAAGGGGTGCGTTGGGCTCAAAAGCATCGTCATTCCCGCAAGCGTTCAACTGATTGGTTCCTCTGCCTTTGCCGATTGCGTCGGCTTGGAATGCGTAGAAATCAAGGGAGCGCTTTTGCTTGACTCTATGGCGTTTCGGGGCTGTAAGTGCTTGAAAAAGGTGATCCTGCCCGATGCCGAAATTACGCTCGATGGCTGGACCTTTTCTGAATGCGAAAGCCTTTCGGAGATTGTAAACGCCCAAAGCATAAAAAATCTTTGCGAGTATGCCTTTTACGGCTGCCGCTCGCTTTCTTCCATCGCTCTTAGCGATACCGTCTATTATATTCCCACCAGCGCTTTTTCTCATTGCGAGTCATTAAAAAGCATCGTTCTGCCGCACGCAGTAGGCTCTATTGGTAGCTATGCCTTTGCATTTTGTACGGCGTTAGAGGAAATCGTGATGTCGGAAAAGGTGTGGGACATTTGTAACGATGCCTTTATGGATTGCCTGTCCCTTCGCCGTGTTACTCTTCCTTCCTCCGTCAAGGAGGAATTTGAGAAGGCAGCCCCCTCTGAGATTCTTTCCTCTATTTGCTATACCGAGCTATAAAAAAGCCCTCACCTACGTGAAGGATTTTTATCCGCGAAGCGGATACCGTTATTTCTCTGCTACGGCTTGCTATCAAATCGACAAGAGATTTAGTGAAGAGTGAAAAAGTAAAAATCGACAAGCTTCTGTCGAAGCTTGCCGATTTTGGAGCTGGTGGCCGGACTTGAACCGGCGACCTGCTGATTACGAATCAGCTGCTCTACCGACTGAGCCACACCAGCGGAAATCAACACGAGTATTCTATCACAACAAAACGGAAAAGTCAAGAGAAAAAGAAAGGATTTTTTAATTTTTATGGATTTGTGCCGTCTTGAAACCGTAAAAAGCCTGATGAGAGAGGCTAATATCAATTTCAAAAAGGGCTTTGGGCAGAATTTTTTGATAAATCCCTGCGTTCCTTCCGATATTGCCGACGCCTGCGCCGATAAAAAAGAAATGTTTATTTTGGAAATCGGTCCCGGTATCGGTTGCTTAACCAAGGAATTGGCGCTTCGCTATGAAAAGGTGGTGGCGGTTGAAATTGATAAGGGGCTTATTCCCATTCTCGGAAAAACCCTTGCCGATTTTGATAATATCAAGGTCATTGAGGCGGATATCTTAAAAACCGATTTGAAAAAATTGATTGCCGAGGAAGCAGCGGGAAGGGAAGCTTCCGTATGCGCAAATCTTCCTTATTATATTACGACCCCTGTGCTGATGTATCTGGTAGAGTCGGGCGTTCCCTTTCGCTCTATCACCGTTATGGTGCAAAAGGAGGTTGCCGAGCGTCTTTGTGCTCCCGCGGGAAGCTCGGAGTACGGCGCTATTACGGCGGTGCTCGGGTATTACGGCAAGGCAAATATGCTCTTTGGCGTTTCAGCGGATAACTTTGTACCGCCCCCAAAGGTGGACTCTGCCGTCGTTCGTATTGACCTTTACCCAGCCCCTCTCTATGCTCCGAAGGATAAAAAGCTCTTCTTCGGACTGATTAAGGCAGCCTTTGAGATGCGCCGTAAAACCCTTGTCAACGCCATTTCCTCTCACTATCCCTTCCCGAAAGCCCAAATCGCAGAAGCCCTTGCTTCTCTTGGACTTGCGGCGGATATCAGGGGAGAGCGCCTGTCTACCGAGGATTTTTGCCGCTTGTCCGATGTTCTTTCTCCTATGCTTTCTTAAATAAAGCGCCCCCCTTTTATAAAGAACCGCGAAATAGCGTGATGCTCCGTTAAGAGTATCACGCTATTTCGCGGTTCTTTTTCGTTTTTCTGAGGGCAAAAAACACAGTACTTTTGCCCTGTTTTTCAGATTTTCGTCATTTTGCACAAAAACGGTATATTTTTTTTGTGATTGTTAAACGAATAGTAAATTTTGTATTGACAATGTGAAAAAAAGGTGATAAAATGATATCAGTTAGAAGAGTTTGTGTAGACTCTTTAAAAAAATATAGGAGGAAATTATGAAAAAACGCATTTTTAGTTTAATTTTAATTGCGTGCTTGCTCGTAACGGGCATTCCCGTTTTGGGCACAGCGGTTGCCGCCTCTACCGAGCCGACAGCCTATGACTACAGCAGCCTTTACGTAGGCGCTGACGGAAGCGAAACCGCTAACGGCGGTAAGCTGACCGTACTTCTTACCTCGTATCTGGGTGACTCCTCTGTTGCAGAGGGTTTAACAGCCTGGAACAACATTGCTCCTGACGCTACCAAGAACGGTACCTTGGTTGGCACATGGACCGCAAAGGGACAGGGCGGTATCGGCTATGATATGTCAAGCACCGATGCGGCACATCAGCTGAGCTTGGATGCTTCCTTGCTTCCTTTGGATACATATTCGATTGAAATCGTTGCCGCTGTTCGTGGCTTTACCGCAAACGCTGACGGCATAACGGTTGAGAAGACCTTTAAGAACGACGGTAACCTTTGGCTTGGTCGTCTGAACGGCTATCTGTTCTCCGGCGATTATACCGAGAACCGTGGCTACAACGGCTTGGTAATGGTGATGAACGACACCGCTTCCTTGGTCGGCAATCACGCCTATGACTCCCTTGCTTCGGGCGATGCCTTCTATAACGGCATTTCCGCCTACCGCAATAACACGGGCATTGTCAATCTTGGCATCAACCTGACCAAAACCATCACGGATGAAGCCACGGGCGCAGGAACCTATAATTATCAGTTCCTGAACGGCGGTGCAGAGGACGTTCCCTACAAGAAAATCACCTCTTGCGCCATCGATACAGCCAATACGCAGACCGCGCACGATTACTTCATCTTGTTCCGTAATATGGGCTCGACGATGTATAGCGTCCGTGTATATGACAAGCCCTTGACGGTAGCAGAGCGCCAGCAGAACCATTTTGCTGACGTTGCCGCCTTCTACGAGCTTGACTTGACAGGCTTTGACGCAGAGGCAGACAACAGCGCACTGTACAGCAGCTTCTCCAGCGTCCAGTTGGACGATGTCAATTACGAAGCTGCAAAGGCAGCCGCTCAGCTGAAATTGGATGACCCCAACGAAACAACTAAATACAGCTCTCTGTACGTAGGCGTTGACGGAAGCGAAACCGCTAACGGCGGTAAGCTGACCGTACTCTTATTGTCCTATAAGGGCGAGAGCACCGTTTCCAATGGCGCGAAGGTTTGGTACAACCTCGCTCCCGGGGCTACCCAGAATGCTATTTTCACGGGTCTTTGGGGTGACAGAGGCATTGGCGGTGTCGGACATGACGTTGCAAATCACTCTACTATGAACGCTCTGAAATTCGAGGACAGCACCATTCTTCCCCTTGAAACGTACACGCTTGAAACGGTTGCATCCGTTCGCGGATATACGCAGGGCGCTGACGGTGTGACTCCCGCTCAAACACATCCCGGTACCAGCTCCGGAGTCGGTGCCAGTA
>JAGBFG010000012.1 GCA_017936565.1 Clostridia bacterium
ATTATGGTACTGTAAACTTTAGCCTCTTCTTCAGAAAGAGCCGTCTTGGCCGGGATTTTGTATGTTGGCGTCAGCGCAGAGTGGGATTCGATTTTACTGTCATCAAAAATGGTTTTTCCATCCTTGAACTTTACTGGATAACCAAGCTTTTCAACGGCTGAAAGAATCTGCTTAACCTTTCCTTTCTCCGCAGTAGCCATATATTCCGAGTTGGTACGGGGATAGGTGACGTATCCCGCCTCGTAGAGCTTTTGCACGATTGCCAAGGAGTCACTCATTGACATCTTATATTTTTTGCCAAGCACGCTTTGCAGCTTGGAGAGCGAATAGAGCTTTCCCGGGGCAAGCGTGGTTTTTTTGCTTTTGACGGAAATCACCTTGGCACCCGTTTGGTTATATAGGGCAGCCATTCTTTCCGCTTCCTTGCGCTCGTCATACGGAAACTTACGCTTAGACGTCAATTCCACCGTTTCGCCGCCCGTTTTTTCGGCGCTTGTCATTCCCCAATATTTTTCGGGCTTGAAATGGGAAATTGCCATATCGCGCTCATAAATGGCGCGCACGATGGGAATGATAACCCGCCCGACCCGCAATAGGTTACCCATACGCAGGGTGGCGTATCGGGTGAAATTGACCCCGTAGAGCCAATCTATATAGGTGCGGGCGAAGCCCTCGTTTGCCAAAGCGTCATATTCCCTGTCGTCCTTCATATCGGCAAGGGCAGAACGGATGGTTTCGGGAGTCTGGTCGGGAAGCCAGAGGCGCAGGACCCTTTTCTTCGCCCCGCCCTTTAAGGCATTCTGAATACAAAGGCGCACGATGATTTCCCCTTCTCTGTCCGCGTCTCCCGCGTTGACGACGGTGTCAACGTCCTGACGGTTGCAAAGTGTCGTTAAGAGGGCAGCCTGCTTTTCAACACCGCTATCCCGTTTTCCGTCAGCCCCGCGGCGCAGCTCAAAGTGAAAGCGCTCGGGAAAGCAGGGCAGAGTTTCTATTGTCCAACGGTTCGTTCCGTTGGGGTTGGGGGCGTAATATTCCACGTCTGCCAGGGAAAACAAATGCCCGAATGCCCAGCTGACGATATAGTCCTTCCCCTCTAAATATCCGTCCCTCTTTTTCATATCGCCAATCGCCGCGGCAATATTTCTGCCAAGGCTTGGTTTTTCCGCAATGATTAAAATCATTTGTCTTTTCCTTCTTCGTTTTCTTTCTCTTCGTTATGTAGGGAAAGGGGGGCTTTGCCCCTTTCTTTTCTCCAAAAGCACGGGCTTACCCCGTATTTTCTTTTGAACATTTTGGAAAAATTAGAAACATCGCCGTACCCGCAAAGGCAGGAAGCCTCTTTTACCGTTGCGCCCCTTTCCAGCAGGCGCGCCGCTTCCTTCATTCTGACGGAAATCAGGTATTCCAAAATGCTGACACCCTTTTGGGCTTTGAACAGGCGCGAGAGATACCGCCTGTCTAAATTAAGTCCCGCTGCGATATCCTCAACACGAATGGACTGCATATAGAGCGCGTGAATATAATCCTCTACCCGCTTAACGTAGCGGTTTTCTTCCTTGCTTTCGGAGAAAAGATAGGCATAAAGCCGAAACAGCACCGCGGTCAATTCATAAACCTGCGTTGCGTCCTTATACTGCTCGCCAAATATTTCTTGCAAGAGTCCCACGGGTAACGGAAATACAGGGGGAAGGGTCTTGAATTTTTCTGCCAACGCCCCGTCAAAGCCAATCCAAGCATACTGCCAGGGGTCTTGACTGTCGGCTGTATACGCGGTAATTTCGTCAGGCAAAATCAAAAAGGCTTCTCCCGCCTTTACAGGATATGGCTTGCCGTTTTTATAAAATATGCCCTTGCCGCCCATCACGTAATGCAAAAGAAAATACCCTCTGATAGCGGGACCGAAGGAATGGGAAGGAGCGCACCTTTCGTTTCCAGTTAAGATGGGATTGAGGTCGCCAAGCCCCACATTCTCGAACACCGTTTCGTGCATTGCTTTCTTTTTCAAGGCGTTGCTCCTTTTCCTTTGATAGTTACATTTTACCATACTCTTGGCACATAATGCAATGGCTTTTTGAAAAAAAAGAAGGTAAAATGAAAAAGAGGAAAAGGAAAGCCTTATCTTTTTTCATCAACATTCGCAAAAAGAAAGGAAACAAGGATATGAAGATTACGTTTATGGGTGCGGGAAGCACCGTTTTTGCCAAAAACGTTTTGGGTGACGTGATGGCAACGCCTGCCTTGCAGGAAATCGAAATCGCACTTTATGACATTGACGCGGAGCGCTTAGAAGAATCCTTTTTGTTAATAGACACGATGAACAGCCGCTTCAACGAGAAGCGCGCCTCTGTAAAGAAATATCTTGGCGTTGAAAACCGCAAGGCTGCCTTAAAGGGCGCTTCCTTTATTGTGAACGCCATTCAGGTTGGCGGGTACGAGCCCTCGACGGTCATTGACTTTGAAATTCCCAAAAAATATGGCTTGCGCCAAACGATTGGTGACACCTTGGGCATTGGCGGTATTTTCCGTGGGCTTCGCACCATTAAGGTTTTGGACGATTTTGCCAAGGACATTGAAGAGGTCTGCCCTGACGCGCTCTTCTTGAACTACACAAACCCCATGGCGATTTTAACAGGCTATATGCAGCGCTATACAGGGGTAAAGACGATTGGTCTTTGCCACAGCGTTCAGGTTTGCGCTGACGCTATTCTCAGTGGTGTAGGTATGCGGGATAAATTAGAGGGACACAAGGAGAAAATCGCGGGCATCAACCATATGGCTTGGCTGCTCGAAATTGCGGACAAGGACGGAAACGACCTTTACCCCGAAATCCGCCGCCGCGTCAGCGAAATGACCGCAAGCGGCGAAGCCAAGAGCGACCTTGTTCGCTTGGATTACATCAACAAGCTGGGCTATTACTGCACCGAAAGCAGCGAGCATAACGCGGAATACAGCTCCCTTTACATCAAAACCCACCGCCCCGATTTGATTGAAAAGTTCCAAATTCCCCTGGACGAATATCCTCGCCGCTGTGTCGACCAGATTGAGAAATGGAAGACCTTAAAGGGCACCCTGCTCAAAAACGGGGACGTGGAAAACGTCCGCTCCCGTGAATACGCCTCTCACATTATGGAAGCTATCGTCACAGGCAAGCCCTACTGCTTTGGCGGAAACGTTATCAATAACGGTTTAATCTCTAATCTACCCAAGGACGCTTGCGTTGAGGTAAGCTGTGTGGCGGATAACACGGGCATTCACCCGACGTACGTTGGCGAGCTTCCCTTACAGCTTGCCGCTATGAACAGCACCAATATCTATCCCCAGCTCTTAACCATTGAGGCTGCCCACACAGGCAAGAGAGAGACGCTTTACCAAGCCGCTATGTTAGAGCCGCACACCGCCGCCGAGCTTTCCACGGACGACATCGTCGCCCTTTGCGATGAGCTAATAGAAGCGCACGAAAAGAGTGGGTTCCCGATTTTATAAGAGTGCAACTAGATCAATTTATAGGAAAAGGACAGAGAATTTTCTCTGTCCTTTTTATTAAGGTAAAAGCACGGCAAACAAATTTTACCTAATCTTTATGCTCTTCCCTTTTCACAAGTATATATTCAGGATTTTTAATCAGTACACCCTCATTGGTAATTTGAATTTTCACTTCATTTTCAAGCTTGAACAATTTCCTCATTTCTATGGGAATACATATTCTTCCCATCTTATCTATTTCTCTTCTGATTCCGATTTTTTCCATATAATATTTCCGTTTTTTTGGTTTGTCCTATGAAAGGACAACTTAATTTTGAAATTAGTATATCATAAAATATGTCTTATGTCAAGACAAAATATACAAACGGAGATTGCACAATGGCAAGAATGATTGACGGCGAGAAGAAAAATCTGATAGGTGGGAATTTGAAGCGCTTACGGCTGAAAGTAAAAATGAGTCAGCAGGCGTTGTCTAACAAGCTTGAACTGCTGGGAGTCTACATTTGCCGCGGCTCTGTTTCGAGAATTGAGGACTATTCGCGTACTGTCACCGACATTGAGCTTTTTGCCATTGCAGAGGTTCTTGGCGTTGACCCTAAGGAGCTGTATACAAAATAAGTTTTGCTTTATGTTCCAAAATGAAATCAAGGCAGGGGGAGCCTGCCTTGATGAAATCTGCCCTTAGGCAGATGAAGTCCAAGGCGCGCCTTGGATGAAGTCTTCCCTTCGGGAAGATGAAAAAAGTGCCGTCGGCAGTCCCCACTGTGTGGGGCGCCGACGGCATTTTTTTACAGACCAAAGGTGTCGCGAAGGTAGTCGCGGCTGATTTTGGCGGCTTCAAGCTCGGTCATGCCGTTATAGGTTTTATCCTGTTCCACGATGACGACCTCAACGCCTGCTTCCTCAGCGGCGGCAAGAATTTCGGCAAAGTTCTGTCTTCCCTGTCCGAGGGGACGGAACTCAAAGGCGTTCTCCTCGCGCGTGGGCTTCTTCATTGGCTTACCGTCAGCGCCGATTAAGTCGTAAACGGGGCCGCTGCCCAATTCCTTGCAGGTGAAGTCCTTTAAGTGCAACAGGTCTACCCGACCACTGAACTCTTTGATTTTATCAACGGGGTTGATGCCTGCGTAATGTACCCAGCAGGTATCAAGCTCGGGCTGGATACGGTCAGCGGGAACTGCCTCGAAAATATAATCGTGCAGATATTTGCCTTCGAATTTTTCAAATTCGAACTCGTGGTTATGGTAGCCAAGCCACATACCGTTTGCTTTGAGCAAATCGGCGATACGATTAAAGAGTGCTTTGGTTTCTTCCCATTGCTCAGAGCCTGCCAGCTTCTTTTGGTCATACCACGGAACAACAACGTATTTCACGCCGAACGCCTTCAAGAAGGCAACCTTTTCCTCGGGGTTTTCGTTGAAGAAATCAAGACCCTGGTGAACGGAGATGCACTTCAAGCCGATTTTATCCAAAATGGCTTTGATTTCCTCGCCGGTACGTCCGTAGTAGCCTGCAAACTCCACGTATTCGTATCCCATATCCTTGATTTTTTGCAGAGTTCCTTCAAAATCCTGCGCCATTGTATCGCGCACGCCATAGAGCTGAATACCAACCTTAAACTGTTTCATCATCTTTATTCCTTTCACTTGTTGTGTTATAGGACAAAATTAGTTTCCCGCGTCTTCCACGAAAAGCTCACGGACAGCGGGGGTTTCTTCGGCAGGCTTATACTTCTCTGCCAAGAACTTGGCGGCAACCTGTGGGAAGAGAGCGTAGCTCAAAACGTCCTCAGGGCATTTGGCAAGCTCGCCTGCTTCTGCCTTTTGCTTTTCAAGCTCGGGCTCAATCAAATCGGCAGGACGGCAGGTAATAACCTCTTCATCGCCAATCGCTTTTTTACGCACTTCCTCGTTGACCTTACCGGGAACCTGCCCGTATTCGCCACGCAGAAGTCCCTTGGATTCCTTCGTTACCATTTTGTAGCGCTCGCCCGAGAGGACGTTGAGAACCGCCTGGCTTCCTACGATCTGGGAAGTGGGCGTTACCAAGGGGGGATAGCCGAAGTCCTCGCGCACACGCGGAACCTCTGCCAGAACCTCATAATATTTATCCTCTGCCTTGGCCTGCTTCAACTGAGAAATGAGGTTGGAAAGCATACCGCCCGGAACCTGATAAAGAAGGGTGTTGGGGTCAACGTTGAGAACCTTGGGGTCAAGCGAGCCCTGCTCCTTGAGCTTTTGAGCAACCGCGCGGAAATGAACGGCTGCCTCTGCCAATTTGCCAAGGTCAAGCCCTGTATCTCTTTCTGTTCCCTTCAAGGTGGCAACCATCGCCTCGGTAGAGGGCTGAGAGGTGCCGTTTGCCAAGGGAGAGAGCGCGGTATCAATGATATCAACGCCTGCCTGGCAAGCCATAAGGTAGGTCATATCGCCCGTACCCGTGGTGTTATGGGTATGCAGGTGAATGGGAACATCCACCTTTGCTTTCAGGGCTTTTACAAGAGAATACGCGTCATAAGGCAAGAGAAGGTTTGCCATATCCTTGATACAAATGGTATCCGCGCCCATATTGACCAATTTCACAGCCAAATCCACGAAGTATTCCTCGTTGTGAACGGGGCTGATGGTATAGGAGAGGGCTGCTTCACAAATGCCGCCATACTTCTTGGTGGCAGAGATAGCCTTTTCCAGATTGCGCGTATCGTTCAAGGCATCAAAGATACGAATAACGTCGATACCGTTTTTGATAGAAAGACGAACAAACTCCTCTACCACGTCATCCGCATAGTGACGGTAGCCCAAAATGTTCTGCCCACGGAAGAGCATTTGCAGCTTTGTGTCGGGCATTGCGCGGCGAATGGCGCGCAAGCGCTCCCAGGGATCTTCTCCCAAAAAGCGCATACAGGAATCAAAGGTAGCGCCACCCCAGCACTCTACCGACCAATAGCCGATTTCGTTGAGCGCCTTGCAGGCGGGGAGCATATCCTCCAAGCGCATTCTGGTTGCCGCTTGGGACTGGTGCGCGTCACGGAGAATGGTATCCGTAATCAATAATTTATTTGCCATACTTTTCTTTCCTTTCCGTTATATCAGAGCCAACCCGCAGACATCGAAATAAACGCGCCCGCTGCAATCGCGGAGCCAATAACACCTGCGACGTTTGGTCCCATTGCGTGCATCAAGAGGAAGTTGGAAGGATTTTCCTTTTGCCCGACAGCCTGAGAAACACGCGACGCCATAGGAACGGCGGATACGCCCGCCGAGCCGATGAGAGGGTTGATTTTCTTGCCCTCGGGCAAGAAAAGGTTCATAAGCTTCGCAACCAAAATACCGCCCGCAGTACCACAGCCGAAGGCGATAACGCCCATAATAATGATGGCGATGGTCTTCAAATTGATAAAGGTAGCGGCGGTTGCCGTTGCGCCAACGGTAACACCCAAGAAGATAGTAACGATGTTGATAAGCTCGTTTTGCACCGTTTTAGACAGGCGCTCCGTAACACCGCTCTCACGGAAGAGGTTACCAAGCATCAAGCAGCCGACGAGCGAGGTCGCATCGGGCACTAAAAGCGCCACGAACACCGTCACGACAATGGGGAACAAAATCTTTTCGGTCTTGGAAACGGTACGCAGGGGCTTCATCACGATCATACGCTCTTTTTTGGTCGTCAGCGCTTTCATAATGGGGGGCTGAATGACAGGCACCAGCGCCATATAGGAATAAGCGGCAACGGCAATAGGCCCTAACAGGTGAGGTGCGAGCTTCGAGGTCACAAAAATAGCGGTAGGACCGTCGGCTCCGCCGATGATACCGATAGAGGCAGCCTCGAAGAAATCAAAGCTAAGCCCGGGGATATTCAAGCCGCCAATGGAAACGGCGGCGGCAAAGGTCAGGAAAATGCCAACCTGCGCGCCAGCGCCGCAAAGCATAGACTTGGGGTTAGCGAGCATAGGACCGAAGTCGGTCATAGCGCCAATACCAAAGAAGATAAGGCAGGGGTAAATACCAAGCTTTACACCGAGATACAAATAGTCCAAAAGGCCCGCGCTGATGTAAGTTCCGTGCAGAGTTGTACGGATGGTTTCCATCATGGTCTCGCTGACCAAAATCAAATCGGGATTCGCCTTGGCTTCCTCTGCGATGGCGGTAAAGTTGTTTACGTCAACAACACCGCCGCCAAACAGATCCCAGTTCACGTGACCGCCCGCGAACAAAATCTCGTGGAACATTTCAGCGTCGGGAAGATTGGTCAAAAGCATACCGAAGGCAATGGGTAAGAGCAACAACGGCTCAAACTTTTTTACGATTGCCAAATAGAGCAAAACGCAGGCAATGACAATCATGACTGCAGCTTTCCAGTTGTCCCCCTGAAAGAGACGGGCAAAGCCGCTATTGGTAAAAAAACTCACTATGGCATCCATAACTGTTTTTACGTGTCCTTTCCTTTATCTCGGCTTATGCCAAGGTGCAAAGAACCGTGCCGGATTCAACGGATGCGCCCTTCGTCACGTTAACAGAAGCAACCGTTCCATCGGCAGGAGCCATAATTTCGTTTTCCATTTTCATTGCTTCGAGAACCATCAAAACATCGCCCTTTTTCACAGCCTGACCTGCGGCAACGTTCACGGAAAGAATGGTACCGGGCATGGGGCTTGCAACAGTGGTGCTACCCTCTGCGGCAGGGGCAGCAGGAGCAGCGGCAGGAGCAGGGGCGGCAGCAGGAGCTACGGCAGGAGCGGCAGCAGGAGCTGCGGGAGCAGCTTTGATATCATCCTTATTGATCAGTTCAATGGTGAATTCGTAAACTTTTCCATTCAGGGTTACTCTGTAAGCGTTCATTATCTTATACCTCTTTTTATTATTTAATTTCTTTTAAGGATACTACACGGATAGCGGAAACATCTGTTCCCAATTCTTCGGCAACTGCCGCGCTGAATGCCACAACCAACTCATCACGGTTGGGAATGGGTTGCGCTGCTTGGCTTGACGCGGGGTTTGCGACAGGGGATGTCGCTTGTGTCGGCGCTTGCGCTTCGGACTCATTCGGAATGAGCGCTTTGCAAAGCTTGCCCATCATCGCAACAATGGCAATCAAGCAAATCAATCCCAAAAACACAATAAAAAGACCGACAAAAACAACGGTTGTCATAGGAAGCCCTCCTTATTTTTATATTTATTTTAATTATTTTAATTGTAACCTTTTTCCATTTTTTTTGCAATGCGTTTTCTTTATGTTAACATAAAATTTACACATAAAAACGGCTTGAAAAGCGTCAGTCAATATAAGTGATATAGCCATTTTTTCGGGGCGGCGCTTCCCTTTTAGGCTCATTTGCATATCCAACCGCCAAATGACCGATGCCCTCATAATCGCCCGCAATCCCCAAGGAAGCCAAAATCTCCTTGCCCCTCTCTGTTTCAAACTCTTCCTTGGCGCGATGAATCCAACAGCTGCCAAGCCCCTCGGCTTGTGCGGCGAGCATCATATTGCCAAGAACAAGACTGCCGTCATACAAATAGGTAGGGGCACTTTTATCTGCCAAGACGACGAAAATGACAGGGGCGTTATAAAAGGGGTCTTGCTCTGTGCCCATTATAGCGGCATTCATCTTGGAAAGCTCATCCCGCAGGGCTTTATCGGTAACGGCAAGAATAATGGGAGACTGACGGTTTCTTCCCGTTGCGGCGTAGCTACCCGCTTCGGCAATGCGTTTTATTTTTTCTTTGGGTACGGCGTCACTCTTATAAGAGCGGACACTGCGCCGCGCCAGGATGCTTTCCAAAACAGCAGACATAAAGGTCTCCTTTTCAGACTTTGCGAACTTTGTTATTATTTTATCAATTATTATTCTATCATACTCCTTCCTTTTTTGCAAGAGAAATACGCCAATTTTAGCCAAAAAACTTGCATTTTTTTTCCTTTTATGCTAAAATAAGGGCGTAAATAAAAAAGGAGCTTTGCTTTATGGTGACCTTGGGAAACGATTGGGACGAAATATTGGCAAGTGAATTTCAAAAGGAGTATTATCAGCGGCTTCGACGCATTTTGGCAAGCGAATACCAAAAATACCGTATCTTCCCCGATATGTACGATATTTTCAATGCCTTTCGGTACACGCCGTACCACAAGGTAAAGGTGGTTATTTTGGGGCAAGACCCTTATCACGAGATAAACCAAGCCCACGGGCTTTCCTTTTCCGTGCCCGACGGCACGCCCCTGCCGCCCTCTTTACAAAACATTTTCAAGGAATTGGAGAGCGACCTTGGCATTCCCCGCTCGGCAAACGGTGACCTTTCCTCTTGGGCAAGGCAGGGGGTGCTGCTTCTGAATGCGACCTTAACCGTGCGAGAGGGGCTTGCCAACAGCCATCAGAGCATTGGCTGGGGGCAGTTTACCGACAGGGTCATTTCCTTGCTTAACGACTCCCCTTCCCCCATTGCTTTCCTGCTTTGGGGCAATTTCGCCAAGCAAAAGGCATCGGTCATTACAAATCCCCGACACCTGATTTTGACCTCGGCACACCCAAGCCCCTTATCCGCATCCCGCGGCTTTTTCGGCTCCCGTCCTTTTTCTCGCATCAATGCCTTTTTAGAGCAAAACGGGCTCTCGCCTATTGACTGGGCACGGACGACTGTATAAACCAAGAGCGTTTGCCAACGAACACGCGGCAAACGCTCTTTTCAGCTTCGGTAATACAGGCTATTTAAGAAGGCAAGCCTTTTTCGGTCTATGCTTTTAAGCTGCTCCGCTGTCATTCGGTAGAGCCAATTTTCTTTGGCAGTACCCGGGGTGTTCATACGGGTATCAGCTCCAAAATAGAGCAGGTCCTGCATAGGAAATATCACAAGGTCCGCGGCGCTTGCAAGCATCGTACGCAAAAGGAAGGTGTTATCCTTATCCCATCCTTCTTTTTTCTCATACCCGCAATAGTCAAGGGCTCTTTGCCTTGTTTCCTCTGCGCTTTCCATCAGATAGCCAAGAAAGGTATTGTTGTCGTGCGTTCCTGTATAGGCGACACAGCTTTTTTCATAGTTGTGGGGCAGATGCCGCGTTTCCTCGCCACCTAAAAAGCCAAACTGCAAAACCCGCATTCCCAAGAAGCCGCTATAATCCAAAAGCGACTGGACGGAAGGGGTATTTTCCCCTAAATCCTCCGCGATGACAAGCTTGCCCGCGGCGCTTTCCTTCAACACGTCAACAAGCGCTTCTCTCGGTCCTTGCTGCCACGTGCCCTCTCTTGCGTTTGGCGCGCCGTAGGGCACCTGGTAGTAGGTATCAAAGCCACGAAAATGGTCGAGCCTGACCCCATCAAAAAGAGAAAAGATTTGCTCAACACGCGCTCGCCAAAAGGCAAAGCCTTCCTCTTTCATTTTTTCCCAACGGTAAATAGGATTGCCCCAGAGCTGCCCGTCCTCTGAAAAATAATCGGGTGGCACACCTGCCACTGCCAAGGGCAAATTATCTTCGTCTAATAAAAACAGCTGCGGCTCGGAAAAGACGTCTGCGCTCTCATAGGCAACATAAATCGGAATATCGCCAATAAGGGAGATGCCCTTTTGGTTGGCGTATGCCTTTAAGCGCTGCCATTGCTTAAAGAAGGTATACGAAATAAACGCCCAAGTCTGATAGGTGGGAAAAGAAAAATGCTCCTTCGACCAAAGACGCCAGGGCTTGTTTTCGTTTGCCTCGCGGTATGCCATAAAGGAGCAAAAGCGATGCAGATACGGGTTTTCGTTGATAAAGGACTCAACGGCAGAAAAATCCTTCACCCGCTCTGCCGCCTTAGCTAAAAGGGGCAACCGCTCCTTTACAAGACGCTCAAATTCCATTTTGTAGGGGGTCTTTTGCTTGGCTTGGTTTTTTTCCTCTTCGGTGATGAGTCCCTCGACATACAGCTGGTCAATATCGATAAAATAGGGGTTACAGCTGAACGCGGAAAAGGACTGATACGCTGAGGCGGTATCATCGGGAAGACAAAAGGGCAGGGTCTGCCAATAGGAAAAACCGCTTCCTGCCAAAAAATCCACAAAATCGTATGCGCCCTTGCCGAAATCTCCCGAGGAATATTCCCCCGGCAAAGAGGATATATGGAGTAAAACGCCCGAAGCTCTTTTCATTTACAACCATTCCTTTCACATATAGATATGGCTTTGTTCTCTATCTTTTTGATTTTTGCTATATTGTTTTTACCCTTCTTTACTGTTTTATATTCACCATTCTCTTAAAAATATGCGCAAGCGGTTGACAAAATCCTGCTTTTTGGGTATAATATGATATACAAGTTATCTGGGGGTGTAAAGGTTTCGACGGGGATGTTGCGATATGATAAGCGTGGCGGGCTGAGTAATCCCGTTACAATGCTCAAACTAAACAATAAACGACAACAGAACTGTTGCTTTGGCTGCTTGATTAACGCCTCTTTGTGAGGCTTAATCAGCGGTGCTGCGGTTTATTAACCGCCCGTTCCCCTTCCAAGTACCACGGTGGAAGGCTGAGCGTCATTTGAGTGGTGAACTTGCGCGGGTGTTTCGCCCTTGAACCCGCCAAGCAAAAAAGGGCTACCTTGACCAAGAGCGTGTCTGTTCGCGCTTGCGATAGGGAAAGTTAAAAGCAGACTGTCCACGAAGAAAGTCATATTTAGATGTTCTCGGACACGGGTTCGATTCCCGTCATCTCCACCAAAGCAAAAAGCGCCGCAAGGGCGCTTTTTGCTTTGGTGGAGATGACGCCTTCGAGCACGGCATACGCTTAGTTTTCACCCCCCTTTTTCACCTCTATTCTCTTATCGCACCTTACTCTTCTTTTCGTTTTAAGTGCGGCGTATGCCGGGTTCGAGAAAACGCCGCTTTGGCGTCAAGCTCGCTTGTAAGCACTGCGGCGTTTTCCGCCGATGCCGCTCTTGGCGGCAGTCGGATTCCCGTTAAGCGCCGCGAGGGCGCTTTTCATTTTTGGTCATTTTTGGTCAAAATTTGGTCAAGCAAAAGGAAAGCGAAAAATGCAAGTATTTTTCGTATATTCACATCTTTGCCGTGATTTTTTTTACAGAAACAGTTGTTTTGTTCAAAAAAGTGTGCTACAATATAGGCGATATGAAAAAAGGAGCTTGCTATATGAAAATTGCACTGATTGCGCACGACAAAAAGAAAAACGAGATTATTGAGCTTGCCAAGGAATACGTGGACGTTTTGAAGCGTCACGAGTTATATGCCACAGGTACAACAGGCACGCTGATTATGGGAGAAACCGGGCTTCCCATTCACAGAATGAAGAGCGGCCCTTTGGGCGGTGACCAGCAAATCGGCGCGATGCTGGCAAACGGAGAGCTTGACCTCATTATCTTTTTGCGTGACCCTTTGACCGCGCAACCGCACGAGCCTGACGTTTCGGCGCTTTTACGCCTTTGCGACGTGCAATCCATTCCCCTTGCTACCAACGCAAGCTCAGCGCGCGTGATGCTGGAAGCGATGAAAAACAGCATTTATTTCAAATAACGCTTTCCTCTTACATAGGAAAAGGGGATGCTTCACTATTTGTGAAGCATCGAAAAGCAACACAAAAGGGTTGCTTTTCGTTTCCCGTGCGTTACAATTCCACGGAAATTGTAACGCACCCTGCAAATTTTCTGCAAAAAAACCGGCAATCTGCGCCTTTGTTGGAACAAATTGCCGTGGGGCTGAGTCATTCACTCAGCCCCTTTTTGTTTTATACGTGTGTTTCCTCTTTTATTTCTTCCTTTTCCCTCTTTTTGCCGAGCTTAGCGAAGAAAGGAAAGGTTAAGGGATAGAGTGCGCCCGCAAAAAGCACGATAAGGAAATAGCGAATGGCGTTTGCTGATGCGTGTCCACCCGTGATTGCATTACAGGGCGCCTTCAAGACGATACGAAGGGCGATAATAAGCCCAAGCCCCACGGCTAATTTGATAAGCTGAGCCCACCAGATAGCCTTGGTTTCATAATGTATGTAGGCTTGGTCCAACCAATAGACAAGACCAAAGCCCAGAACGGCGCCCAAAATGGTATAGGCGTTCTTAAAGGCGGATTTCAGATTTTCCGCATCGATATCGGGAGCAAAGGGATAAAGCTCCATAAAGAGCACAAAGGCAAGCGACAAAACGCCCATTCCGCCGATAAACCAATAAAACCTTGAAGGATTTTTTTGAAAATAACGGAACAGGGGCTCGAGCGTGAAAAACAGAACGCCCGCCATCAAAAGACTAAATGACACGTCGGCAAAGCTATGCACACCGAGATACAGGCGCGAGAAGGCAACCAAGACGCAAAGGACAAGACACGGTATGACAATGACCTTTTCCGATGCCAATAGGCAATACCGCCGAAGGTGCCAACAGCCGTTTGCGTGTGGCCGCTGGGAAAGGAATAGCCTGTGGCGGCTTCCTTTGTGCCTTCCACCACAGAGAAGGACGGGTCCTTTACCCACGGGCGAGGAACGCGGCAAACGATTTTCAGAAATTGATTGACGATGACCCCCAAAAAGCCAACGGAGAGAATATAATACCCCTCAAATTTATCGACGCACCATATAAAAAACAAGGCGACTGCCAAATAAATGACCTCTTCTCCAAATCGGGTGACGAGAGAAAAGAAGACATCAAAGACGGGGTTTCTGATAGAAGCGATGGCATATAAGACAGACATAGCTCGTTCCTTTCTGAAACAGGATGTCTATATTATACGCTATAAGCGAAAAAAAGTCAAGAAAGAAAGCGCGAGCAGACCCTTGCCGCTTCTCTTCCGCACTGTGCTGCGACAGGAAGCCCACCGGGAGATTTTTGCCACTGAGTTGCCAAAAAGGCGTTTTCAAACGGCTTAATACGACATCCCAAGCGATAAAGCAAGGCAGAGGGGGTTGTGGCAAAGCCAAGGAAGGCGCCGTTTTTGCTGTCAAAATAGCGTGAATAGGTGGCAGGGGTCCAAACGTCCAGCAAGGAAAGGCGGTCATACAAACACGGATAGGCTTTTATCAAACGCTCCTTTACGAGCGCAGCGTACTCAGCCTTTTCCTCTTGATAGAGAGCTTTACTTTTCGAAAGGCGGGAAAAATACACCGTTCCCTCTTCCCGCAAAAACGTCAGCGTTTGCAAAACAACCTCATCGCCCTGACAAAAAACCTCATCATAGTCGTACACCTTGAATGCCAAGGTTTCCTGCCTTTCCCCTGCCACCTCAAAGGGCTCGGTTTGCAGGATAACCGTTCCGCTTGGATTATCCTTTGCCCTTTTCAGGCGAAACGCCGCTTGCACCGCCGAATACGTCAGGTGCTTTTGATACATCTCCCGAAGTCCTTTGGGCGTAAAAGAGGAAGGCAAGAGTCTTCCAAAGGTGACAGAAGGGTCGATAGCGGCTATATACCCGTCGGCAAAATAGCGCTTTCCCTCAAAGCTTTCGGCGCATTCTATCCGCTTGGCACTATGCCGAAGCTCCTTGACGCACACCCCCGTTTCCAACCGACCACCCAAGGACAAAAAACGCTCTTCCAACGCCCGAATGACGCTCTCCGTTCCACCCATGCACAAGGAAGCGTTCCCTGTCACAAAGGCGGCATATACGTAAATAAGAGAGAGCGCGCAAAATTCCTCGCCGATATACCCCACCATCATACTTCGCAAGAGCGGGTGGCGGAATTTTTGGGAGAGCTCTCCCAGAGTCATCCTTACATACGGCAACAGCAGGGGGGAAACCAAAAAGGCTTGTAAACCTTGCTTTACCTTTTCTATTCCCGCTTTTTGGGGCATTTTTGCCGCTAAAAAAGAAAGAGCTTGAAAGAAGCGGCGAATTTCCTTTTCGTCCTCGGGAGAAAGAGCAAGCATTTCACTTTCCGTTCTTTTCGGGTTTTGCCAAAGAGAAAGGGTCTTCCCTTTTCCTTCAACACGGAACAAAAAGGGGGAAAAATATATCTGACTGTCGGGAGAGAGCACCCCCAAGGTTTGCCACATATGATAGAGGGCGGTATCCTTGCGGGTGCCCGTTAGCCAATGCAGACAGTTATCAATATAAAAGCCCTCGCGCCGCCAGCCCATCATACAGCCGCCAAGGCACTTGTTTTTTTCGAGCAGGGTTACCTCGTGCCCGTGAAGCAGGCTGTGTATCCCGGCGCTTAAACCGCTCATACCGCCCCCTACAACCAAAACCCGTCTTTTTCCCATCTTTTTTTCTCCTGTTTTTTTGCTTGTATATTTTTCCATTTGGGCAAAAAATATGCAGTTTTTTGAAAATTTGCTTGGTTTTTGGGAAAAACTGTGTTACAATAGAGAAAAACAAGAAAGGCATTTGACTATGACGAAAGAACAAGAATATGCCCGCCTTTTAATACAGGTAGGTCTTAACGTGCAAAAAGGACAAAACGTTGTTATTCACGCGCCTGTGGATACCGCTCCCTTTGCGCGACTTTGTATGGAAGAGGCGTATGCTGTGGGGGCAAGGGACGTTACTGTTGTGTATTCCGATGATGCCGTCACCCGTGCCCATTTTCTGAACGCCGAGGACGACGTTTTTGACGAAACACCCGCTTGGCGGTGCCATCTGATGAACGACTATGCCCGCGAGGGCGCGGCATGCCTTTTCATCGCCGCTTCCGACCCGATGAATCTGGCGGGCGTTGAGCCTATTCGCATTTTGCGAAACGCCAAAGCCAAGGGCAGAGATTTAGCGGAATTTTACCGCTTGGAAACGACCAACTTTTTCCCTTGGTGCATCGCTTCCGTACCGACAGAGGCTTGGGCAAAAAAGGTCTTTCCCGACAGCACACCCCAAGAGGCTATGCGTCTTTTGGGCGACGCGATTTACCAGACGGTGCGCATTTCGGGAAAGGGCGACAGCGTGGCGCTTTGGCGAGAGCATTTATCTATGCTGACGGCGCGTACCGAGAAGCTCAACGCCTACCGTTTTGTTTCTCTGCATTATAAAAACAGTCTTGGCACGGATTTGACCGTTCGCCTGCCCGAAGGGCATCTGTGGCAATCGGGCGAGGACGTAACCCCCAAGGGACAGCGCTTTGTTGCCAATATGCCAACCGAGGAAATCTTCACAGCGCCCTTGAAAAACGGCGTTGACGGAATTGTTTACGGCGCAATGCCCTTGGTCAACAGCGGAAACATCATTGAAGACTTTTATTTCGTCATAAAAGAGGGCAGAATCGTCGAGGTGCACGCCAAGAAGGGCGAGGAAATCCTGAAAAACGCCATTTCGGTGGACGAGGGCGCCTCGTATCTTGGCGAGGTTGCTTTAATTCCCTACAATTCTCCCATTTCTAACCAAGGTATTTTGTACTACGAAACCCTGTTTGACGAAAACGCTTCCTGCCATCTCGCCTTTGGCGAGGCTTATCCTTGCTTGGAGGGTGGCGCTGATATGAGTGAGGAAGAATTAAAGGAGAGAGGTCTTAACTCCTCTTCTCAGCACGTGGACTTTATGGTGGGAACGGCTGACCTTTCTATTGTGGGTATCACCCACGAGGGCGAAGAGGTCGTTGTCTTTAAGGACGGCGATTTTGCCATTTAAGCAGATATCTTTTTTGCAAATAAAAAATCCGCAAATCCAATGGATTTGCGGATTTTTCTTTTTATCTGTCCTCTCGGAAATAGGGCAAGCCGAGAGAGGCAGGGGGTTGATTTTCCTTATCGTCGAAAATCGAGGTGACGATAAGTACCACGATGGTGATAACGTAAGGAAGCATCTTGATGATTTCCTTTTGGGTGGAGGTGACGTTGGCAAGGACGAAGGCTACGATGTAGCAGCCGCCAAAGAGCAATGCGCCGAGAATGCCAAGATGGGGCTTCCAAAGGACGAAGATAACCAAGGCAATGGCAAGCCAGCCGAAAGCCTCGATGATAGAGGCGTTTTCCCAGCTTCCCTTGATATAGTCCATAATGTAGTAGAAGCCGCCAAGACCAGCGATACCGCTACCCACCAAAATCGCCACATATTTATAGGCGGTAACGTTGATGCCCGCGGCATCGGCAGTTGCGGGGCTTTCACCAACCGCGCGCAGATGCAAGCCGACCCTTGTTTTATTCAAAACGAAGGTGCAGGCGAGGGCAACCGCAATGGCGATATAAACGAAGACGCCGTGCCCCAAGAAAATCTCGCCGAACCAGCCCAAATTCTTGGCAAAGGGCAAGGGAGAAGAGATGAGCTTTCCTGCGGCATCAAAATGAGTGCGATCCACAAAGGACATCAAAAAGTCCGTAGCGCCCGCGCCGAAGATGGTAATAGCAAGACCTGTAATGTTCTGGTTACAACGCAGAGAGACGGTCAAGAGGGCATAAATGGCGCCCGTTGCCGCGGCGAAAATAACGGAAAAGACAAGAGAAAACAAAACGAGCAAGAGCCACGAGGGGTTTCCATTGGCAATTCCCATATAGAGAGAAGTGCCAAGGCATCCGCCTGCGGTGCCCATACACATAATACCGGGAATACCGAGGTTCAAATGCCCTGCTTTCTCGGTGATGATTTCACCAACACATCCAAAAAGCAGGACGGTGGCAATGGAGATTGCCGAAACAAGAAAGGTAATCACAGCGGCTTTCCTCCTTCCGTTTTGGTGCTTCGCGCTTCGGGCTTGCGGAATTTCACCTCATAGGTGATGAAGAAGCTGCAAGCGATAACGCAGAAATAGACAAGACCGATAACGATGTTGGCGATACTGTCGTTGGTGAAGCCAAAGGCGCTACGCACCTCCATCATACCCTTATCCACAAAGGCGATAAAGCCGCAGGTGCCCATCATAATTAAGGGGTTGAAGGCGGCAAGCCAGGTTGCCATAATGGCGGTGAAGCCCATATTATTGGCAGAGGCGGTGGAAACCGTGTGCTCAATAGACCCTGCCACAAACAAGCCCACAACGCCGCACAGGGCGCCCGAGATAATCATAGTACGAATAATAACCTTCTTGACGTCAATACCGATATACTTAGCGGTATTGGGGCTATCGCCGACAACGGAAATCTCATAGCCCTGCTTGGTATATTTCAGATATACAAACATCAAAACCGCCAAGGCAAAGAAAACGATGATAGTCAAAAGGTACTTACTACCGAAGAGATTGGGAAAATGACCGTTTGGCAGGGGATACAAAACGCCCGAGCCCGACTTGACCCAGATAGAGATGAACATAGCCACAAGACCCGAGGCGATGTAGTTGAGCATCAGGGTGAAAAGCGACTCATTGGTATTAAAGAGCGCCTTAAAGATGGCGGGCAAAACACCCCAGATGGCGCCTGCCAGAATACTTGTCACCGTCATCAGAATGATGACGAGAAAATCGGGGATTTTACCGCCGAGGTAGTACATACAGGCAACAGCCGCAAGACAGCTCACCAAAATCTGCCCGTTACCGCCAAGGTTCCAGAACTTCATCTTGAAGGCGGGAACCAATGCAATCGCAACGCCAAGAAGCAGAGCGGTATCCTGCAAAAGCAACCAAATTCGACGGGAAGAGCCAAAGGCGCCGCCGAACAGCGAGGAGAAAAACTGCAAGGGATTCTTGTCCGAGAATGCGGAGCAGATAATGCTGGAAAGTAAAAGGCTACCCACAATGGCGATAGCATATATCAAAATGACCTTTCCAACGGGCAACGTATCACGCTTTACCAAGCGAAAGAAAGGCTCTTTTTTTACCTGCGCTTGTTTTTTCTGTTGGTTATCCATATCACTTAACGCTTAAAAGCTTCCTTTCCTTTTATTCTTTGACGGAGTCCGTTTTGGTCATCAAAAGACCAATCTCGTCCTTCTCTGCCGTGCGGGCGTCCAAAATTCCCGTGACCTTGCCGCCCGAAACGACCATAATGCGGTCACAAAGCGAAAGCAGCACGTCCAAATCCTCACCAACGAAAATAACGGCAACGCCATTCTTCTTTTGCTCGGTCAAGAGGTTATAGATTAGGTAAGAGGAATTGATGTCAAGACCGCGCACGGGGTATGCCGCCATCAAAACCTTGGGTCCTGCGGCGATTTCTCTGCCGACCAAGACCTTTTGCACGTTACCGCCCGAAAGCTTACGCACGGCGGTATGCGTGCCGGGCGTGACAACCTTCAAGCTCTCAATAATATCGTTTGCCAGCTCCTCGGGCTTCTTTCTGTCTACGAACAGGGAATGACCGCGGCGGTAGCTGCGGAGCATCATATTGTCAATGATGTCCATATTACCGACAAGTCCCATACCGAGTCTGTCCTCGGGGACGAAGGAGAAGCGAACACCCAGCTCCTTGATTTGCAGGGGCGTTTTCTCGCGCAGGTTAATAACCTCATCCTCCTTGAAGAAGATTTCGCCTGCTTCAACCACCGCCTTGATGGTCTTTCTGTGAAGGGGCTTACCGTCCTCGTCCTTGCCGTCAAAATCTCTGCCGTCGGCATAACGCAGCATTCCCTCTTCTGCAAGCTCCATTACGCGCTCAAAGCTTTTATGGAAGAAGGTAATGGGCTTATCCTTTTTGGGATTGTAGTAGGTGACGCTTCCGCTATCCAGATGATGAAGACCCGCAATAGATTCCAAAAGCTCGCGCTGACCGCTGCCCGCGATGCCCGCGATACCGAGAATTTCTCCGCTATACGCCTCAAAGCTGACGTTATCAAGCACAAGGTTGCCCTCGGGACCCGTCATCGTTAAGCCGTCAACATCCAAGCGAAGCGCGGGGTTTTCGGGAAGAGGTCTATCAATATTGAGGGACACCTTCTGCCCCACCATCATATCCGCCAATTCCTTCTCGCTGGTTTCGGCGGTGTTGACCGTGGCGATATGCGCGCCTTTGCGAAGCACCGCTACGCGGTCAGAGATTTCCATAACCTCGTTGAGCTTATGGGTGATGATAAGCACCGACTTTCCGTCCGCCCGCATAGCGCGCAAGACGCCAAAGAGGCGGCGGATTTCCTGAGGTGTGAGGACGGCGGTAGGCTCGTCCAAAATCAAAATATCCGCACCCCGATACAGCACCTTGATGATTTCCACCGTTTGCTTCTCGGAAACCGACATTTCGTGAATTTTCTTATCTAAATCTATATGGAAGCCGTATTTCTCGCTCATTTCGGAAATACGGGTTTTTGCCGCTTTTATATCGTATTTTTCGTCTTCCCCCGTACCGAGTACAATGTTTTCGGCGGCAGTAAAGACGTCTATCAGCTTAAAGTGCTGATGGATCATACCGATTTTATAGGAAAACGCGTCCTTGGGGGAGCGAATGGTCGCCTCTTCCCCGTTGATGATAATTTTTCCCTCATCAGGGTAATAAATGCCCGCAAGCATATTCATCAAGGTGGTTTTTCCGCAGCCGTTCTCACCGAGAACAGAGAGAATTTCCCCTTGCTTTACATCCATAGAAACATCACAGTTAGCCACTACCTTACCAAAGCGCTTGGTAATGTGGCACAATTCAACAACCGTCTTTTTATCCACGGTTTATCCTCCTACAAATAAGGCATAAGGGTTGCCGCTTGAAAAGCGGCAACCCCAAGCTTTACATAAATAAATGAAAAATTATTGAACCTCGGTAATACCGTCGATACGGATATCGAAGTAAGGAGCGGAACGGAAGGTGCTTTCGTCAAAGAAGGTCACGCCGTTCTCGGTCTTGATAACGTTGGTGTCAGCTGTGAAGCCTGCATCGGTGTCAACGTCAGCCATATACTCGGTCAAGTGGTCGCCTTTAACGGTGAACTTGGAGCAGTCAAATACCTTCAAGCTGCCGTCCTTCAACTTAGCGGCAATCTCGTCAAGCTTTTCCTGAGTGCCTTCAGCGGCAGCAGCGCCAAGAGCGGTGATCTTAACAGCGCCGTTTGCAAGAGTACCGGTCCAGTCGGTGTCGATGTCCTTGCCGTTGATGACGCAATCAAGCATATACTCGAAGTAGGGAACCCAGTCAATTCTGGACGCGATAACGAAGGTGTTTTTGCCGGTTGCTACGTTGTAAGCAACGTTGGGAATGTTTCTCTCTTCGCAAGCGGTGGGAGCACCCATAGAGTCAGCGTGCTGAGAAATGAGCTTGCAGCCGTTGTCAATCAGAGCCAGAGCGGTGGTCTTTTCAGCTGCCTCGTCATACCAGGAGTTGGTGTAACGAACTTCCATAGTAGCGTTTGCAACTACGGAGCGAACGCCAAGGAAGAAAGAGGTGTAGCCGGAGACAACCTCTGCATAGGGCCAAGCACCTACGTAGCCGATTTTAGCTTCCTCATCAGCGATAGCACCGTCATTGTCGGTGTCGTAGAGCTCGAGAAGCTTCAAGCCTGCGGCAACGCCTGCAAGATATCTGCCCTGATAGATAGAAGCAAAGGAGTTCTGGAAGTTGCTAACGTTCTCGGTGTGAGCCATAGTACCGGTAGCGTGGCAGAACTGCACGTTGGGGAATTCCTTAGCGGCTTGGAGCATAAAGGGCTCGTGGCCAAAGGAATCGGCAAATACTACGTCATAGCCCTGGTCAGCAAAGTCAGCTGCCTTGTCGTAGCAAATGGTCTTCTCATCGATGTCGGTGATGTAGGTGTACTCAACACCCTTTTTTTCGCAAGCGGTCTTGAATGCGTCGATGAAGTTCTTGTCGTAGGTAGAGCTGTCACCGTGCAAGCAAATCAAGGCTGCCTTAACAGTGTCGTTGCCACCGCCGCAAGAGCCGAGCGCGAGACATGCGCCGAGAATCATCACGAGCGCCAGAACCAGAGATGCGATTTTCTTGAACATTTTTCTGTTCCTCCAAAAAAGTTTTTTTATTTTATGCGTTAAACGCTATAAAACCTTAACAAAAAACGATGCCGTCCTTTTTGCTCATCGAGGCTATCTTCGCCAAGGACTCCACGCGAATGCCCTCGGCTCTTAACCCGTCGCCACCGCCCTGGTATGCCTTTTCAACGGCAACCCCTGCGCCAACCACCGTTGCCCCTGACGCCTTGGCAATTTCAAGCAAGCCCTCCAAGGCGCTTCCCTTTGCCAAGAAATCGTCAATAAGCAAAAGCCTGTCATTTTTATGTAAATATTCCTTGGAAACAACCGCCTCTACCACAACACCGTGGGTATAGGATTTGACTGTTCCCTTATATACGTCAGAAGCAACATTGGCGCTCTTCGCCTTTTTAGCGAAAACCACGGGAACGTTAAAATACTGCGCTGTCAAAGCGGCAATCGCGATACCCGACGCCTCAATCGTTAAAATTTTGTTTACACCCGCATCACGGTACAGCCGATAGAACTCCTTGCATATCTCGCTCAGGAAAGGCACGTCCAGCTGCTGATTCAAAAAGCTGCCGACCTTAAGAACGTCGCCGTCAAGCACTATACCGTCCTTTTGAATTCTATCCTCCAACAATTTCATACCGTTCTCCTTAAAAAACAAAAAACAGACACATACGCTTCACACCAATATAGACTCCTCGCATCATTTAAGCAAGGATTGATACCAATAGTCGCGCATACAAGGCGGCGCGGTAGAAACATTCGGGCCGTTCATCCGAATTTATATTGGGGCCTCGTCCTTATTACTGATATGAAACATTGTCTGTTCCACGGTATTATTATACATAATGCGACAAAAAAAATCAAGAGGAAAATGCAAAATATTTCAATATTTTTTTATTTTCGCCATATTCCACAAAAAAGGGGAAAATCCATTTCAAAATACTCATTTCGCGATGGAAATAATCAGTCTGATTTCCTTTTCCTCTTCTTCCTTCCTGCTTTTCACCGAAATGCCACATCCTCTGACAATATCCATTGCCCGCTCCACAGAATTATAAAACAGGCGCAAGTCACGCATAGCACCGCGAAAGCGCTTCTTTTTTCTTGTCGGCTCTCCGTTTTTTGCTCTGTCTTCAAGGATGTCCTCTACCATTTTTTCGGCGGCAGCAACGTTGCATTTTCCCTCTATCATTTTATCGAGCGTCTTTTCCCACAGCTCCTCGGGAAGACGAAGCAGGGCTCTTGCGTGGCGCTCGGTCAGTCCTTCGGCTAAAATTTTTTCTCTTATACCGTCGTGCAGGCGCAAAAGCCGCAGCTTGTTCGCCACCTGAGACTGACTGACCGAGAGCCGCTGTGCGATTTCTTCCTGTGTCAGCCCGTAGCCCTTGGCAAGCTGCTCCATTGCTCCTGCCACCTCAAACATATTCAAGTCCTCACGCAACAAATTTTCCACCACCGCAAGCTCAGCACTCGCCTTTTCGCTGACCGTATACACGATACACGGCACAAGCTCGCATCCAGCCATAACTGCCGCGCGCAAGCGCCGCTCTCCCGCTATCAGCTCATAGGTATTTGCCACCTTCCTCACGGAAAGGGGCTGCAAAATGCCATAGCGCTTGATGCTGTCCGCCAAGGCGAAAAGCGCCCCCTCGTCAAAGGCTTGTCTTGGCTGGGCGGGATTGGCGGTGATGAGGGCGACGGGGATTTGCGTCACCTCTTCCTTCCCTTTTGCTTTTTTCATCCATCTCATACTTTTTTTCCTTTCTTTTTTAGGAGCAAACGACAAAAATCGACACCCCTTTTCCTTGGAAATAATCCTTGTTCTTAGCATAGCACGGTTAAAAAAAGAAAAAAGTCTAATTTCGGGGAGAAACGCAGGGTTTTACCATACAAAAAGCTCCTTCTTTTGCCTTTCTTTTCTGTTTTTCGTCTTATTCAAAGCCAAAAGGACACCATTTTTTGCTTTTCACAAAAAATGGTGTCCTTTCTCATAAAGAATTGACAAAATCCTTTTTTTCCTTTATAATAAAGGGTAATCAAGCGAAAGCACAGCGGGAAGGGGGAAAAGGAATGGCGGGCGCTTATATTATGACCGAGGACAAAAACCTTTACCGTTGGCTGACCCTTTTGCTCGAAGAGGCGCAAATGCCACTTACCGACTCCCACAGCGCCACACTTTTTTTGGTGGATTTAGACACTTGTCCGCAAAAGGAGCTTCCCTCTGCCGCTTTGGGCTTTTCCCGCAAAAAGACCGAGGCGCCCTTCCCTGTGCTTCTTCGTCCTTTTGACGAGGAAGCGGTTTTGCGTTTTTTGCGCAGCCACAGGGAAGAAACGCCCTTTCCCGCCTTTACCCCCACGGAAGAGCTGCTGTTTACGCTCTTGAAGGAAGCCAAGGGAGAGCCTGTTTCGGCAAGGGAGCTGCTCTTGAAGGCGTTTGGGGAAGAAGAGGCGGAAAACATCGGTCTTCTTCACGTATATATTCATTATTTGCGTAAAAAAACAGAAAGCGACGGGAAAAAGCGTATTTTTGCCCATCGCGGAAAGGGGTATAGCTATAAGGATGTTGACCATTTACCGTGAGGGCTTATCCTCTTCCTCTGCTTGCGCTGACCTCATTGCAGGGTGTGTTGCGAAAAAAGAAAGGTGCATTCTGCTTGTTCCCGAGCAGCAAACGGTTTTAGCCGAGGCAACGCTTGCCCGTCTTTTGCCAAGTGACGCCCCTTTGTTTTTTGAGGTTTCTAATTTCACCCGATTAGCCAACACCGCCTTTCGTATGAAGGGGGGGCTTTCCTACCGATACGCGACGCCCGCGGCATCGGCATTGATGATGTGGAAAACGCTGGATGCGCTGCTTCCGCTTTTGAGCGCATCCTCTGAAAAAAAATCCACTATTTTCAAGGTGAAGGAGCTTTTGCGCGCCAACAATGAGATGTACGCCTTGGGGATAAGTCCCGAGGATTTGTCCTTGGCTGCCAAAAGACTTTCCCAAGAGGAGCAGCTTGGCAGACGCATACAGGATCTTTCTACCGTTTTGTCTGTTTTTCGCGGCGCGTTAAGAGAAAAATACGGCACCGCGGCAGAGGATTTGGATTCTCTTTATCACCTCTTAGCAGAGCATCCTCTTTTTGAAGACACCCATTTTTTCATACAGGGCTTTACAAGCTTTACCATGCAACAGTACCGCATTATAGAAGAGCTTTTGCGCGCCTCTGCCCTTTCTGTCTTTTTGCCTTATCCCGTTTTAGAGAACAAGCAGCTCTGCTTTTTAGAGGAAGAGGACACCTATCGCACTCTTGTGCAAACGGCGCGCAAAATCGGCGTTTCGTATCAGACGGAAACGCTCCCTGCCACCGCGCACAAGGTTTTTGCCTTTGCCGAGGAAAATCTCTTTCGCGCTGACAGAGCCGCCCCCTCTTTTAAGGAGAAAAACGGCGACTTTTTCCGCTTTTATTCCGCAAGCACGCCTTTTGAAGCGGCAGACGACATTGCCGTTAAAATCAAGCGGCTTGTGCAAGAGGAAAACGCCCGCTACCGCGATTTCACCGTAATAGCCCGTAAGGGTGAGGATTATCGCGGTATTTTAGACACCGCCTTTGAAAAATACGGCATTCCGTTTTTTATGTCAGAGAGAACGGACCTTTCTGCCTTTGAAATCATCAAAATGATTTCCTCTGCCTACGCCATTTTGTGCTATGGCTATCAGAGAAGCGACGTGATTACCTATATGAAGTGTCGCTTTGCGGGCATTAACGACGAGGACGCCGATATTTTTGAATTATACACGGAGAAGCTTGGCATTCACGGCGCTTTGCTGGCAAAGGAAGAGGACCTGACGCTCAATCCCGACGGCTACACCGCTTCCCTTTCGGAAAGAGGGGCGTTTGTTTTGGAAAGAGTCAACGACGTGAAAAAGCGTCTGTTTGCTCCGCTTCACCGCTTGGAAGAGGCAATCAAGGGCGGGGCATCCGCCAAGACGCACGCCGAGGCGCTCTTCCGCCTGTTAGAGGATATTCACGCCGAGGAGCAACTGCAAGGGCGCGCGGAAAGAGCGCTTTTGGAAGGACGGCGAGCGGAAGGGCAGATTTTATCCCGCCTGTTCCAGACCATTTGCGACACGCTGGACACGGTGGTTGAAAATTTAGAGGAAGAAACGCTGTCCACCGAGCAATTTTCGGAGATTTTGTCCTTGCTGTTCGCCACGGTGGATTTAGGGCAAATTCCCGTTTCAGAGGACGCGGTTTTAATCGGCTCCGCGGATATGCTGCGGGCAGAGACAACCCCCTTTGTTTTCCTTATGGGCGCAAACGAGGGAGAGTTTCCCTCTGAAATTCACGACAGCGGATTTTTCCACGAAGCCGAGAGAGATCGCTTAAAGGATGCGGGGCTTACCCTTGCGAATGATTTGAGCATCCGCGCCTCTCGCGAGCAATTCTGCTTTTTACGCGCCATAGCGCTGGGGCAGGAAGCCGTCTTTTTACACACCTTCCGTTTTAGCGCCGCAGGTGCCCCTCTTCGCCCCTCTGCCGCATACACGCGGCTTTTGGGACTTTACGAGGACTCAAAGGAAGAAAACGCTTCTTCTCTTCCCCTTGAAGAGCGCATCTACAACGCAAGGTCCGCGGATGAATACCGTTTGTCAGCAGGGGCACGTCCTTGGCAGAGGCGATTGATTTGGCAACGGGGGAAGACTCCTTGCCCGAGGTTCCCGTGGCAGACCTTTACTGCCACGTATCAGAGGAGCTGGCGCAAGCGCTGTTCCCCGACAGAATGCATCTGACCCAATCCCGTATCGATAAATACGTTGACTGTCCTTTTGCATATTACGGCTCTTACATTCTTCGCTTGGATGACAACAACCGCGTGAAGATGGACAGCCTCAGCATTGGAAATTTAATTCACGCCTTGCTCGAAGCCTTTTTAGACCTATCTAAAAAAGAGGGCAAGGAAATCGGGAGTATGGATAATGAGAGCCTACGCCGCTTGATGAAGAAAGCAGCCAAGGCGTATGAGGATGCCGTTTTCCCGCAGGAAAAAAACGATTTCTCTCCCCATTTGAAGCATCTGCTGATACGACTGCAAAGAAGCGCGTTTTTAATGGCAGAGGAGCTGAATGACGAGTTCGCCGAGAGCGATTTCAAGCCGATTTTCTGGGAGCTTTCTATGGGAGAAGAGGGCGCGCCCGACCCATTGGTATTTCCCATTACCGCAGACAAGAAAATATCCATTCACGGAAAAATAGACCGTGTTGACGCCTACAAGGACGAAGAGGGCACCGTGTATTTGCGTGTTGTCGACTACAAAACAGGCGCCAAGACGTTTTCCTTGGAAAAGCTGAAAAGCGGAAGAAACGTCCAACTTCCCCTATACCTTTTCTCTTTGTGGAAATCCAGAAATCCCGCCTTTTTGAAGGAGCTTGGCATATCCCCCGAGGACAAGGTGCTACCCGCGGGCGCGTTCTATATGCTCACCTCCCCCAAGGGCTTGCGCTTGGGCGCTCCCTTGGACGAAGCAGAGGTGCGCCAAAGGGCGCAAGCGGAGCTGACGCGAAACGGATTTGTGCTTGACGATGAAAAGGTCCTATACGCAATGGAGCATAGCGCCTCTCGCTATACCAAGCAAGGAAAGGACGGGGTTCGCAAGCCGACAGGCCCTGCCCTGTCGGCAACTGAAATGGGAGAGCTGGCGGGCACCTTGGCAGATATTGTGACAGGCATTGGCTCCCGTATGCAATCGGGAGAAGCCTGCGCTACCCCAGCGAGTCCCAAGGAAGCGGGGCGAGACCCTTGCGATTTTTGTTCCATGAAGCCCTTTTGCCGTAAGACAAAGGTCAACTGAATGAGGGACGAAAAGCATCTGTTCTTTGATTAAAAACAGAAAAGGTTGGGTATACTCCTTTTATCAAAACAAAGGAGATGTTCGATATGACACTAACGCAAAAAGAAACCTCGCTTCTGAAAGACATGCAGTCCCAAGAAAAGCTCTGTATAGAGAAGTATCAGAAATACGGTGAAGAGGCAAAATCGAGCGAGCTTTCCGCCCTGTTTTCCGAGCTGACAGCGCACGAACAGACGCACCTACAAACCATCACCGCTATGTTGGATGGAAACACGCCAACGGTAAGCAACACGCCCTTAGAGGCAAACGACACGCACTGTGTGGCTTGTCATTATGAGAGCGAGGCTGACCGAAAGGCAGACGCCTTTCTCTGTCAGGATGCCTTGGCTATGGAAAAGCACGTTTCTTCCCTTTATGACGTGGGCGTGTTTGAATTTTCAAACCCCGCGCACAGAAAAATGCTCAACCACATCCAGTCCGAGGAGCAGCAGCACGGTCAGCAGCTGTATGCCTATATGAGCCAAAATCAGATGTACGGATAACAAGGGGCTGTCTCGCTTTTTGCAAGACACCAAAAAGGAGCCGATTTCGGCTCCTTTTTTGCCCCTGTTCGTTTCGCTTTTTACGAAAAGCGTAACGAACGCACATTTTTTCAAAGAAAAATTCCTCATTTTGCGTCTTTTTTGATGTAAAATGACGCGGGCTGTCTCTTTCACGAGACAGCCCGTCTTACGTTCAACGGTAGTAACCTTGCGTATAATCTAAAAATTAAAAAAAGAATGAAAAAAAATGAGAAACCCTCTTGACAAAATCAAACTGTTGCGGTATAATACCATTGTTCGCGAGAGTGGCGGAACTGGCAGACGCGCACGTTTGAGGGGCGTGTGGTTTATCCATACGGGTTCAAGTCCCGTTTCTCGCACCAAACAAGAATAAAACGAACCTTGATAAAAAGTCAAAGTTCGTTTTATTTTTTACAAGAGATTATTTCGGCTTAATTGTTAAGTTGAAATAGTCAAATATTCAATGATAAAAGGCGAGAATTTTTCTCGCCTTTTTGCTTATTTTGTATAAAGTTCCACAAGTTTATCTATTGCCTTTTCGCTATAAAAACCCGTTTTCTGACTTTTTGCGTTTAATGGGTTGAGCAATCTTACCATATACCACTCTTTATTTTCCTTAACTAATTTTAAGTAATTATAAAACTGACTATTCAATTTAATATCGGGAAGTTTTTCTTTAATTTTTCTTTTTAGTTCTTCGTAAGAATAAGGATATTTTTGTTTTATCAATTCAGTTTCATCTACTCTAATTGCAGGAGCGTTAGGATTGTCAGTAAATCTGTATTCTTTTGTCAATGCAACAGCATCATAATTAGTCGGGTCTATTGCTGCAATTATATCAGCGTTAGATATGTTTTTCACACTATTTACAAACATACTAAAACCAACAACGATTGATTCAGTAACACCGTCGTCATTTAATTTTTTTATTGTTTTTATTACGTCGCCCATAAATGTATTGCTAATTTTGTCTGCAGGCTTTTTATTAAGATATTCAACTGGTTCAAAAGGCAACTTAAAACCTATAGGTAGTATTATTAAATTTTCATTATCGGCTATTTCACGATGAAAATACTTTTCAAGAAAGGCATTGAAATTAAGAGTTGCTTTTGATAACAACATAAAAATTATAGGGTCAAGTTCACTTTCAAAATAGTGAGTATTATTATTTCTATATTCCGAAAGCAAAAACAAATTTTCTTTCACGGAATTGAAATTTTTATTACCTTCCGTTTTGTTTATATGTTCGTGAACATAAACTAACGCCTTACTAAAATTAATCGTGTGATTTTTATCGGTAAAAATCAACTTTTTTCCTATATATTTATATACGTAGGCTTTTAAGGCTAATTCCCACGCATTTATAACTAATAAAGTGGCGGTTGGATAACGATAAGGAATTCGCGGTTTATTGTGTATTTCAATTCCTGCAAATATAGCAGATTCTGCCGAATCTATTAAACTTTTAACTACGTTTCTCTTTCTTGCCATTATGCCACCTTTTAATATTATTTTATTTATTATACAACATTTAGGGTTAAAAGTCAAGGCTCCTCATATCTTGTGTTTATTGCGATAAATTTTACACAATATATCGTAGAATATAAAAGCCGAGAGAATTTCTCGGCTTTATTACTAATTTTTTAACCTGCCCATTATGATATGGTATGTACGTTTTAGAAAATCTTCGTAGTTATTATAAATAACGCTATCGTCAAACGGGTCTTTTATCTTGTCAGAATAACTCATTAAATCGCTATCATTTATTACGCTACGATAATAATCAGCGTAATCGGTAGAGTTTCTAAAATAATAGTTCAATGCTTTTTCTTTTAACTTTATAAGAACAACGAGCGTTTTGTCGGGCGTATGAAAAAATATGCTGGGGTCATCTTTTGATAATGCTAAATATTTATCCAAATTATGTTCAGAAATAACGTCGTAACGCTTAAATTCGCCACCATTACTATAATAGGGGACTTTTTCAAAAATTATAAAAACTTGAAAATATGGAATAGAGTTTGCACGGATATTTGCTGTTTCGCCCAACATATTTTCAAAGTAGTTATTGCTGTTTTGAGAATAATTTCTCATTACAAATTTTACGGCATATCCAGCAACTGGTTTACCATTTTTTAAGATAGTAATATCTACATTTTTAGGATAATAACGTCCGTTTATACTACCTTCTTTATCGTTTCCATATCCTTGCGACCTGATTGTAAATTCTTTACCTAAAAGATTTTCTAAATCCGTTGCTATATGTCCGTGTAAAGTCTTTAATTTAGCGGTGCTTCGAGATGTACCAACAGATAAATATGTCGCAAAAGATTTTTTAATAACTTTTAAAAATTCTTCATTTGTCATCATTGTAAAAGGCCCCCATCGTATGCTAATTTATAGTCTAAATATGCCTTTATATCTTTTGAAGAAAAAGTGTAATAACCACCGCTTTTATATTTGCCAAGTAAAGAAATGTAGGTTGAAAATTCTTCGTTTAATAATATTTCAGATATTTTAGACAAACTCTGCTCATTTCCTATTAGGTATAAACCGCTATATACACCCGTACCTGCTGGAGCGGATATAATCTTCAAGTCTGCCGAAGTTCGTAGTAATGCGTTAATCGAAATTTTATTTTTATAAGTATCGTTTATAGCCTGACTGCGACCAAAAGCAAACCAATAGGAATCAGCCTTATTTTCCAAACTGCGTTTTAATAATTTTGATTTGTTTTCAAGTAAATAGTTGTATAATTCCTTATCCTTAACTAAACTTTCTTCTACTACCAATTTCCCCTTTTGGTCATAAGGATAAATAATTTGCTTATGTTCTCCACGAGATGCTTTAATAACAGGAATAATATATTTGGACTTAAATTCAAAAGAGCCTATAAATACGTCATCGCATAATGTTGCGTACCCATTTTTTACTTCTATATCGCAACGTCCCAAATTGAAAAATACTTTTTTTAACAACGATAAATTGCTTTTAGTAGAGAAGTAAAATTTTTGTGCAATATAATAATCATTTGGTGTTAGTGTTTCAACATAATACGGTATCAAATTCTTTTCATCAAATTGATAGTATTCTAATTTGTGAGAACAATGCTGTTTGTTAAGTATCACTATTGTCGTATATGTTGTTGCATTAAATGCCTGAAAATGTTTTAGGTCAACAAGTTTTTCAATTAAATTTTCTTGCACAAAATATTTGCGCATATAATTCCCTGCCAAACTATTAAAAAATGAACTTGGGGTAATATAACCGAGAATACCATTTTTATTTAGCATTTTTAGGCCAATTTCATAAAAAACGATATATAAATCGGTCATACCGTCTTGCGCAAAAGAAAACTTTTTTGCCATATCGAAAGAGGCGTCTAAATTATGAACTCTGACATACGGGGGATTTCCTAAAACATAGTCCATTTTTCCATTGAACTTATCTACCGTTAATGTATCGGAACAAAGTATATCCCACTCAATTTCAGTAGTTATTCCATAACGTTTTATAATCGAATTTAAGTTTTCTAAGCATTTCCTATGTTCGATAGGCTCAATTTCTATGCCGTGTATATAAGTTTCTAATTGATTTATTAAATCTTCAAAAGCGACACTATTACTTATTGCAATATTACAGTACCTATCTACTATTTCACATAAAAAAGCACCGTCGCCACAACTATTATCGATGACGTGCTTGTTTAGTATTGTTACTCCGTTATAGTGAGCCATATCAAGTATGTTTTTAACTATATAATCGGGGGTATAAACTCTACCTTTTGATTTCTTTGCAGTTTTCGTATTTGCAGGCATACATTTGATGCTCCTTTTGTGCAAGTAACGAGCATCAAACTTTGTAATTGATGCACATTTTTATTTATTATACCAAACATTTCATAAAAAGTCAATGTGAACTGTATTACTGAACGGCAATCGTTTCGTCCCATTTTGTTCCTGCTTTGATATTGTTATCTAACCAAACACGATACCCATCCTTTTTCATTTGCTCTAAAATGGGATAGACCGTCTTCGCGTCTTTATGCGCATAGCTGATAAAAATATAGTTGTTTCCATTCATAACGCAGCCCTCTTTTTGCTTCTTCAAACTAATTTTAGCATATTTTGGCGCGGGTGTCAACATTGTTGAGAAAAAAGCCAAGCCGAAGCCTTGCTATTTCTTTTTGCTCATGCTATAATGAAAAGGAGACCACAATTTCAGTAGAAATTTACAGGAGTTTGTATGACAGACACAAAGGAATTAGCAAAACGGTTTCCCGGTAATCGCGTTATGACGGATTGTGTAAAGAGGGGCTCCGTTATGGTTTTTGTTCCAAGATTTTACTTGGACGAGGTCATAGACGGCGCCGCGCATACGCCGCACCCCGCCTTTATCGTAAACGGAAAAGAGCTTGACGGTATTTATATTTCCAAATTTCAAAACGTGATTGTGGATGGGCTTGCCTATTCCCTTCCCGACCAAGACCCCGCGACGCGCATAAGCTTTGATGATGCCATTTCCGCTTGCGTGGGAAAGGGCGAGGGCTTTCATCTGATGACGGCGGCAGAATGGTCGGCAATCGCTCTTTGGTGCCAGAAAAACGACCTTCTTCCCTTTGGAAACAACGACCTGGGGAAAGACGTTCGTGAAGAGACAGCCGTTGCCACGATTTCCTTCTGCAATGCAGAAAAAACAGTTTGCCGCACGGCGACGGGAAGCGGTCCTCTCTCGTGGAGTCACAACGCGCGCGCCGATGGCATATACGATCTCAACGCCAACGTTTGGGAATGGATGGGCGGACTGCGCCTTGTTTACGGCGAGCTTCAGGTTTTGCCCTACAACGATGCCGCCTGCTCCCGATACGAGCTTTCCGCTGACTCCGCGCATTGGCGCGCCATTGATGGAAAAAACGGCGGATTTTTGATTCCCGATGGGAAGGGCACCACCCAAAACAGCGTTAAGCTTGATTTTATAGACAACCGCTGGGTTTTCGTTTGCGACACACCTTCAAGCGCAAGCGAGGAATTCCGCTCTTGCAGCTTTGCTTGCGTTTCGGCAGATGACTCTGTTTGCGAGAAGGCAAGAGAGCTTTTATACGCATTAACCTGCCTTCCCTGCCGCAATGACACGAACAAAGAGGTTTCTCTTTTCGCAAGCAACGGAAGCGCAGAGCGCATTCCGTTTCGCGGCGGGCGCTGGGGGCAGGGTCTCAATTCGGGACTGTTCAAAACCTGCTTTGACGATCCGCGCACCTATGCGGGAGATGCTGTGGGCTTTCGCTCGGCATATTACGAGATTTCATAAACAGATGGGGGGATTTTTGATGAAAAAGCTTATGTCTATATTATTTGCGGTATGTATTTGTCTTTCTGTTTGCGGGGCGCTTTCTTCCTGCGAGGGGCAGCAAAAAACAACCGTAACGGAAGCGGAATGGAACGCCGCCTTTGAAGCGGACAACGTGACTGTAGAGGGCTTTATCACGGAAAGGGACGAGCAGGAATCGCTTTTGATGAAAATAACCAAAGAGGCGATATACACCGAAAACGACGGATATATCTCGTTTGTGAAAAAGTTAGAGGACGGTTGGCATTTTTATAAAAACGGACAATTCGGCTCTGTGGTGAACGGGGTTTCCGCTTCTGTTCGCTTTGCTATGCAGTCCTTCCATCTACCCGAATACGCGAGCTTTATTTTCGATGAGGAAACGAAATCATACGTTTATATCAACCAAGGCACCTCGGGCTTTTATCAATTCAACGTATATTTTGAGAATGGCGTCATCGTTAAAATTGAGGGTCGTGAGGATAGAGGAAGCGTCACCCATTCCTTCCTTTTCAAGAATTACGGAGCAACCGTGGCAGAGATGCCAAGCGAAAATGAATAAAGACCAACAAAAAAGAAGCGTAAGTTAACCTGACGGGTTTGCTTACGCTTTTTTATTATATTACGGCAGTACGCTCAAAAGCCGAGTGCGAAGAAGGCAGCCCACAAGGTATAGACGCCGTAGGAAAGCGTATCGGGGTCTTCCTCAGCGGTGACGACCTCGTAGCCCATTTCGTTTTGCTCCCAAGAGCGAATGCGCTCATCCGATATGCCAAAGACACCCTTTAAGTGCTCCCCTTCCTCACTTCTTTTGCGGATTTCAAAGGTCACGATATGCCCAAGCTCGTGGAAAAGGACTTCGATTAAGCGCTCAAAGTCCGAAAGCAGCTCCTCTCTTACGGTGATTTTCCAATCCCAGCCTGCCAGCCCGTCAACCATAACGCCCTCAAAGACCAAGCCCGGCACAAAGGACAGTTCTACCTGTTTGACGGTTAAAACTCGACAGGCGTCGTATACCAAGGCTTTACATCTTTCCTTGCGGGCTTCGGTATCAAGCTCTTCCCAAGGAGAAAGCCCCAGTCTTGTCAGATGATATTCTGTCAAAAGGGCGCATTTCATTTCCATAGCGGTGTAGGCGTTTCCATCGGGTGAGCGATACGCCATAATACGGTCATAGATGGGAAGACTTTGCAAATCGCCCATAGCACCGTTATCCTTTTGCAATGCCGCTTTTTTCCAAAGGCTACACGCCTGCGGCAAAAAGAGGTCGCCTGCGTGATGAAAGTACATACGCGCAAGCTCGTCCATACTCCACACGTCCCCCGCCGCGGCACCGTTCTGCAACAGGTGTATGACTGCGGGCAGCTGATGCTGCAAGCCGTCTTTTTCCTGCATCATTCTCGCCAGCGTCCACAGCTCGCGCCCGCTTCCCCCGTGAAGCGTTTGCTTCAAGAAGGAGATATTGGATTTTTTGAAGATGGTTTTCATATGCGTTCTCCCTTTTCTCTTACATACTGCTTGTTTCGTTTTTCGCTTGCTCTATTTCAAGCAAGGGGGCGTAAACAAGGGGATAGAGCCCCGTTACGCTATCCTTTTCCAGATACCGACAAAGTATCGCGCAATTTTGCGTGGGTAACAGCGCAACGGAGCGGCGCTCCGCCTTTTGCGCGGGAAAGTGCTTAGCAAAGTAAAGACGCGCCTTTTTCAAGCGGCTGTCCTGCCTTTGCAAGACGCGCGGCAGACACCGTGAGGAATTCCAAGAGAGGAAGTCCTCTGTCATATAATCCCGCAGCCTTTTTTCGCAAACGCCCGAGAAGGATATCCATTTCTGATACAAGGCGGTATACTCGCCGTCAAGCGTATGCTCTTTGACAAGGGCGAGTGCTCTTCCCGTTTCCACGAAGAAGGAAAAGGGGGAAAAGAAGGGCAAGGAAGAAAGGTAGGCAAGCGTTTTTCCAAAGCGCATACTGTTATACACGCGCTCCGTTCCCTTCTCTGCCAAGTGAATGGTTTTCATATCTTCTTTGGTCAGCCAAGGCGTTTCTGTTACCTCATAGGGCGCTTTTTCGGTATAGGTACAGGGAAACTCCTCCCGATTTTTCCGCATCGGCGCGCCGTGAAGCAATTTCAAAAAGCCGAGCTGCAGCATTTCGCAAGACAGCCTGTATGCCTTATCAAAGCTTTGCGCGAAGGCTTCCAAACCCTCATAGGGAAGCCCGGCTATTAAGTCTATGTGTGTATGAATGCCTGGAATTTCCCGCAAGCGCCTAATATGAGAGCAAAGGCGTTCTGTAACGGGTGGGCGGTGAATTGCCTTTAAGGTCTTTGCGGAAAAGGACTGCAAGCCCACCTCAAGCTGAAAAAGACCGTAAGGGGCACTTTCAAGCAGAGCGAAGGCTTCCTCGTCCAAAAGCTCACCCGCGATTTCAAAATGAAAGCGCATTTCCTTGGGATATTTTACCCCATATCCTTCCATCAGAAAGCGCCATATTTCCTTGGCTCTTTCCAAATGGGCATTAAAGGTTCTATCCACGAATTTGACCACGCGACAACCGCTGTCCGCTAAGGAAATCAGGGCGGGGAGTATTTTTTCGGTATCAAAATATCTGACCCCTTCCAGCCGCCCTGACAGGCAAAAGGCGCAAGAAAAGGGGCAACCGCGGGATGCTTCAAAATAGGCAATCTTCCCCTTTACCGCTTCCAGATACCCATACGCATAGGGCAAAGGCGGCGTTTCCTTTCCAACGTAGGGGCTTGCTATATGAAAAGCACTTCCCTCTCGGTAGGAATAGCCCAAGACGGCGCTTTTATCTCCGTTTCTTTGGAGCGTATCCGCAAGCAGCGCTATGGGATATTCTCCCTCGCCTGAAAGGACCCCGTCTATTTCCTTATGCTCTGACAAGAGCTTTTCGGCGCAAAAAGACGCCTCAGGTCCCCCGAGCACAATGACCGTCTTTGGAAAAAGACGCTTTATGGCGGGAAGCAGAGAAAAGATTTTCTCGATATTCCAGATGTACGCGCAAAGGCCGAGTATATCGGGGCTATCCTTCTCTATTTCTGCCAATATATCCTCATCCTTTTCATTGACGGTGGAAGAGAGGATGCGACAGGTATGCGTTTCCTTCGCATAGCAAGAAAGCCCTGCCGCCAAGGAATAGGGGGCAGGGGATACATGAATATATTGGGAATTCAGCGAAACAAAAAGTATATGCATATTGGTCCTTTCCGCATCGCGCGAAGGGGTTAGGTTATTTCAAGAAGCCTTGGATAATCTGCTCCTCTGCTTCCTTTTCGCTGAGCCCCAAGGTCATAAGCTTAATTAACTGCTCGCCCGCAATTTTACCGATGGCTGCCTCGTGAATCAAGGATGCGTCAACCGACGCGGCGGTAATTTCGGGAATGGCGCTGACAGAGGCGTTATCCATAATAATGGCGTCGCATTCGGTATGACCGTTGCAGCGGTTGTTGCCCTTGATGTGCGAATAAAACACCTGCTTGGAGTTATCCTTGGCAACCGAGCGGGAAACGACGTTGGCAGAGGAGTCCTCGCCGTTCAATTCCACGACAAAATCTGTTTTGGCATACTGGCTGCCGTGCGTCATCAGCTTTTCACGAATAACCAAGGAAGCTCCCTTGGCAAGACGGGCTTCTGTTTTGCGGTCTGTGGAATCAACGCCCTTGATTTGCGCTGTTTCCATTTCCATTCTGCCGCCCTCTTCTATTTCGACAATCGTGGTGGGGTTCATCAGGTTTTTGCCGTTACCGTCCCCCTCTCCGTAGTGCTTTTCCACATAGCGCACCTTGGCGTTTTTGCCTACGTAAAAGGTATGAATTCCGTCGTGCTTGGAGTCGCCCTCGCCGCTATTGTGAATGCCGCAGCCTGCAACGATGAGAACGTCACAATCCTCACCGATGTGAAAATCGTTATACACGGTTTCGGTATAGCCCGATTTGCTCAGCAAAACGGGGATGTGCATGCTTTCATTTTTTGTTCCCGCCTTGATATAAATATCAATGCCGTCCTTGTCCTTCTTGGGAACTATCTCGATATGCTCCGAGGACCTTCTGCCGACAAGCTCTCCGTCCTGTCGGATGTTGTACGCGCCTTGCGGAATTTCGTGCAAGTCCGCTACCGCCTCCAACATTCTTTTTTGTATCGCATCCATTTGGCGTGTTCCTTTCATATTTGGGTATTTTGCGAAATTGAATATTGCGCTTTTTTAGGTGGTGATTTTATCCAAAAGGGTTTTACAGGTGCCTGACGAGCAAAGTAAATCGGGCAGGATTTCTTCCTTTGTGCCCACCTTTTGCAGTTTTCCGTTGGCGATTACCACAATTTTATCGGCGATATTCAAAATTCTCTCCTGGTGAGAGATGATTAAAATGGAGCCCTTATACTGATCGTGCATTTTTTCAAATACGGAGATTAAATTGTTAAAGCTCCAAAGGTCAATGCCCGCTTCCGGCTCATCAAAGACGGAAAAAGGAACGGCTCTTGCCAAAACGGTGGCTATTTCAATTCTTTTCAGCTCGCCGCCTGACAGGCTGGCGTTGATTTCGCGGTTGATATAGTCTCTGGCGCAAAGCCCGACCTCAGACAAATAGGCGCAGATTTCCGCGACGCTCAATTTTCTTCCTGCCGCTAAGGTAATGAGGTCGGAAACGGTGATGCCCTTAAAGCGCACGGGCTGCTGGAATGCGTATCCTATTCCCTTTTGCGCGCGCTCGGTGACGGAAAGATGGGTGATATCCTCGCCATTGAAGAGAATTTGCCCCGAGGTGACGGGATAAATGCCAACAATGACCTTTGCCAAGGTGGATTTTCCGCCACCGTTTGGTCCTGTTATGGCAACGAAGCCATCCTCTATTTTCAAATTGATGTCTTGCAAAATTTCTTTTGTGCCTGTTTCCGTATCTACTTCATAGGAAACGTTTTTTAGTTCAAGCATTCCTTTAACCTTTCTTTTGCTTTATACTGCTTTTGTCATTATGATACAGAAAAGGGCTTTTTAAGCAAAAGGCGAATAAGACTTTATTACGCCGAATTTACAAGCTGCTATACATTTTCCGCACCCTGTGCAAAGGCTGTCGTCTATGACGGCAAGCCCGCCCTCAAAACGAATGGCGCCCGCCTCACACACCTTGGCGCACATCTTACAGCCAAGGCAGCCTGTCTGACAGACCTTTTTGGTTTGTGCGCCCTTATCCTTGTTAGAGCAAGGAACGTAGGCGCTCTCTTTTTCCGATACCATTTCAATGATATGCTTGGGGCAAGCCGTGACACATTTGCCGCATCCCTTACACAAGGAAGGCGTAACAAGCGCAACGCCCCCGCAGATAGAAATGGCTTGCTTATCACAGGCACCAACACAGTCGCCATAGCCAAGGCAACCGTAGATACAGGCGCTGTCGCCCCCATAGAGCATAGTGGCGGCGTGGCAAGAGGAAATACCCTCATAGATGCTTTTCTTACCCTTGGCATCATAAAAGCCCTGGCACCGTACTCTTGCTTTTTTAACAGCCACCTCACCCGCGGCAACGCCAAGAAGGGCGGCTATTTTTTGAGCGGTTTCGTTTCCGCCGACGGGGCATCTGGTGGTTTCGGTTTGTTTATTTTCGGCAAGAGCGGCGGCATACCCCGAGCAGCCCGAAAAGCCGCAAGCGCCGCAGTTGGCGCCAGGAAGAATGGCGCAAAGCTCCTTTACCGTTTCATCCTCTTCGACAGCAAAAAAGCGATTTGCCAAAACCAAAAACGCACCAAGTAGCAAGCCTATGCCTGAAACGATCAGAACCGCAAGTAAAATTGGATTCATAATTAGATTATACCTTTCTTTTTGGTACGAGGTCTGATGTGTATTTCAGACCTTTCCCTTTCGTGCTTTTCAGAGCAAGCCGTCCACAATTCCCGCAAAGCCTAAGAAGGACAATGCAACCAAAGCCGCCGCAATTAAGGTTATCGGCAGCCCGCGCAGGAATTTAGGAATGTCGGCATCCTCTAATCTTTCTCTTACACCCGCAAAGAGCACCATCGCCAAAAGATAGCCAACTCCTGCTCCCAAGGCATTGACAAGGGCGTGCAAAAAGGTGTAAGAGGGGTTTTCGGCGCTCTTCTCCAAAACCAAGAGGGTGACGCCCAAAACGGCGCAGTTCGTGGTTATCAGGGGCAGATAAATGCCAAGAGCGCGGTACAGTGACGGAATGTATTTTTTCATCACGATTTCCACAAACTGTACCAAGGCGGCGATAATCAAAATGAAGACCACCGTTTGCAAATATCCAAGCCCCAAGGGTTCAAGCACATATGTAAAGAGCGGGAAGGTTACCGCTGTTGCCAAGACAAGCACAAAGGTGACCGCAAGGCTCATACCGACAGCGGTATTCAGCTTCTTGGAAACACCGAGAAAGGGGCAAATGCCGAGAAACTTGGATAAAATATAGTTTTCCGTTAAGATAGCGGCGAGAAACACCGCGAGAAAGGATTTAAGCATTTCCACAGCCCTCTGCCTCCTCTTCCGATTGCTCTGCCTTGGCGCAGGTTTTTGAAAGCGGGCAAGCGGCACAGCCTATCTTCCCCTTTGCCTTCTTCTCTCCTTGCAGCTTATTGGCAAGTGAAATTAAAAGACCAAAGACGAAAAATCCACCTGCGGGCAGAATGAACACGGTAATGGGGGTGTAAAAGGATGGCAAAACAGACACGCCAAACAAGCACCCTGTTCCCAAAAGCTCACGTATCATTCCCATTAAAAGCATCGCGGCGGTAAAGCCGACACCCATTCCCACTCCGTCTAACGCTGAAAGCAGGACGGGGTTTTTAGACGCGTACATTTCCGCTCTGCCAAGAATAATGCAGTTGACAACGATAAGCGGCAAAAAGATACCCAAGGACTTATCAAGCGCGGGAAGATACGCCTTTACCAGCATTTGCACGATGGTGACGAAGCCCGCAATGACCGTAATATAAGCGGGGATACGGACAGAGTCGGGAATAACCTTGCGAAGCAGCGAAATCACGCAGTTAGAGCAAATCAAAACCAAGGTCGCGGCAAGACCCATACCCAGCGCGTTGGAAGCGCCCGTGGTGACGGCAAGCGTGGGGCAGGTGCCAAGCAACAGACAAAGCACAGGGTTTTCCTTGACAATGCCCTTGGAAAAGGTCTGCCAAAGCGTTCCTTTATTCATCAGCGTTTCCTCCTTGGTGTATTTGGCGATAGGACGAGAGCGCCATATTAATCCCATCTACAACTGCCCGTGAGGAATAGGTGGCGCCTGTTTGGGCTTCCACGTTTTCCCCTAACGAGAAATATCCGTCAGGCTTTGTTAAGAACTGAGACAAGAAGCTCTCTTTTGTGACGTTCGCGCCAAGGCCCGGGGTTTCATCGGGGGCGCTCACCGAAACGCCGACCACACGCCCCTCGCAGTCAATTCCGACGATTGAGGTCACACTTCCACCATAGCCCTTGACGGCATTTATAAAGACGTAGCCCACAAGCACGCCGTCCTTATGCCCCGTATAGCCCTCTATTCCCTTTTGGGAAAGGGGAGTAAAGGTGTCTGCCGTTTGCAAGACCTGCTTTGTGGCGTTAAGAAGCGCCTCCTCCTCTGCCTTGGCAATTCTATCCTTGGTTACGGCATAGACGCCTGCCAAAAGGAAGGAAACCACAAGACAGATGGCGAAAAGAACGATAATGGGAGATAACGATTTTCTTGTATTTGTCATACGCTGCTTTTTCCTCCTTTGCCAAAGGGCTTGCCAAAGGGAATGCGCTCAATGAGGGGGGTAGCTATATTCATCAGCACGATGGCATAGGAAACACCCTCGGGAAGATTGGCATACAGGCGAATGAGCATGGTCAAAAGACCGCACAGCACCGCATACAAGACTCTGCCGCCCTTAGAGACGGGAGAGGTCACGTAATCGGTTGCCATAAAGACCGCGCCGAACAAAAGCCCGCCCGAAAGCAGGTGAAAGGGGACGGATGCGCCCACCAAGAGAGAAAACAGCGCCGCTGTTCCTACATAGCAAACGGGAATGATGGGAGAAATGACACGACGGGCAAGCAGATACACCAAGCCAATCAGAATGGCTATCTTACAGGTTTCTCCGATACAGCCGCCGACTCTGCCTACAAACAAGTCCCAGAGCGCCGTTTGCGCAACGTCCTTGGCTAAGGGGGTTGCGGTGGTAACGGCATCGGTCATTTGCGCTGTGGTAAAGGCCGTCATTTGGGTGGGAAAGGACACCAGCATCACGATGCGGGCGGTAAGGGCGGGATTGACAAAGTTGTTACCCAAGCCCCCGAGCATTTGCTTTACCACGACAATTGCCGTAACACATCCCACAAAAAGCAGGTGTATCGGCACGGAAACAGGCATAATGAGTCCAAGCAGGACGCCCGTCACGGCGGCAGACAAATCTCCTATGGTTTGCTCTCTTTTCATAACGAGGCTGCAAAGATATTCCAGCGCCACGCAAAAGAGGGTAGAAAGCCCCACGACAAGCAAGCTACGAAAGCCGTAAAGCAGCACACCTGCCACCACACAGGGCAAAAGCGCGATTAACACATCTCCCATTACGCGCCTTGTGGTTATGGGGGCGCGCAGGTGGGGAGAGGAACTAACATATAATTTCATAAAAATCTCCGTTCCGCCAAAGTAGACTTTTGATATACAATGCAAAGGCATTGCTCGGTTACATTTACATAAGTGCAAGGAAATCCTTATCCTTTTTTGGCGTTCTTTTCTCGCAAAAGCGCTTTTCCTAATCGCATAGACTGCACAAGCGGACGCTTAGCAGGGCAAGCATAGGCGCAGCTGCCACATTCCATACAGGTCATTTGCGACAGCCTTTCGAGCGCTTCGGTATCCTTTCTTTCGGTTGCCTTTTCCAAGCGCAAGGGGAAAAGACGCATCGGGCAAACGGACACACACCTGCCGCAATGGATACAGGCGGTGGTTTTGCCAAGGGTTGCTTCCTTCCTGGTTAAAACGACGACGCCGTTGTTGTTCTTTAAGATAGGAACGTCTGTGCTTTCTAAGGCGACACCCATCATAGGTCCGCCAAACATCACCTTGCCGACGTCCTCATCCGAGACCCCCACAAAAGCGAGCAGGTCAGAAACGGACGTTCCTAAGGGAACGATGACGTTTTGCTTATTTTTAACAGCGCCGCCCTCCACCGTCAATCTTTTGCTGACAAGCGGCATTCCCGTTTTGATATAGCGGGACAAGACGGAAATACTGGTAATATTCATCACGATACAACCCACATCCGCAGGAAGCTTGCCCTCGGGCACTTCTCTGCCCGTGGCGGATTTGATTAAAACCTTTTCCGCGCCCTGCGGATAGGACGTAGGCAAAGGAAGCACCCTTACCTCATCGTTATAGTCAACAGAGGAATCGGCGATTTTACGCAAGACCTCAATGGCGCGGGGCTTGTTTTTCTCGATACAGATAAAGACGCGGTGAATGCCAAGCATTTTTTTCACGAGGTAAACGCCGCTCATCACGTCCCAGGAGTTTTCTAAAATTTCTCGGTTATCCGAGGTCAGATACGGCTCGCATTCCGCGCCGTTGATGAGCAGGGTGTCTATTTTCTTGTCGCCAGGGCGAAGCTTGATATGCGTAGGAAACCCAGCGCCCCCAAGACCGACAAGACCGCATTCGCGCACAGCGCGGATAAGCTCTTCCTCATTCTCCACGGAAATGGGAGAATGCTCTATTTGCCGCATTTCACCGTCCGAGGCAATGACCACGGTTTCTACCACCGCTCCCCCCGCAAGACGCAAAGGAGCAATATCCGTCACCTCGCCGCTGACAGAGGCGTGAATCGGAACGGAAAAGGGCTTTTCGGAATCTCCGATTTTTTGCCCGACCAACACCTTATCTCCTACCTTGACGCAAGGGGCACAGGGAGCGCCGATGTGCATTTGCATAGGCAGACGCACGTAAGCAGGCGGGGGCATTTTGACGGTGGGTGAGAGGGCAGTTTCCTTCAAATGCGGCAAGGAAACGCCACCGTCTGTACGGTATGGCTTTTCAGAAAACAGGGATTTTTTCACAAAGAAACTCTCCTTTATTTTTTTAAGACGAAAAGGCGCATAGTCAAGAGCCGTCCTTTTCCTTTGCCTTTTTCCACGCCCTTCGGACCACTGAAAGCGTGGCTTTCAGTATAACGCCCGTCAAAAGACCGCAGGGCAAGGCAAGCAGTAGCAAAACAGGGGCATAATACAGCACCGCCTTGCCTAAAAGCAGCAAGGAAACGAGAAGCTGTGCTATGTTATGAGAAAGGGCGCCTGCCACACTGATAGAGGCAAGCCCAAGCCTTTCTTGGAAAAAGCGAAAGAACAACCACATCACAAAAGAGGATGCTATCCCCCCCGCAAGACTCATACAAAAGGCAACAACACCTCTGGCAGCGAGGGCAAAGAACGCTTTACAAAGAGCAATAAGCAAGGCGGGGAAAAGACCGTATTCCGCGCAAACAAACATCACGGCAATATTGGCAAGACCGGGCTTCACCCCTAAGGGCAAGAGGGGAGCAAACAAGCTCTCCAAAGACGAAAGCATAATGGACAGGGCGGCAAAAATCGCCATTTTGGTCCAAAAGGGCGTATGACGGTAAAGGTGCGCGGTTGTTTTTTTATTCTGCTTATCCTGTGACACCGTCTATCTCCCCCTTTCCGTCCAAAAGCACCCCGAAGCGAAGAGGCAGACAATGAATGCTGCTTCCCTTTCGGGTGATTTTACCGCTTTTGATACAGGTTTGATGCGGACAGGGAGAGGAAAGGATTTCTGCCCCATCGGGATACAGGCATACGGTGATTTCCTTTCCGTCGACAAGGTATGCTTTAAGCAGGGGCTCTTTGGGCAGGGGAATATCCTCAACCACCTCGCCGTCTATAAGGACAAGCAGCGACGTGGGCTTTTCCTCGCTTTCCTGCAAGGCAAATATAATAAGGGCAGAAAGGAGAAGAAGGAGTAAAACAAGCGCATCCCATTTCCGAAACAGACGGATATTTGTGTCCTTCATCGGTAAATCACCTCGAAATTCTCGACTTCAAGGCGCGAGGATAAGGAGGATGATGCGTAAACGCTTCCGCTTCGGCAAACGAAGATAGCCTCTGCCCCATAGGCTTGACAAAGGGCAAAGCCATCTTGCAAGCCAAGAATAAATGCCGCGGTTGAGAGCATATCTGCCAAGGCACCGCTTGTGGCTATTACCGTGACGGATATAAGCTCGTTTTCAACGGGCAAGCCCGTTTTGGCATCTAAAATATGATGATATTCCTTTCCCTCGTAAAAGAAGCGCTTTTCGTAGCTCCCCGAGGTGGAAACGAAGCCCTCGCGCAAGGAAAGCACTCCAAGCAAGGACTCTCTTTCTTGGGAAAAGGGGTTGCGGACGCCAATTTTCCAATCTCCCGTTTTTTTGCCGACACAGGCGATACTGCCGCCAACGGCAATAAGCCCTGTTTTTCCTTTTTCCTTTAAGTAGGACGCCAAGACGTCCGTCGCGTATCCTTTCCCTGCCGATCCCAAATCTATACCACCGCCGACAAGAGAAAACGCACCGTTTTCCCTTTGCGTAAGAAGAGCCCCTTGCGTTTCCAAAGCCGCATCTTCCAACGCCGCCAACGAGGGGGGCGCGGGATTTTCGGCGTCAAACTGCCAAAGGACCGTTTCCTTTTGGGCGAGAACGGAAAAGCGCCCGTTCGTTTGCTCTTGCAATGAAGCCGCCAAAGCAAAGAGTCCTTGCAGATCTTCTGAAAGGAAAACCTCTTCGCCCCCGTTGAGCTTGGCGATGGGGGAATGCGCTACGCGAAAGGAAATTTCGTTTTCGGTTTCCGCCAAAAGAGATACAAGCGCCGAGGCATCCTCATCGTCCTCCACGGTAAACACGGCAAAGGTGCCCATTCCGTAGGAATTGATTTGAGTATAGGCAGGGGCGCAGGAAAAAAGAGAAGGTAGCAGCAGCGAAAGAAGAGCAAAAAGCGACAAAAGGCGGGAAACGACGCAAAATCGGCGTTTCTTCCCTTCTTGCCAAGGCTTTTTGTTCATAAGAGGCTTCCTTTCTTTTGGCGGGTTTTGAAGAATAAGCGCTGTTTTTTTCAGTAACAATGCTTATAAATCTTCACATTATATAATAGCATATATTACGATAAAAAGCAAGAGATTTTGACAACATCATATCGTTATTTTTTTGGCAAAAAAGTAGAAGAAAGCCCTTGACAAAAAGAAAAAAAGGTGTTATACTTCTTTTATCGGAGCATGTCTGCCGTCAAGCAATCGTTTCAGAGAGTCAACGTCAAGGGCTGTGAGCGTGACACGAGGAGAGGGCAGGTACCGGCCGTGTACAATTTTATAACCAATGAAGTGAAACTTTCGGGTGGAACCGTGCTATGCACCCCGAATGCTTTCGCTTTTTTTGTTTTTTATCCCAAAAATGAGAAAGGAAATTTATGATGGCACATTTTGTTTTTCAAAACGGCGCGGCAATCAATATGGATTTGCCCGCAACGGTCTATGACGTCGCCAAGGAAGCAGGTCTTATTTCTCGCGATATCATCGCCGCAAAAATAAATGGCGAGGTCGTTGAGCTGACCACGCCCCTTAAAGAAGACGCGCAAATCACCCTTTTGACCTTCAAGGACGCTGAGGGAGAGCGGGTATTCAACCACACCGCCTCTCACATTTTAGCGCAGGCAGTCAAGCGCCTGTATCCCGATGTAAAGCTGACCATTGGTCCTTCCATTGAGCACGGCTTTTATTACGACTTTGATTCGCCCATATCCTTCACGCCCGATATTTTGAAGACGCTTGAGGATGAAATGAAAAAGATTGTGAAGGAAAATCTCCGCTTGGAGCGCTTCACGCTTTCTCGTAAAGAGGCTCTTGAAAAAATGGCAGATGAGCCATACAAATGCGAGCTGATTGAAAATCTGCCCGAGGGCGAGGAGATTTCCTTCTACCGTCAGGGCGAATTCACCGACCTTTGCGCAGGTCCCCACCTCTTCTCTACGGGTGCGGTAAAGGCGTTCCGCCTGCTCTCCTGCACGGGCGCTTACTGGCACGGTGATTCTTCTCAAAAAATGTTACAGCGTATTTACGGAACGGCGTTCCCGAGCAAAGAGGAGCTGAACGCGTATCTTACCGCCCAAGAGGAAGCGAAAAAGCGCGACCACAACAAGATTGGGCGTGAGCTTGAATATTTCACCACGGTTGACGTGGTAGGACAGGGGCTTCCCATTCTGCTTCCCAAGGGTGCGCGCACCATTCAGCTGTTACAGCGCTTTGTGGAAGACGAGGAGCAGCGCCGCGGCTACCTTCTTACAAAAACGCCCTTGATGGCAAAGAGAGAGCTTTACAAGATTTCGGGGCACTGGGACCATTATCTTGACGGTATGTTTGTTTTGGGAGATCCCAATGACGAGACCAAGGAATGCTTTGCTCTGCGCCCGATGACCTGCCCCTTCCAATACCAGGTATTCTTAAACAGAAAGCGCTCCTATCGGGATTTGCCGATGCGCCTTGGTGAAACCTCTACCCTTTTCCGCAACGAAGACTCGGGCGAAATGCACGGTCTTATCCGTGTGCGTCAGTTCACTATTTCCGAGGGGCATCTCATTTTGCGCCCCGAGCAGCTGGCAGAGGAATTCAAGGGCTGCTTGGATCTGGCTCTTTATATGCTGGAAACACTCGGCTTGAAGGAAGACTGCTCCTTCCGCTTCTCTCAATGGGATCCTGCCCGCCGCGACAAGTACGAGGGCACGCCTGAGCAATGGAACGAGGCGCAAGACATTATGAAAACCCTTCTTGACGAGAACGGTATCGATTACAAGATCGGTATTGACGAGGCTGCCTTCTACGGTCCGAAGCTTGATATTCAAATCAAGAACGTCTTTGGTAAGGAAGACACCCTCATCACCATTCAAATTGATATGCTTCTTGCTAAGAAATTCGGTATGGAGTACACTGACTCCGACAATCAACCCAAGACACCCTATATTATTCACCGCACATCCTTGGGCTGTTATGAGAGAACGCTGGCTCTGCTTCTTGAAAAATACGCCGGCGCGCTTCCTATGTGGATGGCGCCCACGCAAGCTACTATTCTTCCCATCACCTCGGAATTTGACGGGTACGCCAAGGAAATCCAAGCCAAGATGCAGGCCTTGGGTATACGTGTTGAGCTCGATAGCAGAAATGAAAAAATCGGCTACCGCATCCGCGAGGCGCAGCTCTCCAAGGTACCTTATATGCTGGTTGTCGGCGCCAATGAAATGGCAGACGGCACCGTTGCCGTGCGCGCTCGCAAGGAAGGCGAGGGCGGCGTGATGACGGTGGACGAGATGCTTGCCAAGTTCACCAAGGAAATCGCCGAAAAGAAGCGCTGATTCAAAAAGAAAAGAATAAAACCCGTCCGCAAGGACGGGTTTTTATTTAGAGTTTCTTAATACGCGATATGCTCTTCGATGTAGGTCTTCAATTCGGCAACGGGAACACGCACCTGCTCCATCGTGTCACGGTCACGGACGGTGACACAGCCGTCATTTTCGGTTTCAAAGTCCACGGTGATACAATAGGGTGTTCCTATCTCGTCTTCTCTGCGGTAGCGCTTACCGATAGAGCCCGTTTCATCAAAGTCCACCATAAAATAGCGGGAAAGCTCGGCATAGATTTCCTCTGCCTTGGGAGAGAGCTTCTTGGAAAGAGGAAGGATGGCTGCCTTATAGGGAGCGAGAGCAGGATGCAAATGAAGCACCACGCGCACGTCATTCTTTTCGGCATCCAAAACCTCTTCATCGTATGCGTCTACCAGGAAGGCAAGAGCCACACGGTCAGCACCAAGCGAGGGCTCTACCACGTAGGGCGTATAGCGCTCGTTGGTTTCGGGATCAAAATAGGTCATATCCTTGCCGCTATGGTTGCCGTGCTGGGTCAGGTCATAATCCGTTCTGTCGGCAATGCCCCAAAGCTCGCCCCAACCGAACGGAAACAAAAATTCAAAGTCGGTGGTGGCTTTGGAATAGAAGCAAAGCTCCTCGGGATCGTGGTCGCGCAGGCGGAGATTTTCGTCCTTCATACCGAGGTTGAGAAGGAACTTATGGCAATAATCCTTCCAGAAAGCAAACCATTCAAGGTCCGTGCCCGGCTTGCAGAAGAATTCAAGCTCCATTTGCTCAAATTCACGGGTACGGAACACAAAGTTTCCGGGGGTAATTTCGTTGCGGAAGGATTTACCGATTTGCGCCACGCCAAAGGGGAGCTTGCGACGGGTGGAGCGCTGTACGGCAGGAAAATTCACGAAGATACCCTGCGCGGTTTCGGGGCGCAGATATACGGTATTGGAATTGTCCTCGGTAACGCCGATAAAGGTCTTGAACATCAGGTTGAACTTCTTGATATCGGTAAATTGCTTGCCACCGCAATCAGGGCAGGCAATGTCCTTTTCCTTGATATAGGCAGCCATTTCCTCAAAGGTCCAGCCGGCAGGATTGTCGTCCGTTCCGTTCTGGAAGGCGTATTCCTCAATCAACTTATCTGCGCGGTGACGCGCCTTGCATTGCTTGCAGTCCATCAAGGGATCGGAGAAGCCGCCGACGTGCCCCGAGGCAACCCAAGCCTGCGGGTTCATAATGATGGCGCTGTCAAGCCCCACGTTATAAGGAGATTCCTGGACAAATTTTTTCCACCACGCCTTTTTTACGTTGTTCTTGAACTCCACACCCAAGGGGCCGTAGTCCCAGGAGTTGGCAAGACCGCCGTAAATTTCAGAGCCGGGAAAAATGAAGCCTCTGTTTTTGCAAAGCGCCACAATTTTGTCCATTGTTTTCTGTCTGTTATCCATTGTTTTGTTCCCTTCTTTTTTATCTATCGTCTTTATGTTATTACTCTTTTACAATCGTTCCTTGTAAGCGCCCGTTCTTCACAGAAAGGGGTAAAACGGAGCAAAGAGCACCGTGCAAATTCTCTTGGGAGAACGCTTCCACCTCAAAAAACTCGTCCGAATGCCCTCGCCAAAGACCGCCTTTTTCCGTTTCAAACAAGACCTTTAAGGGCTCTGCCTTGAAAATTCTGTTTTGCTGTCTTTGTCGGGTCAATTCCTTGCCAAGCGCCGAAAGGCGCGCGCTTCTTTCCTTTTTGGTTTCCTCATCAATCTGCCCCTCAAAGGAAGCGGCAGGGGTGCCCTTTCGCGGAGAATAGGCAAAAACGTGCATATCGAGGAAAGCGGCTTGCCGCGCAAAGTCCATTGTTTCTTCAAAATCCTCTTGGGTTTCCCCGGGGAAGCCCACCATCATATCGGCAGTGAATTCCACTGTGGGTATCTGTTCTCTTAACGCAAGCACCGAAGAGAGCGCCATTTCTTTATTATACCGCCGCTTCATATTCCGCAACACCGCGGAAGAGCCGCTTTGCACCGAAAGATGAAAATGCGGAGTGAGCTTGGAAAGAGCTGAAAGGCGGTCTATAACGTCCATTTTCAGCCATTCGGGAGAAAGAGAGCCAAGACGGATACGGGAAACGGGGCTTTCCTTCTCTATTTTCTCCAACAAATCAATCAGCCCATAGGATGAGAAATCGGCGCCGTAGGAGGAGGTTTCAATGCCCGTTAAGACGACCTCTCTCGTGCCGCCATCACACAGCCCCTGTATTTCCGCTAAGATATCCTCTGCCCTTTTGGAGCGGACGTTGCCGCGCGCCAAGGAAATGGCGCAATAGGTGCAACGGCACTCGCACCCGTCCTCAATTTTAACGTAGGCGCGGGTACGGGGGGCACTCTTAACGGTCATCGGCTCAAAAACGGCGTTTTCCAAGGGCAAAACGGAAGCGATGGGGAAAACTCTTCCCGAACTCTGTCGCTCAGCCAAAAGAGCCAGCGCTTTTTCGGGAAGGCGCATTTTGCCCTCTGTTCCTATCACGCAAGCGACGCCCCGAAGCCCCAAAACCTCGGAAGCCGACCTTTCGGAATAGCATCCCATCACCATAATAAGCGCCTCGGGATTCGTTCTGTTCGCGCGGCGAATGATCTGACGGGATTTGCGATCACTCTCGGCGGTAACGGTGCAGGTGTTTACCACATACACGTCGCACACGTCCTTGAAGGAGCAAAGCTCAAACCCTGCCCCGACAAACGCCTCGGCGACTGCCTCTGTTTCATACTGGGAAACCTTGCAGCCAAGAGTGTAAAGTCCGACACGATATGCCATAACGCCTCCCCCGCAAGAATAGAGATTTTCCTCTTATTGCAGGATTACTTTCTTATAATTTTTCTTGCCGCGGCGCAAAACGATGCCCGTCTTTAAGGCCTCAAGCGAGAATGCGGCGCGGATATCGGTAACCTTTTCGCCATCAACCGTGACGCCGCCCTGCTCAACGGCGCGGCGCGCCTCGGAACGGGAAGGAACCAGCTCTGCTTCTACAAGCAGTGTCAAAATATCTGCTTTATCCTCTGTCAAGACAGAGGCGGAAATTTCCTTGGTGGGAATATCGCCCGTGGCATTGCCACCAAACAGGGCGCGAGAGGAAGCGCGGGCTGCCTCAGCCTCAGCCTCGCCGTGAACCAGCTTGGTCAATTCATACGCCAAAATGTCCTTCGCGTCATTCAGCTGGCTTCCTTCCCAATTTGCCATCTTATCAATTTCTTCAAGCGGCAGGAAGGTCAGCATACGGATGCACTTCAAGACGTCGTTGTCGCCCACGTTTCTCCAATACTGATAAAATTCAAAGGGGGTGGTTTTGTTGGGGTCGAGCCAGACGGCGCCGTTTGCGGTTTTGCCCATCTTTTTGCCCTCGGAGTTGAGAAGAAGGGTAATAGTCATTGCGTGCGCGTCCTCGCCGAGCTTGCGACGGATAAGCTCCGTACCCGCTAACATATTGCTCCATTGGTCATCGCCCCCGAACTGCATATTACAGCCATAGTTCTGGAACAGATAATAGAAGTCATATGCCTGCATAATCATATAGTTAAATTCCAAGAAGGAAAGACCCTTTTCCATTCTTTGGCGGTAGCATTCCGCGGTCAGCATACGGTTTACGGAGAAGCAAGCGCCAACCTCACGCAGCATATCGATATAATTTAAGGAAAGCAGCCAATCGGCGTTATTGACCATAATGGCTTTTCCGTCTCCAAACTCGATAAAACGCTCCATCTGCTTGCGGAAGCATTCACAGTTATGGTTGATGGTTTCGGTTGTCATCATCGTACGCATATCGGAGCGCCCCGAGGGGTCGCCGATGTGCCCTGTTCCGCCGCCAATCAAAACGACAGGGCGGTTGCCCGCCATTTGCAGACGCTTCATCAGGCAAAGCGCCATAAAGTGACCGACGTGCAAGGAATCTGCCGTGGGATCAAAGCCGATGTAGAAAATCGCCTTTCCCTCGTTGATCATCGTTTCAATTTCTTCTTTATTGGTTACTTGGGCTATCAAGCCGCGGGCAACCAATTCGTCATAAATTTTCATTGCAATCTCCATTCTGCCGCCGGCGCGGCACAAGTATTCGCTGAAATTGACAAAGCGAGCCGTGTTAAAATATATCTCTTCTATTATACGCTTTTGCGCGAGAAAGTCAAGAGATTTTCAAGGGATTTGGGGTATAAATTTCACAAAAAACAGTTTCATCTATTTCTTTTACGTATTCGTTAAGCAAAAGCGCGCTGTGCCTCTCGGAAAAATAATGCCCCGCTTCTACTGCGTTGATGGGGGAGTCTATCATAGCGTGGTATCCAATTCTGCCCGCAAGGTATGCATCTGCTCCTTTTTCGATGGCAGAAGGCAAAAAGTCCTTCCCCTCTCCGCCGACCAGAGCCACGGTTTTTACCTCGTCCTTGACAAAGCGGGTACAAAGGGCGGTGGTGCCTAACGCCTGTTTTACTCGCTCACAAAAGTCAGAAAAGGAGAGCGGCGAGGGCAAAACGCCAATTCTGCCAATGGCAGAGTCGCAAGATAAGCGCTTTACATCCTGTAAGCCGAGCATATTTGCCAAGGCATCGTTAATGCCGCCGTCTACCGCGTCAAGCCTGGTATGAAAAGAAAAAACGGCAATATCGGCATCGAGCAAAGCGATGACGCGCCGCGCCACTGCCCCATCCTCCGTTACGGAAGACAGCGGGGAGAAGACAAGCGGGTGGTGAGAGAGTATCAGGTCAAAGCCGCCCTTTTTGGCATAATCTACAACCTCGTCCGTCACGTCCAAGACGCAGAGCACGCGCAAAACCGCCCGATCCATATTTTTGGCGCACATAACGCCGTCGTTATCCCACTCTTCTCTCAGTGAAGACGGGATTTTTTCTTCTAAAAAGCCGAAAAGCTCTCTTCTGTTCATCCTTTTCTCCATTCCTTTGCGGCACCTTCGCAAAAGCCTTTTACTGCTCTTTTTTTATAGCCTGCCAAAAGGCAAAAAGACCTTGGGCGTAGGCTGTTTCCGCTTCGACCTCGTCAGAAAGACGGGGCGTTTGCTTCATATTTTCTATTTTCTTTTGCTGGGAAGCGCATTTGGCTTCCACATAGCGCAAGAAGGCGGGAGTATGTTCCTTTTGATAGAGCCCCTCTCCAAGCTCCGCTTCCAAGCGAGAGAGGGTCTTTTTCTCCCCTGTATAATGACAGCACAGGCAAAAATAACATTTTCCTTGGGCTTCTATGGCACGCTCCTCTTGTATGGCGAAGCCGTTTTCCGCCAAGAAGGAGCGCAAGGCTGCGTGTCTTGTCATGGGCTGCAAAACAAGTCGCACCCCTTTGTCCTTTATAAACTGCGCCCTTTGTAAAATAGAGGCGATAAGCTCGCCTCCCATACCGCAGACGGTAATATCCGTGATGCCCTTGTCTTCAAGCCCCTCTAAACCATCAGTCCGAACGAGGGTAATTTGCGACGCAAGCCCCTTTTCCTCTACGTGACGGCGGGCAAACTCCAAGGGCCCCTTGGCAACGTCCGTTGCGTAGGCTCTTTCAACCTTTCCGCACTCGCAAAGAAAAACAGGCAGGATGGCGTGGTCTGTACCGATATCGGCCAAAACCGCCCCCTGCCTGACGAAATCCGCGGCGGAGCGCAATCTTTCATCCGGCACCGCGCACTTTTTCATCTTACTTGCTCAAAAACGCGTTGATTTTGGCAATCAAGGCATCGGCATCGGTGCCGTGCGCGGCGCAAGCCTCCGCAATGGTTTCCGCGCGGGAGCAGGGGCATTCCAAGCAATGCATACCCATTTCCAAGAAATAAACGGAAACTTCCTTGTTCGCGTCCAAGATGTCTCCGATTACCGTATCTTTTGTAACGATCATTTTATTTTTTTCCTTTCATTTTTTTCTTTATTATACTCTTTTCAGGAAAAAAAGTCAATATTTTATAGGAAATTCTTGAAATGTGTATTTACAAATTTGCATTTTTGCGGTATAATATACGTAGATATAGGATTTTGCCCAAGGCAAAACGCCTTTTTTGTGAAATACATCCTTACGGAAGGACGGAAATCCCTTTGAACATTGCATTAGAAGAAGCAAAGCACGATTTGTTGGCTATGCGGGAAGAGCTTAAAAAATTAGGAGACTCCTTACACATTGAAGAGCTGCGCTTGAAAGCCAAGGAGCTTGAGGAAATGACATACGCTGAGGACTTTTGGAACAACCAGGAGCGCAGCAGTAAGGTTTCCAAGGAGCTTGCCCAATACAAAGGTACCATTGAAGAATATGACGCGGTTTGCACCCGACTGGAAGACGCCCTGACCTTAACCGAGCTTGCCCTGGAAGAGGGGGATGACACGGTGCTTGACGAGGTTCTGGCAGAGCTTGACTTTATCCGCAAGGAAGAGGAAAGACAGCGCATTGAAATTCTGCTTTCGGGCGAATATGACCGCAACAACGCCATTGTTTCCTTCCACCCTGGGGCTGGTGGAACAGAGGCGCAGGACTGGGCATCTATGCTTTACCGTATGTATTGCCGCTGGGGCGAGCAGCATAATTTTAAGGTCAAGCTGCTTGATTGGTTGGACGGTGACGAGGCGGGGCTCAAAAGTGCCACCATTTTGGTTGAGGGTGTTCACGCTTATGGGTACTTGAAGAGCGAAAACGGCGTTCACCGTTTGGTTCGCGTTTCTCCTTTTGACGCATCGGGCAGACGGCAGACATCCTTCGCTTCGGTAGAGGTTATGCCTGAATTTAACGACGATGACAACACCATTGAATTAAGAGACGAGGATTTGGAAATCACCGCCCACCGTTCCTCGGGGGCTGGCGGTCAGCACATCAACAAGACCGACTCGGCTATTCGTATCGTTCATATTCCCACAGGAATTGTGGTTGGCTGTCAGACAGAGAGAAGCCAGCTACAAAACAAAGAAACCGCCTTGAAAATGCTGAAATCCAAGCTGATGGAAATCAAAGCCAGAGAAAAGCTTGACAAGATTGAGGACATTCAAGGGGTGAAAAACAATATTGAATGGGGCTCTCAAATTCGCAGCTACGTCTTTATGCCCTACACCTTGGTGAAGGACACGCGCACAGGCTACGAAACCGCAGACGTGGGCGCGGTGATGGACGGTGACCTTGATGGCTTCATCAATGCTTATCTCAAAGAAAACGCAAAAAAATAATTTATAAATCATATAAAGAAAGGGAGAATTATTATGTTGAAAAATTCCAAATTTGCCGTTGCTATCACTTTATTTGTGCAATCTGTTGCCTTCTTTATTCTCTTTATCGTTGCTTGCTTTAAGAAAAAAGGTATTGCAGGCGCATTTCTTGCCATTGCCGTAGCAGAAGGAACGACAGGAACGCTTTTACTTGATATGTGCAAAAAGGAGATAGCCGCAACATCCGTGTCTATGGATGAAGAGGATTTGGACGTTGACGAGGCGACTCTTAACGACAGTCTTTCCCGCAGCGACATTGAGGCTTAATATACACGGTAAATAAAGGCCTTTTGCCCTGTTTTTAGAAAAAACGGCAGTTAACTGCCGTTTTTTTCTTTGCCTTCCTTTATTTTTGACTTTCTTTTTTCTTTCCTTTTGCGTATACTAATAGTATCGAAAGGATTACATTTGCCCTTTGGCAAAGAAAGGATAGTCAGCGATGGAAATTATTCGCATAAACGATAACAAGCTGAAGGTCATTCTCACCGAGCAGGATATGACAGACTATGCCCTCTCTACCGAGGAGCTGAATTATGACAACACCGAAACCCGCAGGGCCTTGTGGGAAATATTAGACGAGGCAAAGCAAAAAACAGGCTTTAACGCCGCCGCTGAACGCATTTTTGTGCAAGCCTATCCCGATAAAAAGGGCGGCTGCGAGATTTACGTTACAAAGTTCGGGGAAGGAGAACGAAGCGTTAAAAGAGAGGAAGGCAAACGGATCTTGCGCGGGCGAGTCAGTATTTTTGCCTTTGAGGATTTCAATATGCTTTGCGAGGTTTGCGCTAAAATTCACAAGAGAGGCGGCGTGTATGAAAGTGCTGTATTCTTTCACTCTCCCCTCTATTACCTTTTTATTAAAGAGCCCCTCTCCACCGCCATTTTCAGTCAAAGCAAGCTCTCCCCACTGAGCTTCGTTGAGGAATACACCCCCAGAGCCAAAAGCAATCTCCTTGGCGCTTACATAAGAGAGCACGGAGAATGTATTTTACCCAAAAACGCGATTGAGAGACTTGCTGCCTTCGGCGCGCCTGTAACGGCTAATACTGTGTAATAATAACTGATAAAGCGATGAACATACGTATTTTCTTTGAAAATCTCCCTATTTTGCGCCTTTTTTTGCGCAAAATAGAGCGGACTGTCTCGAAAGACAGCCCGCTTTATTTTTAGGGGTTTGCGCTTTATAATCTATTCATCAAAATTTGCCAAATTATAAATTCTTTTGCCTTTTCTTCTTGCGTGTTTATAGGTTGTATACGCTCCACCCCAAGCATGAGAAACGTAAGCCACAATATAATCGGATTTTTCCACCATATATTTGTTGCGATATGTGATCGCAAATCGTTTGGGTTTATCCTCAATTTCAGGATAGATAATTAAATCATATCTTTTCTTTTGGTATTCCAAGTGGTTTTTCTGATATTCCAGAGTCAGATACGGAGTAACAAATATGAGCGAAATTTTGGGGTGCTTTTCCTTGTATTTCTTGCAGCAATTATATGCAAAATTATCAAAATCCCCGTAATCACCTAAATACATATCGGCGTATTGATTTCCTACTTTTTCTTCCAAAAAGTCAAGTATTTTTTGCTCGTGTTCCTTTGATTTAGGAAACTGAGCGTGTCCGCAAAAAGCTATAATCATAGCTTCTTCTCTCTTATTATGTAGGTGCACCTACATAATATAGCATACTTTTGAAAAAATCAAGAGTATGTAGGTATGCCTTCTTATAATTTTGTCAATTTCCTGGTACACTGTATGCGTAGGTAAATCTACGGAGTTAAATCTTCTTATCGGGGGTACCAACTTGACTGTAAATGACGCTGTTGCAAAGCGGATTTCCAAGCTGCTGCGCGAAAAGGGTATGTCACAATATCGCTTGGAGCAAGAATCTGGAATACAGCACGGAAGTATGCAATGCATAATGAACGGACGAAACAAAACGGTAACGCTGAGCACCGTCATTATGCTGGCAAAAGGATTTGGTATGCCTCTGACTGCGTTTTTGGATGATGCTGTTTTCCGTTCAGAGAATTTAGAGATAGAACAGTGAAAGCCGCCTTGCGTATGGGCGGCTTTTTTGCTTTTTTACCTTGACTTTTTGTGGGAATGTTGTTATACTGTTTTTGAAAGAGACACCGATGACATACTTTTGAGAAAAAACAAAATCGGAGAAAAAAGATGAACACTTCCCAAGCACAACCGAAAAAATTAAGGCTTGCCGCCATACTGCCGCAAAAGAGGGAGCTTTTGGCTGCTTTTTGCGCGGTTGCGCTCGCCGTTATACTGCCGCAGCTGTGCCATTTGATTGGGGGAAAGCCCCTTGGAAATATGCTCTCTCCTATGCACCTGCCTATTCTTTTTATCGGTCTTTTGTCAGGCGCCAAGGCGGGCGCCTTGGCGGGCTTTGCCGCGCCCTTGGTCAGCTTTGCCTTGACGGGAATGCCGCCTGTGCTCTCTTTGCCGTATATGGTCGTGGAGCTTTGTTTTTACGGATTGACAGCAGGCATTTTGAACGGAACAAGGCTGCCGTCTTTGGTGCGTCTTGTCTTTGCGCAGGTCGCGGGGCGTGTGGCTCGTTTTTTGGCGATGGGCATTGCCCTTCTCTTCTTCTCACAGACCTCGCTTTCCCCCGTTTCCATTTTCCTTTCCGTGAAGGAAGGAATTTGGGGATTGGCTTTGCAATGGCTTCTCATTCCGCCCTTGCTCTTTTGGGTGAAAAGAAAAAAATAAGAGGTCCTTTAACGAAATCTCTTTAAAAAACCGAAAAATCTTTCAAAAACCTCTTGCTTTTTGCAATATGTTGTGTTATAATATAGCAGTCGCAAAGGGGTGTAGTTCAGTTGGTAGAACGGCAGTCTCCAAAACTGCATGTCCAGAGTTCAAGTCTTTGCGCCCCTGCCAAACAAAAAGCACGCCTGTCGGCGTGTTTTTTGTTTGGCAGGACGCAAGGTTGCGAAGAAATATGCCAAGGGTTACACCCTTGGTCAGAGGGCAAGTCTGAGAGAAGCAAGGTTAAAGCCTTGCTTCTCTTGCGCCCACTGCCAAAAATCGACAAGTTTCGACAGAAGCTTGTCGATTTTTACTTTTTCACTCTTCACTCTTCACTTTTCACTCTTCTCATACGAAACTTGTCGATAGGGAATAGGTAAAAGTGAATAGTGAAATGGGGCTGATGTTGCTTTTCTCCTTTTAGTCGAAAAGCATTTATTTATATGTGGGTTCAAATCCATATCAAAACTACGAAAAATATTTTTTTTGTCGCCCCTTCCAAACCAAAAGCAAGCCGAATATTTCACTTGAAAGATTAACGCTTTTATGCTATAATAGCAAGCGAAAGAAATCAGGAGGGCAAGTAGATGTCTGCTTATTTGGGCTTTGAGCCTACGAAAAATCCTATTTATTATTTTGTCAGCTACAACAACGAGGATGTCGAGCGCGTGGGAAGCATTGCGAAGACGATGTCGTATTCCGGTATTCATTTATGGTATGACCACGGGATTGAATACGGTGATAACTGGGAAACCATTATCGCGGAAAGAATCCAGAACGCGCAAGCCATCGTTTTGTTTTTTACAAAAGGTATTTTACAAAAGAGCCATTCCTACGTCCAAAAGGAATATAAAATGGCAACGCAATTTTACAACAAAAAAATATATATCGTGATGCTTGACAGGATAGCAAACGAGGATGTTCCCGTAGACAAGGTATCCTGGTGGATTGACATCAACGAAAAACAGTGCATTGACGGTTTCAAGCACACGAGTGTTCCCTCTTTGGTGGAGGATTTTGCCCGCGCTCTTGGCATTCAGACGCACGAGGACAAAATGAACAAGGCGATTGAGCAGTACAACGAGCTTTACCACGGCGGCAGAATTGCCGAGGCGGAAAGATGCTTATCCGAGTATTTACACGGCGTTTCCTTGTGGGGAAAGGTGCGACTGTTAAGCAACATTGTCCGCCAAAAAATGCCGGGCACGACGATTATTTCTCCCGCAAGGAAGGTAGAGGAAAAGCTGCAAAAGCCCTTATACACGCATATGAAGGAGCCGAAATACCAGTTCTTTGACTGCAAGCAGATTACCATAGAAAATGACGTATACACGGTTGCCAATGAATATTTGTTCCACCGCGGAGACAGAGGAGACGCGCATATTATTTGGATATGGAAAAACGACGAGCTTATTCATACGGTAGGGGGACTTGTTGAGGCGACGGATTTAGGGGTCTATTGGGACTCGCAGGACCGCATTCTTTACGTTTCATACACCTCGGAAAGAGAAAGAGTCACCGATACTTACCAATATATCGGCAGCGATATTTTACCGGGTATCACAACGGTGGAGCTTTCGGGCGAAGAAATCGTTTGTACGAATTTTGATTTTTCTGAAAACAAGAGTTATCAATCAATAAAAAAAGGATAAAAGTAAGAGATTATGAAGGCTAACGTAAAAGAAAAGGGGTTGTTTATACTGGGGCTTGCGATTTGCTTCGCTCTTGCTGCGGTATCTGTTTTTTTGGAGAGCCTGATTCCCCAAGGGTTTCTTGGCGCTTCTATAATCGCTTTGTTTTTGGGCGCTGTCATAAACAGCTTTTTTCACCCGATTTGGATAAAGCCATCGCTCAAATTCGCTTCCAAAAGGATTTTGAAGGTAGCCATTATACTTCTTGGCGCTTCCCTGTCCATTAACACTGTTATGTCTGTTGGCAAAATGACCTTTTTCGTGATGGTGTTCACGTTTGCTATGTGCTTTGGCGGCGGTTTTTTCGTTCGTAAGCTCTTCGGCTTGAACTGGAAGCTTGGCAACCTTATTTCCGCGGGAACGGGAATTTGCGGCGGTTCTGCTATCGCCGCTATTGCGCCTGTCATTGACGCGGACGATAAGGATATTGCCTTTGCTCTTTCCTCTACGTTTCTCTTTGATATGGTGATGATTGCCCTCTATCCTCTTATGGGACAGGCGCTTGGTATGTCTGACATTGCTTACGGTATTTGGGCGGGAACGTCCGTCAATGATACTGCGAGTGTCGTTGCCTCGGGATATGCCTTTTCCGAAATCGCGGGCGATTTTGCGACGATGGTTAAGCTGACCCGCACCATTGCCATTATTCCTACGGTATTGGTTTTTGCTTTTATCGGTACTCGGTTAAAGCAAAAGGAGCTGAAGGAAGCCAACCAAGGAAAAAGGGTGAATGTAGTCAAGATTATTCCTTGGTTTATATGCGGCTTTCTGCTATTGGCAATCTTAAACAGCATAGGCGGCATCCCCCAAGCAGCCTCGGGTATTATCAAGGACACCAGCAAGTTTCTGATGGTTACCGCCTTGGCGGCTATCGGCTTAGGAACAAGCCTTCTTGATTTCAAGAAGGCGGGGCTAAGACCTATGTTCTATGGAATCGTGATTGATACGCTTGTGACCTTGACCGCGCTTGGCGTTATCTGGTGCATGGGCTTGATGTAAAATCATCTCAAAGCACAAGAAAACAGGCGGGTTTCTATTGACATTGCCCTACCTTTATGCTATAATGTTTCACGATAAGCGTAGCAGAAAAACGACAAAAATTCTGCCAAAACAAGTCCATACATAACAGGAGCTTTTACTATGAAAATCTTAAACGTGATGAACTTTGTCAGACAGTGTGAGCCTCGTAAGGAAGGTGTTGACCACCTGCTTTTCAACACCACCAAGGCGGAGCTTGAAATCGTCAATGAATACAAGATTGACAACACATTTTTGCTTCAATACGACGTTTTATGTGACGAAAAATACATCAAGCTTTTCAAGGAAAACGCAACCTCACAAACCGAGCTTGGTCTTTGGTATGAGATTGTAGAGCCCTTGACGACGGCGTGCGGTATGCCCTACAACAGCAAAGAGGGCTGGTCCTGGGACTGGCACATCATTCCCGGCTTTTCTATGGGCTATTCCGTGGAAGAAAGAGAAAAACTCATTGATGAGGCAATGAGAAAATTCAAAGAGGCATTCGGCTACTATCCCGCAACGGTGGGAAGCTGGCTGATTGACACGCACACCATCAACTATCTGGTCGAGCATTATCATATTGAAGCCTTGTGCTGCTGCCGCGACCAAGTGAGCACGGACGCCTACACCCTCTTGGGCGGGTATTTCAATCAGGCTTACTACCCTTCCAAAAACAACGTATTCACGCCCGCGCAAACCCAAGAATGCAGAATAAACGTTCCGATGTTCCGTCTTTTAGGCCCCTCTCCCATACAAAACTACGACAACAAGAAATATCTCTCCGAAACGAGCCGAAAAATTGGCGGCTGTTGGACGATGGAGCTTTTCTGGTATTCAGGATACACCCCTGAGATTGTGGATTGGTTTTTTGAAAGCTATTACAAGAACGAGGATCTCGGCTTTTCCTACTGTCAAATCGGTCAGGAAAACAGCTTTGGCGCGTCAAGAGACCTGTCAAAGGCTCTCCGTATGCAATTAGACAAGGCTGTGGCTTTAGACGGTGTAACCTTCCAGAAAATGAAGGATACGGGCAAATGGTTCAAGGAAACCTACAAGGACAAGACGCCCGCGACCTCCGTTGCGGCTTTGAGAAACTGGGATACGGTAGACGCGCAATCCGTTTACTATGATTGCCAGAACTACACCGCAAACATTTTCCGTCACAACAACCAGATTTTCATTCGCGCCCTTTACCTGTTCGACGAGCGTGTAAAGGACCGATATTTAACCGAAAAATGCACCCGCTTTGACGCTCTTTACACCAACCTGCCAATTGTGGACACCGTGCTTGCCACGCCCGAAAAGAAGGAAGACATCGGTCTTCTCTTGGACGGCGACGCCACAGCCTTTACCGCGGAAAAAACAGCCGAGGGTGTTTTGGCTGTCAAATGGGGTGACAAGTCCGTTATTTTCTCGGAAGAGGGGATAACCGTTTGCGGTGTGGATACGCTGACCTGGTTCAAGGAGAGCCTGCAAGGTGAGGTATCCTTGCAAGATGGCGTTTTCCGCTTCTGCTACGAAGGAAACGCATATAGCTTTGTCTGCGAGGGCGGCATTGTTAAGGAAACGGAAGACGCCTATGTGATTGAAAAAGACGGAAAGGACATTGCATTTTCCTTCATTCGATAAGCACTTCTTTTGAAAAAAGGGGTTTTATCCGCAAAATGAACAAAAACAGGTTTCTTCTTTTGGCGTTATTGACAAATTTGTTTTTTGCTCTTGACAGGCCTTGATTGATATGATATACTATATACGTTAAAGAATGAAAATTACCGCTTTTATATGTGAGGTATATTATGAAAAAGAAATTGCTTGCTTTTTTGGTTGTTGCTTTGGTTTTGTCCTCTTGCCTGTTTGCCTTTGCTTCCTGCAATGCTAACTTGGACGTGGACGAAAAAATGCCCGAAAACGGAGATGGCTCTTCTATCGTTGTCACCCCCGGGCTCGGTTCTGATGAGGACCCTGAGAAGAGCCAGGAAGAAAACGGCTGGTTCCTTGACTGGTTGTTCTGATAAAAATCCTATACGTATGCTTTGACAAGGGGGCCCTTTTGCCCCCTTTGTTTTCTTTTTGAAAAAATAGAGTGTCTATGCCGCTTTGGCATAGCAAAATGGAGCTTTTTATGCGAAAACAAATCAAAAAAGATGCTCTGCCAGAAGGAAAATCGCAGCACGTTTCCTTGGCTGACCTGCTGCCCTTAATGGAAGAGGTCATAAAAGCGGGAAAGACCTTCCGTCTTTTTCCTATGGGAAACAGCATGCGCCCTTTATTGCGCGAGGGAAAGGACTCTGTTCTTTTGGTATATATCTCTCCCCAAGACGTTCAAGGGAATGATATGATTTTATATCGCCGGGAGGACGGGGCTTTCGTGCTTCATCGGGTGGTGGCTGTGGAAAAGGACGGTACGCTGACTCTGCGCGGGGACAGTCAATACTACAACGAAACGGGCATTTCAAAAGAACAGGTGATTGCCTTGGTGCAAGGCTTTTACCGCGGCGGCAAATATCACGATTGTGAAAGCTCCCTTTATTATCGGTTTTACCTCTTTCGCCGCCGTCTTTCTTATCCGCTTCGCCGTTTTTCCTTCCGCGTTTCATCCTTTTTGCGCCGCAGGCTGACAAAAAGGCGCTAAAAGCATTTTTCCTTTTCTGAAAGGCTTGGTGATTTTATGGAAAAAAATGAACAGCAAAAAAAGGGGCTTGCTCAAAAAAGCGCCCCTACCAACTGCGACTCTTGCTATCATTTTGTCTATGACGAGGATTACGGCGAATACGCCTGCGAGGTTAATTTGGACGAGGACGAGATGCTTCTCTACTCGATGAAATCCTTTCGCGCCTGTCCTTATTATCAGTACAACGATGAATACATCAGCGTAAGAAAGCAAAATTGATTTTTGCTTAAAAGAAAAATCTCTCAGCATCACCCGCGATAATGTCGGGGAACTGAGAGATTTTTTTATTTTTGCGGAAGCGTGTAGGTGTTGTTCTCGAAGATATACTTTGTTACCTCATCTAAATGATAAGAATACGAGACCATCCAACGCAAATAGGCTTCTCCTCCCTGGTCGGCGAACAGCTCCACGTATTCTTCCTTGCTGATGCCGTTATGTTCCGCGGCAAACGCTAAGTTGTCCTGATAAAGCTTTTCGTTTTCCTCTTCGGTCATACGAAGACCTACCTCTTGCGCGATGGCAAAAAGCAAAATGCGCGTGGCTATTTGCCCTTCCGCATACTCCGCGGCAAAATCGTGCAAGGATGAATATTGGTTGTTTGTGACATAGACAATATATTCATCTATATTGGCGTAGGGGAAAGCTATCCCCGCGCTCTCGGCTTCCGCACGTGCTGCTCCGTAATCTTCCCTTTCCACAGCACAAATATCGTCGTAATAGGAATTATATTCCTCTATGGGAATATGCTTTACCTTGTCTTGCAGGGATTCCAAAAGCGTAAACAGCAGTTCCTGCTTGATTGCTTTATAGGCTTCCTCGTCAAGCTGCGCCTTCATTGCCTCTATGGCTTCGGCATAGAGGGCTTCGCTGTTTGTGGTTTCGGATTTGAAATTCTTGATGATGCGCTGATAAAAGTCAAGATTCAAGGCGGGAACCTGCGCATTCAGATAATCCTCCACGAAGAAACGCAAATAAACCGTTTTGCCGTTGAGAGAAAACCACGTTTCCCCTTCTTGCTGTTTAAAAAAGTCCTCGGGAACGGTGATGGGAACTGTCACAAGGGACTCCTCAGCCACCCAGTTGACTGTGACGGTGTAGGTAATGTCCATTTCGGTTCCGCCGCGACTGCCCGTGACGGTATGGGTAAAGATGTCCCCCACCTGCTTGCCTATTAAGGCATCAGCCAAGCCTTCAACGGCTGTATTGGTGGATGAGCCGTCGGGTATATGATGAACGGTATCATACCTTAAATGAACCGCCTTTGGACCTGTCGTTCCGTCTGCCCATTGGCTTGTAAAGGAAATACGCACCACCTCGCCCTTGGCAACGATACCATCAAAGCGGCGCGAAACAGGCTCTTGATTGGAAACAGCGTCGGAAACCTCTTTCAAATAGAAGAAATCAGGGGTGCTACTCCGCCATCCCTCAGGAAATTCGTAATAGCCGATGTCTATCGGCAGGCTATTACCATACAAATTGGACGCTATACATTCTCCCGTTTCGGTGGTTGCCAATTCGTAGTAAATATAAGCGGCATCCGAAAAATCAGGCTTTCCCGCATAGAAACGCTTTAATACCGAATTCCCGTTGATGTCGCTTTCTGTGGTGAATTCCGAATAATAAATTTGATAATACCGCAGCTTTTTAGCAGCCTCTTCATCGGTGGTAAAGGTATACTCCCCGGCCAGCGCCAAGCTCTTCCCTGTGAAATCGGAAAGAGAAAGAGAGGCATATTTTTTCATATCCGTTGTGACGTAGCTGAAATGCTTATCGCTACGAAATCTGCCACAAGCGCATAAGGAAACAAGCATAGACACCGTAAGTGCCCATACAGCGATATATTTGATTGCTTTTTTCATCAGAGTAAATAGTAGGGCAGCTCTTCCGTCAAACGAATGGCGGGAATTTTTGCCGCTTCTTTCTTTTCAATTTTTGCCGCGGGCTCTGCCTTTTTCTCGGTGGGCTTTTTAGCGGCAGGCTTTTTCGTTGCGGGCTTTTTCGTTACAGGAGCCTTTGCGGATTTGGCGGCAGGCTTTTTGGGCGCTTCCGTCTTGACCTCTGCCTTCACCTCTACCTTGGCTTCTGCTTTTACTTCCTTTTTCGCTTCGGTCTTTTTACCCGAAACACGTTGAATGCTTGCTTTACCGACTGACATAATCCAAAATCTCCTTTGCTAATGCGTAATATTCCTTGGCGCTTCTGCTGGCGCCCTTATAGGCAAGTACAGGTTGGGAACGGTCCTGCGACCACTCAATCGAGCTATCAACACGGATGTACTGCGAGAAAAGATGGACGTTTTCAAGCTCGCCCAAGGTTTCAAGCGTTTGCTTGAAGTAATTTTTTCTTTCGTCCGCCTTGGTCACGGCAATGCCAAGGGTTTGCAGGGTGGGGGAAATCTGCTTGACCTGGTCCATAAATTCAAACAGGTTGGCAAGACCGAAAAGCCCCCAAGGGCTTGCCTCTACGGGAATTAACACGTAATCCGAGGCGCACAGAATATTCATCACCCAACCGCCAAGGGTGGGGGGAGAATCCAAAAGAATAAAATCATATTTACCCGACGCCTTCACTCTTTCCAAGCATTTGCGCAGGATAAATTCTCTTTGCCATTTGGTGAAAAGCTCATATTCTATGGAGCTCATCAGGGTGGAAGAGGGGATTAAATCCACGTTTTCATAAGCGGTGGGAATGATATAGCCTTCGAGGTCCTCTTGCTTTTGAATGGCGCGGTACAGGTTCTTTTCGCTCTTTGCCATATCAAGCACCCTGTCTTCCTCAAAATAAGAAAGAGAAAGGTTTAACTGCATATCGCCATCCACTAAGAGAACACGCTTGCCCATCAGCGACAAGGCGTAGCCAACGTTGGCGCAGGTGGTCGATTTACCGCTTCCGCCCTTATTATTGGCAAAGCATATGACTTTCGTTTTGCTCATTGTAGCCTCCTATTAAAAGAAAAGACAAAATTTCGTCCTTTTATTCCTTTATTCAAACTGTTTCTTCGCCATCGTTCAGATATTCATAGATTTCATCAATACCCTCTCCTGTATAGGAGCTGACGCGGAAAATTTTTTTACAGCCCGCGAGTCTCAACCAGCTTTCCGCCAAATCGGGACGGGCATCAGGCTTGTCTATCCCCGTCACAATGCCCACGACCTCACGGTTGACCATTGAGGTAAGACAGGGGCTGAAAATAGAATAAGGCTCGTTGGCGGAAAGCACCAAGCCAACCACATCCGCTTCATAGGCGTACAGTGCCAACGCGCCGCTGGTTTGCCGAAGCTCTGTATATTCGCCCGGTGTATCAATGACGGCATCTAAATACCGAATGCTTTGCGTTTTGGCATAGTGTATATTTTCTCCAAGCAGGGCTTGGGTGAGAGTTGTTTTTCCAGCGGCAACGCGCCCTATTAAAATAAGTCTTTTCATCGTGCTTACGTGCGGGTCTTTTCAACGACGGTATAGCCCAGCTTATCCCGTACGTAATCCATAATGGCAGTCACAGCAGCATCCACAGAGGAGACCGTTCCCGTGATAATCAAGGTTCCTGTAAATCTATCCACGAAGCCAACTTCCGCTCCTGAGGATTTTATGGCGATATCCGCCGCTATCACGGCAGTTTCGGCGGGAGACACCGTCAAAATACCAATAGCAGATTTTTGATAATCCACCTTGGGATCAAGCCCTAACTTCTGATACAGAACAGGGTCAGGGTTGGCAATGATATGCGCCAAGGTGACCTGTTTTCCGGGCACAAGCTCTTGGACTATTCTCATTTTATCTTGTAATTCCATTCAAATCAATCCTCTCTTTTCGTTAACCGCCTATCTGGCAAGGGAGCCCGCTTTCTTGCGCGCAGGCAAGCAGGCGACGCATCTTTTCCCCCGAAATCAAGGGAATATCCCCCATAGGATAGGTTCTGCCCGTGGCGGCGTATTTATCCGAGCCAAGTCTGTGATACGGCAACAGATGCAACGCCTCGACTCCGTCAAGGCTTGCGGCAAAGCGGGAAATGGCACGGATTTCTTCATCGGTATCGTTGAAGGTTGGAATGGTGGGCACACGAATGACGGTATGCTTGGCGTGCTTCGCGATAAACGCGGCGTTTTCCAAGACACGCTTATTGTCCTTCCCGATAAATTCCAAGTGCTTTTGGGGATCCATATGCTTGATATCCAAAAGAACGTAGTCAATTTCGGGCAACAAACGGGAAAGCGTTTCCTTATCGGCATAGCCTGTGGTTTCCACCGCCGTGGTAATGCCCATACGGTGCGCCAAGGTTAAAAGCGCTAATGCGAAATCGGGCTGCAACAGCATCTCGCCCCCCGAAAGAGTTAAGCCGCCGCCCGAGCGCTGATAGTAATACATATCCTTGGTGACGGTTTGCATCACCTCGCCCGCGGTCACGTCCTCACCCGCTAATTTCTGCTTACCGTCCTTTTCATACAACGTTACAGGGGCATATTCCTGCCCTTCGGGGTTACAGCACCAGCGACAACGGAACATACAGCCCTTCAAAAAGACGATTGTGCGAATACCGGGGCCGTCATGCACCGAAAAGCGCTGAATATCAAATATTCTGCCGCGCACTTTGGAAAAATCCAACTCCGACATTGACACTCTCCTTTGTTTTTTTAGAAGCCCTGCTCGGTGCGAGCGATGATGTCATCCTGCAAGGAACGGGACAAGGTGGTGAACAAGGCACTATACCCTGCCACACGGACAACCAAATTCTGATAGTTTTCAGGATGCGCTTGCGCATCAAGCAACGTTTCTCTGTTGACAACGTTGAACTGCATATGCATACCCTTTTGGTCAAAGAAGCCGCGGATTAAGGCGATAAACTTCAAAAGACCTTCTGTTCCCGCCAGGGCGGCAGGGTGGAACTTCTGGTTAAACAGCGTACCGTTAGAGGCAATACCGTGGTCCAGCTTGGAAACGGAGTTTGCCGTTGCCGTGGGTCCCTTGGTATCTCTGCCCGAGGCAGGACCGACACCGTCAGCAATGGGCGTGTATGCGAGTCTTCCATCGGGGGTTGCCCCTGTTTGCGCCCCAAGGGGCACGTTGGCAGACACGGGGTAAAGCCCCGCCTGATACTGACCGCCGCGCGCATTTTTGTAATTCTCTACGGTTCTGGTATAGGTATAGGCCACGTCACGCGCAAAGGCATCCACGTCCTCGATGTCGTTGCCGTATTTACGCAGAGCGTGAATATCGTCATAAAGGCGGCGGTATTGCGCCTTTTTATCGGCAGGCAGAGTATCCTGTGTGGTCACGGATGTATAGATGGAGCGTACAGTTTCCTCATTTAAGGCAACGCCTGCCTTTGCCAAGGCTTCCGCTACCTCTTCGGTGGCTTTCTCCGCCGCCTTGCCCTTTAAGCCGAAGCCAAAGTTGTTATCCATTGCTTCCTTGTACTGTTCAAGGGTATAGGCTTTTCTTTCATAAACCAAGGTACGAATGGCGGCAAGCGCGTCCGTCATATTGGCGATACCGAAGCCCTGAGGTCCTGTAAAGTTATAGACCGCGCCCCCTTCCTCTACGGCAAGACCGCGGGAAATGCAATCATCCACCATACAGGATTCAAAGGGCAAGGGACAACGGGTCGCATGCGCGGCGTCTACCGCGTTATCGGCGTTGACCATATATTCAATAAAATGCTTTTCTTGGGCTTTATACGCCGCATAGAATTTCTCAAAGGTATCAAGCTCGGCAAGCGTGCCTGTTCTTGGACCAATCTGCTCACCCTTATCTACGCCGTTGGAGAACACAAGCTCAATAGGACGGCACATATTGAAGAACGCGGCGTCGTGCCAGCCGTCCGTCTTATGAGGCACTTGCGGCTCAACGCAGCCAATGATACAGTAATCACGGGCTTCTTGCAGGGTTGCCCCTCTTGACATTAAGGACGGGATAATTACCTCATCGTTATAGAAGGCGGGAACACCGTCACCGAGTCTGGTTAAGAAGGCGGCTTTCAAAAGCAGGCTTTGGGGAGAGCCGTTCCAAACACGAATGGAAAGAGAGGGCTGGGGCAAGCGCACGTGGATAGATGCCTCTAAGCACATATAGGAGAGGTCGTTTGTTGCGTCCATCCCTTCCTCGTCCTGACCGCCGACAATGAGGTTCTGGAAAAGACCGTACCCTGCAAAGCCCTCGGCAGAAGCGGCGTCACGCACCTTATTCAAATCGTTCAGCTTCACCCAGATGCAGTCCAAAAGCTCTTGGGCTTCCTCGGGCGTTATAATTCCCTTTTCTTTATCCTTTTTATAATAAGGATACATATACTGGTCAAAGCGACCCGGGGAGATAGAGTGACCGCTTCCCTCGGTTTGCAGCAGCATTTGCACAAACCAGAAGGACTGGCAGGCTTGCCAGAAGGTTTCCGCTCCCTTGGCAGGAACACGGCGGCAGTTTGCGGCGATTTGCAAAAGCTCCTCGCGACGAACAGCGTCACCTTCCGATTTTGCCATTTGCTCCGCCAAATCGGCATAACGGGAAGCATAGAGAATGGCAGCGTCACAGGACTCTATAACCGCCTGCAAGAAGTGATAGCGGCGGAAATAATCTCCATCGCTGACATTGACCTTGGCGAGCGCGTTTTCTGCTTCCTTGCGAATGCCCTCATATCCAATGGCAAGCACCTTGCCATAATCTACACAGATATGACCGACACCGTTATAAAAATAGTTGCCCACGGTAAAAATACCGTGATTCATAAACACGTCATACACCTCTTTGGACATCAAAGAGGCGGCAAGCTCGCTGGTGGTCTTTCCCTTCCAATAGGGATGCACCTGACGCAAAGCCTTTTTGTCCTCCTCTGCGATAAAGAAGGGGTCTGCCTCACGGGCGTGTACCGTGTCAAACTCCGCTTCCAACCACTCGTAGGAATATTCGGGGAAGGTCTGACAGCCCCGCGCCGTTTTGGCGTTACTGCCAACAATCAGCTCATTCGGGCGAATGGTGATGGGCAGGTTTTTGAGAATGTGCATAAAGGCAGCACTGCGACGGCGGATAATGGGCAGCTCTTCCGTTTGACGGTAGCTTTCCGTTACCAGAACAGCTCTATCCGATTCGATAGCAGGCATATGGTCATAGAGGTCCGCAATCAATTTAGGAATGCGGGCACTTTTTTCAAGGGTAAATGCGGTAATGGTTTCCTGCATAATATGTTCTTCCCTTTCTGTTACAGGGCTTCCTGTAAACGATTATGTGTAAAAATTACAGCTGCTCCCAAAGCTCCTGGTGGGGGGCGGCGATGACGCTCTTCGCGTGAAGCATACCCTGCTTTTCGGCATAAGCGGCGCCCGCATCTACGGCGGCGGTAACATCTCCTACCTCGCCTGTGACAAGCACAATGCCCTTGCCGCCCATACCGCGAGAAACACGCAAATCGTAAATTTCAACGCGCGAGGTTTTCACGGCGATATCCGCCACCTTAATGGCAGACGCGGCAGAATAAGTTTCAACCGTTCCTAACGACCCCTTCTTCACACCGCTTTGGGTGCCAAAGAGAGCCTTAATAACTGCCTCGTCAATGCGCCCCATAACAGCGCTATCCACAATAAGACTGTCAAATCTGCCGCTGACGTGATCAAGCGCGGCGGTTACATCGGCAACAGAGCCTGTGAAAATGATTTCATATTTACCTGGGCAGGCGGGGTGCGCCGAAACCAAGCGGATGCCCGCGCTTTTCAAGGCGGCATCGGTGGCTTCAATGCCCTTTGCTATACTTTTCAGTTCCACAATGCCAACTGCATGTATCATAATTTATTCCTTTCCTATCAAATCCTACTAAAAAAGAGATATTAGGCTTCTACGACGATTTTCTTTTCGTCCACATGGGTAACGCGACCACTGATGGAAGCATAGGTGGGAACGGAGAGCCCGTTTCCTGCCCCGGCAACCATATCGCCCACCTTGACCGTATCGCCAACCGAAACGCAAGGAACAGAGGGGGCGCCGATATGTTGAGAAAGCCCAAGCTCCACTACCCTTGCGGTGACGGGTGTGCTGATATACTCTGCTTCTCTGTCATAAGGGGCGACGCCGAGCAGGGATTTCCAGCGAGAAATGGGAATTAAGCGGCTATCTCTGTATTCGTCAACAAAAACGTCCTCGTTTCCGACATACTTCATACGGTTCTTCGCCAAAATCGTTTTGTATTCCAAAATCACGTTACGGGGGGAAATGTTCTGACAGCAAGCCGCCGTTTCGCAAACGCCACAACCGCAACAAAGGTTGGCGGTCAAAATCATTTCAGGCGTCAGCTCTACGACAGAGGTTGCCGTACGCACCATTTTATGCGGATACAAGGGGTAGCCAAGCAAATTCCGAGGGCACATATCGGTGCAACGGGTGCATTGGCAGCACATAGAGGATGCGCGACTGATTTGGGTTTTCATATCGCCGCCCTTTCCTGCTACGGCAGGTATGTAATCGGGGAGAATTAAAAGCCCCTTGGTCGTTTTCTGAACGGTGGCGGTCTGATAATGTATCACCTTTCCCATAGAGGGACCGCCGTCTATTACGCTATACCCCTCGGGCACCTCGATATGATACAGACGGAACAAATCGCGCAAGCGCATTCCAATAGGCACACGGAGAACCAAGGTTTTTTCCACCGCGCCGCCAATGGTCAGCCATTTTTCCGTAACGGGCTTTTGCTCCTTAACGGCGAACGAGATATTATACAGGGTTTCTACGTTATATACGATAATGCCCTTGGTAATAGGAAGGTTTCCCGGGCGAACCACTCTTCCTGTGGCTTGGTAAATCATACCGATTTCATCGCCTATGGGATATACGTCGGGCAATTCCTTGACAAATATATGGGGCGCTAATTCTTCTCCTTCACGAATGCCGAGCCTTTCGGCATTGTGGGCTTTTAAGCAAAGCAAGGTTTTTGGAATACCTGCCGCTTCCATAACGAGCTCAGCACCCAAGAGCATTCTATCCATATATTCCCGCATCAGAACATAGTCCGTTTCAAGCAACGGCTCACATTCCGAGGCGTTTATCAAAAGGGTATCGGCACCCTCTGCCAGCTTGGCATAGGCGGGAAAGCCCGCGCCGCCATTTCCGACAACGCCCCCCTTTTGCATACATTCCTTAATAGATTCGTTCATAGGAAATCCTTTCCTGTTCTTTCTGTTGACCGTTTCCCGTGCCAAGCAAGCCCCCTCGAAAGCCGAAAGGGTTTCTTTTGCTTTTTACCTTCTTTTTTTGCGCGGGAAATTAAATGGTGTAATCCACAATACCGACTACAACGGCATCGGTGGGTGCGTCGTGATTTTGCAGAGCCAAGCGCGCGGAAGAGCCTGTGGTCAGAAGGACGGTTTCTCCAATACCTGCGCCCACACTATCAACAGCGACAATATACTTTCCTGTTTTTTCTCCGTTTTCAATGATTTCAACCTCTAAAAACTTAGAGCCGACCAAGGACTCCTGCTTTCTGGTTGACACGATATTGCCCACAACAATTCCTTTTAACATAGCGCTTTCCTTCCTTATGTCTTTTCTTTATTCTCAGGCGTTACTCTTTTACAATTTTAACGGTGCTTCCGTTGGAAAGCCCAACGGCGTTGGCATCGTCCGTATCTACATGCATTTCCAGACGGAACGCATCGCTGACTCTTACCTGCACATCATAAAAACGGGTGCGGCGAGTACCCTCGGCATCCACCGTGACGGTTTCTCCGTCCTTAACGCCAAATCTTGCTCCGTCCTCCAAGGACATATGGATATGGCGATTGGCGATAATACATCCCTCGTCCAAGGTGACAACGCCCTTAGGTCCGATGATAGTGATGGGAGAAGAGCCCTTTATTTTCCCCGATTCTCTCACGGGCGGCTTCACCTTCAAAACGTAGGAGTCGGTTTTGGAAATTTCAACCTGGGACGCCTTGCGCTCAGGTCCGAGCACACGCACGTTTTCAATGGGACGCAAGGAAGGGCCCACAATGGTGAGGGTTTCCTTACAGGCGTACTGTCCCGGCTGAGAAAGGTCTTTGAGGACCTGCAGCTCATATCCCTTACCAAACAGGATATCCACGTGCTCACGGGTTAAGTGTACATGGCGATTGGAGATACCAACGGGAACAAGCCCCTCTTCACTCTTGGGAGAAACAGAGGCGTCATCCAACTCCGCCAATACCTTTTTAACCAAATTTTTTACCATCTCTTGCGTGTATTCCATAGCAACCGTCTCTTTCTTTTCTTACTCTATAAAAACAAAATGCCGTTATCAAGCCCAAAAGCCCCATTCCTTCAAGGTGACGGGACGAGCGAGGGCGTTTTCGGTGATAACTGTTTTTGAGAAATTTCTACTTTGGTGCGGCACATTGCCGAGAAATTATAGCTTGCGGATGCCAAGCATCCTTGAAAAAGGGAGCAGAGGGAGGGGTCAGTGCCTTTGCGCTAACCCCTTCTGCTTCGTTTGGCATTACTTAATGCTGGGCAACAATTTTTCTACATCTGCGTGGGGTCTGGGGATTACGTGCGTTGCAACAACCTCGCCAAGACCTGCGGCAGCAGCAGAGCCTGCCTCAACAGCAGCCTTTACAGCGCCAACGTCGCCGCGAACCATCACGGATACCAAGCCGGAACCGATCTTCTCAGAACCGATCAAAATAACGTTTGCGGCCTTTACCATTGCATCAGCTGCCTCAATAGCGGCTACCAAACCTCTGGTTTCTACCATTCCAAGTGCTTCCATTGTGTATACCCTCCTGTTTTATAAAATAACATATTTTTTTGCCCAAACGCTTTGGGCGGAGTTAACCTGTTGTTAAGAATTTCATGACTTCCTCGTGTGGTCGGGCTATCACTTCACACAGCTTGACCTTACCGACCTCTCCTGCCGCCGCTGCCCCGGCTTGCGAGGCGGCGGTGACATCGGAGACGGAGCCCTGTATGACGATTGTGACAAGACGCCCGCCCAGACGCTTTTCAACGTGGATGAGCCTGACGTTTGCCGCTTTTACCATTGCGTCAAGTCCTGCAATGGCGGCAACCATCGACTGCACCTCCAACAAGGCGATTGCTTGCTCCATCATACTGTCTCTTACTTAATGCTGGGCAACAATTTTTCAACGTCTGCGTGGGGTCTGGGGATTACGTGCGTTGCAACAACCTCGCCAAGACCTGCGGCAGCGGCAGAGCCTGCCTCAACAGCAGCCTTTACAGCGCCAACGTCGCCGCGAACCATCACGGATACCAAGCCGGATCCGATCTTTTCAGAACCAATCAATACAACGTTTGCAGCCTTTACCATTGCATCAGCTGCCTCAATAGCGGCTACCAAGCCTCTGGTTTCTACCATTCCAAGTGCTTCCATCATTTTTTGTTCTCCTTATGTAAATAATTTTTATTTTTAATTTTAGCGCAATTTGTCTTTGCCAAGAGCCGATAAGCGCGCGAACCACTCAATATCCTCTGATTGACGGGAAATAATGCGGGATGTGATATAAAGGCCGCGCAGCTTTGCTTCGGCAACGCCTGCCTCTACTGCGGCTTCAACAGCCGCAACATCACCCTCGCATTTGACAACCATAACCAAGGGTACCTCTGCTTTATCCGCGTTGGCGGGTTTGTTTTTGTCAATCGCGACAATTTTGACATCAGCGGCCTTTGCCGCTTTATCGGCAACCACAATAGATGTGGCAAATCCATAGACTTCAATCATGCCAAGTGCCATGGGTTTCGGTTCCTTTCTGTCATTTAATCACGATTTACATAGCAAATCTTAATTCCCTTTTGAGCCACGTTGACTTCCATTGCCTCGTTGAGCTGGTCAAGCGGGAAGGAGTGGGTAATCAATTCTTTGATGGGAATGTTCATTTCTCTTGCCTGACGCAGGAACGCCACCGTGGTCGGATAATCGTCCGCGCTGTAATCCCAAGAGCCAACCAAATTGATTTCCTTGTTACACATAGCAAAGTGAGGATTGACGTTGTATTCGCCGTTGTTGACGAAGAAGCCCATCTCACAAAGTCCGCCGCCGCGACGGATATAAGAATAAATATCAGCGGCTGCGGCAGGTGCGCCTGTGCATTGGAACGCAAAGTCAGCGCCAATGCCATTCGTGACGGATTTCACCTTTGCCACTCTCTCATCCAAGGTGGAAAGCTCGCGGAAGTTTACAATGGTCTTTGCGCCGAGCTTCTTTGCCATATCCAAACGCATGGGCGTTCCGTCCACAGC
>JAGBFG010000013.1 GCA_017936565.1 Clostridia bacterium
CGTTACCTTTTTGTCCTTGAAAACCAATGTATCAATGACGGTGAAGCAGTCCACTACCGTTCCGAACATCTGGAAGCTTTGCAGCTCGAAATGGTAGGTTGCCCCCGCGCTGTGACAGGCGGCGTTTTGGAAGGACTCATCCAAGAAGCAGTCGGCATAGGACAAAAGGGAAGAGGGCGCTCTTTGACGGGCGGAAAGCTCGTGAGAAAGATAGGCGAGCTTCCTATCGAGAAAATCGTCCAAGCGAGAGAGAAAGCGGGAATAGAAATCCTCTATGGAGCATTCCTTTTCCTCTCTGCACAGCTCTTCCATAATTTCCACAACGTCCTGCGGGTAAGAGCAGGCGGCGTTTGTGCGCATATAGGGAACGTTAAGAGCCACTCTTTCTTCCTTGTCCATATCGGGGCAGTAGAGGAAGGATTTAGGCGCGCTGCACATCCAAGAGGATCTTTCCCCCGCGCTTGCCCAGTTACAGCCGAAATGACTGTATTGGCGGCAAACGTCTTGCGGCAGACCGATTTTTCGGAATGCTTCTATTACGTTGTCGTCGTTGTAAATCATCATAGAGGCGCTTGCAAGCCCCTTCTGGCAAATCACGTCCCAGAGCAGGGGATGCTCCTTTGCCATTCCCTTGTGGTAGCGCACCACCACAACGGGATTTTTGAAGGCGGGGCAGATACATTCCGCAAAAAGAAGGGTCAAGTCGTTGACGGCGCTCTTTCCCTTTTCGTCCGTTCCGCCCAAAAGCAGATACTGGGGCGCGTCATAATTGAGAATGCGCTCCCAAGAGGTTGTCGTTTCGGCAGTTCCCACCTGATGCTCGCCCCTGCCCATATTCAAATTATGCTTGCAATAATAGTCGGTAATATAGGCTTTGGCAAGGAGTGGTGTGAGAGTTCCCCTTTCCATATCTCTTTGATAGAGAGGGTAAAGTGCTACATCAAGCCTGCCTACCGTCAGGGTGGGGTTTGAGGAGATATAGCTGCAATCAACGAAGGTCACAAGCCACAACAGCTGTAAGCCCTCGCGGAAGCTGTCGGGCGCACGATGGGCAATGGCAGAAAGCGTTTGTGCAAGAGAGGTCATTCCCTTTTTCTCTGCCGCCTTGGCATAGCGCAGGGCAAAGCGGGAAAGCGCCCGATAAACGCCGCACATTCCCTCTAAAAAGACGCGTTTGGTCGGGTCTTGCTCCGCGGCAAGCTTCTCTTCGGTGCGGGAAAGGAGCCCCGAGAGTCCCAAGCGCACAAGACTTTCCCAAGAGAAGGTGCAATGCCCGGAATTAAGTAACGTTTCGCGCTCGGGATTGTCCTTTGCGTTGACATACTCGCGCAAAAGCGCCTCTTCCTCGTCCGTTAAGACTCTATCAAGGCTTCTGCCTGCTATCAGGTCATAGTCGGCAAGGGGCAGGGAAACACGCTCCAAAAGCTCGCCAAGCACCGCGGCAAAGCGCAAAGGCTGCTTCAAGTGATTGTATTTGGATTTGATTTCATTCAGAATGAAAATGCGCTCATAGGTCGCGCTATACAGGGGCTTTTGCTCCAAGGCGTCTTTTGCCTCTTGGATGTTCTTTTGCATATCCATATAGAAATCCTTTCTTAAAAAGCCGAGGGTTTATAGGAGATTGATAATCAGAATGCCCGCCAGCGCCACCGCCATACCGACACCTCGCCTGACGGTCAGCTTATCCCCAAAGCAAGAAATGGTGATGATATTAGAGGTGATAAGGGAGCCGCCCTTCAAGACGGGATATAGTATTTGCGCCGACATTCCGTAATCGCCCGTGGCAACCGTTTGAAAATAGGTTGCCAGATACAGGCAAACAGCCATACCCAAAATGTAGAAAAAGGGCTTTTTGAGAGAAAAGAGCTGTTCCTTGACGGAAAACGGCGCGCTTCCTTTCTTCTTGGCGGCGAAAACTGCCACGGTATAAAAGAGCAAAAGCGCCAGCGCGGCAAATACGTACAAATAAAAGTTGTAAACGCTCTTCGGGTAAGACAGCGCCGCTCCTTCTCCGAAATAGCGGCGGTAAAGCTGCTGAGAAAAGCTACTAAGCCCTTCGCCGACTGCTGCAAGAACCACCAGAAGAACGGCGGAAAGGCTCTTCTTCTGAGAGGGGCTTTTTTGGAAATCCGTCAAAATGAAGATGGAGCCAACGACAATTGCCATACCCAGCATCTTAAAGGGAGCCAGAGGCTCTTGAAAGAGAATGGCACAAAGAAGAGCGGGCAAGAGCGCGCCCATCGCCAACGCCACGTCCACCACGGCATAGGAAATCGTCCGCACCGCCAAAATCCAACACGCCAGAAAAAGCGCGGTGGAAACGCCCCCAAAAAGACAAATAAGAAGCATAGGGGGAACGGGCAAAAAGAAGGCGCCGTCAAGAAGCAAGGGGACAACGCCGATAACGCAACAAATCACCGCGCGCACAAGGTTAAACAAAAAGGAGTCGCTGACCTGCCGCATCTGGTTGCTGGTCTTTTTTCCCCAATAGCCCTTAATAGCAAGAGCCGCCAGGGAGAGAAATAAAAATAAATATGCCATATGCTGTCCTTTATTACATAATGTATTCGCTTGGGAGTTCTGCGAATTTTAACGAGAGAAAATTCTTCGGGGAACGAGGTTGGATTTCAACGAAACATACAAATATTGCGAGAAACACAACCGATGTGCGCCGGAAAATTCACCTCGTTAAAACGAGTTCGTATTATTCTCTCTTGCCTATAGGATAGCACAAAAGTCGGACTTGTCAATCTATTTTTATGAAAAATATGTATTATTCTGACATTTTTTTAAGAAATCGGTAAAATTTTTGGTTTATTTTGAAAAAGGGTCAGCTTCGCCGCTCGTGAAGCACCGAAAAGCAACACAAAACAGTTGCTTTTCAGCTCCCGTGTGTTACAATTTCACAGAAATTGTAACCTGCCCTTCAAATTTTCTGCAAAAATAAGGGGCTGAGTGAATGACTCAGCCCCTTTACCTTTTCACGAAGAGCAAATCGCCTTTGGCGGTCTGTTCTTATTTATTCTTCCGTGGATTGAATAAACTCAAGCTGCTCGCCGTCAGGTCCCTTTACAAAAGCAAGGTGAAGGGAAAGACGGACAGGGCAAGAGTCAACGGGAACGGTTTTGGGTGGGGTCAAGGGAGTAGCGCCCGCGCAAAGTGCTCTTTCATAGTCGCCCACAACGTCAGTAGAAGCGAGCGCAATATGAACGTATTTGCCTTCCTCGGGGAACATATCTCCGCCGTCAGAGAATAACTCAAACATTCCCTCGCCTGAGGGAAGCTTTAATAAGATAATTTCTTGCTCAGAAGAGCCCCAGCGGGCATATTCGGTAAAGCCGATGGCTTTATAGAAAGCGATGCTTTTTTCAAAATCCTTGCATTTGAGGGCGATGTGGTGAAAGCCAAAACGAGAGCTCATAGGGGTGTTCCTTTCTTTTTATAAACTTTCTGACGGTAGTATAGCATAAAAAAGAGAAAAAAGCAAGAAAATGAAAAACGGAAAACAGAAAATAAAAAATCGGCAAGACAGGCTTGCCGATTCTTTGAATAAAGGAATTTAATTCTTTTTCTTGGGCTTTTTGATGCGGTTGAGCTTTTTGTTCATTTTAAGCAGCTCTTCCTTGGTGAAGGAAATGTTTAGCATTCCCATCATACTCGTCAGACGAAGCACGGTGAAGCCACCCATCATTTGCATCAGTCCGCCGTCTGCCTTCAAATCAACCTCAAAGCCGCCCGATTTCTTTTCCTCGCTCTTGCCTTTTTTGTTTGCGTTCATCTTTTTCTTTATTTTCAGACCAACGCCGATGAACCAGAGCTTTCCACGCGGGGACTCCATAATATCGCTGATTTTGTCGTTCAGAGAGAAGCGTCCCTCGGGCGCGTCAATGTCAAACCAGTTGAGCACCGCGCCCTTTTCAACGAGAACGTAGTCCATATTCATTTCCGCAACCTTGCGTATTTTGCCCTCATCGGTAAAATCGCCCGCCTTTGCGGTAATGGTGCTCTCGCCTGCGTTCGGAACATCAAAGTAGAAGAAGTGGTCCTCTGCGGTCTTCTTGCCAAGGCTTTCGCCGTTGACGAAAAGCTCAACCTCAGGCAGATTGGAATAAACGGTTACCTTGGTTACGTCCTCAACTCTATCCACGTATCTCTTGCCGCAAAGGTGAACGAAGGGGTCAACCTCGGGGGAAACGAGCCAAGCCTTGTAAGCATAGAAGGAATCCTTCTTGTACTTTCTGTCCATCGTGACAAGACCCTTGTGGTTCTGCCCGTTCTCGCCGCCCTCGGCTCTGGCGTCAGCGCCGAAGTCAAACATATTCCAAACGTGCGTTGCCCACATATATTTTCTTGTAAAGAGCTGCTTGATAAGCTCCTCGTGGTAGTATGCCTGATATTCCTCGGTATAGTCGCCCTGCTTGGGTTCGCTTGTGTGCCAGTCGAGCGCCTCGCAGCCGTATTCAGAGCAGCCGATGGGAATGGTCGGGTGCATAGCGTGGAACTTGTCAAACCAAGGGCCGTTCATAGAGGTGTCTCCGCCGTACCAGCCGAAGTAGTGGTTGTAGGAAACCACGTCGGGAATGAGAAGGTAAGGATCGTCCATCTTGCACATAGAAACGGCGGCGATGGTGGTAAGACGCGTCTTATCCATCTCGTGAACGAGATCGTTAAGAATACGATGGTTTTCGAGCAGGTCCTCGTCAGAGCCGCCAATGGATATCTCGTTGGAAAGCCCCCAGACCACGATAGAGGGATGGTTGTAGTTCTGACATACGAGCTCTTTCATCTGCGTGACGGTGTTCTCGCGCCCTGTGGGCATATGCTTGGAGATATACGGAATTTCCGCCCAGAGAATAAGCCCGCGCTCGTCACAGAGGTCGTAGAAATATTGGTCGTGCTGATAGTGCGCCAGACGAATGGTCGTCGCGCCGACCTCGCAGATAAGGTCCATATCCTCTTTATGATGCTCGGGAAGAAGCGCGTTGCCAACGCCCCATCTGTCCTGATGGCGCGACACGCCGCGAAGAGGATATTCCTCGCCGTTGAGGATAAAGCCGTTTTCGGGGTCAATTTTGAAGGTGCGGCAGCCGAAGCGATTGCAAACGTTGTCGACAACCTCGCCGTTTTCCAAAATCTCAGCCTCACAGCAGTAGAGATATGGGTCGCGGCGTCCGTGCCAGAGATGAACGCCCTTTATTTCAAAGGTCGCCTTGGTTTCGGTTGTTTCTATCTTTTGCAGCTCGTTCTCGTCCTTGTCGTAGATGGTGTAAACAATTGTTTGCCCTTCCTTGATACCGCAAACAAAAGCCTCTACCTCAACGGTGGCATCGGCGCCGTTAACGGCGGGGGTGATTTTGATACCGGGCGCGCCGTAGTAGTCAAGGTCAAAATGCGCGCTGTTGACGCAGATAAGATTAACGTCTCTGTAAAGACCGCCGTAGAAGGTGAAGTCTGCCATCTGCGGATATACGGTTTCGTTCGCGGCGTTGTCAACCACAACGGCTATCCTTGTGTCTTCTCCCAACTCGTTGGTGATGTTGACTCTGAAAGTCGAATATCCGCCATCGTGGTGCGCAAGCTTTTTCCCGTTTGCGTATACGTCGGCAGAGGAGTTAGCGCCCTTAAATTCCAAGTAGTAAAGCTCCGCCTCGGGAAGAAGCGATTTGCTTAACGTTTTTGCGTAAAGACAGGAGCCGCGGAAATAATCGTTTCCGCCGTCAAATCCGTCCTCGGCGTTCCAGGTGTGCGGAAGAGTGACCTCTATCCCATCGGCACAGGCGATGTCGGATGTGCCCTTGGTAAAGAGCCAGCCCTCGTTCAAGCTGATGATGTTTCTCATATATGGCTGTTCCTTTCTTTGTTAAAGGTGAGTATGAAACGTACTTTAAGTCTTTCCGTTTGCTTAAAATACGGTGCCTGACTTTTGTCTGGCACCGTAGAGTGTTTGAATTAAGCCAAGTTGTCGTTGTCTTCTGCGGTGGTGTAGGTCAAAACGTCATCCGCTTCAACGTCACGACCAAGGTCGGCGTTCATCTTGGCAAGGGTTTTCTTGTCAAGGTTGTAGATGAGAGCAAGACCGATAAACTGCATAACGGCGGCAACGAGGAAGAGAATGGCAACCAGCCAACGCATATTCAAGCCGACCTGAGCGCCGAGCAGCTCAATGTTGATGATGCTCTCGCCGAACTCGTTTACGTCGTTCTCCACGTAGCCGTAGAAGCCCATAATGAAGATAGCAAGGGCAGGACCAAGACCCTGCGCAAGCTTACGGAAGAAGGAATGCATTGCGTAAACAACGCCCTCCTCGCGTTTGCCTGTCTTCCATTCGTTGTAGTCGATAGCGTCGCCCATCATTGCCCACGATACAGTGGAGTAAATACCAAGACCAAGGCTGTAAACGAGCTGGCAAACGATGTAAAGAACCAAGTCAAGACCCTTGTTTTGAGGAAGGACCACGAAAAGTCCAAGCGCACCGATAATAGAGCAAACAGAGCCGACAATAGCGAGCTCTTTCTTGCCGTACTTGGTAACCATCTTGCGCGCAAGAGGCGTGAACGCGACAATGGGAATCATAGCAAAGAGCTGAACGATACCCGAGAACTGGGACATACCCTCGCCGTAGTAAACCTGGAATACGACCTGTACGGCGGTAGAGGCGCCCTGCATACCGATGAACATACCCATAGCGGCAAGCGTTGCGCCGACGGCGGGACGGTTCATAACAAAGTTTTTGAGCGCAACAAAAACGTTAAACTTGGGCTGATCCTCATTGAGCTTAACCTCGGTATCCACGCGAACCTCGGTGTTTCTGATCATAAACTGGAAGCAGATAAAGCCGAGCGCGCCCATGATAAGAGCGGCGATAAATACGTTCTGACCGATCAGGTTGTCGTTTTCATCGTAAATAATGAAGGGGAGCAAAACCATAGGAAGCATATTGCCCACCATCGAGCCGATGGAGCGCCAAGCGGAAAGAGAGGCTCTGTCAGCAGGCTTGTTGGAGATGAGCGAGAGCAAGGAGCCATAGGGAACGTTTGCAATGGTATAGAATGCGTCCCAAACTATGTAACCCGCGATAAAGATGATCGCTTTTGCCAGAGGCTGTGCACCCGTGATGGGGAGGAAGCAGCAGGCGCCGCCGATGATAAGACCGATGGAGCCAACCCAAATGTACTGCAAGAATTTGTTTCTCTTATATTTGCGTCTGTCTGCGTCTATAATGGAGCCGATAAGGGGGTCGTTAATAGCGTCCCACACCTGCACGATGATAAGCAGAATGGGGTACCAAAGACGCATGCCCATAAATTGCGACCAGAAGATCGCCATGGTGCTTTTGAGCGCAAAGCTCATGTTGCAACCGAGGTCGCCCGCGGCGTACGCAAGGCTGTCGCGTATGCCAAACTTGCGATGCCCGGTGGCATCTAATTGTTTTTCTTTTTTCATTGTCATTTCCTCTTTCTTTTTGATGTTTTTTTGTTGGAAATTGCTATGATATCTGTATTATACCATTTCTGTTCAAAAAATAATAGTAAAACTTTAATGTGCTTTTGTATTATTTTCATTTTATTGTGAAAACGATTGTTGCATTTGTCAAAAAAATGTGCTATAATATCGTTTGTAAAGAATATTTTAGCCAAAAATTGTATGCGGCGAAAAGCAGGTGAACGGATGAATCACGAATACGAATTAAACTTTTTTCGCGATATCCTTGAAAAGTGTCATATTCATACGTCGGTTTTGTCCATTCACGACAATATGGGAGCGACGGTAGAACAAGGGTTTGGCAAGGCGATAGAAAGCATAATGAGGCTGGATATGACGGTCCAGAAGCTTTTGGGCAACATCGAGAGCAAGACCAAGTATATGCTTTGTAATGAGCTCGGGCTTCAATACGTTTGCCTGCGGCTCCCTGCTACGAGCGAAAGAAACATTCTTTTTGTCGGTCCGTATCTGGCTTCCTTTCCTTCCTCAAAGGAAATTCTCGAAATTGGGGAGAAAATGGGTCTTTCTCCTTCGGTTCAACGGCTTTTGAAGGAGTATTACGCCACCTTGCCCGTCCTTTCGGGGAATGACCGTATTTTCGGGGTGATAGACGCATTTTGCGAGCGCATATGGCAGACCTCGTCCTTCTCTATCGTGGAAGCCGACAAAAGCTATGCTCTGCCCTTGGTCACGATGAATGGCGCCTCACGTGGAGAAAGCGCCGAGGAGATACTCGCAAGCGTAAGGGTGATGGAGATGCGGTATTCCTTTGAAAACGAGATGATACGCGCCGTAACGCTTGGGCAGCAGCACAAGGAAGAGCTCCTCGCGGCGGCGTTTAACGAGAATATGTTTGAAAAACGGGTGCAAGACCCTTTGCGAAACGCAAAGAACTACTGCATCATTATGAATACGCTGCTTCGCAAGGCGGCAGAGAATGGGGGCGTGCACCCCATTCACATAGACAGGCTTTCGTCAAAATTCGCTTTGAAAATAGAGCTTATGTCAAGCGTGAAGGCGGTTCCTGAGTTTATGCGGAAAATGTTTGCCTCGTATTGCAGCTTAGTGCAAAAGCACGCGACAAAGCACTATTCTCCCCTTGTAAAAAGAACGGTTATTATGATAGACTCCGATATATCCGCAGAGCTCTCGCTCGGAACACTCGCCGAAAAGCAGGGCGTCAGTGAGGGGTATTTAGCAACCGTATTCAAAAAGGAAATCGGAACGACGGTGTCCGAATACGTAAGAAACAAACGCATTGAATACGCCAAGTATCTTTTGAGCACGACGCATTTGCAGATACAAACGGTGGCGTTGCATTGCGGCATTATGGACGTGCAGTATTTCTCAAAAATATTCAAAAAGCAGATTGGAAAAACACCCCGAGAATACAGAGAAGCCATCAGGGCGCGGGCATAAAGAAAAGCAAGGAGAAAAAATATGGCGCGATTTTTGAAGGAAGATTTCCTTTTAACCACAGAGACCGCAAAAAAGCTTTATTTCGGATATGCACAAAAGCTACCGATTATCGACTATCACTGTCACGTAAACCCCAAGGAGATATACGAGGACAAGCGGTTTGACAACATAACGGAGCTTTGGCTTTCGGGCGATCACTACAAATGGAGATTGATGCGCTCAAACGGCGTTGACGAGTATTATATCACGGGAGAGGCTGACCCTTACGAAAAATTCGTCAAATTTGCCGAGCTGATGCCAAAGGCAATAGGAAACCCTATGTATCATTGGTGTCACCTTGAGCTTAAAAATTATTTTGGGTATGACGGGGTGCTTTGCGGCGAAACCGCAAAAGAGGTCTGGGAGCTTTCTAGGGCCCGCTTGCAGGATGAGCGCCTTGGCGTGCGCGGCATTATCAAGCAAAGCAACGTGGCGTTTATCGGCACAACGGACGACCCTGTTGATTCATTGGAATATCACAAGCTGCTTGCCGCTGACGAGAGCTTTGGGACGGTTGTTGCCCCCTCGTTCCGACCCGACAAGGCGTTAAACATAGACAAGCCGCTCTGGCGGGAATATATAGAGAAGCTTTCCGCGGTTTCAGGCGTTAAAATTGAAAACCTTGACAGTCTGAAAAGGGCGCTTGGCGCAAGAATAGAGTATTTTTCCCGTTGCGGCTGTCGCGCAAGTGACCACGGGCTTGACCGTATGGTATACGCAAGGGCAAGCGAGAAGGAATTAGACGCACTGCTTGGGCGCGCTCTTGCGGGTGAGAGAATAACCGAAAAAGAGGCAGAGCCGCTCAAAACGGAGCTACTTCTTTACTGCGCCTCTGAATATGCGCGCTTGGGCTGGGTGATGCAGCTTCACTATAACTGTTTAAGAAACCCCAACTCCAAAATGCTTGAACGGCTGGGCGCTGACACGGGCTTTGACTGCATCGGTCCTGACAACGGAAGCCGGAAGCTGTCGTCCTTGTTAGACGCGCTGTATACCGAGGGGCATCTGCCGAAAACCGTCATATATAGCCTTGACGCGTCCGACAACGCCTTTATAGACACCCTGCTCGGCGCCTTTCAGGGAACGGAGATAGCGGGCAAGCTTCAGCACGGAAGCGCTTGGTGGTTTAACGACAACAAAGAGGGAATGAGAGAGCAGCTGACGAGCCTTGCCAGCCTTTCGCTGCTTGGCAATTTTATCGGAATGCTGACAGACAGCCGCAGCTTCCTCAGCTACACCCGCCACGAATATTTCCGCCGCATTCTTTGCGCGCTTATCGGCGAATGGGTGGAGAACGGGGAATACCCCGAGGACTATGGCGCGCTTGGCGAGATTGTTTGCGGTATTTGCTATGAAAACGCGAAAAAATATTTTGAGCTTTGAATATTTGAATAAAGGAGAAAAGAACATGCCGATGAAAATGACCTTCCGTTGGTACGGAGAGGGAAATGACAGCATTAAGCTTTCGGACATCAAGCAGATTCCCGGGGTTGACGGAATCGTCTGGGCGCTTCACCACAAGATGCCGGGCGAAATCTGGCAAGAAGAGGAAATTGCCGAGGTAAAGCGCCAGCTTGACGAGTATGGCTTTAACATGGATGTGGTGGAGTCGGTCAACGTGCACGACGATATTAAGATTGGGCTTCCAACCCGCGACGGCTACATTGAAAACTACAAAGCCACGATAAAAAACCTTTCAAAATTCGGCGTCAAGGTGATATGCTACAACTTTATGCCCATTTTTGACTGGACACGCTCGGAGCTTTTCCACCCCGTAGGTGACGGTTCAAGCGCGCTTTTCTACCAGAAGAATATGATTCAGGACGACTACAACGCTATGGCAAGGTACATTCTCGATTTTACCGAGAAGTACAATATGTCCTTTCCCGGCTGGGAGCCTGAGCGTATGGCAAGGCTTGACGAGCTGTTCCGGGCTTACGAGGGCGTTGACCACGAAAAGCTTTGGGAAAACCTCAAATACTTCTTGGAAGCCATAATGCCCACCTGCCGCGAGTGCGACATCAAGATGGCAATACATATGGACGATCCGCCCTGGGATATCTTCGGGCTGCCAAGACTCCTTGTTAACGAAGAGAGCATTGACCGCTTCTTGAAGATGGTGGACGATGAATACAACTGCCTGACGCTCTGCTCGGGAAGCCTGAATGCCGACCCGAACAACAACGTTGCCGAAATCGTGCGCAAGCATTGTTCAAGAATTGCCTTTGCCCATATCAGAAACGTCAAGCATTTTGAAAACGGCGATTTCTCCGAGGCAAGCCACCGAGATTGTGACGGAGATACAGGCATACTTGATATTCTGAAAGCCTACCACGATTGCGGCTACGAGGGATATATCCGCCCCGACCACGGCAGACACCTGTGGGGAGAGGGCCCGGGAAACGTTCGTCCCGGCTACGGGCTTTATGACCGCGCGCTTGGCATTATGTATATGCTTGGCGTTTGGGACAGCCTTGAAAAATTTGATAAAAAGTGATATAAAAGGAGAAGATATGATAAAGCTTCCTATAAACATAGATTACAGCGGCAAGGTGGTTGTCGTGACGGGTGCCGGCGGACTTATCTGCGGCGCTATGGCAAGAGCGTTTGCGCAGTCGGGCGCTAAGGTTGCCGCGCTTGACTTAAACGAAGAGGCGGTGAAGCAACTTGCCGAGGAGCTGAAAGCAGAGGGCTTTGTCTGCGAGGGCTACAAGGCAAACGTGCTTGACCCCGCGGCGCTTGAAGAGGTGCACGCGGCGGTTGTTCGTGACCTTGGCGAATGCGATATTCTCGTAAACGGCGCCGGCGGCAACAATCCAAGAGCCACCACCGACAACGAGTATCAGCACGAAGCGAAGGAAGGCGGCAAATCCTTCTTTGACCTTGAGGCAGACGGTGTTGATTTTGTGTTCAAGCTCAATTTCCAAGGAACGTTGCTTCCCACGCAAGTTTTCGCAAAGGATATGGTCGCCAAAAGGGCAGGCTGCATTCTGAACGTTTCCTCAATGAACGCATACACGCCCCTGACAAAAATTCCCGCTTACTCCGCGGCAAAGGCAGGCATTTCCAATTTCACGCAATGGCTCGCCACGCACTTTGCGGGAACGGGCATTCGTTGCAACGCGATAGCCCCCGGCTTCCTTGTTTCCGCGCAAAATTACAAGCTGCTCTTCAACGAGGACGGAACACCTACCCCAAGAAGCGCGAAAATTCTGAACGGAACGCCGATGGGAAGGTTTGTTGATGCCGATGAGCTTCTTGGCGGAACCCTCTTTTTGTGTGACGACAGGGCAGCATCTGCCATTACAGGCGTCGTTCTTCCTATTGACTGCGGCTTTGCCGCCTATTCAGGTGTTTAATTCACTTATAAGGAGAAAAGGAAATGCAAAAATATATACCCGTTGTGGTTATTAAAGAAATGTCGGAAACCGACAAAATTCTCACAGCGCTCAAAAAGAGCGGTATTATGTGCGCGGAGATTACTTTCCGCACCGCTTGCGCCGAAGAGGCTATCGCCTATGCGGTCAAGAACTATCCCGATATGGAGATTGGTGCCGGTACCGTTATCAACGCTGAGCAATGCAAGGCGGCGCTCGCGGCGGGAGCGACCTTTATCGTGTCCCCCGGATTTTCGCCTGCGGTTGCGACTGTCTGCAAGGAAAGAGGTATTCCTTACTATCCCGGCTGTGTAACCCCCACCGAGATTATGGCGGCGCTTGAATTTGGCATTACCACGGTTAAATTCTTCCCCGCAAACGTTTACGGCGGGCTGAAAGCCTTGAAGGCTCTTTCCGCTCCCTTCCCGCAGGTCAAATTCATTCCCACGGGCGGAGTTGACAGAAGCAATATAGATGAATTTTTGGCATTTGACAAGATAGCAGCCATCGGTGGCAGCTTTTTCGTCAAGGAAGCACTTAAAAAAATGGAGGAAGAGCAATGAAAAGAGTAGTCACTTTTGGCGAGCTTATGCTTCGCTTAGCGCCCAACGGATATTACAGATTTTTCCAAAACGATCAGATGCAGGCAACCTTTGGCGGCGGAGAAGCCAATGTCGCGGTGTCGCTTGCGAATTACGGACTTGACAGCGTTTACGTAACCAAGCTGCCAAAGCACGCCATCGGGCAGGCGGCGGTTGACTCCTTGCGCTATTTCGGGGTTGACACCTCTAAAATCGTGCGCGGTGGCGACAGAGTGGGTATTTATTTTCTGGAAAAGGGCGCTTCGCAAAGAGGCTCCGTCTGCATTTATGACCGCGTCCATTCCTCTATTGCCGAGGCCTCCACTTCCGATTTCGACTGGGATGCCATTTTTGATGGCGCGGATTGGTTCCACTTTACGGGAATTACGCCCGCTCTTGGCGGCAATATGGTGGAAATTTGCCTTGCAGCCTGCAAGGCGGCAAAGGCGAAGGGCGTGAAAATATCCTGCGACCTCAATTACCGCGGCAAGCTCTGGACAAGAGAGGCGGCAAGAGAGGCTATGACCAAGCTTTGCGAGTACGTTGACGTTTGCATCTCCAACGAAGAGGATGCAAAGGACGTTTTTGGCATTGAAGCGGAAAACACCGATATATACGGCGGCAAGCTCAATCACGAGGGCTATAAATCCGTCGCAAAGCAGCTTGCCGACAAATTTGGCTTTGAGAAGGTCGCTATCACGCTTCGCTCCTCTATCTCCGCAAGCGACAACGACTGGGCAGGAATGCTTTATGACGGGGAAAATTATTGCTTCTCCAAATCCTATCATCTGCACATCGTTGACAGAGTCGGCGGCGGTGACAGCTTTGGCGGCGGGCTTATCTATTCTCTTCTGTCGGGCAAGGATACGCAGTCCTCTATCGAGTTCGCGGTAGCGGCATCGGCGCTTAAACACTCGGTTGAGGGCGACTATAACCGCGTCAGCGTCGCTGAGGTTGAAAAGCTTGCAAAGGGCGACGGAAGCGGAAGAGTGCAGAGATAAACAAGTGCTGAATGCATAATGAAAAGTTGAAAATTGAAAATAAAAAGGACGAAGAGAAGCGTTTTTATGCCATCTTCGTCTTTTTTTGCATTGTAATCTGTTAGCAGTTTGGAAGTCCTGTGCTACCATAGCGCACCGTGACGCTTTCGCCCCTTGCACCCCTATTATAGCACAAAACTTGGTTGCGTGCAACCAACCGCCACCAATCATTTTGTCAACCGCAGGTTGCGAAATGCAAAAAACGCCCCTTTTCGGTGCCTCTACGCAAAAACCGCCCGTGCAAGTCGCACGGGCGGCAAATTTTAACCGTCAAGGCTCGTCAAAACCAACCTTAGCACCGATAAAGGCGAGAATGTTATCTACGGTAAAGAGGTCCTTGTTCAGAATGAACACGTCAACACAGGTATCGTAGTCCGACTGTATCTTGTTCAAGTCGGCGGCGTTGACCGCTACCGAAACGGTGACGCCGTTGGCGTCCTTGACATCCTTGGCAAGGTCGCTGTACTTTTCCTCCTGCACGAACAGCATGGGCACCTGTACGGCGTGCTGGATGTATTCGTCCTTGGCGTTGTCATAGGAGTAGAAATACTGGGTGCGGAACTCAATGTCAAAGCGACGTGAGAACATCTTTGCGCCGATTCCACCGAAGTTGACGGTTTCCCAAGCCGTAGAGGAGCCGTTGATATAAAGCATAGCGGGAGTGGTTTCCTCCTCCCCGTTGGCGCCTTCTGTGGTGGTTGCGGGAATGTACTTGATGGAGTTGATGCCGTTAATCATATCCAGGTCAAACCAAAGGGTATTATAGGTAGCGGTTTTGCCGAGAATGGTCATTTCCTCTCGCACCTCATAGCCCAAAAGCTTGCCCGTGGCGGTCTTGTATACCTCGCTGATATAGCCCTTGAAGCCAATCATTCCATCTGCCTTGTTGCCAACGGCGGTAACGTAGGAGTCGGTGATGTAGAAATCAGCGGCGCTGGCAACCTCTACGGAGGAAACGGTAAGGTATTCATAAATGTGTCCCGTCACATCTCCGTTTGCCGCCTGCTGCATAGAGAAATATGCGCGTCTGACGCCAAGATATTTGATGGCAAACTCATAGCTGTTCGGTGTCATCACATAGGTCAGCGCATTGGCGTCGCCCAGCTGTATGCGCACGGTTTTGATTCCCGTAGTAACGTCCATAGCAAGGGCGATTTGCGCCGATACCTCGCCAATGACAGGGAAGGTTGCGGTATAATCCAAAACATAATAGAGAATTCTGCCGTCAAAGTCAACGGTTACGTTGTAAATACCGTTGGCAAAGGCGTGGTGCGCCGTGTCAGCAGGGTTTTTGTCGATGTAGTTGTTGAAAATGGTGATAGAGGAGGAAGAAACGGTTTCCACAACCGAAAGCGCATTGAAGAAAACGCTGGACTGGCTGATGTTCTCTAAAACCATATTCCACTGCTCGCCAAAGCCGTGGCTTTCAATAGCGGAAACGTTCACAAAGCTCGAGTAATCGGGCGAAACGTCCGAGGGAGAAACGAGGTTAGCGGCATAATCGGGACGCATAGCCTCCGGAACGTATTTGTAGGGGTTCAAGGTGTAGCCGCTCAACAGCGTCCGCAGGTAAGCCACAATATCCACCGTTTCATTCCACGCCGCATAAAAGGTTGTAGGTGCGGTGATGGGCTTGGAAAAATCGGCAGGGGTTTGCAGAGAAGCATCGGTAAACCAGCCAACAAAGCGATGGTTTTTATAAGAAGGCTTTTCGGGACAGGTTGCCAGAGAGCCGCTTGCCACCGTTTGAGAGGGAACCGCAGAGCCGCCGTTGGAAATGAAGGAAACGGTAAAGGTGGTAGTGGTCGAGTCGCCACCCTCAGTGCTGCCACCGTCCTCGGTGGAGCCTCCGCCTTCATTTCCGCCGCCTTGACCGCCGTTGCAGGCGATTAAAACGAGAGATAACAGGCATACGAATAAAAGCAATAAGACTTTTTTCATTGATTTACTCCTTTTTATAGTTTATTAGTCTAAGGGATCCTTGAAGCTTTCGTAAAGCGCAAAGGGGTACACGAATACAGAGCAGACCATACCGAGCGCAATTGCCAGCACGCCGAACAACAGGCTGATAAGCGTACTGATAATCCAAAACAGAACCTTTACACCGATAAAAAATAGACATCCGTCAAGGCTCAGCTCAAAAATGATGCCGGGCATACGGACGAAACCCCACCTGAATACCGTTGCGACCATTCCGCCCACAAAATTGTTGCACAGAATGATGCAGGAAATTAAGGTGAACAGCAAAATGCCTGCCACAATGAAGAAGAGAATGTTAGAAAAATCCTGGGTGTTTACGCCTACGGCGATGCCGATGCCAACGGAAAGGGCGCAGGCAAGACCACCCCAAACAAAAGAATGCGTTCTTAATGACATAGTGGAAAACTCCTTTGGAAAAATAAGATTGCACCACCATTATACACCCATAGGTGATAAAAGTCAACCCATAAGTGATTAAAAAATAAACCCATAGGCGATATAATCAAGGTATAAAAGGGTGAGAGGTGTTGCTATGGGTGATGGGAAGCTGTTAAAGGAAATGGGCATACGAATTGGGGAAAGACGGCGGGAGCTGCGCTTCACCCAGGAGCTTCTTGCGGAAAAAATGGATGTTTCCGTCCAGATGATTTCTAACCTGGAGTTGGGCAAAAAGGCAATTCGCCCCGAAAATTTGATTAAGCTTTGCGACGTGCTTGGGGTCAGCGCAGACTATATTTTGCGTGGCAACCGCTCGGACGGAGAGCTGCACAGCTTTATGGAAGCGTTTTCTGCTTTATCCTACGAGAAGCAAAGATTACTCGAAAGTATCGTTGATACCTGGAAATAAAAAAGCCCCAAAGGGGCAAAAAAAGCAGCCGCAAGGCTGCTTTTACAGAAAAGAGGCTGTCCGCTTGGACAGCCTCTTTGGGTTTTTAGTTGATTTTGGGAAGGCTGGCGGCGGCCACGGACTGACCGACGCGGCGGCTCTTCTCATCGGGAAGAGCGATGCTGATTTTCTCTGCCAGCTCGGGAAACTCAGCGGCGAGCGCTTTCTTTGCGAAATCAAGAACGATGTTTCCGCCCTCACCCGAGGACACTCTGCCAAGAAGCAGAACGTGCTTGATGTCGTAGAACATTGCGTAGTAGGCAACGGCGTAGCCAAAGTAAACGCCGATGGTTTCGTAAATCTTGCGGGCGCCCTCGTGACCCTCGAGCATAAGACCCTGCACAACCTTCAGCTTTTCAGCGGGGCTGAGCGCGGGATCAAGCTCAATGCCGGCAGCGGGCGCGAGCTTAATAACGCTGTCCTGCGAGAAGTACTTAACGCCGCAGCCGTAGTCACCCGACCACTCGTCAACCATGGCATCCTTGTTGTAGTCAACAGGAACGAAGGCAAGCTCGTTGAGCCAGCCCGTGATGTTGCCTGCGGTGTCTACGTAACCGCCTGCCTCGCTGGTACCCATCGCGATGCCCAAAACGCCGTTGTCTTCCAAGGACATAGCGCCTGCAAGCGCGGTAACGTCGCCGTCGTTTGCGACCTCAACGGGAATGTCGTAGCCAAGCTCGCGTCCAAGCTCCTTGGCAACGTCAAGATACATATTCTTTACGTGCTTCTCAAAATCCTCGTCGGAAACCTTGATGAAGAGGGAAGCCACCATAATCTTGTTGTCTACGTAAACGCCTGCGGAAGAAACGCCGATGCCGTCAACACGGGGCATCTTGGAAGCGGCGGTCTTCATTGCGTCAAGAATTCCTTCGTAGTGATACATAGGGTCGGAGTTGGTCTTGGGGAACCAAACAACTTCCTCGGAGTAAACGGGCTCGCCGTCGATAACCGCGCTGACCTTGCGGTCACTTCCGCCTGCGTCAAAGCCGATGCGGCAACCTGCAAGATGACGACCAACGGGCTCAGCCGCCTCGTTCTCGGCGGGTGCGTTTTCGTAAGAAACCACCTCAACCTCAAAGGGACGCTCGTACACTCTTGCCATAAATCCGCGGTCAAACTCGCGCAGCCCGCCAAAGTCATAAGCCGCCTTGATTTTGTCGCCGATTACCTCGCTTCCCGCGATAATAACCTTATATCCGCCACGCACCCAGAGAAGAGATTTCACAACACGCTCAACAACGTCGAAGTTTTCCTCGTCGTGTCCTGTGCCGTCGTTGAATACGGTCATTTCATAGGTGGAAACGTAGCCCTTGTTTCTCTCAATGCCAATGACGATTTTCTTTCCGCCCTCTTTCTTCGCTCTCTCGTCAAAATCCTTTAAGACGAGTGCCATGGGCATATAGCCAAGATCAAGGGGTGCTGTCATTTTAAGCTTCATAAACTGTTTTTCCTTTCTTTATGGTTCTTATGATGTTTATGCTTTCATCGGTGATAATAATGTCGGCATCCTTTCCTTCCTCGAGCGAGCCCAAGCGGTCATCGACGCGAATGGCGCAAGCGGGGTTAAGAGAAGCCATTTTGAAAACCTCGTATACGGGAAGAGAGGTGTGCGCCAGAACGTTTCTGATAGCCCCATTCAGCTTCAGAACGCTTCCCGCAATCGTGCCGTCAGCCAAACGGCACTCAATGCCCTTCAAGAAGATGGGCTGACCGCCAAGGTCATATTCGCCGTCGGGCATTCCGCCTGCGCGTGTGCAGTCGGTGATAAGGCAGAGCTTGTCCGGCTTCTGCTTGGCGATGATGGAAAATACACCGGGATGAATATGGAAGGTGTCGCAGATAAGCTCAACGGAAACGTCCGTTGCAAGTGCCGCGCCAACGACACCGGGATCACGGTGTGCCAACGCAGTCATAGCGTTAAAGAGGTGGGTTGTGTGACGAACACCGTCCTTTACGGCAGAAACCGCTTCCTCAAAGTGTGCCCCCGTGTGTCCCATAGAAATGAGAATGTCCGTCTTCTCGGCAGCTTCCTTGATAGCCTCGTGCCCCTCGTCCATTTCGGGCGCGAGAGTAACGATGCGGATGATGTCTTGGTTGTCGATTAAGAACTTGGCGCTCGGCTTTTGTATGTTTTCTTCCTTCTGCGCGCCCTTCTTGGAAGGGTTGATAAAGGGACCCTCCGCGTGAACGCCGAGAATCTCAGCGCCGCCCCAGGTCTTGCTTTCCTCTTTGAGAGAGCGCACCGCGTCAAGCGCCGCGTCAATCTCTTTTTGGGATACGGTCATTGTTGTGGGAAGAAACGCCGTAACGCCGTTTTCGGCAACGCCGTAAGCCATTTTCCGAATGCCCTCGGGCTTCGCGTCGCTGGTGTCCTCGCCCAGATACCCGTGGATATGAATATCAACAAGTCCGGGAGCAACGTAATTGCCCTTCGCGTCAATGACGCAAGCGCCAAGGGGCGCCTCGTCCACTATGCCGCATATCTTTCCGCTTGCTTCGTCAAAGGCAAGCGCCTTGCCGCACACGATTTTGTCGGGAAGAATAATCTTACCGTTGGTTATGTATGTCAATGCCATCGTATGTAACTCCTTATACGTGTTTTTTACTATTACACAGTATAACAAAAACCAAAGGTGTTTTTGTGAACTTTCTATGAATTTTGGGGGCGTATCTATATTTTTTATGAAATTTATGATATGATATTGGCAGTATAATATGTGACAGTATCTCATAACCGAATAGATTGGAGAAGCAAAATGTATATTATCGGTGCGGTTCTTGAAAAAGAGCAGTCCAAAGCTGCGTTGTACGATAAGGAAAACAACCTTGTATTGAAGAAGGAAGGAACGGAGAAGGATCTTGGCAAGCTTTGTCTTGACCTGATTTCCGAGGCAGGTATAAAGCCGTCGGACGTGGCGTATGTCGGCGTTGCGGTTGATAGCTCCGCTTCGTCCGCTTCCTTTGCTTCTGACGTTGAAAAAAGCGTCGGCGTGAAATGCTATGGAGCATCTCTTATGGAAGCAAAGGCGAGAGGTGAGGCTCACAAGGCAAACGACGCGCCCTATGCCGTTGCGCTTAAAATAGAGGACACGGTAGAGAGTGGTCTTGTGATTGATAAGAAAATATATTTCGGCGCAAACCTTGCGACGATGATTATTGACTTTGACGGATATGAGTGCTCCTGCGGCAAAAAGGGCTGCTTTGAGGCGTACGCAAGCCTTTCTGGGCTCAGACGTATGGCAGCCGAGGCGGGTGTTGAAAATGCCGAGGATTTGACGCACAAAGCGCTTTTCGCGATGAAAACCCCCGAAGCAGAGCAAGCCAAAAAGCTTTATGTGGGCTATCTTGCCAGCGGCATTACAAACATCATCAACCTGTTCCAGCCAAACGTTCTCTTGCTCGAAGGACCGTTTGTAGAGGCGGGCGATGCGCTTTTGGCGCCTATGATGGATATTGTTCTTAACGAGCAGTATACTCACAGCATGCCGAATAAGTGCGACGTCAAATTTTCCAAGGGCGCGCAAGGCGAAGAGCTTATGGGCGCAGCGCTGCTGGGAAAATAATAAAAAATTGAAAATGAAAAGAAAGGGAAGAGGTAATTTCTTCCCTTTCTTTTTTAAAAAACGGAGAAATGTTTTTGGCTATAGAGTGAAAACAAGAACAAACCGCCAAGAGCGATTTGTTCTTCGTGAAGAAGTAAAAAATCCAAGTCTGAAGACTTGGATTTTTTGGTGCAGGTAGCAGGCGCTTAAAACGACTTTGCGCCAAGTGCTTATTGCGAGGAAGCTATATACTACGCAAAGTCTGTTCATTCCGCAAACGGAATGAACGAGGTTCAAGTCTTTTTTCTACATGAAGTAAAACAAGCACAACCCAAGAGCTGTGCTTGTTTTATTTGGTGCAGGTAGCAGGACTTGAACCTGTATGCCCGTGAAGGCACTAGAACCTGAATCTAGCGCGTCTGCCAATTCCGCCATACCTGCATATTAATTTTTGAGAGGAAAGCGCGTCTGCCGAAGCGCTAACGCATCTTGATGCGTGCGCTTGTTTTTGCACATCCGCCCATCGAACATATTTTGCCCTTCGTAACCTTGAAAGGCAAAAGTGAGCGTGTTTGTTTTTTGGTTACAGTCTAAAACCTCACCGCAAAAAACGAACACGCCCGAGTTTGCGTTTCAGAGAAACGCAACCGCAAAAGCGGAAAAAAGTTGCAACCGTTCTACCCGTATACGGCGAGAATAACGCCTTGTACGGCAAGTGGTTTTGCTTTCTGTGCGCTGTAACCGCGAGGGCACCCCACAGCAAAGTAAAAAGGCAACGGTGGTATTTTAGCACATGAGAATGGTTTTGTCAAGTGTTTTTGCAAAACTTTTGTCGGCAAGCCGCAAAAAACGCGAAAAACAAGGCATTTTGACCCATAAAAAGACGAAAAAAGGCAGGAAAAAGAAGGGTCTGACGGGCAAAAGATACAAAATTCAGGGCAAAAATTATGCAAAATGACGAAAAAAGAAGGCGCTTTAAGAAAAAGATTGACTTTTTGCATAAAAATGATATAATATAATTGAATAGGAGTCTAAGGATGAGAACGGCTGTGAACGAAGTCCGACAAGAAAAAAAGTATTTGTGGGCTTTGGCAGTTATTATCCTTGGTTTTCTACAATATAATTATTACGCGTATAAAAAACGGAAAAGAGAGGAAAAAACAATGAAAAAACGCATTCTTTCTTTGCTGTTGACGGCGTGTATGTTGCTTTCATTGGTGCCTATTTTCAGCACCGTTTCGGCAACAGAAGTTCCGCAAACAGCAGAACCCTACGATTACAGCACC